>CALWLJ010000012.1 GCA_944381495.1 uncultured Mediterraneibacter sp. | reverse complement strand
ATCCGGCACCGCTGATCCCGCAGATCCATCTGGATCTCAAAGGGCTCCAGCACTTTCTTCAGGAATCCTTCCATAGAAATGTCCGTTGGCTCCAGACGGATTGCGCCGGCATCCAGCTTGGACATTTTCAGAAGGGCAGTGATCAGCCAGTCGATCCGCTCCAGCATCCGGTTCATCTCTCTCAGGATCCTCTTTCTCTGTTCCGGGTCATCTCCTTCCCGCATCATCCTCGCTGTCATCAGGTTCAGGGTTGTCAGGGGAGTCCGGATCTGATGGGAGATATCCGCCAGCGAGTCCGCCAGAGCTTCCTTATCCTCAGTCAGCGTCTCCGACTGCTCCCGAAGGCGCACCGTCATCTTGTATATCTCGTCCCGGAGAATCGATATTTCCCCTTCCTCATAACTGCCCAGCACCAGTTCCCCGCTGCCGTGCAGGATCCGGTCCATCTCGCCGCTGAGCCGCCGGAGAGACTTTTTATATTTTCTCATCTTATACACATAGAGCCCGCCGAAGAGCAGTGCTGCTGCAGCGGCGGGCAGTAAACAGATCAGTTCATTCACCAAGCCTGTACCCCATCCCTCTCACCGTGAGTATGATCTCCGGATTCTGAGGGTCTTTCTCTATTTTTTCCCTGAGACGCTTGATATAGACAGTCAGGGTGTTATCATTGACAAAATCTCCCGCCGCGTCCCAGATCTCATCCAGGAGCATGGAACGGGTCAGGATCATGCCTCTGTGGTTTATGAACGCCAGAAGAAGACGGTACTCCAGAGCGGAAAGGAATATCTCCTTTCCCTCTCTCGACACCGTCCCCTTCTCCGTATCGATCCGGATATCCCTGACGCTGACCACGGACTGGGTCCGCCCGGCCCGTCTGAGTACCGAGCGCATCCGGGATACCAGTTCCCGGGGCCGGAAGGGCTTGCTGATATAATCGTCCGCTCCCATATCCAGCCCGGTAACCACACTGAACTCATCATCCAGAGCAGTCAGGAATATAACCGGCATATCATACTTTGCCTTCACCGCCGTACACACGCTGTAACCGTTCCCCTGCTTCAGTGTCACATCCAGCAGCATCAGGTCGAACCGCTCCCGGTCCAGCAGCTCCATAGTCTCTTTTTGCGTGGGGACAGAAGTAACAGAATACCCTTCCGTCCGCAGGAACTCCGTAAGGTTTTCCACGATCTCCGGGTCGTCCTCCACAAGGAGGACCTTCGCTGTATTGTTCAAATCTTTTGCTGAAATAATCTGCGGCATAATAAACGCCTCCCTTTTTCATCCTTATTATCACATTATTATGAAATAATGGCAACTCCATCAGTGAATTATAATACCCCGTGTTCTCCTTTGCTAATTTCTTCTGCCGGCCTCTCCCCCTTTGAATGAGATCTCCTGAATACACATCAAAAAAATAACCAGCATTCTGAATATCAATTGAATACTGGTTATTATAGTATGTTTATCTCTTATTGAAAACGCAAAATTATAATCAGGCTATAAAAAGATCAAGGCTGACAACAGAGTTGCTATTTAAAATTTGATCACCAGATCATTTGCCGCTTTTATAGCGCTAAACAGGTTCGAGACTTTGTCGGCATCGCCGATCACATGGACATTACTATGCTCCCTGTCAAAAGGCGATTCTGTGATATAACCAATAGAAACAACTGTTGTATCTGAAAGAATCGATTTTCTTTCCCCGCCTTTCAATCGGATAACGACTTCTTTTGCACCAATACTTAATGTTTCTGCCTCCACATATATCGGTACATTGTAAAATTCAAAGGCATCTCTCAGAAAACTGGTATTAGCCATGCACACGCCAGGCACCTTCAGAATATCGTCCTGCATTTCAACGAGCACCGGCTTCTTTCCGGATTTCGCCAGTTCATAAGCAATCTCGCATCCGGTCAGGCCGCCGCCGATAATTACAATATTTTCCCCGCAAACCATTCCATTTTTCAAAAAGTCCAATGCACTTACTGCATATTCGGCTCCGGGAACAGATAATCTTCTCGTTTCTGCCGCTCCTGTTGCCACCACGATTTCGTCTGCATCTACGGAAGAAATATCTGTTATCTCCGTATTAAAATATACAGGAATATTTTCTTTTTCTATCTGCCGTTTATAATATCTGATCAGTTCTCTGTCTTTTTCTTTAAAGGAAAATGCTGACGCCTCATTAAAAACTCCGGCCAATCTGTCAGATTTTTCGTATATATCAACTTTGTGTCCCCGTTTTTTTGCCTGAATGGCAAATTCCATTCCCGCGATTCCTCCGCCGATCACTGCAAAGTGTTTTGGATCTTTCGATCGTCTTACTGCGTATTTCTTCTCATTGTCACAATACGGATTCAATGCGCAGGTCTCTGTGGAACCGATCACAGCTCCGGAGTCTTTCCACAATGCATAACCCATACAGCCCAAATGACATCCTATACATGGTCTGATATCCTCTTCCCGTTCTTCCCTTATCTTTGTCAGATATTGTTCATCTGTCAGGAACTGACGACCGATCCCCACAAACTGTATCTGATCCTTTCTGATAGCTTCAGCAGCTTCATGAAGCTGCATCCTTCCTGCGCAAATGATTGGTTTATCTGTATACGGGCTGACCGTTATCGCATCCTGCAGGTTACAGTTTAACGGCATATACACCGGCGGATGCGCATAATACCAAGAGTCATATGTACCATTATCCGCATTGATCGCATCATATCCCGCGTCACTCAAAATCCGGATTGCTTTCTTTGACTCTTCAATATCTCTTCCTATCTCTTTGGATCTGTTGTCCTGCGGGATGATACCTTTTCCGAATCCTCTTGTTCTTGAAACAACAGAATAACGGATAATAACAGGATAATCCTGACCGCATTTTTCTTTGATCGCCTTGACGATCTCACAGGCAAAACGAAGCCTGTTTTCCAGAGAACCACCATATTCATCTGTCCGGTGATTCGTATAAGGGGCCGCAAACTGATCGAGAAGATAGCCTTCGTGTACCGCATGCACGTCAATGCCGTCAATTCCTGCTTCTTTACATAACAGTGCTGTTCTTGCAAAATCTTCCACAACCTGATGGATATGTTCTACTGTCATCTTTTTCGTTTTATATTCCGGAATCCATCGATTTGGAAGTCCTTCATCCGCGGACGCCGTCGTAATATCAAAATGGGAAGTTTCATTCAACTTATCCATATTGGCATACATTTCTTTCGTAACCGGATGATTTCTTCCCATCCCCGCTGTCATCTGCACGAAAACTCTGGTTCCATAAGAATGGACTTTATCCATAAATTCCCTGACACCGGCAAATGCTTCCGGATGATCCGCCAGACACTCTCTGTTTTTAAAGCAATAAAAAGAAAAACATCCTGTAATAATAAGACCAATTCCATCCTTTGCCCTGTCTAAATATAACTGCTCTTTCTCCGGATTCAGCCCCTCTGCATTCTGTGTCCATTCCATAAAAGAAGTCGGATGCATCGGTACCATTACAAATCTGTTTTTCAATTCAAGTTTACCGATCTTAGCCGGAGTAAACAATATCTCGTAATCTTGATTCATCTGAAGATTCCTCCTTATCCACTCAAAATACCCATGTTGCATAATTATTTCTGATCAGATATGTAAACAGCTGTAAATAATTTATATAAAGTATATCTTTACGTTAAAAAAATGACAATGTATAATCATTATATAAATGTAGGATATCCTACACTTGTATAAAAACTGTTGAAAATTTCTGAAATAATATTGAGGGACAGATATGGCAGACAAAAGGATAGAAAAAACAAAACTTTTAATCAAAAACACATTTTTAGATCTGATAAAAACTAAAAATATCGACAAAATAACTGTAAAAGCAATCTGCGATAGTGCCAATATCAATCGTGGGACATTCTATTATCACTATCTGGATGTAGCTGACCTTGTTGAAAATCTTGAAATTTCTGCTGCCAAACGGATTGCTCATTCAATTCTTAATCGATATCATTTTGATGGAAATACCTCGGATTTATTAGATGATCTGTTTTTATGCTTAAAAGAGTACCCGGAAGATGCACTGTTACTGTTTGGAGAGGAAAAACATCTAAGCAGCGAGAAAGGACTAGACTGTCTTTATGATACTCTTAAAGCCGCCGCTTTCCCACATTGGAGAGAAAAAAGCGATATTACTGAAGAACAGCTGGATGTTATTTTTAACCATACCATGCACAGCATTTTTAACCTTTTAAAATTATGGGAAAGCGGGAAGATAAATATGGAGGAAAAAGAATTTCAGGAATTGTATAACAATATAATTATATACGGAATATATTCCTATATATATAAAAACAGGACCACATAATCTTATGCAGTCCTGTTTTGCTTCTATATCATGGATCAGTCTCTTTCCTCGCTCCACTCCAGGATCGTCCCGGAATTTGCATCAATCTCGAACTCATATTCCCTGCCATTGTAATGGATCTCGCCTTCGTATTTATATCTTCCGTCATCTCGTTCCAGCTCGATCTTCATATTCTGCTCTGTCGCTCCGGGAACTCTGCCAAGTGCGATTCCGATAGCATCATCAATACTGAGAGCCACCCCGGAATCAGACGAACTGTTACTGCTGCCTTTGCTGTTCTGGCCGGTTCCCTGGCTTCCAACGGAGGAATTGGTATTTCCGGCAGCTCCGGAATTCTGAGACTGACCGCTGTCCTGTGTCTGTCCGTTCGATGCAGTACCGGATGTACTTCCATCTCCCGAGCCGGAGTTCTGCCCCTGACTGTTCTGTGAGCTGTCCCCCGGTACAAGAGCGCTTCCCAATCCGGGATCCTCACTGCCCGCTGTGTAACCTGTATCCGTGTCTACCTCGGAGCTCAGGATCCTTCCGTCTGACGCCTGAACCTCATAGTCATATTCCTTTCCCCCGGCGTTGAACTTGATATCATAGATCTTTTTTCCGTCATCACGGTCCTCTGTCACACTCATCCTTGTGGTATCAGCCTCGCTGATTCCCGCGTCATTCAGTGCCGTTTCCTTTGCCGCGTTCCTTCCGATATCCGCGCTGCTGCCGCATCCTGTAAGCGAACCCAACACCAGAGCCATAACTGCCGCTGCCGCTAATAAATTCTTCTTTCTCATTTGAATTTCTCCCTTCCTGACTATATCTTCAATACGAAATATCTGTTTTGTTCTGTTGATACCACTATACAGCAGAAAGATTAAAAAAACATTAAAAAGTTAAATTTATATTTTCTAACTGTCCGCTTCTGATTTTTCATTTCGCCGCGTTCTCTGCCCGGTTTCTCACTCCTGCAGAGTTCTCATCCGGTAGAAGGCGCCTTTTTTGTCCATCAGTTCATCCCAGCTTCCATATTCCATCAGTCCCCCCTCACCGATCACAGCGATCTTATCGGCGTCCCTGATCGTGGACAGCCGATGTGCTACGATCAATGTGGTCCGCCCCTTGACAAGCCGGTGTATAGAGTCCTGTATTTTTTTCTCCGATACGCTGTCCAGGGCCGAGGTGGCTTCATCCAGGATCAGGATCTTCGGATCTCTGGCAAACGCTCTGGCCAGGGAGATCCTCTGCCTCTGACCGCCGGACAGGTTTTCCCCATGTTCCGTCAGCACCGTGTCGAGTCCCTCCGGCAGCTTAGCCACCATATCCTCCAGATTTGCTGCCTGTATTACTTCCTTCAGCTTCTCTTCCGGGTAATCCTCCAGGCCGTATGTAATATTTTCGCGGACGGTTCCGGTAAAGAGAACGGACTGCTGCGGCACAACGGCAATGTGCCTGCGGTAACTCTGCAGATTGATTTCCTCCATATTGCACCCGTCGATCAGCACCTGCCCGGAGTCCGGTTTCAGGAAACCAATAGCGAGATTGATGATCGTCGTCTTTCCGGAACCGGATGCGCCCACGAACGCAACCGTCTCACCTTCATGTATGGTCAGATTCAGATCATTCAGGACAGGCCGCTCATTTTTCGGATAGGAAAAAGAAAGATGGCGGAATGCGATCTCGCCTCTCACGTGATCCAGCTTTTTCTTATTCTCCGTGTCTTCCACATCATTGGCGCAGATGATATCTCCCACGGAATCAATCGACTCCAGTCCTTTTGAAATAATAGGCAGGAGCGCGATCAGGTTGGATATCTGAGCCACAATGGAAGTAAAATAAGACTGATACAGTGTGATATCCCCGATCCCGATCACTTTTCTGTACGCCATCCATGTAGTAAATGCAAGACAAAGGACCTGGAACACCTGAAAGGCTACCCAGCTGATGGATGAGAAATAAGTCTGAACCATATCCAGCTTCAGTCCTTTGCGGGCAATCTGATCCAGCTGCGTCCCCATCTTCCTTGTCTCCTGCTTTTCCAGGGCATGTGCCCTTGCCACGGGAACCATTTCTACCATCTCCATTACCTTGGCAGAAGTCTCTTCCATCTCACGGCGGAAGCTGCGGTTATAATCCTTGATCCTTCCCTTGAAAACAACTACCAGAAATATGGCTACCGGCATAGTCAGGATATAAAAGAGAAAGATCACAGGGCTTCTCGTCAGGACAACCCCAAAGGAAACAACAATATTCAGCATCGTTGTCAGCACCGTCAGAAAAATCTGAGAGGAAAGTGTCTGAATCTGCTCTACATCCCTCATAATCTTAGACTGCAGCCTGCCTGACTGGGTCTCCTTGTGAAAAGAAATAGAAAGCATCTGGAGTTTTACTACCAGAGCCTCCCGAAGCCTCCGCTCTACATCCCTTACGCTTTTGGCATACAGCCATGTATGGATGTAATTGGTAGGAATGTTCTGGAGCAAAAACAAGATCATCAGTGCCGTATTCACCGCGATCGTCCTGGCCAGATGGGGGTCATTTCCTGTCACGGCATTGATCAGATTAGCTGTTACAACCGGAATCACCCAGGTAGGCGAATGTTTGATCACGAAAAAGAATACCGAACCTGCCAGAGCCGGATAATGCCCCCGGTAAAGCAGGAGCAGCGTCTTCAGATTATGCCCGTGGCTGCCTGTAAAGATCCTGGTGATCTCCTTCTCCCGGTCCAGACTCTCTTCATAATCGAAAGTATTACCATAATCCTTTTTCATAATGACAATGGATCACCTCCTGCGCAGGCTTGTTCATAAACCAGTAGCCGCTGTCTCTGACCGCTTTCCTCTCGGGCATGACATAAGCCGGCCAGTCCCAGAGGCCAAATCCCCGGATCCAGCTCCGTCTCTCACAAGCGGAGAACATCTCCTCATACCAGTCCGCCTGCTCCTTCAGATCCAGCTCTCCCTGGAGAGACCAGTCATTTGGAACGCCGGCCGATCCTTTCCTTGACATACATCCGGTCTCCGCGAACAAAAATGGCTTGCTAAACTTCTTCACCACAGCTTCGATCCGGTCCAGTTCTTTCTCCCAGCTTCCCGACGGATAATAACCGCTGGAAGTGATCATATCCAGGCAGTCCCACCATTTCACATTGTGTTCCTGATATTTATCCGTATTATAGGTAACAGGTCCGTCATAAACCTTCCGTATGGCAGCGATGACCTGCCTCCACTCCTTTTCCCGGTGTTCCGACATGACCATCTCGCATCCGGCGATGAAGAGGTCACATCCCTCTTCCCTGGCGATCCGGGCATAATGCGTCTGGAAGTCTGTATAAGAGGCGAACCAGTTGCCCCACTTTGGCTCGCAGACCACATCCTCTTCAAAAAAACTGACATATGCCCGCCAGACTCCGTTCCTACAGTTGACTGTCGGTTTTAATCCCACCGTCATGTTTCTGGACTTTGCGTAACGGATCATATCCACAAGCTCCTCATCGGAGCAGGTCCCCTCAGAAGTATAACAAATCTCTTCTGAATGAGCGGTATCCTGCAGCCCGTTGGGAGCAAAGATTACAAAATCAGCTTTCGTCTTCTCGATCATCAGATCAAAGCTTTCTCTGGCCTCCGCACTGTTCAGGACTCCGCGGCGGCAGAATGGCGCGAAATTGACTCCTCTGTACATAAGATCATCCTCCATAATCAAGTTTTTTCAAGAAAATCCCTGTAGATACAGGCTTCCCTGAAACTGCCCGCTAAGTATAGCACAGCGGATATAACCGTGATATAATAAACAGATAAAAAAATTGTATAAATCTATTTCCGTATGGCAGTACATATCCGGCAGCTTTTTGACTGCCGCATTTACATAGCACAGGAGCGACATATTGATATGAAACCTTATTTTGAATATTCGGATACTTTGAACTCCCCTTACGAAGCTTTCATGTTCGAGGCGGAGAAAAGCGGGATCTTCCCAATAAAACCGCACTGGCATTATTTTATGGAGATCATTTACCTTACAGAAGGACAGGCATACGCCGAAGCAGGCAAAGAAACCTGCGTGCTGGAGCCAGGCGACCTGATGGTATTCTACTCCCAGACTCCTCACAGCATATATCTCTCCGGATGCTTTCCCCTGCATTATTACGTCCTGAAATTTGATCCCATGCATCTCAACATTCCTTCCAGCAGTCTGCCCGGGATATCAGATATCCTTCGCATGGCCGAGTCCACACCTGGGATCAATTGCTTCTTCCGACGGAAAGAACTAGAACACGTGCCCATGCAGACATTGTTTGACCGGGCCGTAGAGGTCGTAACCCACAAAAAAATCGGATATGACATACAGGCACATTCTCTTTACTGCCTGATCATATCCGAGCTTCTTTCCATCTGGTATCAAAAGGGCTTCCGGATCCGCAGGGAGCGCTCTGCAGATTCAGAACAGAAGGCGCTTGTATCCGCCGCCGAATACATCAGCTGCCATTATCCGGAAGAACTCCGGGTTGAACACATTGCAGCCCGGGCCGGTATGAGCTATTCCAGCTTTGCCGCAAAGTTCCGCAGATATTATGGGATGCCCTGCACTACCTATATCCGGAAAATCCGGGTAAGCCATGCGGAAGATCTGCTCCTCCAGACCGACTACGATCTTTCCTATATCAGCCAGGAGACCGGATTCTGCGACTGCAGCCATCTGATCCGGGCCTTCCGGGAGGAAAAAGGGACAACGCCGAAACAGTTCCGGCAAAGACAGAAACAGGGTGCATAAAGTACGATCCGCTTCATGCACCCTGGTTATAGACTGCTATTTCTCAACTTCTTCTGCCGGCAGTCCAAAGGAAAATACACTTCCCTCTCCCGGCCGGCTCTCCGCCTTCACCCATCCGCCGTGAACCTCCGCGATCCATTTCACCATGGAGAGCCCCAGACCGGAATGGCTTCCTCCGGTCCTGGAATCATCCGCCCGGTAAAACCGCTCCCAGATCCGGGGCAGATCTTCCGCACTGATCCCGATGCCGTCGTCCCTCACGGTTCCTTTCACTTCACCGCCGGACTTTTCCAGCGTCACCCATACATGTCCCTTTTCTTTTCCATAGGCCACCGCATTGGAGATCAGGTTCACAAGCATACGAATATAAAGTGTCTCATCCACTTTCGCCGTAATATCCGGCTGGATCCGGCATATGATACTAATCCCTGTTCCTGCCTCATCCGCCAGCAGCTGCTGCTCTTCTCCGATCATCTCCGTAAGCTCGCTGAGATTGATCTCCTCTTTCCGCACCTGCTGCCTGCCCTGATCTGCCCTGGAAAGGAACAGGAGCTGAGAGATCATATCCGACATTTCTTTGGCTTTTCTCTGGATCAGCAGGATCTGCCCCTTTTGTTCCTCCGTCAGCGTCTGGTCTGCCAGGCAGGCGCCGCACTGAGCCAGGATCACACTGACCGGTGTGCGCAGCTCATGTGAAACATCTGAAGTAAACTGCTTTTCTCTGTTAAAGACAGCTTCCAGCTCCGAAAGCATATCATCAAATGTCCCCGCCAGGTTATAGATCTCATCTCTGTCTTTGTCGCTGCTCCCTTTCAGTCCGATCCTCCTGGAAAGATCTGCGTCCGCCCGGATCTGACGCACGGTTTCCGTGATCCTCTTGACCGGAAGAAGCGTCCTCCGTGTAAACCGGTATCCGATAAATGCCGTGGCAGCTACCATCAGCGGCAGAAGAATCAACGCAAAACGCAGCGTGACAGTAAAGCTTTCTTCCGCATCTGTAACCGAAGTAATACCCCTTACATAAACGGTATACCCCTGTTCCAGACGAAAGGACAAATCGTAAACATACCACTCCCTGCTTCCTTCCCTGATTCTCCGCGTCTCACCGTCTGATATCTCCGGCTGACTGTCAAATCCATAGGGTACTTTTCCGTAAAGGAAATACATCTCTTCATCATATAACGAAAGATATACGTCTCTCGTCACAGAATAGAAATCCGAGTCAACCCTCAGCTCTCCCTCTTCCAGGCTGAGATCATCTACGCTCTGCTGTACCCGGTTCTCCAGCGTATTCTGCACAGACGAGAGCACCTCCCGGCTGCTCAAGGAGAAAAGAACTGCGATAGCGGCACATGTAAGAAGGATCATGAAAAATGTATACATCAGTGTCAGTTTCATCTTAAGCGACAGTCTTTTCATGTATTTTCTCTCCTTCTGCCGTTTTATACTTTGTCCGTTCACAACACATATTCAGCCTTAATCCGTCCGCAGCACATATCCCGCCCCCCGGACAGTATGGATCAACTTGGTATCATGGCCTTCGTCAATTTTCTTCCTTAGATAACGGATATAGACGTCGATCACATTTGATCCTCCTGCGTAGTCAAAATTCCAGAGATGCTCTTCCAGCCGGTCTCTGGACAGGACGATTCCTTCATTCTGCACCATATATCGGAGCAGCGCAAACTCCTTTCCGGATAATTTGATATCCTTGCCTCCCCGCCGGACCTGATGGGTATCCAGATGCACTTCCAGATCCCCCACCTGATAACAGCTCTTCGGCGCCTCCGCCGGCTTCCTCAGAAGCACACGGATCCTGGCCAGCAGCTCCTCAAAGGCAAAGGGCTTCACCAGATAATCATTTGCCCCCGCATCCAGCCCGCTGACACGGTCACTGACACTGTCTTTTGCCGTAAGCAGGAGAACCGGAGTACTGTCTCCCTTTCTGCGCATTTTTTTCAACACTGTAAGCCCATCCATGACCGGCATCATAATATCCAGGATCACCGCATCATACTCCGCGCTTTCCAGATATTCCACGGCTTCCTGCCCGTTAAAGCAGGCATCCACACTATAATGCTCCCCCTCCAGTCTTGAAGTCAGGATCCTGTTCAGATCCTTCTCATCTTCCGCGATCAGTATCCTCATAATATACATCAGCTCCTTTTGATATAGGATCAAGATTTTCAGCTGTGGGTTTGCTGTTCATTCTCAGACATCCGCCATAAAGGGACCGTGTTGCCACTACAGGCCTTCGTGGCAACACGGTCCCTTTATGGCTGGTTACTGGGATATGCATGAGCAGTAACCGCACAGTTGGAAAATGCCCCAGCGTCATATATTTTCAAGTATAAGATACCCCGACCCTAATGTAAAGTATGTCACGCAAACATTAAGCTCACATTAAAAGTGCTGTTTGGCTGTTTAGCGAACTAACTTCGATGACCAAACGGCCGAAAACAGCGGGATTTTCAAAACGTATTCTGCGGGGAGGGAGATGGCATCCGGGCTCCGCTCCAGGGACATAAGTTGAACTACAAGGTTCCGGGGACAGACTAAATGCAAGGAATGGCGGTGAACAACTCGCCTGCGGCTCAAACAATTTCACCGCCATTCCTAACGTCTCTCCCCGGAACCTCAAGTTCAACTAATATCCTTTCGAAGTCACCCGTCCGCCATCTTCCTCCCCGCAGAAAGGTTTTCGAAATCAGCTGTTTTTCTGGTCTGTTCAGGACGGAAGTTAGTGGCTATACAGTCTGGAAACCAGAGGCGCGGCCCGGAGATCTTACAAATGGTAAGTTCTTCAGGCCGCGCCAATGCGTTTCTGGTTGTTCAGTTGTTTTCGGAATCCAGCTGTCAAGGGGGTGTGTTGTCATGAAGGCCCGTAGTGGAGCGACCGGCACTTAGGCCGCGTCCTTTGCGGCCTTACGTGTCCGCTGCGCTCCACTCCCGAGCGCAAGCGCGGCCGCTGTGACAACACACCCCCTTGACAGCGGCCTTCCGGAGACCAATGAACAGCCAATCATTTTTGCACAACTTTCCTCCCATTTTTTTGTAAACATTTTTGCCTTGACAGTCCCCCCACAAACCGATACTATAGAAATGCCGCGTTTTCCACATATAAATACTGAAACGGTTCTGTGACCGGCACCGGATTTTGGTGTATTTCTGGTATGGAAAACTCGAGTAGCACAGACACTATTCACAAGAGAGGAGAGTTCGAATGAACAACAATCAGAACGAAAAGAAGATCCTCTGGTACAATCTTGCTTTCATGGCATTTTCCACCGTTTGGGGATTCGGAAACGTAATCAACGGTTTTTCCGAATATGGCGGTCTGAAAGCGATCGTATCATGGGTCATCCTGTTCGCACTTTACTTTGTGCCGTACGCGCTTATGGTCGGTGAGCTTGGAAGCGCCTTTAAGAATGAAGGAGGCGGAGTCAGCTCCTGGATTCATCGCACCATCGGCCCCGGAATGGCATATATGGCCGGATGGACCTACTGGGTCGTACACATGCCATACATTTCCCAGAAGCCGAATGCTTCTGTCATCGCTGCCAGCTGGGCTATCTTCCGTGATGCCCGGGCAAGCCAGATGAACGTACGGATCATGGCAGTGATCTGTCTGGTCCTGTTCCTGTTCGCAGTATGGATCGCATCCAGAGGACTGACAGTTCTCAAGACGCTGTCTGCTCTTGCAGGTTCCACCATGTTCATCATGTCGCTGCTTTTCATCGTCATGATGATCGCAGCTCCTGCGATCACCGGAGCAAATGTACTTGACATTGACTGGTCCGTAGATACATTTATGCCTACATTTGACGGCAAGTTCTTCCTGAACCTGTCCATCCTGGTATTTGCAGTCGGCGGATGTGAGAAGATCTCACCGTATGTAAACAAGATGAAGAATCCTTCCAAGGATTTTGCAAAAGGTATGATCGCGCTGGCAACAATGGTTGCTGTCTGCGCAGTACTTGGAACCATCGCTCTGGGAATGATGTTCGACTCTAACAACATTCCGGAGGACCTGATGACAAACGGCGCTTACTACGCATTCCAGATGCTGGGCGAGTACTATCACGTAGGCGATCTGTTCGTGATCATTTACGCTGTTGTAAACCTGATCTGCCAGTTCTCTGTCATGGTACTTTCCATCGACGCACCGCTGCGTATGCTCCTTGACAGTGCGGATGAGAAATACATCCCGAAATCACTGTTCAAGCAGAACAAATACGGCACATATACCAACGGACACAAGCTTGTACTTGTCATCGTATCCATCCTGATCATCGTTCCGGTACTTGGTATCGAAAATGTGGATGCACTTGTTAAATGGCTTGTTAAAGTAAATTCCGTATGCATGCCGCTCCGTTACCTCTGGGTATTTGCAGCATACATCGCACTCAAGAAAGCCGGAGAAAAGTTCTCAGCGGAATATCATTTTGTCAAAGGCCGTACCCTTGGTATGATCCTTGGCGGATGGTGCTTCTTCGTAACAGCATTCGCATGTATCCTTGGTATCTGGTCAGACGATCCGTTCCAGCTGGTACTCAATATCGTAACACCGTTCGTACTGATCGGTCTCGGCTTCATCATGCCGAAGCTGGCTCAGCGCAACAAAGCATAATATCAATCAGACAGGGCAGGACCTCCCCAGGGAGCCTGCCCCTTTCAGAATCATCCGTTATCTTCAGAAATAATAAAAGTTAGGAGTGATCAGAATGTATCAAAATGTAAGTCAGGAGCTTCTCCAGTTTATCAAAAAGAGTCCGGACTGCTTCCACGCTGTCAGCACAATGGGAGACATACTCATGGAAGAGGGCTTTACTGAACTAAAGGAAAACGAGAAATGGCAGATTGAACAGGGCGGAAAATATTTTGTCAGCCGGAATGGATCCTCGCTGATCGCATTTACCATTCCTGAAACAGAAATGAAAGGCATGCGCATCATTGCAAGCCACAGCGATTCCCCCACATTCAAGATCAAGGAAAATCCGGAGATGGAATCCGAAGGACACTATATCAAGCTGAATGTAGAGCGCTACGGCGGCATGCTCTGCGCCCCCTGGTTCGACCGTCCGCTTTCTGTCTCAGGGCGCGTTATCATCAAGGATGATACCACCGGCAGATATGTTTCAAAACTGGTAAATGTAGACCGTGACCTCGTCATGATCCCGAATCTGGCCATCCACATGAACCGCGAGGTCAACGATGGATATAAATATAACGCCCAGAAGGACATGCTTCCGATCTACGGAGACATAACAGCAAAGGATACTTTCATGAAGACTATAGCAGAAGCCGCAGGCGTGGAGGAAGATCAGATTCTTGGACACGACCTGTTCCTGTACAACCGTCAGGAGGGAACCGTCTGGGGCGCTTCCGGAGAATTTCTCTCCAGCGGACGGCTGGATGACCTGCAGTGCGCGTTTGCTTCCCTGAAAGGCTTCCTCGCCGGAGAAAAGAAAGAATACATGGCTGTCCACTGTGTACTGGACAACGAAGAAGTAGGAAGCGGCACAAAACAGGGGGCTGCATCCACATTCCTTTACGACACACTGACCCGAGTTCACGAAAGTCTGGGTATGACAAAGGAAGACTACCTGATCCATCTGGCTGACAGTTTCATGATTTCAGCGGACAACGCCCATGCCGTACACCCCAACTATACGGAAAAGGCTGATCCGGTAAATCGCCCGTTCCTGAACGGCGGCATCGTGATCAAGTTCAATGCCAATCAGAAATACTGCACCGACGGCGTATCCGCAGCCATGTTCCGGGATGTATGCCGCCAGGCAGACGTGCCTGTACAGACATTCACCAACCGTTCCGATATGCTGGGCGGATCCACTCTGGGCAACATCTCCAACACCCAGGTAGCACTGAACACCGTAGACATCGGCCTGCCCCAGCTGGCCATGCACTCCCCCTACGAGACCGTAGGCGTAAAAGACACGGAATATCTCATTCGCGCGGGAGAAAAATTCTTCTCATAGAATGATGTAGGAAATCCATCTTTCGTGTATAGATAAAGGTCTGTCCGGGGACTCACTTTATCCATACCGGAAGACACTATTTCCTGTAAGGCATCAAAAAATTGTATTCTCAACATCAAAAACTCCCGGCAGGAATGTTGTTATTCCCGCCGGGAGTTCGTTTCTGTAATAAAGATGATTTTCCCATCATCCTACTTTCAATTTGAATTTTTGTATTTCTTTTTCACTGGATACTTTTTCGATGATACCGCCGAGGCTTCTCAGCTTTTCTTCAAACCGTTCATATCCTCTCTGGATATACACGATATCGTCTACGATCGTTATCCCGTCTGCGGCCAGTCCGGCGATGCAGAGGGCTGCGCCTGCGCGCAGATCGGGAGCGCTGACGCGGGCTCCTGAGAAGCGCTCGACGCCTTCAATTGTGGCGGAATTGCCTTCCACTTTGATGACTGCACCCATACGGGCAAGCTCGTCAAGGTATTTGAAACGATTCTCAAAAATACTCTCTGTGATCGTGCTGGTTCCTTTGGCAAGTGCGAGAGCCACACCAATCTGAGGCTGCATATCTGTAGGATATCCCGGATATGGCAGCGTCTTGACCTGTGTACTTCTCAGACGACCCTTCGACACTACGCGGACGGCATCGTCGAACTCCTCTACCTCACATCCCATATCGATAAGCTTTGAAATGGTAGCATCCAGATGCTTCGGTATTACATTCATGACCGTCACATCTCCCTTGGTAGCAGCAGCGGCAAACATAAATGTACCTGCTTCGATCTGATCAGGAATAATAGAATACTCTGATTTATGAAGTGTTTTCACTCCACGGATCCGGATTACATCTGTACCTGCTCCTCTGATATTCGCTCCCATACTGTTCAGGAAATTGGCAACGTCTACTACATGGGGCTCTTTCGCAACATTTTCCATAATGGTAAGGCCGTCAGCCATAGCCGCAGCCATCATAACGTTGATCGTTGCACCTACGCTGACAACATCAAAATAAAGATGTGTGCCGCGGAGATTCTCAGCCTCTGCCACGATCTTGCCGTGTTCAATGTCCACATCTGCGCCAAGTGCGCGGAATCCTTTCAGATGCTGGTCAATCGGTCTGCTGCCGATATTGCATCCTCCCGGCAGAGCCACCTCGGCACGTCTGTATTTTCCAAGCAGGGCGCCAAGCAGATAATAAGACGCTCTGATCTTCTTGATATAATCATATTCAATATTAAAGTCCCGAATCGTTCCTCCGTTGATCTTCACTGTATGCCGGTCGATTCTCTGAACCATAGCGCCGATGCCGCTGATGGCCTCAAGCATTACATTCACATCATTTACATCCGGCAGATTCTCAATATGAACTGTCTCATTTGTCATGATTGCTGCTGCAAGAATCGCAAGGGCTGCGTTCTTTGCACCGCCAATCTCTACTTCCCCTACAAGCGGATTTCCGCCTTTAATTATATATTGCTCCATTTTGCACCTCAACTATAGGATACTTATCCCCGTAAAATCACCATATCTGCATGTATAATAGTCTGATTTGCGTCGGATTGTCAAGTATTTCTTTTCAGCCTTTCCACCGCATCCACTACATTTTCGATCGTTTCCTCGATCCGGCAGCCGTCTTCACATACGGTAATATCCGCATATTTTTCGAAATATGGGATGCGCTCATTATAGAGATCTCTCAGCGTCTGCCCCTCCCGGAGAACGACTCCTCTCTTCTTCGGATTCCGTATCCGCTTCTTTATTGTCTGATAAGAAGCCTTTAAATATACGACTGTACCGATCTCTTTGTAATGTTTCATTGCGTCCTCACAGTAGATAACACTTCCGCCGGGAGAAATAACCGTATTCGTCACATTTACACCCGCATTGACCTGGTTTTCGATCTTAAGGAATCCATCCTCCCCTGCCTCTGCGATAATCTCTCTCAGCAGTTTTTTCTCCTGTTCCTGGATCAACAGATCCGTATCAACAAAACGCATTCCCAGTTTTTTCGCGACTACAACTCCTACGGTACTCTTGCCCACCGCAGGCATTCCGATAAAAATCAAGTTGTCTTTCATATGTACTTTCCTTTTCTAAGTTTCAGCCTCCGTGTCAGTATACCATATTTCTGCTGATTAGTAAATTCTCCTGGTTCTTCTCCTTCTGTCACACCTGCGCCTGTACAGCTCCTGATACAGCATAACCTCAATCAGATCGCTGAGCATCCGCCGTTCATTGCCGCTTTTCTGCTCATCCGGATCATAACCGCACGCCGTACACAGCTGAGGAAAAACAATTTTTTCATTCTCATCCACTCTCCGGCAGACTCTCCTGCACATCATTCTGAGCTGAAGGCGGTCCGGATATTCATCATAGACCATACTGTTGTCATATTCCATTCGGTCGCATTCTTCCTCAATATAAGGGAGGATCTTCCTTGGAACATCAGGATACATGCTTTTCATATACTCCAAGTCCAGCCGGTCTCTTCTTTCTTCATCAAAGGCCGCCGGCATCGGGTAAACCATATAATAAGGCAGTTTCTGATTCATATACACTCACTCCCGGATCACATTATACTGTCAGTATATGCTCTGCCCGGGCAAATGTGAGACCGGCGGCGGAGCTCAGAAGGGTCCGTATCCGATTCCGTAGGCAATCATAACAAGTACAAATGCGCTTACAATAAATGCGAGATAAATCTTCCAGCAGAACCGGATCCAGGAGCCATAGTCTACACCGCACATAGCAAGCTGTACAAGAGAACTGCCCGGCCAGAAGCTGTTGGTAATACCATCGCCATACTGATATGTCAGCACAAGCACCTGCTGATTGATATGAAGAAGTTCACCGAGAGGCTGGAGGATCGGCATGATAATGACCGCCTTGCCGCTTCCAGATACAACCAGAAAATTAAAGAGCGTCACAAATATAAAAATAATCAGCAGAGCGAGCAGCGCACTTTTATTTTGCAGAAGAACCCCCATCCCATGAACAATCGTATCCATGATTTCCGCCTGATTCATCAGCACGACAACCGCCTGAGCCATACCCACGGCAAAAGCGGCAGCGAACACTCTGACAGCTCCCTGACAGAACAGCTGGCACGCCTGACTTGGTCCGAATCCAAAAATCACTGACAAAACAATTCCCAGTATCACATAGATCGCCACGATCTGCGGGAATGACCAGCCGAACCGGATACATCCGATGCCCTGGGCGACGATCACCGCCAGGAACGCCAGCAGTCCGAGGGCGCGCCGCAGCGTCATCTCCTCCATATTTTCCATATGGTCTTCTTTTTTGCGGCTGAGATATTCTTCCTTCATAATGCTCTTCTCGGGATCTTTCCGGATCTTCCGGCAGTAAGTATACAGTCCGGTCAGACCAATCACATAGAACACAACAAGCCCTGCTGTGCGGTAACCGATCCCGGAGAATATGGGAAGTCCAACAATCTGCTGAGATACTCCCGTCGTAAACATGTTCATCAGACCGGAGGTAAATCCCACGGTACTTCCCACGATCGCCAGGCCGGTTCCCACGATTCTGTCATATCCCAGCGCAAATCCTATGCTGACGGCAAGAGGATAGAACGGATAGGCAGCCTCTCCATATCCAAGCACACCGAATACAACAAAGATCGTATAGAAAATACATACGACCGAAAATTCTTTTCCTTTTGTTTTCTCCAGGATCACGTGGATACCCGCCCCAAATGCTCCGCTCACCTCAAGGAGATAGATCATTCCGGAGCTTATGAAAAGAGTGCCCATAATGGACGCTCCGTTCACAAATCCATTGTAGATTGCCTCGAAATAGTTCATAAATGTAATAGGAGTCTCATTCTCCACATACCGGAAGGTATCCGGATCCACTACGGAGATTCCTGTTGATTCGTCTGTAAGCCGGTCATACAGCCCGCTGGGGATCACATATGACAGAATAACGACAAACAGCATGATCAGCAGCAGTATGATAAATACGTGGGGCATATGAAACCCTCTTTGTTTCCTTCCTATCCCTTTCCTTCCCTCCGTTCTCTTTCACTTCATCCGAAGGCTACGGCATAAACTGATTTTTACCGCGCCAAGGTATCGTCTTCTGGATCTACCGTTGTTTTCCATGTGCTTTCAGCCACGACAGCGCCACATTTGCATGCACGGCGGCTCCCACAGGAAGCACATCCTCATCCAGCATCATGCGCGGATTGTGAAGAGGAGGATTTCCCGGGCCGCCTGCTCCGATAAAAGCAAACATTCCCGGCACCTTCTCCGTAACGTATCCGAAGTCTTCTGTCCCAGTCATCGGCGGAATCCTCTGAACATTTTCATCTCCCGCAATCTCGCATATATACGGGACCAGTTCTCTGCAGAGAGCTTCGTTGCTGTATGTACACGGCGTATGGAACTCTGTCAGCTCATATTCTCCGTTCCATGCCTTTACATAGTGATCGATCAGCTCCGGGATCCGCCTTTTCAGATGTGCGGCAGATTCCGGGTCCAGCGTCCTGACTCCAATGTGAAGTTCCGCTTCCTCGGGTATGATATTTACCGCAGTTCCGCCTTTGGCGACGCCGCAGGTCAATGTTACCATTGCAGCTGGATCAGCCTCTCTCCCAACCAGAAGATTGACAGCCTGATAAACCTGGTTCATGATCATCAGAGGATCCGTACAGAGCTGGGGCTGAGAACTGTGCCCTCCCTTGCCTCTTATCCTGAGAATAAAGGTATCAAGGGACGCAGAATTAACCCCCACAGCATATCCGACTTCTCCGGTCTTCGTCACAGGCTGTACATGAAGTCCGAAAGCTGCGTCTACTTTCGGATTTTCCAGCAGACCGTCCTCAACCAGCAGTCTTGCTCCGGCGCCAGTCTCCTCGCCCGGCTGAAACATCAGTTTCACACTGCCCTCCAGCGAATCCTCCATCTCCTTGAGGATCTGCGCGGCGCCCAGCAGCATGGCCACATGACTGTCATGTCCGCACATATGGCCATATCCGTTACAGGACCGAAATTCCAGTTCTGTTTCCTCTTTTACAGGCAGGGCATCCATGTCTGCCCTGAGAAGAATGCAGGGACTTCCCTTTCCAATCATCGCCACAATACCTGTACTGTATTCCATTCTCGGGAATCCTGCCTTCATATAGTCTTCCGTCATCTTCTCCGGCACTTTCCCGCCACATTCTCTCCAGGGGATTTCCATCTCATCCAGCCTTTTCCGGATATAGACGCTTGTCTGCGGCAGATCCATCCCGATCTCCGGTATCCCGTGCAGGAATCGTCTGTCCGCTGCGATCTGTTCTCTGATCTCCTCTGCTCTCTTTTTGATTTTTCCGGCATCGTTATCCATCATTTTTTCCTCTTTTCCGGCTTCTGCATTTTCCTCTTATTATCTGGCGCAAAAAGCTGCGGGAAGGCAGTTCTCTGCATATTAAGGTGCGAAAAAGCAAAGAGGAGCCCCGCGCACGGAACTCCCTCGTCTCCTGTCATTCATATTTATAACACTAACGTGAATAATTATGCTTATGCTAACATTTTTCGAAGCGGTCTGCAACTGTTTTGGAGAAATCAGCTCATTTTCATCTGCCGCAGGTTTCCTGCCCAGGCCGTCAATTACCATTTTTCACTGATTTATGATACAATAAATACAGCCATGTTCCGGCAGCATCCGGCGCTTCGGATTATATTCTGCTGCTCCAGTCGAAAGCTGCCAGCGCATTTTTACAGAAAGGAGTATGGTACTTAATGAATACTGAGAAACGAATCATCTTTACAAATGCAAGAATTTACACTGCCGATGACAAAAACCCTTCCGCAGACTCCATGATCGTAGAGAGCGGAAGGATTACCTGGATCGGCTTTCACGCAGACATGCCTTCCTCTGAGGGAGGTACCGTTGTTGATCTGAAAGGCAGACGTGTCATTCCCGGATTCACAGACTCCCATATGCATCCTGTCATGCTGGCGGACTTCCGGAAGAAGATTACCATCATGCCGCCCAGGATCAATTCCATTGAAGATCTGGTACAGGCAGTAAGAAAATGCAGAGAAGAACAGGGACCGGACAAATGGGTCGAAGGCTGGGGGTATGACGAACAGGCCTTTGCTGAGAAGCGGTCTCCCAACCGCTGGGATCTGGACCGTGCCTGCAGCGACGCTCCTGTCTCACTGATGCGTACCTGTGCCCACATCCGCTGTGTCAACAGCCGGGCGCTGGAGCTGGCCGGCATTGACCGGAACACGCCGGATCCGCCGGGGGGAGAGATCGAGCGCGACGCCAGTGGAGAACCCACCGGAGTGCTAAAGGAAAATGCCCGTAATCTGCTTGCGGATCTTCTGCCCAGAGAACCGGAGGAACAGAAGGTGAAGAATCTTCTGGAACTGGGTGAACTCCTCACATCCCAGGGCATTGTGGCGATCTGCGACATGGGGAATCTGGACGACGGCGATAATCTTCCTGTCTATGAGAAAGCTGCGGAAAAAGGCTTCCGCCAGAAGGTTGGCGTCTATTATATGTGGGATTTCTTCGCAGACCGCACGGACTTTGATATTCCGAAAGACCGGATGGATAAAAACCGGCAGATTTCCGTCTCCGGGTTAAAACTGATCGGCGACGGCAGCATTTCCGGACGCACAGCCTGGATGAACCGTCCGTATTACGGATCCACAGACGAGTATGGCATCTCAACCTGTGAAGACCGTATCATGGAATCCGCCATTGCTTTCTGCAAGGCACACCACTGCCAGCTTTCCATGCATGCCATGGGCGCAAGAGCCATAAAGCGCATGGTAGACCGGGCATGTGAGGAAAAGAAATGGACCAGAGACGATACTCCCTACGTCCGTATCGAACATGTTACTGATCCGGAAGAGGAAAGTATTGTGAAAGCAGCGGAACACGGGATTGCTTTTGTCACCCAGCCGATCTTTCCCTATGCCGAAAGCGCAAGTTATCTGAAGAACCTGGGACCGGAATGGCTGAAGCAGTGCTATCCGGTACGGCGCATGCTGGAAAAAGGAGTAATGACTGCTTTCTCAACTGACGCACCGGCCACCTTCTGGGCCGTTCCCTCGGATCCTTTCCCAGGGCTGAAGCTTGCTGTCACCAGGCGTTCCTATACTGGCGCGGACTGCGGACAGAATCAGGCAATAGATATTTCCACCGCTCTTAAGCTCTATACAAAAGAATCTGCTGAAGCCGCCGGTTTCCACGACATCGGCGTACTGGCGCCGGGATACCGGGCTGACTTTGCAGTATTGAGCAGGGATATTCTGGAAGTTCCGTCAGACGAGATCGATCAGGTATGCGTATATCAGACATACATAGACGGAGAATGTGTCTTCACCCGGCAGGAACAGAAATAAGCTCGAAAGGGAAATAAGTTTACTGACAATCATACAAATACAGAGAAATGAGGTAGCAGAATGTTTCATTTACCCAAATACAGAGAACCAGATTTCACAGAGAAAAAATTTACAGATGCACCGGATGCGTCCTGGGAGGAAGTAACGATCAAAGGAGTCGCTCCGGAAAACTATCACAGCACATCCATGTATCCGGAATATTTCAAGATCAACGGGAAATGGACGCTGGCAGAAGAAAGCCGTATGGATTCCAGTGTTGTTTTATGCGAAAACGGGAAACTGAAAGTAGTGGAAAACCGGAATCTGGAAGTCGGCGATAAGGTTATCACCGGCAGAACTGAG
Organism: uncultured Mediterraneibacter sp.; assembly: GCA_944381495.1. Lineage (GTDB taxonomy): Bacteria > Bacillota > Clostridia > Lachnospirales > Lachnospiraceae > Mediterraneibacter. Next base: position 82,408 of record CALWLJ010000012.1, on the reverse strand, counting down.
AATGCAGAAGAAGGGATTTACCTGTACAGCCACGGCTTCAGTAATCCGGACGATGATAATGAGGATCAGTTCGTATTCCGTCAGGGAAGAAGCCGTGAGACTTCCTATGCCAGAGATTACGACCGGCTCTTCGAGCTGCTCAGATATGAAAAAGAGCACGGCAACATTTTATGGGTCATGGGACCGGCCTTTTCCTTTGACGCAGACGCCAGACGCGCCATGCAGGCCATGGTGGAGAACGGCTATGTAGATGGTTTGATGGCGGGCAACGCCCTTGCCACCCATGACCTGGAGGGCGCCATGTTCCACACGGCTCTGGGGCAGGATATCTACACCCAGAAGTCGCAGCCAAATGGGCACTACAATCATCTGGACGTGATCAACCGTGTCCGCCGCAGCGGATCCATCGCTCAGTTTATCGAAGACTACAAAATCGATAACGGAATCATGTACAGTTGTGTAAAGAACAACGTTCCCTTTGTCCTCACCGGCTCCATCCGTGACGACGGTCCCCTGCCCGAAGTAATCGGAAATGCCTACGACGGTCAGACCGCCATGCGGAATATGGTAAAGAAGGCCACCACGGTCATCTGTCTCGCTACCATGCTCCACACCATCGCCACCGGCAATATGACCCCTTCCTACCGGGTAATGGGAGACAGTACAGTACGTCCCGTCTTCCTCTATACCGTAGACGCGGATGAATTTGTAGTGAACAAGCTTCTGGACCGCGGTAGCCTTTCCGCCACTACCATCGTTACCAACGTTCAGGATTTCATTATGATTGTTGTGAAGGGCCTTGGTCTGATGTAATGCTTCCATCTGGCGTCTGCCGGGCCGCCGTCACAGTCCGTGCTGTTCTTCTCCACAGAAAGATGGACAGAACAATCGCGACATAATCTGTCGCAGACTGGCCGAAGATCACTCCCTGCAGGCCGAACAGCGCCTGCAGGAGATACAGGAGCGGGATCAGCAGCAGGCCCTGCCTCAGAACAGAAAGAATGGTTGCAGGCAGAGCGTGTCCCACTGACTGCATACAGTTCATGTTCACAAACAGTATTCCGATAAATGGACCGGATACCATATATGCGATCAGCATTTCCACGCCGTATCTTACAACTTCTTCATCATCTATAAACAGGCGGATGATAGGCTCTCTCAGCACGAAATACAGAACCGTCGCCAGGATTCCCACCACGATACAGCATTTCTTCGTATAAGACTCCACTCCGCGAAATCTTTTCACATCTCCGGAGCCATAGTTATATCCCAGAAGCGGCTGCACACCGTTGGCCAGTCCCATCTGAAGAAAAGTAATAAACATATTGGCCTTGAAAACAATTCCGATCGCGGCCACCGGCGCATTGCCGTATACTACCAGGATCTGATTCAGCACAATAGTAGATACGCTCATAAGAGCGGAGAATATGGCAGTAGGAAGTCCGGTGGAGCAGGTCCTTGTCAGGATGCCGTCTCCACATTTAAAATCCCGCCAATGAAGGGAGAGGATCCTGCTCTTTCTCAGGAAATACCATACATAATAAGCGCTGGCCAGTACATTTCCTATAGTAGTAGCTATTGCCGCGCCGGCTGTTCCCTGATCCAGCACACTGATAAAAATGGGATCCAGCACGATATTGGCTATTGTTCCGATCATACTGCCGATCATTGCCTCGCTGCTTGCCCCTTCTGCACGCACGATAAAGCTTGCCGCCGCAGACCAGATAATAAAGGGCGCGCCATATGCGATATAGATCGTATAACCTTTTGCAAACTCATATGTCTCTGCATTGGCTCCGAACAGCGCAAGGATTGGATCCATAAATACAAGCAGAATCACGGCAAATACAACACCTACGATCACCGAAGCCCAGGTGACAAATGAGGATGCATTTCTTACCCGCTTCTCATTCTTTTCTCCCAGAGCCATGGACAGCACTGCGCTGCCGCCCATACCAAACATATTGGCAAATGCCATCATCAGGATAAAGATCGGATTGGTCAGACTCACTGCGGCAACCTGAAGCGGATCGCCGGTCTGCCCTACGAAAAACGTATCCGCCATATTATAGACAACAGTAACCAGGCTGCTGATAACGCTGGGGATCGCCATCTTTGCCACAGCCTTTGATATCTTCATACTCCCCATCAGTTCATGTTCATCCATTTAAATATCACTCCATTTCTATTTTGTATTTCCCGGATCTGATCCGGGAATCATTCCAGATTCTTCAGCATCTTCGATGCGATCCTTATGAACTCCCTCTGCTCCTCTTCGGTAATGCCTTTCAGGAGCTGACACTCTGTCTTCATAATCTCATCCCGTATGACAGTCTCCGCCTCTTCTGCTCTGGAAGTGAAGACAATCTTTTTGTACCGTCCGTCCTTCTCGTCCGGCACCCGGCAGATCAGCCCTTCATCTTCGAGGCTCTTCAACGCTTCCGTCGCAGTAGACGGACGAAGCCCGAACTCTTTCTCCACATCCTTCTGATATACGTTCCGCTTCTCTCCTTCCGCAAGGATAAAACTCAGAATATTTCCTTTTGCCCCGCTGATGCCGATGGATTCCTGAGCTGCTTTGGAACGACGCCGGAGACGATTGGAAATTTTATTGATCAATTTCCCTGTTTCCATCTCTATTCCGCCTTTCATGTTTGTTCTGTAGCGCTGTAATTATTTCGGTTCCTAAGTATTTTAGGTTTCTTTTTCCAAAATGTCAAGCCAGAACGGCGATTCGGCATCAAAAAAGCGGGAAGCCTGTCTCTATGTAAAGACAATGCTTCCCGCTTTCTTTTTTCCATTTTCTATTGATCACTCTCACGCATGATCCGCTGAACCTCTAACCGGGTCCCGCCCACGCCGATGATATCATCTTTCTGAATGATGATCGGCTCCTCAACTCTGGTCCCGTTCAGATAAGTTCCATTTCTCGAATTCTCATCCCGGAGATAAAGCTTATCACCTCTGCTTACGATCACGCAATGTTTCTTGGATATCCTTCCGTCGTCTCTGATCATCAGATACTGCTCATACCTGCTGCCATCTTTCCCACGGCCGATTCCTACGTTTTTGTAGAATATGAATGTGTATTTCTCCCAACTGTCGATATTCTCCAATATAATTTTCCACTGCCGTCTCTTTTTTCGCGTTCTCGCTCCGGCATCTTCCTGCTGCGCCGCATCTCCGCTCTTCCTTCTTCGTACCTGCTGCACATCAGGCTCATCGCCGTCGCCATATTCGTCATCAACTTCCCTGCGTCTGCGTCTTCTTCCTTCCCGGGGCATGTCATCCTCGGGTTCCGGGTTGTTTATATTTATATAAGTCTTTGCCAGAAGCGCTATACTGCCGCCAATCAGCAGAATCATGACAATCCAGTACCACATACCTGTAATCACTCCTTCGGATTTCTATGGTACTATAATTTTGCCCGGACGGCAAGCCTGAGTTGCATGATTTGTGGTATTTTGTCGAAAAAGATTCCTGTCCGGATCCTTATATCAGCCCCATACCTCTTTCGCGATCTCTCCTACCAGGCGAATCTTCTGCCACTGTTCTTCTTCTGTCAGCTTATTTCCTATCTCACAGGAAGCAAAGCCGCACTGCGGGCTCAGGCAGAGCCTGTCCAGAGAAATATACTGCGCAGCCTCATGGATCCGACGGATCACGTTTTCCCGATCCTCAAGAACAGGGGATTTCGTCGTGATCAGTCCCAGTACAACCATCTTTCCGTCAGAGACAGATTTCAGAGGCTCAAATCCGCCGGAACGCTCATCATCATATTCCAGATAATAAGCATTTACATTCTCCCGTGCGAAAAGATACTCAGCCACCCTGTCATAAGCTCCGCTGCTTGCCCAGGTGGAGTGGAAATTTCCTCGGCATACATGAGTATTGATGACCATATCCGCCGGCTTTTCCTGGATTGCCAGATTATTCACTTCCAGGAGCTGCTCCATCACCTGGTGAAGTCCTTTTTCATCTGTATCAAATATCTGACAGGCCCGCGGGTCCACACACATTCCCCAGGAACAGTCATCCAGCTGCAGATTCCTGCATCCCGCATCATACAGATCCCGTATCACTTTCCTGTAGCCTGCGGCAATGTCATGAATCAGTTCTTCTGTGTCAGTATAGTATTTCTTCGTGTTTTCAATCAGTCCCGGCATGATCATCTGCTCCAGGAACTGGGCGGGAGCAGGAATCGTCTGCTTTGCCACAGTGTGTTCATCTTCCAGCTCCTTGAGAAACCGGAAATGATCTACAAACGGGTGGCTGTCCACAGACACTTTTCCGGTCAGGTACGTGTCGTCGATCATTGCGTCCTCCCCATGGAACGGAAGTCCATGCTTCGTAGGGCTGTGACCTACTCCGTTAAATCCCCACATAAAATCCAGATGCCATGTAGCTCTCCGGAACTCTCCGTCAGTAATGACCGGAAGACCTGCCGCTTTCTGTTTCTCTACCAGACTGCGGATCGACTCATCCTCTACTTTCCGAAGCGCCTCCGCTGTGATCTTGCCCTCTTCAAACTGCTGGCGTGCCTGTTTCAGTTCCTGCGGTCTCAAAAAACTTCCCACTATATCAAAACGGAACGGAGTCTGTGTGCGCACTTCAAATCCACTGTTCTGTTTTTCTCTATTTTCATTTGCTGATCTGTATTCAAATCTATCACTCATAATTATTTCCTCCTCTAAACTGAAATACACTCATTTGCCGCACCTGCGTCCTTCCCGTCAGGTTCGGTGAATGAGTGTATTTTAGCACACATGTTTTTCTTTCCGTTAATATAGATAATTGATAATTACTTATAGATTCAAACTATATCTCGTAAGGCGTCTCATGCATGGTCCGGACAAGATCATACTGCCCGGACCGTTTTCTGTATTCTCCAGGACTGATACCTGTCTCTGCCTTAAAGACCTTGCCAAAATAATTGTTATTGGAGTATCCAACCATTTCCGCTATTTCCTGCATATTATGATCCGATTTTGTCATGAGCAGATAGCATGCATGGGATATCCGTATCTCTCTAAGGTATTTTCCCGGAGATACCCCGAACTTTCCTCGGAACTCCTGGCACATATAGGACCTGGACATACCGATGTGATCCGCCACCTGATCCAGATCCAGATCATTTCTGAAATAATTCTGATCTATATATGATTTTGCAAAATCGATTTTAGATATCTCCGCAACAGACAGTCCTGCTGCATATTCCGTAAGCCTCAGCCACAGATCATATGATGTTCTTGCACTTTCAAAGAAAGAACTCACCTGATCATTCAGTGCCTTCACATATATGTCTATGATCTGCCTGGAAAGTTCCGATCCTTCCGGCAAATGGAGTACCGGCCCTGCCACACTGTAAATCTTCCTTACCAGCGGAAGGCATTCTTTTGTAAATTCAAGATACACGAATTCCCAATGCGAAGACTCCTTCGGCAGATAATACCTGCTTGTCCCTGGAATAACTATGATAAAAGCATCTCCGGCATGAACTTTTCGATGAATTCCTTCGATCTCAAGCTCCCCTTCGCCGTCCAGCGTATACTGAAGTATACACTGTGAATCACGTCTGTCCCGGTTGTCCCAGCAATAATCATGGCTGTCCACATACTGAAGCCCTGCACCTTTCAGTGTGAGAAGAGACAAATCTGATGAGAAACAGAAGCCGATTGAATGGTGTGGAAGTGAAATCATATTACCCCCCCTTTTTGATTTATCATTATATTCTGGCACATCCTCATGGGAAGGAAATAATAAAAATTTACCATTTTGTGTACATTATTACCATTTTGTAAGTCTGAGGCAGACGATAAGATAAAAAACGGGGAGTGATACATAATGAACCAGAATTTACAGTATATATTTTCCAATCAAAACTTTCTTGATCTGGCCCCTTATCAGGCCGGATATGCAAAAAATATTTCCGGAGAATCCTTTGGTCCCTGTGCCCGGAACCACTATCTGTTCTATTATATAATATCCGGAGCCGGTACACTTTCTCTGGATGACAATACAACATATCACATTGTAACAGGTCAGGGATTTCTGATCTTTCCGTCCCAGGTCACCCGGTACTGGGCCGATCAGGATCATCCATGGGAATATGTATGGATCGAGTTTGACGGGACCTATGCATCAGAGATCGTACGGCAGGCCGGCTTTTCTCCTGATTCTCCGGTCTATCGTTCTTCTGACCGGATCATTACTGCAACTATGCACAATGCCATGATGGAACTTGCAGAAAACCGGGAGGAAACCCAGTTCTACAAGATCTCGAAGCTATATCTTTTTGCAGACTGTCTGATCCGTTCTTCGTCCTCTGCTCCCCTGCAGATGACTTCCGGAAACTCGCCGGCAGACCACTGTATTCAGACAGCTTTCTTTTATATAGGGAAAAACTTTATGAACGATATATCCGTCAGCTCCATTGCAGGAAAGTGTAACGTACACCGCAACCAGCTGTTAAGGATATTCAAAGATAAACTTGGAATGGGCCCCCAGGAATACCTGATCAAATACCGTATGTCCAAAGGCGCTCAGCTGCTGCTCACAACGGGACTGACAGTAAAGGAGATCGGCAGCGCAGTAGGATATGATAACCAGCTTCATTTTTCGCGGGCCTTTAAAAATGTATATGGCATTTCTCCGGCAAACTTCAGGAAAGAATACAAATGTTACGCTATGAATGCAGGATCAAGCGGCTTTCTCTCTTCCGGCATAAGCTGATCCTGCATCATACTTTTTCTTTTCGCTCATACACTGATAAAAAAGATTTCTACAGGACTTAAAATGAACCGTTATTTTCCTTTTGTGAATTTCCCTCTTCCATACGCTTATAACGCCCTGGAGCCATTCATCGACGAGGAAACAATGCATCTCCACCATGACCGCCATCTTCAGACATATATCGACAACCTGAATCAAATCATGGAAGAAAATCCGGCGCTTCAGAAATACTCGCTGGAACAGCTGATCTGCTCCTGGCGTTCTCTCCCCTGTCATCTTCAGACGCCTGTCCGCAACAATGCAGGAGGAATTTTCAACCACAGATTCTATTTTGAAAGCATGCAAGAGCCCGGGACGCCGTGCCCGGCCCCAGAACTTTTTCGAGAAATGAGACGGCAGTTCGGAACGCCGGAAAACTTCAGGGCAGAATTCAAAAAAGCCGCGCTCTCCGTATTCGGTTCGGGCTATGTCTGGCTCATCAGCGACCGGGGCTGCCTGAAGATCGTAACGTCTGCGAACCAGAACACCCCCGTATTCCACGGAGGCTCGCTGCTCCTGAATATTGATGTATGGGAACATGCATACTATCTGAAACATTATAATATGCGCGCTGCATACATTGATGACTGGTTCCGGGTAGTCAACTGGAACAGGGCGGAGGAACGGTTTCAGATGCGTTGTTGATCCGATAACAGAAAGCGGACAGGGCTGTATTTCCTGTCCGCTTTTTTCTTGAAATTATAGAGTTCCATCTAGCTTTTATTACATCAGACTTTTTCTGATCTGACATTAAAAACTCTGTGCCGCCAGATATGCGATATAGGAGAGCGCAACATATGCTATGACAAACACCGTCACAGAAAGTGATACTACAAATCCGATTTCAGTGTGATTTTTTGCCGCTCCGGTATCCGGAACCATCTTTAAAATACAAAATTGCTATTAAATAAAGCAACCACTTACTCTATCACAGTACATCCGTCTATCACATACTGCCACGAAGCCGCCGACTGTTCTTCCTGCTCCGGATAATAGTCTCCTGCCGCCACTTCAAATTCTTTTCCGTCCGGGCTAACGCCCTTTAGCGGTCCCTCAAACACATGAAGGCTGCCGGATTTGATCTGTTCCGCTGCACTGTCGATGGCTTCCTGGGTACCCTCAGCCGCGATAGCTGTATTGAGAGGCGACAGGTAGACTACATCATCCGCGATACCTTCGCACCAGTCCGTCGGGATTTCTTCTCCGTTGATCACATCCTGGACTGCCTCAATCTCATAGACGCTCCAATCCACACGGACAGAAAACAGGGAAGCTTTTGGAGCCGCCTCCGTCATGTCACTGTTGTATCCGATCTGCCATACCCCATTCTGCTCTGCCGTAGTCGCCGGTGCTGTGGAATCGGACTGTTGTGAGATTACATCACATCCCCGGTCGATCAACGCCTGGGTAGTCTGAGACTCCAGATTCGGATCATTCCATTCATTCATATATATAATGTCCATGGTCACATCCGGATTCACGCTTTTGGCCCCCAGATAGAACGCCGTATAGCCACTGATTACCTCCGGTATAGCAAAGGACGCCACATAGCCCAGCTTGTTTGTCTCTGTCTTCAATCCCGCCGCGATACCAGACAGATAGCGTCCCTGATATACCGAGGCAAAATAGTTGTGAAAGTTGGGCAGACCGGAATCCGCGGCCTGATTTCCATGAGCATGGCAGAACTGGATATCCGGGTACTCCTCCGCTACTTCCTTTACATAATCTTCATGTCCCATGCTTGTTGAAAATATAATATTGCATCCATCGTCTGCCAGTTCTCTCAGTGCGGTCTCGCACTCAGCAGTATCCGGGATATTATATTTGCTTATGATCTGATCATCCCGGAGTCCCAGAGTCTCCTGCATTTTCTTCGTTCCCTGCTCCTGATTGTAAGTGTATCCCATATCACTGGGATCAGCAAAATGTACAAACCCTACCTTGATCTCATCTTTTGAGATCCCGTCTGAATGTTCTCCCGTCTGAACGGTGTCGGATGCTGACAGATCTGCCGCCGGTGTACCACAGCCTGCGGTCATAAGAACTGCAAGGGAAGCGCTCAGCAGCATTTTCCATAATTTATTTCCTGATTTCACTATGACTCACCTTCTATATCCTGCCTTTTCCATTCATCCAGCAGTTCATCCGAATCCACTACAAGTCCCAGATGGAGGGAGATGATCCGAAGGGCAGGTTCCTCCAGATACTCCGTCCCTCTTGTGAGATCTCTCGGCACCACCACACGAAAATCCCGATTTGCCCCGTCAAAAGCTGTGTTCAGGATACAGCAGTCCGTCATGCATCCGGTCAGTACGATCCTTTGGATTCCCAGATTTCTCAGGAGCAGCTCCAGATCTGTGGGGTAGAACGCGCTCAATCTCTTCTTCGTGCTGACAATATAATCTTCATCATGTACATCAATGGAAAACTTGTTCCACTTTGTCCCCTCCAACGCATGTTCTGCGATATTCGGGATTTCTCCCACTGTCACCGGGAAAACCATCTTCCATGCGGATGGGAATAATTTCTCATCCGCTCCGTCTCGTCTCAGTATAGAACGTACATGGATGATGGGGACTCCCAGTTTCCTGCAGCTGTCCATAAATTCATTGAGTGGTTTTATAATCTCTCTTCCTCTCGGGGAAGGACAGGGGCAGTCCGGATCTTCCGACAGATGTCCCTCATGCATGTCAACTGTGATGACCGCTGTCCCCTCTTTCTTCAGGAAAATATCATTCATATACTCCGGTACCTGTTTTTTTACATTATCAAAATAACTTTCCATTATTCTCTAGCTCCTTTTATCTTTTTCTATATTTCGTTTTTATAACTTCTGCTTTATGTATCAGCTGCTCTCCATTTTCCGGCACTTCCGCCTTACTGTGCCTGTCTCTTCTCATAGAGGGGACGCAGCAGCATATTGTTAACCGTGTTGAGTACTACGAGCAGTATAATCCCTACCAGCATAGGCTGGGTGACAATGCTCTGTACTGCCGACGGCAGCATGGCCGTAAAACTTTCAGGAAGAAACATGCATCCCAGAGAGATGATGTATGGAATAGATGCGGTTATAATATTCATGTCGTCCCATTCTACATCTCTCAGATGCTGAATCCCACTGAACGCGATCATTCCGAACAACACCACCGTCGCGCCGCTTGATACGGATGAAGGGATCACTGCGATCAGCATGCCTACCTTTGGGAAGAATCCCAGAAGTACGGCGATCACTCCCATCAGAAGCGTAGCAAATCTGCTTCCAACTCCGGTAGCACGGATAATACCTACGTTTTCCGGATATGTAGTGGTAGGTACGCCTCCAAGGACCGTTCCCACGACATTTCCTAAGGCCAGGCCGAAGATACCGCCGTTCGCTCTCTGCTCGGATACGGTCTGACCGTCCCAGCCCGCGATCAGGCTGTACATTCCAAGTGCTTCGGATACGGAATGGAGGTATGCCAGAAGCATCAGGATCAGCACTCCTATATTGACTTTAAATCCGAAAGGCATGATCCGCGGAAGTCCTACCACCGCCGCGCTTGCAACGGAATCAAAACTAATATCTCCCACGATTGCGTAAAAGATCGTTCCTATGATAATCCCCCACAGCAGTCCGCCCTGCTTCACCATCCCTTTCTTTCCAAACAGCATGAACGCCGCTGTCGCAATGATCGTGATTACTGCCGCCGCGAGATCAATCCACGGATAGGTTGCTGTGCCTTCCGTTCCAAAGCAACCGGGGATCGCAATCTGGGACAGCTGAGTACCGATAATCAACATCAGCGTCCCGAATACAAGAGGCGACGTCAGAAATCTGGTACATTTCCCAATCAGTCCGATCTTGCCGATCGGTATAGATAAAACCGCTACAACAATACCCGCGATCAGAAGAGAACCGTAAGCCGTAGCCAGTCCATATGCCGCCCCTGTCGTCAGGATCGCGGACATAAACACTGCCGTAGGTCCGTGTACCGCCGGAAGTTTCAGGATAAACACCGACTGTAATATAGTCACAAGCCCGGCCGTCATGAAACACGCCTGGACAAGATATCCGATGTCCGTATCCGCCAGCCCACAGGCCGCTCCGATCAGCCCGGGCACCACGAGTAAAAATGTTATTCCCATCAGGTGCTGCACCGCAAACAGCAGGAGCTGCCCGGGATTCATTTTCTGCTCGATTCCTACAGTAAGCGGTGATTTTTCATTTGCCATCTTTCATTCCTCCTTTGTTTCCTGTCAAGTCAAAGACCCTCGCGGCAAGTCTACGTTCCACTTCGGTCGGTGCTAAACGTGTGCCGTCGGCACACAGCACCGCCAAATGGACATGCAAGCATGTCCGCTTGGCTCGTTGCTCGCGAGAATAAAAAAACAGAGGCATGGAACTTTTCTTCAGCTCCATTGCCTCTGTATGGGAAAGATTATATTCTTCTGTCCCGGATGAAACAACGTATCATTCATACACTTTTCATAAAGATCTGTTGTACATTTTGTCCCGTCTTCTGACAGATCAGGCAGATAAGAAACGCCACATTGTGATGCAGTTATAAAGAGTGTTTCTCGTATCCGCATCTTTCAAACTCACGTTCAGAAGCCCCTCGATCTTTTCCAGTCTCCGCAGCAGCGTATTCCTGTGGATATAAAGTTCCTCGGCTGTATGCACAAGATTACCGTTCATGTACAGATAGGCTTCCAAAGTATGCATCAGTTCCTGATTGTGCATCCTGTCGTAATCCAGGAGAGCACCAATGCGTTTTCTCACATACTGCCTGACCTTTTCCTGATCAGGAATCTCAGAAAGGAGCTGGAAAATCCCCATTTTCTCAAAACTTACGACTTTTTCCCTGGCTGAAAATGCCAGTGCTTTCCTGGCCTGCATAAAACTTCTGGATATTTCTTCCGGGCTGCCGTATACTCCACCAATTCCGATATTAAATCTTTCTTCCGGAAATTGTTTTTCCAAGGAGTGCGCTATTTTCTGGAAACTCTGCAGAATTTTCTCACTATCCTTCTCATCCGGGGCGAACAGAAAGATGATCTCGTTTCTTTTGGAAAGATAATGACAGGTTTCGAACTGTCCCTTTGCCAAAAGATTTGCGGCCGCACATATTCTGCTGTCATAAAAAGGTGCCTCCTCCTGAATGTTCCGTCGGCTTATTCCCGCAAATCTGACCACAGCCGCCGCATGTGGTTTGTACAGCCCGTACTTCCTGAGTCTCTCTCTTGCTTCTTCCGAATGAAAATCCGTCTTTCCTGTAAGGATATCCTCAAGGAATTCATTCATCAGCTGTTCTTTGTGCTGATCTGTAAAGACTACATTGGAAATGTCTCTGATCAGGATGGAAAGCTTCGTCTCCCATGGAGCAGCAAAAACAGGCAGCCCAAGCCGGTCTGCCCACTCTCTCGTCCCCTCCGGTATTTTCCTGATATGCTCTTTATTAATCAGGATGATCAGACAGGCAGCTCTGCCTTCCGCTGCCTGCTCTATAATGCTGTTCAGGAAATCCTCCGTAATCTGCAGTCCCACTCCGGTCATCAGTATCACATCTCCACCCACCAGCCACTCTCTGATACTGGGGGTCTGGGCAATATTCGGCCAGGATACCTGTCGGTTCAGTCCGCTCTGCCCGCAGATAAGATCAAATGTGCGGAAGCAAGCTAATTTTAACAGATCTTTTACATATACCATACCGTTTCCTGCCTTTCCATATGATGTATCTTCCGGAGCCGCCAAATGAACATACGGTCATATCCGCCGGGCTGCCGCCCGATAGAAAAAGGGAGCAGCTTAAAACTGCTCCCTTGCATGCCATACTATATATAGTTAAAAATATATCACGTTTTTTCTTTTATTGAAATGGTGGAACTGTACAAGAATTTTCCCCGGTTCCGGTACTTTCTGTCTCAGATCATCAGTCTGCGTTCCCTGTTCCCGCAAACACAAACTCCCTCTCCGAGGACAGTTCCTCCACAAACTGATACCCCAACCGGTCAAATCTTCTGATCTGCTCCGCTTCCTCCACCTGATTCTCCGCAAGCCACCGGACCATCTCTCCCCTTGCCATCTTGGCCAGGGTGCCTTTCTGCTTTACTTTGCCGTCTGCGATCTCTCCGAACACACAGGTCAGATAAGTATCCTCCGGAGTCAGATACCGCTCTACACAGCGGGAATACTCCTTCGAAGCCAGGTTCAGGATGAAATGATCCCCGCCTGTCACTTCCCGGTATAGCTTATCTCCCCAGAACCGGTACAGGTCTCCCGCATGAGAAGCCTTAGCCTGCATTTCAAGGCGATACGGCACGATTCCGTCGAAAGGCTTCAGAACACCGTAGAATCCTGACAAGATTCTCAGATGCTCCTGTATATAATCTGTCTCTTTGCCGCCGAAAACAGCAGGCGCCATATACTGATACTGGATGCCTTCATAGGAGATTACCGCCGGCGTCAGGTTCCTCGTCAGATCCATCTCCTGAAACCTCCTGTAATTCTGCTCCGCAATCTTGTCATTGCATTTCCACAGCGCTTTTGCCTCCGGAAGGGACAGCCCTTTCATCCATCTCATCAGCTCCTCCGCTTCCTCCAGAAACACCGGCTTAGTCCGGCATGCCAGCGTATCCGGATCCTGATTCATTTTCTTTGCCGGCGAAATAATGATCTTCATAATACTTCCTCCTTCTGAAGTTCCATGTACACCTCTCTATCTGGTATTCTGCTTACAGTACAATTTCCCTGCTATGTTCTTCCAGAATCATCCTGATCCCCCGGGCGACGCCGTTTTGATCATTTGTCTCTACGATCCGGTCGGCCGCCTTCCTGCACGCCTCAGAAGCATTTGCCACGGCAAAACCCATCCCCGCAAACGCAAGCAGCTCCGCATCGTTATCCCCGTCTCCGAATGCGGCCAGATCTTCTTTTTCCAGCCCCAGATGATCCAGAAGGAATTTTGTCCCGGATGCCTTGCCGGATTCCCGGTAGGAAATCTCAAGCAACTGAGGCACTGAGGAAGTGATATACACATCCGGCACCTCTTTTTCTAAAGTTTTCCACAATTCCTTCTTGAATTGTTCCCCTTTTACCACAACATCGATGCAATCCAGCTCTTCTCTGTGGGAAGAAATAAACGCCCTCATATCCTTTATCGGCGTCCTTGTCTTCTGTATATAAGGTATCGCCTGCGGCATGGCCCCGAAGCGGACCGGATCCGTCACATACCGCTCCTCTGCATAAGGCTTTCCATTGATAAATGCCTCAAAAGATACATTTTGTTCCTCTGTATGCTTCAGGATCTCCATGACGGAATCAGCCGTCAGCCTGTACCGCCTCAGGCACTCTCCTTTGCGGATATCGTAAACTGCCGCACCATTGGATGTAATCGCATAACGGATACCCGGTATATCCATAATTTCCTCCGGAAGGGAATCCAGAGAGCGTCCGCTGGCCACCGCCACATGTATCCCTGCCCGGATTGCCTCCTCCAGCGCCTCTCTGTTCTCCCTGCTCAGATGTCCGTCGCTGGCCAGAGTGGTCCTGTCCAGGTCAAGAGCAATACACTTTATCTTCATCGTTTTTCTCCTAGTCTTCTGTCTTTTATAAGCTGTAATCCTTTTCTGTCATATTCTCTGCTCTTCAAATATCTCGCGGAATCGCAGAGCTTCTTCCATCGTATTGTGCCAGCCGTCCGCCTTCAGGTCAACCATCCAGCCCTTCTCCGTCCACCCTGCCCGCACACCTTCTCCTTCCAGCAGAAGCCGCTGCATATCCTCTGTCTCAAAGGCGGCCGCTCCGCTGAGGATTCCTCGGGCATTCACCACCCGGTGCGCCGGTATATCCAGGCCGAGGAGTCCTCTGTTCAGCGCATATCCCACCTGTCTTGCATTCTTCGGCTTTCCGCAGAGAAGAGCAATCTGCCCGTAAGTTGCTGCTTTTCCATACGGAATCCCACGACACACAATGGCCGCCCGCTTGTAAAAATCAAAATTCTGCGACATGTTCCCTCCTCGGATTACTTTTTCAGATTGTATCAATATACTCTTTTGTGATCTTCATGATCTTTCTCAGATTCTTCAGGTCCGTGATCACGTCCCCTGTCTCCAGAGAATGATTGGCGTCCTCGGTTCTATACAGAGGAAATCCCCCCTTCTTACAGCCGTCTTCGACCTTCTCCAGCTCCGCCCATGCATCCTTCGTTCCTGTAAAAGCAATCCCCGGCTGATCCATAAACTGGAAGGAGGCTTCCACCGGCGTATAATAGATATTTCTCGTACTCAGATGATGCTTTGCTCCATATGCAGAAGCTACAGCCGTCCCTACACTTTTTGAGATAAACAGGATGTCTTCATATTCCAAAAAGTCCACTTCTTTCAGTATATCTTCAGCCTGAGAAAGCGCACTGTAAAATGCCTGTTCCATCTTTTCTGCTGATCCTTTTACTCCCTTCGGGAAACCGCCGTAGGGGACTTCTACAATCTCATATCCGGCCTGCGCCGCAAGTTTTTTACTGTAATACAGGAGCGGCTTGTCCGTGTGGTAGCCGATTCCCGGAAAGATCACCGCAATTTTTTTCATGTTCGTTTTCCTCCAAAATCAGTTTGTTTTTACACTTCCCGGTTGCCAGGAGAAGTGTTATCTGCCATCTAATCTTAACACGTTTTCTCAGGCAGATAAAGGGAACAGCATGCAAAGAAGAACCAGAACTCTGATCTTTTCAGAATTCTGGTTCTTCTCTATAGGTATAAAATATATGTTGTCCCATCCGCCATCAGAATATCTTCTGCAGGAAATTATACAACGCCAGATGCCAGGACCCGATCGAGTGGTATCTCATAGGATAAACATCAAAGGATGTATTCACGCCCTCAGTCAGCCTGGGCTCCATAGCTGTCAGAGCTTCATAATCCTGGATCTGTCCTGGCAGAGCAAAGTCAAAATTTCCGCTGGACACATAGAGATAATTGATAGGATATTCCGCAAACGCTTCGCTCTGTATGGTTTCCTGGAAGTACTCCGCTGTTGTCCTGCTGCCGCTGAATGCGCCGAACCAGGAAAAGTAATCCAGACTTCCGCAAAGCGCCGAATGATACATGGTCACAGCTCCCCGGGAAAGTCCAGCGAAAGCTCTGTGATCCCGGCTGGCTGTAAAGCCCGCATCATCACAGCTTTCGGCATATGTAGAATATTTGCTTTCTACCGCAGGCATCAGGTCATTGCGCAGTTCATCTTTAAAAGAATAGGTCAGCGGATCCAGCCCGTCCATACAGTCATCCTCCACATAAAATGTAGGCGTCACAATGATCAGCGGTTCAATATCCCCTCTGGCGATCATCTGATCTACCATCGTCTTGTTCTGCGGATGAGTCTTCAGCCAGTATTCCTCATCATCCCCTGTCCCGTGCATCAGATAAAGGATATTGTATGACTGGCTCTCATTATATCCGTAAGGAAGATACACATAGGCTGTTTTTTCCACAGCTCTTTCATCTGTCGCATACGCTTTTGTCTCATATGTCAGCTTCTCCACGGTTCCAGGCCGGCTGCACTCTTCCGAATCATACTGTTCCGGTACGGCCCAGATGGATTTCCGGGCCATCTCTTCCATTCCTTTAGAAACAGATACATTCCCATACCAGGCGCCCAGTACAAGCACTGCCACAAGAGTTCCCGCCAGGATTTCCGGTGTTGGAGGTTTTCTGAGTGGATATTTCTTTCGGATCAGGCCGATCGTGCCTACAACTGTCCCGAATGCCGCGGCTGCAGCCTGAATGAGAAATCCCGCATTAAACATTGTTGTCTCAAAATTATTTGTCGTATAAAACAGGACGAATCCTGCTGCCGCAACGGGGAGGAGCAGGCAGGAAAGCCCGGTCCTCCATGAAGCGTATGCCAGAATGGCGAACAGGATTTCAAGGATACACACTGTTGCCAGCGGCACCGCCATTCCCAGCATGATATACCGTATGATGTCAGCGGTTCCAACGATAAGGATTACTGCCATAACTGCTCCGTTCAGTATATCATGCCTCCTCTCCGGACTCCTGTTATCCTGCATGTTTCATTCACCCTCTCTATCTTTCTTTTACAAAAACCGTAGACAACGCTGTAACGATAACTGTCAGCACGATCAATACCGCACTTGCGATCCAGGATGTGCTCAGACCGTTCATATTGATATTGGATAATACGTCTCCGATTTCATCAAATGCCAGCTTAATAAACACTGCCATTCCCACCAGCGTACAGAGAAACGGTACATATTCCAGATACGGAATCTGTTTCGCACATAAAATCAGCTCTATTACAGCGGCGATGGCAAGCATCGTCAGGATCAGAGGCGAATTTTCCCTGGCATCCGCCAGCGCATACACGATAAAGGATATCACTGCCAGGATCAATACCGCCAGATTCAGAATTTTCGTTTTATCAAATTTAATTTTTCCCATAATCTGTCCTCACTCGCTTTCTTTTCCGGATTTACTGCGTCTCTTTGTATAGATCAGAGAGCCAAGCGCCGCCACATCCAGCAGAGCCAGCACGACGATAGCTGCTGTCATGATCGTCTGCCAGTACGGCATTGCATCTTTGATCTGGGCTGTCGGAGACAGATTGTTGACTCCTGAGCTGTTCGCCATATTGTACAGAATAATGTGGCAGGATTCTCTCATTGCCTCCAGTATCTTGTCATCTTTGTCCGCCTTGCCTGCCATATATTCATTGAACGCAGATCCCGATGTAGCCCACATATTGGTTCCGGCTTCCAGTCCTGCCTCCACGTTCTGAAGAGCAGTATTGATGGCAATATCCGTGTCAACAATTGCCTTTGATCCCCACTCTTCGCGTACGATCCCGGTCATCAGCCCGCTGTGTGCGCCGCTCCATGTGCATCCGATCCTGTTAAAGGATCCCATGGTTCCTTTTACCTGCCCCTCCGTAAATGATTTTTCAAATGCTTTCAGATAAATCTCACGGATTGCCTGTTCATTGGAAAACGTACAGATTCCCTGACGGTTTGTTTCCTGATCATTCAGGGCGAAATGCTTGATATAGCAGATTGTGCCTTTCTCCTGCATACCGATCACTTCTTCGTTTGCAAGCTCTCCTGCCAGGAATCCGTCCTCTGAATAATACTCAAAGTTACGGCCTGCATAAGGAGTACGGTGTATATTCACAGCAGGTGTATAGGCTCCTTCCGTATCCGTCCGCAGCCAGTCCTCGCCCATGGCTTCTCCGACTCTTCGGATCAGCTCTCTGTTAAACGTAGACGCTCTTACAACCTCCCCGTTATACCCGGTAGCGCTTGTTCCATCTTCCACATATGGTCTCTGGTTATTCCCCTGAGGACCGTCTTTCATGAACATGCTGGGATAAGAGATGGACGGAATCGTTGAGAGAGCCGATCCGGTTACAATCTTGGTCATGTCCTCAACGGAAAGCTGGTTCAGGAATTCATCCCATTTCTCCGTATCATCAAAATCTACTCCGTTCATGGATGCCAGTGTGATTCCCTGTTTCTCTCCTGTAACAATATCAGATGATCCGGTTCCGCCTCCTTCATAACTTCCCTGTGCATCAATGTCTGCAATCATATCAGCAGTTGCCGTCAGGTCTGTATAGCTTTCCGGGAAGGTGTTCCAGTCGCTTCTTGTCAGGTATCCAGTCTCTTGTCCGTAATACTCAAGAGCTGCATTATCAAACTGATTTGTAATTTCATTTCCACTGAATGAAGTGGACAGCAGCTCTTTCTCCCCGTTATTCCACTGGTAGACCAGTGCGGCATTTCCGTTGTAATCCATACCGTCTGCCGTTGTCATGCCCTGTGCCGCCAGAATATTATTCAGAGCGTCATGGGAACTGTTTCCGATGGCAAAATAGTAATCCCCGCTGTCCAGAACATATGTCTTTTCCGTCTGGTAATCGTAGGAAGCAAAATCTTCTTTATGTCCGGAAGGATTCACTTTTCCATCCAGAACATCAGCGACAGCACGGGCGCCGCTCTGCCCTACACCGCCGATCCAGAGGCACGCGTCCACACCGTATTCCTGCTGATCCATCCATCCAAGTTCCATTGCGTTAGATGCATTGATCAGAACAATTGTTTTATCAAACTGACCACTTTCCTGAATTGCGGTAAGCAGTTCTTTTTCCTGATCCTGAAGGGCAAGATATTTTGTTCCGTCCCCGAAATCTCCGGTCGGCATATCAGATCCTTCTCCGCCTACTCTGGAGATAACAACTACTGCCGCATCATTATAATCCGCATAAGATGCTTTTACCTCGTCGGTATACTCACTCTGAGGAACTTCTGCAACATAGATATCCTCCGGAAGCGCTCCATTGTATGTTCCGTTGCTCCGGATATATCCATCTTTTCCGTCATAAGATTTGTAGAAATCCCAGAGCGTACTGTTTACCTCAAAGGCTCCGTCTTCTTCCAGTGCAGTCTTAAGATCCACTGCTTTGGAAGCATCGATCCCTCCGGCTCCTGTGCCGCCCAGCACCAGGTCAACCGACGAGCGGCTGAACAGAGAAATTTTTGATCCTTCGGAAAGAGGCAGCGTTTCTCCTTCATTTTTTAACAGGACAATCCCTTCTGCTTCCACCTCTTCCACAAGATTGTCTGCTTCCTGTTTCCATTCCTCCAGACTCATCCCATTTGTCGGATAAGGTGTGATCGGATCAGATCCTTCCTTATCCACTGTCTTATACATGTCTCCTCCAATTGCCGAACAGATCAGAGACTTGTACGAAACGGCGCCGGCCGTTACACCGGTGCAGGCAGCCAGCAGGACACTGCATACCGCGATTGCGCTTCGCTGCCATCTTCCTGTGTGTTTTCTGTCTTTCATGACTTTCCTCTCCCTTCACTTTAATTTTTCTTCATCTTAACGTAAAAGGAGCCAATTATTTTTTTCCGGCAAATATCGTTATGATTCTGGCAAATCCTGTCGCTGTGCTGCTTTCGGTACCTGAAAGAGCATGGACAGGATAAAAAGGTCATTCCGGACTCCCGCCTGCACAGTCCCGTCATATTTCTTCGCGATATACCGGATACTTCTTAACCCGAATCCGTGATTATCTCTGTCTTCTTTCGATGTCACAGGAAATCCCTCTACAAATTCCGGAGCGTCCGGGCAATAATTTTCCACCCGGATACACAACATATTGCCTTTTGTATGTACATCCAGCGATATGCACCTTTTCCCTTTTTCTTCCACCTTTCGCTCACATTCAATGGCGTTGTCCAACGCGTTTCCAAACATGGCGGCTATATCAGCCGTCCGGAACAGAGACAATGCCTTTCCATCCGCCATCACAGTCATCTGAATCCCGTTTTCCCTGCATACCAGCTGCTTTTCTGCAAGAATCACATCCAGCGTCTTATTGCCTGTAACGTTGTTCAGTTCGTACTGCCCGATCACTGATTCGATCTCATCCAGTTCCGGATCCTGGGCATTTTTCAGATTCCGGATTCTTGTGATCTGATGCTTCAGATCATGGGCTTTCATATTGATAAGATCCATACTCGACTTTGTGATCTCATACTGACGGTTCTCTTTCTCTAACATACGCTCTAGAAAAAGATTTTCTTCTCTTCTCCCGGCCAGCGCGATCCATTCAAACTGTACACACAGACCGAAAATACAGCAGAGAATAAGCGGAGGGCGGGTAACCCAGAGAGTATCAATCCCATAGCTCTGAAACAGATACTGCATTACATATACAAACAAAGCCGCTATCAGAGAAAAGAGATAGACCCCGATCCGGTTTACCCAGACAGAATGAACGCTGTGCAGTCTTTTCGCAAAAAGCTGATAACATGCTGTATATACCACCACTGTCGTAACTGCCGAAAGCAGGAACCACCCCTGATAAGAAATCTGTTCTGAAAAAGGCTGATAAATAAGATTCTCAACATTATATGACAAGTTCTGCGTCAACTGAGCGCCCACACAACAAAACAAAATATCCTGAAAACTGCTTTCAAAACAAAACGCGCACAGTCCGACAGACAACAGAAAGATAGACAGAGAAAAAAATCCAGAGACATATTGAGCAATAAAATTCGGAATGACCAGCGATAACAGACAGTAAATCATCACTCCGCAGATCGCCCGGGCGTAGAAATGCTTTCTTCTTCTTAAAGTAAGCGTAAACAGCACTTCCGCCAGCAGGATCTGAAAAATATATCCGTGATAAATACTGATGCGAAAAAGCTCCTTCCATTCCACTAGATCATTCCTCCCATATATTCAGTCAGCCTTTCCCGGAATTTTGTCTTGTAAGCCCTTGCCACCGCAAGCATCTCTCCTCCCGCCGTCACAGAATTCCCCTCTATTTCTTCCACATACGACAGATTTACAAGGAGGGAGCCGCTGATAAGGGCAAATCCTTTCTGTTCAAACGCTCCCTCCAGATCCCTCATAGTCCCCCGCATCCGGCTCGTTTCCGTGGTCGTATGAAAATAAAGATAATGCTTATTGCTCTCAATATAGATCAGGTCAGAGAGCCTGATCTTCCTGAGTCCGTTTGCTGTCTTTATCGTATAGTAATCTGCCGTCCGAATACGCGATATGGCTTTCTCCAGCCGTATTTTAAAAAGATCATAGGCAACCGGTTTCACAATGAAGTCCAGCGCTTCTACCTCATATCCTCTGATCGCGTACTGAGCCAGACTGGTAATAAAGATCAGGCACACATTCGAATCCACCTTCCGCAGCCGTTCCGCTGTATCCATTCCATTCATGTGAGGCATGGCGATATCCATAAACACAATCTGATATTTTCCGGAATACTCATCTAGAAAGCTCATCCCGTCATGAAATGTGTCTGTCTGGATCGCAGTATGTGTTTCCGCCATATACCGTTGTATGTATTCCTGAAGCGTCTGTGCAAATTCTTTTTCATCCTCCACGATCGCAATATGTATCATTGTCCGGCTCCTCCATAGTAATCAGTGTAAGTTCCTTCTTTCAAACACAAATAAGTGGCTCTACTAGACCGTACAGTAAGAATTGTTTTAACTTCTCTGTTAAACGTGTGATGGAACAGTCATTGGCATCTTTATCTCATTCTTGAAAGCAAGTATGCTTTGAAACGCAGTCCTTGTTTTTCATTTTAACACATTTGAGATTGTTAGTGTGTAATTATTATTATTATCAAAATAGGAATCATTCCCAAATTCAAAAAGCGCCGACGATTACTTGACACATACGAAACATTCATTTCTCTTGCACTCGCATATTTTTCGTACTATAATAACGGAAAGCATTATTTTTCTATATGTCATACAGACAGTCAGTTCTGATATCTAAACCTGAACATTTATTTGTCGGAGAGATTTTGATCGATCCGGCGTCAAACAGAAATCTCAATGCTTTGGATCCCATTACAACAGCAGAGAGATTTCCTTTAAAATCAGCGGATACGCCGAACTGGCTTCTGACAGCCACAGAAAGCCTGGAACAAGAGAGCTGATACAGAGCGCAACCAAAAAGAATACGTTTTCGGTTGAAAAGTGAGATCTCCTGCACTACAGAAAAAGGAGGTTTACCTATGCCGAAAAAAGCAACACCCGCCGAGAACACCGTCAACCGCGAATACAAATCAAGTATCTTCGCCATGCTCTTCCGGGACAAGACAAAGCTGCTGGAATTGTACAATACCATCAGCGGGACCAGCTATATAGATCCGGATATGCCGCTGAGGGAAGCGGTGGAGCAGGCCATTACCGAATGCATCCGGGAAGGGATACTTGAAGATTTTCTGAAAAAGAACAGAGCGGAGGCGATGAAGGTGAGTATCTATGAATATGATGCCCGGAAACACATCGAGATGGAGCGGGAAGACAGCTATAAGGATGGCAGAGCAGATATGCTGCATCAAATCATACACACTATGCTGTCCAACGGCAGGACAGTCTCACAGATTGCTGCTGAACTGAAGATGGAGGAAGACATCATCGCTGAAATTGCCGGGGAGCAAAAAGAGGATCCGGCTTGAAGATACGACTTTTACTGTAAGACAGAGGCATTCTTCTGCTGCGCGGATCATAGCAGTTTCTCATAATATCAAAGGAAACAAGAACTCTGATGATTTCAGGGATCAGGTTTTTCTCTGCTTTACACATTTGAGATTTTGTGCAGATTTTTCTCCTGTTTTTCATGTTATAATTACCGCGTGGGTACCCTACATAACAGTCCATGTACTATACCGACAGATTTTTCGATTCACAGGAGGAATATCATGCCATTAGAAATACAGAATACACAGAAGATCATCCTGAGCGCCGACAGCACCTGTGATCTGGACACAGACTTAAAAGAACGATATCACGTAAACTACTTTCCGCTGCACATTATCCTGAACGGCAAAGAATACCGGGACAATGTGGACATCACGCCGGAAGAAGTCTATCAGGAATACTACGCCCACAAAGTCCTGCCCAAGACCGCCGCTGTTAACGCCCAGGAATACATCGACCACTTCCGTCCCTGGGTGGAGGACGGATATGAGGTCATCCACATTAATCTCGGAAGTGCTCTTTCCAGCTCTTACCAGAACTGCTGCATCGCAGCAAAGGAGCTGGGACATGTTCATGTAGTGGACAGCTGCAACCTCTCTACCGGAATGGGGCTTATGGTCATCGCCGCAGGAAGGATGATCCGACAGGGCATGGACGCGGATTCTATTGCCAAAGCCCTTCGGGAGCATACCGGAAAGTGTCATGCAAGCTTTATTCTCGATACACTTACCTTTTTAAGCGCCGGCGGACGCTGCTCTTCCCTCGCCGCTCTGGGAGCAAATATTCTGAAGATCAAGCCCTGCATCCAGGTGGACAATCATGACGGCAGCATGGGTCTGGGGAAGAAATACAGAGGCGCGCTGGACAAAGTGCTTGAGAAATATGTAAAAGATGAACTGAGCAAATATGAGAATATCAATACAGATCTGCTCTTTATCACGCACTCCGGCATTCCGCAGAAATATATCGATCTGGTAAAGAAAACCGTAGATGAGACTCTGCACTTTAAAGAGATCCATATCACGAAAGCCAGCTGCACAATCTCCTGCCACTGCGGACCGAATACGCTTGGGATATTGTTTGAGACTAAATAGCCACTGACTTCCCGAACAGACGAGAAAACAGAGCTGATCTCGAAAACCTTTCTGCGGGGATGGAGATGGTGGGCGGGTGACTTCGGAAGGGTATTAGTTAAACTTGGAGTTCCGGGGACAGACGTTAGGGCTGGCGGTGAAATTATCTGAGCCGAAGGCGAGTTGTTCACCGACAGTCCTTGCATTTAGTCTGTCCCCGGAACTCTTAGTTTTAACTTATACCCTGGAGCGGAGCCCGTACGCCATCTCCATCCCCGCAGAATACGTTTTAGAAATCCTCCGTTTTCGGATATTCAATCATTGAAGTTAGTGATTTAAACAGCCGTACAGTTCACTATATTCCGGCCTGTTACAGCAGCTCGCTCTCCAAATCCTGAAGCATCACATCCAGAGCAGTCACGCCGCCCTCAGCTGTATACCAAACTGCCGGATGAGCGAGATATACGATATTTCCATTCTTATAAGCGTCTGTTCCCATGACCAGTTCGTTCTCCATGATCTCCTGGGCCAGCTGTGCGCCGTCCGTACCGATGGCAGCGTCTCTGTCCATGACAAAGATGTACTCAGGATTCTTGTCAACGATGAACTCAAAGGATGCTTCGTTTCCATGAGTCGCTGTATCCACATCTGCATCCACACCGATATTTTCAAATCCAATCTCATTTCCGATCAATGAGCAGCGGCCGTCGTTGCCCAGAACATTAAAGCTGCCACTGGTACACATACCGATGATCGCAGTCTTCCCTTCCGCGAACTGAGCAAGTGTC
Source organism: uncultured Mediterraneibacter sp. (assembly GCA_944381495.1). GTDB lineage: Bacteria > Bacillota > Clostridia > Lachnospirales > Lachnospiraceae > Mediterraneibacter. Next base: position 57,763 of record CALWLJ010000012.1, on the reverse strand, counting down.
TCAATCCGGCTGTCAAAGTCAGCCATCAGAGCATCTACCTTATCCTCCAGTCCAAAGATAGACGCAATAGTAGATGCATTGGTGCGCACACTTTCCACAAGTCCTGCTTCCATATCTGTACTCAGATACACAACAGGAGCGATCTCATTGAGGTCATCAAAAGAGGATGAGAGGCGTCCGCCGATAAAAATGATATCTGGCTCACACTCCATCACGGCTTCCATATCCGCCTCCTTGATGGTTCCCAGGTTCACGATCTCCTCATTAGTCACATAATCCTGGAGATACTCCAGAGAAGTGGACGCAGATCCGACTACCCGGTCTCCCACTCCAAGATTGTCCAGGATATCCAGGCACGCCATGTCAAGGATAGCGATACGCTCCGGATCATAGGGAACTTCCACATCTGTCAGTTCTCCCTCTGCATTTCTGCTCTGGATGGTCACTGTCTCCGGAGTTGCTTCCCCGCTGTCTTCACCGGTTCCGCTCTCAGCCTCCTGACCGCTGTCCGCTGAGGAGCTGCCGGATGTACTGCCGCACGCGGCAAGTGATAATACCATAGCTGCAGATAACATCAGTGTTAAAATTCTTTTTTTCATGAAATATAATCCTCCGATTTTGCATTTTATGTTTTCAGGATCCCCCTGCCTCATTTTGTGTTTTCAGGGCAGAACAGCATTCTGTCCGGGCATCCTTTTAGTAATTGTCAATAATATATGGACAAAGGTTTTCCCTGGATCTCCTGTATTTCAAAATCCACACGATAGATCTCTGACAGATTTTCCTTTGTCATGACTTCTTTTACAGTTCCGAACTTCGCGATCTTCCCATCTACAAATGCGCAGATATAGTCGGAATAGAAGGCCGCGTAGTTGATCTCGTGAAGTACCAGCACCACTGTCTTGCCCAGCTCGTCGCAGAGCCGTCGCACGATTTTCATCATATTAGTGGCGTGGTAGATATCCAGATTGTTGGTGGGTTCATCCAGGAGCACATACTCCGTGTCCTGTGCAATGACCATGGCAATGTAGGCTCTCTGCCTCTGGCCTCCGGAGAGCTCGTCTATAAAACGATCTTCAAACTCCTCCAGTTCCATGTAATGGATGGCCTTGTCGACCAGCTCCTCGTCCTCTTCATTCAGCCTTCCCCCAGAATAGGGAAATCTGCCGAAAGCCACCAGCTCCCGGACCGTCAGCTTCATCTGGATATTATTTGTCTGTGTCAGGATTGCCAGCCGTTTCGCCAGCTCCTTGCTCTTCCATTTGAAAATGTCCTTCCCGTCGAAGTTCACCAGCCCCGCATCCTGGGCGATCAGCCGGGAAATGATCCCCATAACTGTGGATTTTCCCGCTCCGTTGGGACCGATCAGGGAGAGCACCTTCCCCTTCGGTATCTCAAAGGAAACAGAATCCACTACTGCTTTTCCGTCGTATTTCTTGGTCAGTCTCTCTACAAACATTCTCTATACCCTCCTGTTTGTCAGCAGAAGGTACAGGAAATAGATTCCTCCTCCCACTGTGATAAATACGCTGACCGGTATCGTATAGGAGAACACATGCTCCACCAGAAGCTGTCCCCCTATCAGCACGATCATCCCGAACAGGGCCGATCCAAGGATCAGCTGTCCGTGGCGGTAGGTTTTCAGCAACTGCCGCGCCAGGTTGGCGATGATCAGTCCCAGGAAAGAGATCGGTCCCACCATAGCTGTGGCAACCGCGATACAGAGCGTGACTCCCAGCAGAAGCCGCCGGATGCAGTTATCATAATCCACACCCAGATTGATGGCCTGATCCTTCCCAAGAGTAATCACATTCAGCAGCGCCAGGTCCTTTCTCAGTGCAAAGACCAGTACCGCCAGCACGATCACGGAGAAAAGGATGATCTCCGAATTGATATTGCTGAAGCTTGCCACCAGCGTATTTAAAAGCGTGTCGTACTCATTTGGATCCATGACTCTCGTCAGCGTGGTCTGGATACTGGAAAAGAAAGATGTCAGTACTGTACCGATCAAAAGGACATAGAGTACGTTATGTTTTGTCTTTTTAAACAGATAACTGTATATCACCGTAGCCGTGATCCCCATCAGGACCAGGTCCATGGCAAAGGCCGCATTTGAATTGGCGGCAAATATACTTCCCGTCCCCGCAGCAAACACAACCGCCGTATGGATCAGCGTATACAGGGAATTCATTCCCAGCAGGCAGGGCGTTACAATGGTGTTGTTGATGATCGACTGGAACACCAGGGAAGCTCCGCCGATGGCAAAGGCCGTGATCAGCATGACGATCAGCTTCGGCGTGCGGATCTTCATGGCATAAGCAAAGAGCTTTTCATTCTCAAACTTCACATCCACAAACATGTACGCCGCCGCCACAAGAACAACGATAACAGCCAGGATGCACAGCTTTCTTATGTTGACTCTGTAAGCCGCCGTCCTCATCTGCCGTCACCTCCGCTCACATGGGAAACAGCTGCTGCGCATCCCGAGTTCCCGGCACTGCCCAGGCGGACCGCCTTTCTGCCGTGCTGCAGCCGGTAGAGCAGCAGTGCAATGAAAATGATATTTCCTAGGATTCCGATGATCAGCTCAATGGGCAGCTCGTAAGGAGCAATGACCACCCGGCCGATCATATCGCACACCAGTACAAAGATAGCTCCGAAAAGGGCCGTATCCACCAGTGTTCCCCGGATCTTGTCTCCCTTGAACATAGCCACCACATTAGGCACGATCAGCCCGATATACGAGATCGATCCTACCACGACTACAATGGAGGCCGTGATCATGGCAGCAATAGTAAGTCCCATGATCAGCACCAGGTTATAGTGGACTCCCAGGTTTTTTGAGAAATCTCTCCCCATGCCTACGATATTGAAATGATTGGCAAATATAAATGCCAGGATCACCAGCGGCACTACCATCCATACAATCTCATACCTTCCCCGGATTACCATAGAGAAGTGTCCTACAAGCCAGGTGGACAGAGCCTGTGTCATCTCGTATTTGTAGGCCAGATAATTCGTCACTCCTCCGATCACATTTCCAAACATAATGCCCACCAGAGGGACCATCACCACATCCTTGAACTGGATCCGCTGGATAAACCACACGAAGATCCATGTGCCAAGTATTGCGCTGACAAAGGCAAATATAGCTCTTCCCCACAGAGTGGACCCTGGCATGAACAGAAGTCCCAGCAGGATCCCGAACTGGGCGGAAGAGATCGTCGCCCCCGTAGTAGGGGAGACAAATTTATTCATGCAGAGCTGCTGCATGATCAGCCCGGCAACACTCATGCCGACTCCCGTGCACAGGATGGCAAGCAGCCGGGGAAGCCGTGAGAGTATGAAGATCTCCCACTGCTCCGCGTCCCCGCTCAGCAGGGATGAAAGGTCAATATCTATAACACCCACGAACAGCGACAGGCCTGCCAACAGAACAAGGCTGACCGCCAGGATCAGGGTCAATATTCTTCCTTTAATGGATGTTTCCTCCCTTCCGTTTAGTTAGTTTCATCTAACTAAAGCAAAATAAAACGGCCAGGCATACAGCAGATACGGAGTATGTCTGGCCGGACAACACGCGCGCCAGGTTAGCTACCACTAACTTTGCGCCAGTATATCATATCCTATTTGAAAAATGCAAGTCATATTTTTATAAGAAAATGGCGAAAAATTATCATTTTCTTCTGCCAGGGCATGCTATACTGGTTCATAGAAACAATAGAAAGGATGTGTCTGCTCTTGAATACAAAGCCTGTTTTTCACGGAAGCGATATAGAAAAAATCTGTGAGTATTATCACCTGAAGAAAGATGAGATCGTCAACTTCGGCGCCAATGTAAATCCTCTTGGCCTGTCCGAAAGCGTGAAGACCGCTCTGGCGTCCCATCTCGATCTGCTCTCCTCCTACCCGGACCGGGAGTACACCTCTCTGAGGGAAACCATATCCGGGTACTGCCATATCCCGGCGGATCATATCCTGCCGGGCAACGGATCCAGTGAACTGATCTCTCTGCTGATCGAGGCCCGCGCTCCAAAGCATACGCTCATACTCGGCCCCACCTACTCCGAGTATTCCCGGGAACTGTCCTTCTCCGGAAGCACCCAGGAATATTACCACCTAAGAGAAGAGATGGACTTCCAGCTGGATATGGATGATCTGTGCCGTACACTGGATAAAGGGAATTACGATTTTCTTATCCTGTGCAATCCCAACAATCCCACCTCCTCAGCCATCCTGCAGGAGGACATGGGGCGCCTCCTCGCCTTCTGCCTGGAAAGGGATATCTTTGTCATGATCGACGAGACATATGTGGAGTTTGCTCCTGATATCGACGCCGTCACCGCAGTCCCTCTGACAAAAGAGTTTGCAAACCTGATGGTCCTGCGGGGCGTATCCAAGTTCTTCGCCGCGCCTGGAATGCGGCTGGGATACGGTATTACGGGGAATCTGGATTTTCTCAAAAGGATGAAGGAGAAACAGATTCCCTGGTCGCTGAACAGCATCGGCGCCTATGCCGGCGAGCTCATGTTCCGGGATACGGAATATATCGCAGAAACCCGCCGTCTCATCCTGTCAGAGCGGGAACGGATGTACCATGCACTCTCGGCACAGCCGTCATGCAAAGTATACCGGCCTTACGCCAACTTTCAGCTGGTTCGGATCATGAAGGATGGGATTACCTCCGCCGATGTATTCGAACGCTGCATCCGTGCAGGGCTGATGATCCGTGACTGCTCCTCCTTCCAGTGCCTGGACGGGGAATATATCCGTTTCTGCACCATGATGCCGGAGGATAACAGCCGGCTGCTGCAGGTGCTGTGCAAGCTGTAAGAAGGCTGTAAGGGGCTGCAAAGAGGCTGTAAGGAGATGTAAGGAGCCCGCACTAATACCCTTTCACCAGCTCCCGGAACCGGATCTCAAGCCCTTCCAGGACTCCGGAGGGTACAGTGTCTTCATATGTGTACTGAGCGCTTTTCCGGGCATCTTCAAAATTGAAAACTGATACGAGCCTCTGCAGCGGATCAATAATCCAGTACTCTCTGACCCCTGCCTTCTGGTACTGGATCATTTTCCGCACATAAACGTGGGCGGAATTACTTTCAGAGACGATCTCGATCACCCAGTCCGGCGCGCCGCAGCACCCTAGATCAGTCAGGATATCATGTCTGCATATCACCGCTATATCAGGCTGCACGATCGTCGAGTCGTCTCCAAAAAGCCGCACATCAAAGGGAGCTGTATAGACCTGGCAGTTCCCTTTCTTTCTGCGTATATGGCTTTTGAGCTCATAGACCAGCTCTGTCACCAGATATTGATGAAGTCTGTTCGGTGCGGAAAGCATGTAAAGTTGCCCGTCGATCAGCTCTGCCCTTGTCCCCTCTGAAAGTCCTGCAATATCTTCCCCGTCATAGTTTCTGGCCGAATAGGCATAGGGCGCCGTCTCCTCCCTCAACATCACCGGCTCTTCCGATACAGGATCATAAGTAAATGGGAGCTTCTCCTTTTCTTCCAGCACCTGCTCAATGGCAAGAAGGGTGGCATACCTGGGATTCTTCGTGGCACCGGAGAAGACCTTATTAACTGTGCTGACCGGTATCCCGGCCAGTTCCGCAATCCCTGCGTTGGTCATACCTGCCTCTTTCTTCTTTTTCTTCAGATCAGAAATATCCATATCCGCACTCCTCTCTGCCATAGCACCCAAGTTTCTTCCTTTTATGGAAATATATTATCTAATCGTCTATATGTCAATAAATATTTCCATATTTTATCATTATTATGTCTGTTTTATCCATTTATGGATATCTCATTCAGGCAGAGCATCTTTCCTTTCTGCGCTGAAGCATGATGCAACGTCTTCACTGTTTAGTAACAAAACAGAAAATATGGCAAGCCCCTGCGGCCGAGATGTTCCATCAGACATTTCAATGGATATCCCCGCCGCAGGGGCTTACACTTTTACATTTTATTCATTTTAACAGATTTCCGCTCCTGCCGGCATATCCTTCTCAGGCACCATCAGGGACAGATTTCCATCTGCATCCTCAGCGCAGAGCAGCATACCTTCGGAAAGCACTCCTGCCAGCTTGGCGGGCTTCAGGTTTACAAGGACCATTACCTTCTTGCCTACCATCTCTTCCGGTGTATAGTGCGCTTTAATTCCGGATACGATCTGTTTTACCTGGCTTCCAATCTTCACCTGGGAGCAGAGAAGCTTTTTCGACTTCTTCACTTCTTCACAGGCAATGATCTCACCCACCTGGAACTGCATCGTGCCGAACTGATCAAAGGTGATCTCATCCTTCGGTTCGATATCAATGACTGCTTCTTCCTTTTCAGTGCTGTCTGCCGCCTCTTCTTTATGCGGGTGAAGCTCCTCGACTTTCTTCATAACTTCTTCAAGATCCAGTCTCTGGAACAGGATCTCCGGCTTGTCTGTCACATGTCCGCCGCCAAGCTGCTCCAGGATCTTTTTACTGGTTAAAGGCATATATGGCTCAAGCAGCTGCGCACCTGTGGAAATTCCCTGGATCAGATTCCAGAGAACAGTCTCCAGACGGTCTTTCTTCGCCTCGTCCTTCGCCAGAACCCAGGGCATAGTTTCATCGATGTATTTGTTGCAGCGTTTGAACAGATTGAAGATTTCCGTGATCGCATCTGCAACTCTCAGTCCAGCCATCTTCTCATCTACCGCTTTCGGAGTATGCTCCATAACCGCTTTCAGATCCGCATCCACATCTTCTGCCACGCCTTTATCCGTCACAGTTCCGCCGAAATATTTATTTGTCATGGAAACGGTCCGGTTTACCAGGTTGCCAAGCGTATTTGCCAGATCAGAGTTCAGTCGCTCTACCATCAGCTCCCATGTAATCACGCCGTCATTTTCAAATGGCATCTCGTGAAGCACGAAATAACGCACTGCATCCACTCCGAAGAAATCAACCAGCTCATCCGCATAGAGTACATTTCCCTTGGACTTGCTCATCTTGCCGTCCCCCTGAAGAAGCCACGGATGTCCGAATACCTGCTTGGGCAGCGGAAGTCCCAGAGCCATCAGGAAAATAGGCCAGTAGATCGTATGGAAACGGATAATGTCCTTTCCAATCAGATGCAGGTCCGCCGGCCACAGCTTTTCAAACTGCTCCGTGCTGTTTCCATCCGCGTCATAGCCAATTCCTGTGATATAGTTTGTCAGAGCATCAAGCCATACATAAACCACATGCTTGTCGTCAAAATCAACCGGGATTCCCCACTTAAAAGATGTTCTGGATACGCACAGATCCTGCAGGCCCGGAAGAAGGAAGTTGTTCATCATTTCATTTTTCCTGGATACCGGCTGGATAAACTCCGGATGCGTGTTGATATACTCGATCAGACGATCCGCATATTTGCTCATTCTGAAGAAATATGCCTCCTCTTTTGCCGGCTGAACCTCACGCCCGCAGTCCGGACATTTACCGTCAACCAGCTGCGACTCCGTAAAGAAAGACTCACAGGGAGTACAGTACATTCCTTCATAATATCCCTTATAGATATCCCCCTGGTCATACAGCTTCTTGAAAATCTTCTGCACCTGCTTCTCATGATCCGCATCCGTCGTACGGATAAACTTGTCATAAGACGTATCCATCAGATCCCAGATTCTCTTGATCTCAGCAGAAACATTGTCCACAAACTCCTTCGGCGTGACCCCTGCCTCTTCCGCTTTCAACTCAATCTTCTGTCCGTGCTCGTCCGTTCCTGTCTGGAAAAACACATCATATCCCTGACTTCTTTTGTAACGCGCAATCGCGTCCGCCAGCACGATTTCATAAGTATTGCCGATGTGCGGCTTTCCGGATGTGTAGGCGATGGCTGTTGTAATGTAATACTTTGGTTTCATCTTTACCTCCTTCGGGGACGTAGTAAACTTCGGTTTGGCTACGTCCCCGATTGAAGTTTACTGTGTCCCTTTTTGCATTTCACTGTGTCCCTTTTCGACCATTTTCCCTGTTCTGATCTATACTTCATATTAGCTGTTAATACCGATAAATGCAGAAATGCACTCAATTTTCTTGTTCCGGGACGTAGTCAAACTGAAGTTTGCTACGTCCCCAAATAAGATTCGGGGTGTCCCAAATCGAGATTTGCCCTGTCCCTTTTTGAACTTCACCCTGTCCCGAATCACAAAAAAATCCCGTCTTCTTACTTAAGAAGACGGGATAATATCCGTGTTACCACTTCTCTTCATCCTTTCCTCGCGAAAAGGATCTCAGCAAGTGCCGTCAAGCACTCCTCCGCTATAACGGGCGGACCCATCGCAGCCTTACTGCCTGTTGCAGTTCGGTGCGCTGCTCAGAAGCCATTTTCCTCTGCGTTCCACCTGTTCCTCTCAGCACGGGACTCTTCCAGTCCCACGGAACTTCTCTGTAAAATTTCCGGCAAAGTACTCTCTTCGTCACTGCTTTTATCGATATCAATATCTGGTCTGTAAAAAAGGTTAGCACAGGAATGCGGGATTGTCAAGCTGTTCCCTGTCACAGCCGCATTTTAAAGTCTTCGTATCCGAACTGTCTCACAATCTTACATTCGCCGTTTTCGTCTTCCAGCACGATATCCGGCAATTTCATTCCATTAAAGGTATTATTCTTTACCATTGTATAGATGGCCATGTCCTGAAATTCAAGTCTGTCACCGCTCTGCAGTGGTTTTTCGAAGGCAAAGTCTCCAATCACATCGCCTGCCAGACATGTAGGTCCTGCCAGTCGATACACATACGGTTTTTCCTCCCTTTCTGCCGGATCAGCAGGGTCTCCTGCGCCTTTCAGCGGCGGTCGATATGGCATCTCCAGCACATCCGGCATATGGCATGCAGCCGACGCATCCAGGATTGCAATCTTCATGCCGTTCTCAACGATCTCAAGTACTTCTGTAAGAAGGACTCCTGCATTCAGCGCCACCGCTTCTCCGGGTTCCAGATAAACTTCGACGCCATATTTTTCCTTCACACTCCGGATACATTTTTTCAGCAGTTCACGGTCATAATCCCTCCGGGTAATATGATGTCCTCCTCCGAAATTCAGCCATTTCATCCCCGGCAGGTATCTGCCGAACTTTGATTCTACCGCATCAAGCGTCTCCGCAAGAGCGCCGGCATCCTGCTCACACAGAGTATGAAAATGCAGACCGTCCAGCTCGGCAATTTCTTCGGGGCTCATTTCTTCTGAAAATTTTTCCAGAGTAGTACCCAGCCTGGAGAAAGGAGCACAGGGATCATAGATTGCATGTCCCTCCTGGGTGGAACATTCCGGATTAATGCGCATCCCCATGCTGCGCCCTGCCTTTTTTACCGCTGTTCTGTACTTTTTGAACTGAGCAGGTGAATTAAAAATAATATGATCACAATATCTCAGAATTTCTTCCATTTCTTCTTCCCGGTATGCCGGGGAAAAAATATGGTTCTCCCTGCCCATCTCCTCATATCCGAGCCTTGCTTCGTAAAGCCCGCTGGCCGTCGCCCCGTTCAGATACTCTCCGATCAGAGGATACAGTGAAAACATAGAAAATGCTTTCTGGGCCAGAAGGATCCGGCAGCCTGTCTCCTCACAGATATCTCTTAAGATTTCAAGATTCTCCCGAATCCTTTCCGTCTGCACTATATAGCAGGGTGTATGCAGGTCGTCTCTCCTCATCCGTTTTCTCCTCTTCTCCATCCTGTTTCACCGCAAAGCATACATTGTATCTCTCTAAACAAATTCTCAGAATAGCTGTCAGAATCCAGGAAAATCAGCAGTTTTATAAAAAACTTTCCCTCTTCTAGTCAACCAGTTCCGGATCCTCGCATACTTTCCACGGCAGCCCCCATTTATTCAGAGCATCCATAAACGGATCCGGATCAAACTCTTCTACGTTGAACACTCCCGGCTTCTGCCATGTTCCGTTCATCACCAGCATTGCGCCGATCATCGCAGGTACGCCTGTGGTATACGCTACAGCCTGAGATCCCACTTCTTTATAACACTCCTGATGATCGCAGACATTATAAATATAGAGTTTCTTCTCTTTTCCATCCTTCTTCCCGATAAAAATGCATCCGATATTGGTCTTTCCCTTTGTTCTCGCTCCCAGTGAAGCCGGATCCGGAAGCAGAGTTTTCAGGAACTGAAGCGGAATAATCTCCTGATCATTGTACATCACCGGCTCGATTGATGTCATTCCCACATCTTCAAGACATTTCAGATGGGTAAGATAGCTCTCGCTGAATGTCATAAAGAAACGGATCCTCTTGATCCCGGGCACATTCTTTGCCAGAGATTCAATTTCCTCGTGGTGAAGAAGATACATGTCCTTTTCCCCGATTTCCGGGAAATTATAGGTCCTCTTGATCTCCATTGGCTTTGTCTCCACCCAGCGTCCGTCCGCCCAGTAGGATCCGTTTGCAGAAACCTCGCGGATATTGATCTCCGGATTGAAATTCGTAGCAAATGGATATCCGTTCTCTCCTGCATTGCAGTCAAGGATATCAATATAATTTATTTCATCAAAATAATGTTTCAGGGCATATGCAGTAAATACGCCTGTAACTCCCGGATCGAATCCGCTTCCGAGCAGAGCTGTAAGCCCTGCCTTCTTAAAGCGGTCATCGTACTCCCACTGCCATTTATACTCAAACTTTGCCGTATCCTCCGGCTCATAATTCGCAGTATCAACATAATGTACCCCTGCTGCCAGACAAGCTTCCATGATCAGCAGATCCTGATAGGGAAGAGCCAGATTCAGGACTACGTCCGGTTTTTCCTTTCGGATCAGTTCTGTCAGGACCGCCGTATCGTCCGCATCCACCTGAGCTGCGATGATCTTTGTCTTTGTTGTATCCTGCAGTTTTTCTTTTAAAGCTTCACACTTGGAGCCGGTTCTGCTGGCGATTACCACCTCTGAAAATGCATCACTGTTTTGACAGCATTTATGTACCGCCACACTACCTACTCCGCCACAGCCAATGATCATAATCTTTCCCATTTTTCTTCTCCTTTTCGTAGTACTTATCTTCTCTTTATCCTATTATAGTCAATATTTTCCTGTATGGCACAATTTTTTATTAATATACACTGTATCTTATCCAGATTTCCCGATTCACATATTCCAACATGTCTGCCCTTACCGGACTGTCAAAGCAATCAGCATCTCCCGAATGATCTTGCATGCCACAGCTGTCGATGCCCCTGTAGGATCACAGGGCGGACACAGCTCATTGACGTCGCATCCGATAAGATGAGCCCGACAGCACACAAGGATGACCGCATTCATCAGCGTAAGGAAATCCACTCCGCCTGGCTCAGGCGTACCAGTCCCCGGAAATACAGAAGGATCCAGCACATCCAGATCTACGGTGAAATACACCGGTGCATTTCCGATTTCTTTCAGCGTCTCCTCCAGACCGTCCAGTCTAAATGGATGAAAATCCGTATGTCCGCTCCTTGCCCATTGAAATTCCTCACGCTCGCCGGAACGGATTCCGAACTGATGGATCCTTCCATCTCCCAGGATTTCCCAGCACCGCCGTATCACACAGGCATGGGAAAGTTCAACGCCCAGGTAATCCTGCCGCAGATCTGTATGCGCATCAAAATGAATAATGTGCAGATCCGGATATTTCTCCGCCGCAGCCCTTACGCTTCCCAGCGTCACCAGATGTTCCCCTCCGATCATAAACGGCAGCTTGCCGTCTCCCAGAATCTGTCGCGCACATTCTGCAATCTGGCCTAATACAGCCTCAGAACTTCCAATGGCAAGTTCCAGATCCCCGCAGTCATAAACAACATTTTCCGGAAGCTCTTTATCCTGATACGGACTGTATATCTCAAGGCCATAGGAATCATTTCTTACCGACTGTCCGGCAAATCTGGTCCCTGGCCTGAATGACGTAGTCGAGTCAAATGGCGCGCCGAACAGAACAATTCCGGCGTCTTCATACTCTCCGTCACATCCAATAAAATTCACTAAATTCTTATACATAGTCTGCTCCTCTGTCTGATCCATACCTGTCCTGCCAGAAAAACAACACAGGCTCACTCAATATTCTCCACATCTCTCAGCAACGCCTCCACATAAACAGGAAGGGCAAACACACCTGCATGCAGCCTCGGCTCATAGTATCTCGTATGAATCCCCCGCAGTTTCCATCCCACCTTATCCAAATCGTTCAGCGGGTGATATTTCTTTGAAGCGAAGCCAAAGAGCCAGTGTCCCGACGGATAAGAAGGGATATGCGCCTGATAGACCCTGCAGATCGGAAACGTCTCCAGGATCCGTTTATGCATCCTCTGACACTGAAATGCTTCTTCTGTATAGAACGGGCTTTCATTCTGATTGATCATGATCCCGTCCTCATGAAGAGCATTATAGCAGTTTCCGTAAAACTCCTTGGTAAAAAGTCCCTCGCCGGCTCCGAACGGATTGGGGGAATCAATAATGATCAGATCATATGCATCCCCCTTAGAGCGAATAAATCTCAGACCATCCTCATGATAGATATTCACCCTGCTGTCTGTCAGACTGTTGGCGATCTCCGGGATATACTTTCTGCACACCTCAACCAGCAGAGGATCCGGCTCCACAACATCTATCTGCTCAATCGTATCGTATTTGATCAGCTCACGTACCACGCCGCCGTCTCCTCCGCCCATCACAAGCACTTCCTTCACATCCGGATGTACGGCCATGGGCACATGAGTGATCATCTCATGATAAATAAACTCGTCCCGTTCTGTCAGCATCAAATCTCCATCAACCACAAGTATCTTTCCGAAATCCCGTGACTCCAGCACGTCGATCCGCTGTACCTGGCTCTGAGAGCTGAACAGCTGCTCTTCAATGCGGATGGACAGCTTCACACCGTCTGTGTGGATATCAGAAAACCACATTTCCATACTCTTTCACCTCACAATTCTTCAGTACATTCAGCCGCTGGATCCGTTCATCTTCCGGTCCTGTCATGGAACAGCCTTTTTCCTTTGCGTAGACAATATAATTAATAATCTCATCCGTAATCTCCTCGCCCGGCGCCAGCACCGGGATCCCCGGAGGATAACACATGACAAACTCACTGCACACCCTGCCCGCTGTCTCCTCAAGAGGCAGAGACTCTTTCGCAGCATAGAAGGAATCCTGAGGCGTCATGACTACTTTGGGAGCGATATACTCCTGGGACAGCATACCGGTCTTGTCCTTCTTATATCTGCGCTTCAGATCAGCCAGCGCCGTCACCAGGCGCTCCACCTCCCGGATCCGGTCGCCGATAGACAGATAGGCCAGGATATTTCCCAGATCTCCAAATTCAATCTGAATATCATACTCGTCCCTCAGAATATCGTAAACTTCAATCCCTGCAAGCCCGATATCAAGGGTATGGATAGAAAGTTTCGTCGGGTCAAAGTCATAAATACTGTCGCCATTGATCATCTCTCGGCCAAACGCATAATAATCCCCGATCTTGTTGATCTCGTCACGGGCATACTCCGCCAGTGCCGTCACCGCACGGAAAGACTCCTCTCCCCGCAGCGCAAGATTTCTCCTTGATATATCCAGACTTGAGAGCAGCAGATATGATCCGCTTGTCGTCTGGGTCAGATTAATGATCTGCCGGATATGGCCGGGATGAACGCCCTTTCCCGTGAGCAGGAAAGAGCTCTGGGTCAGGCTTCCGCCGGACTTGTGCATGCTCACCGATGCAATATCCGCTCCCGCCGCCATAGCAGACACAGGAAGATCCTTTCCGAAATAAAAATGTGTACCATGTGCCTCATCCGCCAGCACCAGCATTCCCTTATCGTGGGCAGCCTTCACGATCGCCCTAAGATCCGAGCATATTCCATAATATGTAGGATTATTGACCAGAACCGCCACGGCGTCCGGATTCTGTTCCATAGCCCGTATCACGTCTTCCCGCTTCATTCCAAGAGCGATCCCCAGCTTCTGATCCACATCCGGATTAACATATATGGGCTTTGCCCCGCAGAGCACCAGGGCATTAATCGCGCTGCGGTGAACATTTCTCGGCATAATGATCTTGTCGCCCTTTTTACAGCAGGACAGGATCATAGACTGCACCGCAGAAGTCGTCCCTCCCACCATGAGGAACGCATGATCTGCTCCAAATGCGTCCGCCGCAAGTTCTTCCGCTTCTTTAATGACAGATACCGGATGGCAGAGATTGTCAAGAGGCTTCATGGAATTCACGTCTATACTGACGCACCGTTCCCCAAGAAGCTGTACAAGCTCCGGATTTCCTCTCCCGTGCTTGTGGCCGGGCACATCAAAAGGTACGACCCGGTTCCTTCGAAAATTTTCCAACGCCTCGTAGATCGGCGCTCTTGTCTGTTTTGATCTTTCCATATTGCACCTCGGAATCTAATGAATTCTTATCCGGATCCGCGCTGCTTCCGCATACTGCAAAGCATTTTGTTTCATAGGGAATAAGATTTCCCGGAGCAAACAAAAACACAGGTCCGGGAGCATGGCGCCCAGCCTGTGTCTGTGTCATAGGATATCTCAATATCATTGAAAATCATTCTTCTGGTATTTCTTAGATAAACAGATATTTTGGTTAGAGTCTATATAGCAAATATTTTTACTTTTACTACTCTTATTGACCGTTTCACAAGTTGTGTATGCGTTCATGCACACCGGTTATAAAGTAACCAACTTATAAAATTTGAGCTCCTAACTCAATCAATAATGCAGCTAACCGCCGCGTAAAATATTTGCATGGAGAACTTCCAAATATCTGCTTTCCATACATTGGGTATCGTAACATATAATGTCTGGAAATTCAAGAAATAATATGTATATCCTCTTGATTCCGTTCATTTTTAATCCAACCGTTTAAAACTATTTAATCTCACCCAGGAATTCTATACGAACCGGTATGGAAAAGGAACAAGGATACCGTATCACGATCCGCCGTCTTCAGGCTTCCGTTCCATACACTTCTATCTGTGTAAGAGCAGGAAACGGCGATGGATCATCCGCTTTGATCAGTCTTCCGAACTTCAGCCATTCAATTCCCTTGCGCGCAACAGGTATAATATGCGGTTCCGTACTTTTTTTCAGACTTACCGTTTCCTCTGTGCCATCTGAAAATGTGAATGTAACACTTGTCCACCAGTTATCATGAGGGAAATCTGCCCGGGTATACAGTACAATCTGATCAAAATCTACTTTTCTACCAAACTCCAGCGTCATTTCCGCATCATCCTGCATATTAATCCCCCAGGATTCATAGGGCCACTTTCCATGCGAATCATTTGCCAGTACACCATCGATCGCATTTCTTGCAGCAAAAACCGACTCTCCCCTGGTTTCCACATTTGCTGATGCATGAGGCCAGCATCCTGTATCTCCATGCTGATCCATCGGATTTACAGCCAGATTTCTATATGCAGCTGTCTCATACTCTTTTGCAGGGCGCATTGAAAGATAATGTCTCTCTCCAGTAAAAGACTTTGGATTATAGCTGAACTTTTTCTCCTCAAAGGGGACATCAAAAACGATCTCATTTCCGGTAAGATATACAAAAGACTCATCCATTGTGTCATCTACACGGATCATATAAAATGCATTTGTCTTTTCCACACAAAAAAGGATTTTATCTCCTTCTTCGTATTCTCCCTTCCAGGCAAGGACCACCTGACCGTCCGCGCGTCCTTCTGCCTTGATTTCTCCATCCCGGCTAATAATCTGAATCTTATTCTTCATATTCTTTGCCTCCACTGAACGATCCTCAAATTCCATCTTCATCAGATAAATCCTCCTACTTCAATAATCAAACTGGCTGTATCATAGAACAGGATTATCATTCTCGTCAATCTGATCAAAAAAAGAGGATATTTTTTTCAATATTAATAATAGTATCTGCAATATTCCGCTAAACAGTCCTACACAGCAGCCATCTATATTGTTCCTGGCTTACAGACCGCTGCTGAACTTCTGAATCTTATCCATGACCCGGTCCTTTTCACTGCCCTCCAGCGGCGTCGGCTGATAGTCGTTTCGGTCGGATACAGACGAAAGCGAACAGGGGATGATATTGGTCACATCGTCCTCGGCAATCACTCCGTTCTGTATTGTAAATGTCTGCTGAAAGATCATCGTATCTTTATCAGATGGATTGCTGTTTCCGCCAAAGCAGAAATTTCCAAGACTGTATACGATGTTTTTGCCGTTATATTTTTCTATGCCCTGCAGTACATGCGGGTGATGTCCAAGCACAAGATCCGCGCCATGGTCTATGGCGGAATGTGCAAGGCTCTTCTGAATATCGTCCGGATAGTTTTCCTTTTCTGTTCCCCAGTGGAAACTGACAATGATAATCTGTGCTCCCTGCTCCTCAAGAGCATCGATATTCTTGATCAACAGATCTTCGCATCCCATTCCTTCCGCAAGTTCGTAAATCCCGGTCAGACCAATCTTTACTCCTTTTATTTCCATTAACGCCGTCCTGTCATAGCCGAAAGTTGTAATTCCCGCATCTTCCATATACCGTATAGTATCCGTATAACTGTCAGCGCCATAATCTTTGCTGTGGTTATTGGCAAGATTTGCCGCTTCCACACTGCCGTCTGTCAAAACGGCCGTATAACCAGGTTCCCCCTTAAATGCAAATGTCTTATCCTGCCGGTCAGAAGATTCCGTCAGTGTCCCTTCCATATTTACGATAGTCAGATCATCGGCACTGAAAACAGACTTTACATTCTCCAGAAAATACGCGGCTCCATGTTCATTATAATATGCATTAAAGCTCTTGCTCTGGTCAAAATTCACATCCGTTCCCAGTGTACAGTCTCCCGCTGCACTCACAGTAATCTGCACAGGCACCGCATTCTGCGCCTGACTTCCATCCTCGTTATGAGAGCCGTCATCCCGGTCCTTTTTTTCCTGATTCTGGTCCTGCATATCCATCTGCTGAGTATCCGTCTCCGCTCCCTTCGGATCTGCCTGTGCCGCCTTGTCCGTGTTGTTTCCTCTCTGTGCGTTCTGACTGCCGGACAGATTTTCCGACGCCGACAGGATGCCAATCCCCGCCAGACAGCCCACAACCAGTACCTCCGAGAAGATCAAGGCCGCCCTTTCTCTCTTTCTCTGCTTTCGAATGCGCTCCCTTTTCTCACGAATCCGGTTCTGTCGTCCGCTTTCCGCCAAGCCGTCCCGGTCCTTTTGCATCTGCTGTTTCTCTGGTATATCCCCCATCTTTCTCTCTCGTTTCCTTTCATTCATTTAGGATTCATTATCAGTTTTCACGTGTATCTGACGAACCATATGTTATTTCCAGTTCTCTGTATTCCTTGGGTGACATTCCGTATTCCTTTTTAAATGCACGAAAAAAACTGGAATAGTCCGTAAACCCGAACATTTCATATACTTCGCTGATCTTCTCTCCCGAAAGGATCGCCTCCCGGCAGGCGGCTACCCGTTTTTTAACGATATACTGATGAACCGACATGCCGATATTATCTTTAAACACATGTGCAATATAAAATTTGCTTACATAAAACTCTCCCGCCAGTTTATCGAGTGACAGATCCTCGCTCAAATGCCCCTCTATATAATCCGTCAGTTCCTGGTAAAGATTCTGGCCTTCTCTCCGCGTCTTCGGATGTCTCTTCTCATACACGATACGGTTTATATGCAGAACAAGATCGCTGACACATATAGAAACTTCCGCCTCCTTGCCGAATCTGCTGCCATGCGTCTCCTCGATCAGCCGCAGCACCTTCGACTGGATCGTATTAAACGTAATCCGGTCCATGTGAAAAATATACTCTCTGTTGATCTGTACGTGCTGCATCACATATCCATACGCCTGTGATACCTGAAGGAGCTGATCACAATATTCCCTGCTGATCCAAAAAACGAACCGCCGATAAGGAGTCTCCCGGTCCTTTATAACCGCATGGTGGGATATTCCCGGCGGAACAAGAACAATATCCCCGTATTTCAAAGGATAAAGCTGTCCGTCTATTTCCATCAGCACATCACCTTCCAGGAAAAAGTAGAACTCGTAGTAATTATGTACATGGCTGTCTACTTTTGAAAGATAATAATCCTTATAATAGTATATCTCAAAATCCTTGGACAGCATATACTGTCTTGTACTGAATTTCGTCTGCAGATTCTGTCTCATCCCGCCTGTCTCCTTTGTATCGAATAATTCCCCCCTATCTGACCCGCTCAAAACATATATTCACACGGAAAAGATCTCCATCCAGATACAGCTCAAACCGCCCTCCCTGCATCTCCGTCAGACTTTTCGCAATAGACAGTCCCAGACCGCTTCCTTCCGTACTTCTTGAAAGATCTCCCCGTATAAATCTTTCGGTCAATTCATCCGCTGAAATATTCAGCTGCTGTTCCGATACATTTTTCAAAGAGAAATTAACATGATTTCCACTTACCGTCAGATCTGCATATACTCTAGTACCAGGCATGGCATATTTAGCGGCGTTGCCGAAGATATTTTCCAATACACGCCACATCCTGCGCCCATCAACATGAACGACAGCAGGCTCCTCCGGAAGATTTACCACCATTGTAAGACCTCTTGCCTCAAATTTCTCAGCGAATTCTCCTTCCGTCTGCTGCACCAGCTCTGTAAGATTCATATCCATACATTCCAGGGTAATATTCCCGCTGCTGACCTTGGATGCCTCAACCACATCCTCCGTAAGCGTCTTCAGTCTCTGTGCCTTTGACTCCAGAATATCCAGATATCCCTGAATTTTGGGATCATCAATCCCGGACCTCTTCAGAATATCCACATAGTTGATAATAGAAGTCAGCGGAGTCTTAATGTCGTGAGATACATTGGTAATCAGATCCGTTTTCAGACGTTCATTTTTCATTCCCTCTTCGACAGCCCGATTCAGTCCTTCTCCAATATCGTTCACCTTCTCAGCCAGATTACGGTTCGATCCTCTCAGTCCCTTCAGCGGAATCTGATAAGACATATTGCCTGACGCAATCTCTTCTATTCCCTTTTTCAGACGGCTTTTCGCAACGGCACTGCTCATCACTACATAGATGACGGCAATATCCATGACCAGCATCAGAAAAACAAGAAACAGATTGGCAGTCGTGACAGCCATCCACTCTATGACCATAAAGCAACATGTCAACACTACCGCCTTCGTTGTAACAGACCGCTCATTGAATATCTCCCTGAAGAAGACAAACACCATCTTCAGGATGCTGTTATTCCACAGTGTCTTAGCCTTAATCCTCTTAACCAGACTGAGATAGCCCGCAAAAAAGCATCCAAACGCAAAAACCATCCACGCATACAAAGCAAGCAGTTCCATCATGCTGAATGCTCTCGTAAAAGCAGTGATCATATATGGCAGCCTGGCATATCCTACTGTGCCCCCGTAATTATACAGACTCTCCGTATAGGGTACATTACTCCACCCTTCAAAATTAAATGTGTCAGGAATTGCGAAGATCAGCGAGCCGATGAAGAATATCAGAATAACTGTCAAAGCCGCTGCCTCTGTCTTCCAGTGGTCAAAGGGACTCAGATATAACTCATTATCCCCTTCTCTTCTTCCTGCCGTCACCGTAAGCCATACGATTGCCATCAGAAAAACAACTCCTGTGACCAGCGCCAAAATCATGGAGTTTCTGAGTATAGGCACATTTTCCTTATATATCTCATTTTCTTCATAAAACTGATCCTGGATAGGATACTCCGTGTCCACCGAGATAGCCAGCGTCCTGTTGAACGTCCTTTCGTTCACATATGATCTGACCAGTTCCCATTCCCCTGAAGCCGATATGTTCATATTCGTTTCAAAATCTTTCAGCTGGGGATAAACGATCATATATCGTACAGAATCCGCCTGTGCCATTTCTTTTATATTCTGCCATGCATCTTCATATTTTGCATAGGCACTTTTGTTGGTAACAACTTTTTTCGTATCTTCATTTATATACAGATAAGTAAGATTTGTATTGCCTTCCTCCAGATAATCCCAGCCTCCCTGATAAGTCTGCATATCATTGAAGAGACTGTTCAGGACGGAAGTAATATCATCGTATATGATAGACAGTTTACCATTCAGGCGAGAATTTTCGTTTACAACCTGCAAAAGATTGTTCGCCCCATCAGGTGCGTACTTCTCTTTCAGCGAAGATCCGAAATTCCAGCAGTCCGTATAACAGACGTTACCTTCAGAATCAGCAATCCAGAAATCATAAGATCCCGATGAGGTCATATGCCCCAATTCCAGTTCGTTCAGGAATTCACTCTGCCGCTGTTGAGAATCCTGGTCGAACTGCATGCTGAACTCCCCGTTTTCAAACATCTGAATAAAATCATTAAGATAATAGTAATAATATGTACCGTCCGGCTTTTCACAGACTACGACACTATTATCATCGTAAATGTCCCCTTCATTTGTCTGAAAGTCCTCGCTCCAGTTTTCAAGTTCCTCAAGAGTATAAGCCACTCCGGAACTGTTGGACCCGCTGATCGTTCCATTTCTGGAATACTCCATGATATCCACCAATTTATTGGGATTATAGGCGCCATCCGTCTCGAACAGATTTTCCAGGCGGATTCTGTTCATGATCTCCATTACAGAATTCTCCACTGCACCGTTAAAATCCTGTGACTCTTCATACGCCTGCTTTGTCATCTTCCAGATTTCAGAAGGGTTGGCCGTACCGGCAAGAGACATGGAAGAAGCAAGGCCTGTGACACACGCCGCTCCGCAGAGAACCGCAAGAATAACAAGGATTACCTTTGTCACAGTTTTTCTGTACCATCGTTTCATAATATTCCCTTTCTATTTCGACGGTTCCGCCTCAGCCTGGAAATGTTACATCTTTTCAATCTTGTAACCTACTCCCCAGACCACTTTCAGATACCGCGGATCCTTCGGATTAATCTCTATTTTTTCTCGGATGTGTCGGATGTGGACTGCAACCGTATTATCTGCTCCTATAGCCTCCTCATTCCAGATTGATTCATAAATCTGATTTATTGAAAAGACCCTCCCCTGATTTTTCATGAGAAGAAGGAGGATATTATATTCAATAGGGGTAAGCTTCACCGGCTCACCGTCTACAGTCACTTCTTTCAGATCATCATTGATCTTCAGGCCCCCCACCTCATATATCTTATCCTGCTGACCGCCGGCAGAACCGCCAAGCTGATTGTATCTGCGCAGCTGAGACTTTACCCGTGCCACCAGCTCCAGAGGATTAAAGGGCTTCGTCACATAATCGTCCGCCCCGACGTTCAGTCCCAGAATCTTATCCGCATCCTCCGACTTTGCAGACAGAATAATGATCGGAATACTGTTGTTCTCCCGAATTTTTAAAGTTGCACGGATCCCGTCAAGCCTGGGCATCATTACATCAAGAATAAGGAGATTCACATCCTCTTTCTCAATGATCTTTAACGCCTCCATCCCGTCATATGCCTTCAGCACATTATATCCTTCCTGAACCAGATATATCTCGATTGCTTCTACAATTTCCTTATCATCATCACAGACCAGTATATTATACATTTCTTATCACCTCACTCTCAGTATACATGATATATATAAATTTTTAAAAGAAGAAAGAGAAAATCTTATGATTTTATTAATCTACAGCAAGATTGCGTAATATACCGCCTGATCCGACGCAGCTGAAACACTCTTCATTCTCTGTATGTTTTTCTCCGTCTCAGCCATATTCTGATTCCTGCCAGAAGCAGAAGGCCCGTCAAAGCGCCGGCGCTGTCCAGAAGAACATCCGAAATCTGGCCGCTCCTGCCATCAACAAACAGCTGATGTATCTCATCCGTGGCAGCATATGCTGCTGCAACAGCCAGCGGGACCAATATTCCCGCTCTCAGTGTCGTTTTCTTTCCAATCACCGCGCCGGCAGCCAGCAGCGCAAGTACTGCATATTCCGAGGCATGGGCAGTCTTCCGCACAGGATGATCGATCTTTTCTGCAAATTCCAGCTTCTCTTGTTCACTCCATTGCTCAAAACCAGGCACAAATATTCTGCCTACCATCATCCCCGCATGTGCGCTGTCCTCGGCAGACAAATCGCCGGAGCGTGCGGAAAACAGGAAAATCATAGTCATCCATGCCACCATAAGGATTAA
Source organism: uncultured Mediterraneibacter sp. (assembly GCA_944381495.1). Lineage (GTDB taxonomy): Bacteria > Bacillota > Clostridia > Lachnospirales > Lachnospiraceae > Mediterraneibacter. The sequence continues at coordinate 35,625 of CALWLJ010000012.1, read as the reverse complement.
AAATATTTTTCTGCGCATCTCCATAATCGTTCAGCTTTTCCATCCTTTCCAAATCATCGTAGTTTGTATTGCCTTATTCTCCAATCCTGCACTATTCTGAAGTTCGGCTTTACTATTCTATCATGTCATTCATAAGGATGAAAGTTTTCTGCTGAAACTATACAAAAGAAGTACCGCTGAAAGAGTTGCCTCTCTCCATGACGGTACTTCTGAATCCTGTCTGCTTGTCTGAATATCCCATCTGATCCTTTCTAAGCTCTGCCACACTTCTCCACTCTGTCATGATAAAGGATCAGTCGTTTTCTTTCTTCCCTCATACCATTTTTTCCCGTATTAAGTTTCCTGCTGCCGACAATCATCTCATCTATCCCAACCTGAAAAAGCTCACTTAAAGCATAAAGATTGTCAACATTAGGAACATTGACACCATTCAGCCAGCGGTACACTGTCTGAACACAGTTCAGATCGAGATATCGTCTGACATCCGCCGGTGTCATCTGATGAAGATCCATAAAAAACTGGATCCTTTCTCCTGTTTTCTTCATATCAATTGCCGGAAACACTGCCATAAGACCACCTCCTGATACTGTTTTACGTCTTCTCTTGTTGGCATAATTATATCTTATATTACACACTTTGTCATTGAATTTAAAATTCAACCCACTCTTTTTATCTGAATATTCAGTTATTTTATTTCCTTTTATATTTTTATCAGATTTTATATTGACATTTTTCAATTTGAGAGTTATTATATAGTCATCAAAAGAAAAGGAGGACAGACCACCAAAAACTTAATTTAAAACCCGGAAATATTAAAGAAAAGAGGTATAGTCCAATGGGAAGGTAATTTTAAAATGAAAAACACTATTTGAAAAATAGTTTCAGATAGATATCAACTAAATAAGGAGGTAAGTCCCATGGATGTAATAAGATAAAAATCCACTGTACGAAAACAGATTGATACAGTGGATTTTTTCATGTCCCGGTACTTTTCGTTACCTGAGTTATCATAATATGTCATTTTCAAGACCATGCACGAAATTCAGGCCGGCTTTGTTTCATTTTCTTCACTCCTGCTCCATATCATGCATCATACGATTTCAGATTCTGTCCCCCCACTCCATCCTTTATCCATTCCCATTACGCTCTTGACATTTATCTTTATGAATCCTATAATAATCATCGCACATAATTTGAATTCTAACTATTTTAATTCAAATTATATCTTTATTCCGGTCGAAAGGAGGAATTTCCATGAAATACTCATTTCATTATCTGCTGATGGCAGAACATTCCACTCTGCAGAAAGAACTGTTATCCCGGCTCAGAGGCACCGGACTTACGATCGGTCAGCCCAAGGTCCTGGACTATCTACAGGACCACGACGGCGCCAGCCAGAAAGATATCGCCGCCGGATGTCACATCGAGGCAGGCACCCTGACGTCTCTGCTGAACCGCATGGAGGAGAGCGGTCTCGTTGAACGAAGGATACTTAACGGCAACAGACGCAGTTATCATATCTTTATGACCGAAAAAGGAAAACAGCTTCTGAACATTGTAACTGAAACTTTCAAAGGACTTGAAGAAGAAGCCTTTCTGGGTATTCCCGTTGAAGACCGGATAAAATTTATGGATCTTTTTTTCCAGATTTATGAAAATATGAGAAACTGCCGGATTACAGACTGAACCCTGATCTGCCGTGTACTTCTGCGGCTTGTAAGGATACAGTTATTATACCGGCAACAACATCGAGGGAGGCATGATCTTAATATGGAAAAACTGAAACGATACATTATATTTCTGATCGGACTGTTCATCAATTCACTTGGCGTCAGCCTGATCACAAAAGCCGATCTGGGGACTTCACCGATTTCCTCAATTCCCTATGTACTAAGTCTTAATTTTCCCATGACCCTGGGACAGTTCACTATTTTTTTCAGCATTCTGCTGATTCTGATACAGCTGATCATCCTGCGGAGGAATTTTAAAGCCGAGCACCTGCTGCAGATCCCCATCTCTATTCTGTTCGGGTACTTTATCGATCTGACAATGATCATGCTGGGATTTGTGGATCCGGAAGCCTATATTTTTAAAATCATCTATCTGCTTATCGGATGCGTGATTCTTGGTTTCGGCGTCTATATCGAGGTACTGGCAAATGTGGCCATGCTTCCGGGCGAGTCCTTTGTACGGGCGGTATCCTCAACCTGGCACACTGAATTTGGCTCTACAAAAGTAGCTTTCGATGTCTCTCTGACAGTAATTGCAGGGCTGCTTTCCCTGTTCTTTGCCCACCGGCTGGATGGAGTCCGGGAAGGTACTATCATAGCCGCTCTCCTCGTAGGATTTATTGCCAGACTTTTCGGGCGTGCTCTGGCCTTTGCCGAACCGCTCCTCTTTCCGCAGTCTGCTGCAAAAAAATCAGATAAAGAAACCGATTCTGATGCAGTTGCTTCTGACAACTCCACTGTGATTGTGATCGGACGCCAGTACGGAAGCGGCGGACACGATATCGGAGAAATGCTTGCCAAAAATCTTGGCCTTGCCTTCTACGACAATGAGATCATACAGATGGCCGCCGGCTCCACCGGGTATACGCCTCAGTTTATCAAAGAGTGGGAAGAAAATATGACCAACAGTCTCCTCTACGATCTGGTCAGTCAGATGTACATATATTCTGACGTCCACGACGCTCCCCGGGATGAAATCTTCGAGTCGGAATCCAAAGTAATCCGTGATCTGGCAGATCAGGGAAACTGTGTGATCCTTGGCCGCTGTGCCGACTATGTTCTCCGCGACCGGCCGAACTGCCTGAAGGTCTATCTCCACGCACCAGAGAGCTACCGGATCAAACGAATCATGGAGCGGGAAAATCTTTCCGAAACCGATGCTCTGCAGAAGATCCGCCGCATGGACCGCCGGCGTTCCGACAACTATCACTATTATACCCGGCGGATTTGGGGGCATTCTGAGAATTACGACCTGACGCTGGATACCAGCATCGGTGAGGAGGCAGTACAGAAGATCATCCGGGATATGCTGGCTGTTCACTAACTTCAATTGCTCCAAAAAGAAATCCCCTGACGCCTGATATCTGGCACAGGGGATTTCTCATATGACAATTTTTTCTTATGCCTGCAGCATCTCATCTTTTTTCGCCAGGATTGCTTCTACAGCAGCACATGCCGGGCAGTCGCAGTACTTCGCGCCTGCTGCCTTGATCTCTTTTGCGTGTGCCGCAACATTCGGCGCATTGTCGCCGAATACCTTTGCACCGCCCTCAGACTCGGCGAATACGATCAGATTGTCCAGGGGCATGATATCTTCCTCAAGCTCAGCGATATACTTCTTTGTCTGCTCCGCTTCATTCGCTGTTCCCACAGCGGCAAGCCATGCCTCTGCCGCCTCTTTTGCCTCTTTGCTGCAGGAAAACGCAGCGGTCAGTTCATTTGTTTTTTCAACAACATAATCCAGTACTTCTTTCTTCATAATAAAGACCTTCCTTTCCATATCTGAACATATTATTCAGGAATCCATGCATTGTACTGTCTCTGCTCTATCAATGCTAATTCTATCATACCACGATTGCAGAGAAAAAGCACCGGTTCCGTTTACGCTTTTGTTCCTGTCCGTTCCGCATATTTCTTCCGGTATGCCTGATAGATCCTGGATTCTACAATGCCATGTACCACATTTGCCGCACATCGTCTGAGAGCAAACACATCAACTTCTCCAGTTTTCGTCTTCTTCTGAAGCTCTCGTACAGCGCTTCTGCCGCCGGGCATGATCAGATCATTTCCCGCCAGGATAGCTTTACAGTGATCTCCCACACCTTTTCCCGTCGCATACCAGTCCGTCATAACCAGACCGCCGAATCCCCATTCGTTTCTCAGGACTTTTGTCAGCAGGTCATAGCTGTTGTTCACGTATTCGCCGTTCACTCTGTTATAACTGGACATGACCGCGCCAGGCCTGCCCTCCTTTACAGCGATCTCAAATCCCTTCAGGTAGATCTCCCGGAGCGCCCGTTCATTCACATTGGCGCTGACATGATTCCTGTTGTCTTCCTGATTATTGCAGCAAAAATGCTTCACTGTGGCAAAGCATCCTCGTCTGGACTGAACGCCCCGGCTCATAGCTGCCGCCATCTTCCCGGACAGCAATGGATCTTCCGAGAAATATTCAAAGTTCCGGCCGCACAGCGGATTCCGGTGAATGTTCATACCTGGCGCCAGCCAGTATGTAATTCCGTAGGTTTCCATCTCTTTTCCAACAGCATTTCCCACCTTTTCCACCAGTACCGTATTCCAGGACTGTGCCAGAGCAAGCCCTGTGGGAAATGAAGTTGCAAACTGATACACACAGGGCTGTCTCTCCGGATTCCCCAGAACAATCTTCGACACTACACCGGGAAGATATTTCATGACTGATATCTGAGGATCCACCGGTTTCAGCTTTCCACTTCTTGTCACTGCAGAAGTCCGCTGCAGCCGGAGCCCTGCCGGACCATCCGCCAGACACACATTTGGTATTCCCTTTTCTATAAGAGCACCTGTCGTATATCCTGCGCATCCGGGAGCCTCAAAGAAACGGTCGCCGCCCATGTTGCCCGCTCCCACCAGGATCTCGATCAGTTCTGCGACAGACAGAGGATCCAGAAGCTCTTCCACCAGCGGAGAGGAATACGTCTCGGGCTCCTTGTAATCGTGAATAACTGTCTCCATATCCGCTGCGCGTACCGGAATCTGTTCCAGGTCTTCGTCTTCGTGCTCTGCAGGATCCTGCAGAATCGGCGGCTCCATCTCCGTCACCTTCACCGCAGGTGCACAAACGTGATCACATATCTCTGTCACTGCTTCCCGGTCAAGCACAAGCACCGCTGCAGCTTCTGTATCTCTGCTGGATGTCCCCAGCCTCAGGACATATTTTCCCGCCTCCAGCACAAAGGAAGCATCCTCCTCCCGGAAGGAAGCCAGGTCCCGCATATCGAATCCGAGAGTCACCTCTTCACTCTCACCCGGTCCCAGCATCCCAGTCTTGACAAATGCCGCCAGGCTCTGATATTCCTTCGCCATCTCGGTTCCCGGGCAACTCACATACAACTGAACCGTTTCCTTTCCTGAATAAAGATTGCCCGTATTAGTCACCTTTACACGGACAGCCACTGCTGATCCGCTGACACTGACCGACTCTTTATCCAGAGAAAATGTCGTATAGGACAGTCCGTATCCAAAGGGATACCGGGGCTGTACTCCGTAGCTGTCAAAATATCGGTAGCCCACATAGATTCCTTCCCGGTAATACTCCTGGGAAAGGCTGCCGTTGATATAGCTGAATTCCTTTGCAAAAGGAATATCCTCATATCTTTCCGGCCAGGTATCCACTGTCTTGCCTGACGGCGTTACTTTTCCACTGATCAGATCCGCAAAAGCCTGGCCGCCCATCATTCCCTGCTGGCCGAAAAATACCACTGCACTGATTCCCTGTATCTCATCTACAAAGCTCATATCGAATACTCCGCCTACGTTGATGACCACGATCAGCTTTTCATAATTGGCCGCACACATGGCAAGATTGGCTTTTTCAATATTTGACAGTGTGAAATCATGCCTGTCCAGTCTCCGGTCAGCTCCCTCGCCTGCCTGTCTCGCCACTACATAGATACAGATATCCGTATCTGATCCGTTCACATCTTCCAGAGTCACATGAGGGCCAAATGGATATTTGTACTGTTCACTCATAATATTGACAATATCCAGCTTGCTGACATTCTTCATTCTACGCCGGAATTCTCTGGCAAACTCCTCTTCGCCCTTTCTGAACTCCTCGGCATATGCGTCGATCCAATGTCTGGTTGTCACTGTAAAACCGGCTTTTTCCAGTCCTTCCAGGATGGATGCCGCATGTCGTTCGTTCACTTCGCCAGATCCGCTGCCGCCTTTGATCGTCATCGCCGCGCCGGCTCCGTATAAGGCCACTTTGCCCGGCTCGATGGGCAGCGTCCCGTCATTCTCCAGAAGTACGATTCCCTCCAGTGCCGCTTCATAGGACACCTGGCGGTTTACTCTCTCAAGTGTAGTCTCTGCGTCTGTAAATGCTGTCTTGTTCCTGATTTTCATTTTCATAATTCCGTTCCTCCGGTCTGACTGAAATCTGACTCTATTTTAGCACAATACAAAAGGAATTACGATATTATTCTCGAAGGTCCGCTGTCTGGCTGTTTAGCGCACTAACTTCAGTGATTAAACATCCGAAAACAGAACTGTTCCAAACCGTATTCTGCGGGGGTAGAGATGGCATACGGGTTCCGCTCCAGGGATATAAGTTAAATTAAGAGTTCCGGGGACAGACTAAATGCAAGGACTGGCGGTGAACAACTCGCCTTCGGCTCAGACAATTTCACCGCCAGCCCTAACGTCTGTCCCCGGAACTCTAAGATTAACTAATACCCTTCCGAAGTCACCCGTATGCCATCTCTACCCCCGCAGAAAAGTTTTCGAGATCAGCTCTGTTTTCTGGTCTGTTCAGGGCGGAAGTCAGTGGCCATACAGTCAGGAAAACAAAGGCGCAACCGGGAAGTCTTCCAAATGGTAAGATCTCCAAGCTGCGCCAATTTACGGGACTGTTCAGCCGTCTCTCGGTATCCAGCTGTCAAGGCGCTGTGTTGTCACGAAGGCCCGTAGCAGAGCGCCGGCACTTTGGCCGCGTCCTTTGCGGCCTTACGTATCCGCTGCGCTATGCTCCGAGCGAGAGCGCGGCCGCCGGGGCAACATAGCGCCTTGACAGCGGCCTACGAAAACAACTGAACTAAACAGCTCCGAGATACTCCTGCCATATGTTCTCCTGATATCCGGCCAGTTTTTTCCCGGCTACTGCGGCCGCTGTCTCTGTCAGATCGGGATCTGTGATCTTTTCCAGCATCTTGAGACGTCTATCAGATATTTGTTCTGCGGAGATGCTTTTCCTGTAGTCTTCTGCCGACATGTGCCAGTAATGGAAGTCTCCTCTGTAATATTGCCTGAGTTTCTGGGCGATCAGCAGACCTTCGGGATCAAGGTCTCCCGCGTACCACACTTCTGTGCCGGCCTCTGCCAAGAGATCAAGTATGAGCAGAGAGCTCAGCCGGGGCTGGCCGTTCATGCACATCAACCCGCAGTATTTCTTCCATTTTCCACAGAGTATGGCGTAAACAGAAGGGTTTTCCACAATATAGATCCGTTTTCCCGGACAGGATATGGATTTCCATCCGGCGATCACGGAAAGAGGGATCTGAACCGGTTCCCCGGCCCTGAAAAAGCCTTCCATCCCCTCATGAAGGCTGCCGTCCTTTTTCCACGCACGGATACCTGCTGCCAGGGCATAGTTTGACACATCGTCCCGGAGGATGCCTGCATTGAGATACATCCTCTGCTTTTCTATGAGCGGAAATGCCCTGCCGTCTCTGTCAGCTGCCTGCTCAGATGTTCCTTCTATTTTTCCTTCTATTGTTTCTTTTTCTGAATACCATCTAACCAGCAGCTCCAGGTACTTTCCATCCTTTGTGCCGGCATCAAAAGCATGGGGATTACCGGTCACCTCAGCAGCGAACACAGCCAGATATTTCGCATCGGCGGGGAGCGCGTTCAGGAGCTTCACTCCCAGAAGGAGAAGACGCTGTACTTCATTCAGATCACCGCCTGCTTCCCGGCAGCGTTTCCTCAGATAGGGCAGGAAACCATCTATCTCCTGCAGCCACAGCCGGGGCAGGGAAGACGTCTGCTGCTCCAGTCCCGTATTTCCGGCTGTCTCTATCAGGTCCACATCTTCCCGATCAGCTTTCTCTCCTTCCATCCGCTCCGCGGCTTCTTCCGCCCGCCGGAGCATCTCCTTCCACTGTTCTGCCTCCCGCTGCCTGCGTTCCTGTCTGCCCTCCGGGGCTGCATGGAAATATAATTCCAGCACATCTCTTCCGCTGATCCCCGCGAACCGGCTTTCTGACAGCGCTTTTTCGAACCGCTCAGCCGAGACAGAAGCAGACTTTTTCCCGTGATAATTCCTGTTCAGGAATCCTTCCAGATCATCCCGCTCCTCTTCTGTCAGACTTTTCAGCACCACGGTTCCCGCGAATCTTCCATAAGAAGCATACTTTTCCCGGAATCCCTCCAGCAGCCGCCGGAAGACCGGGTGAGCCCGGAAATATTCCAGACACTCTTTTTTCAGCATTTCATCTGTCAATGAGTCCGCTCCTTTCCTGAAAAATTATCATCTCTTTTGCGGTTCATAGTTGTGGCTTTGCTTCCAACATCATTTTACGAAGCCGTCTCGGCAGCTCGCTCCTCCATCTCAGCCTCATCCTCCAGCATGACTCGGGAATGTCCGTTCCACAGATAGGGCATAACAGTCACAAACTTCGCGTTCTCCGGACGGATCAGCTGATAGATTGCCAGCGCGTCCAGCGTGTCGCAGTCGCCCCAGAGTACCTGTGAGTTGATGATAAAGTCAAATCGGAACTCCGTCATCAGACGGAACATATCCCGGATATTCCGGTTGTCCACTCCGGCAAACGCCTCATCCAGGGAGATCAGGCGGGGCGCATCCGGGCGGGCGGCCGCATATTTCGCTACTACGGCGGAAAAGAGGGGAACGTACATGGCCATAGCCTTCTCTCCACCGCTGAATGTTCCGAAGACGCTGTTTGTCAGCTCCCGCACTTTCTCGCCGCCTTTCTGGAAGAACAGCTGGAACTCAAACCATTTCCTGTAATCCAGCGTTTCTTTCATCACTTGATAGAAGGAGATCATACCGCCGCTGTCTCTGGCGTGTCTTCTCGCCTCTTCTACTTTTGACCGGAAATGGGCAGACAGCTTCGCCGCCTCATCCTCCCGCATAAGCCGGTAGTCCTTTTTCAGGAGTTCCACCAGTTCCTTCGTATCAAGCTGGTCCTCCGTCTCCGCGGTCCGGCTCCTCCAGCGCAGGTTCAGCTTCAGCCCGCTGGATGTATTCATGGCTCCCATCAGAGAATTCATCTTCTCCACCCAGGCATTGGAGCTGTTGATCTTCCCCCGGATCTTCCTGCTCACTGTGTTGGCCAGTATATCCTCGAAAAGCTCTCTGTCTCCGTCCCGGATCAGATCCTTCAGTTCTTCGATTTCTTCTTTCAGATGAACCAGGAGACTGCCAAACGGTATCCGCACGCCCTGGTACCGGGCGGCGATGTCCAGACGCTTTGCCGGCGGATCGCCTCTCTGTGCGTCCTGATCCAGATCACTGAACAGCTCGGTCTGCATGATCTGATAATCCGTCAGGAATCCCCTGTTTTCAAAGTAGACCTGGTTCAGATTCCGGATGATCTGCTCTTTGTCCAGCTCACGGCAGTCCGCTGCAAGATAGTTCCGTACAGAAGCGGCAGCTTCGGATATCTCTTCCGGGAGTTCCACATATTTCAGTTCCCGCTCCGCCTCAAAGCATCTGTCAAGCCATGTTTCCCTGCGACGCAGCTCCGCGATCCGCTCTTCGTTCCGCGCGGTCAGCTCTCTGAGGGCGCGTACCCGTTCCTGCTTCTGCGTTTTCTCTTCCACACACTCCTGAAGCCGCCGGGGATAGGACTGCAGCCATTCCATACACTCATCCAGCCTCTGGCGGATCTGCTCATAGTCTGTCAGTTCCAGCTGCTTCTGTACAGACTGGTATTCCTCCTGCTCCTTTTTCAGCTCGCGCTCCGCGTTGCCCGCCTCATACCGGATCTGATCCATTTCCCCGTCCAGGACTTCCAGCCTCTCCCCAAGTTCAGCCAGATGAGCATGGATCTGCAGATAAAGCTCATGGCCGGACTTCAACTGGTAATAATGCTGTCCATAGTCTCTGGCAGCCTGATCCGCCCTGAGAAAAACCTCATAGCTGCATGTCAGATACAGCCCCTGGGCAATCTCTGCGGCCTGCCTTCTCAGTTCCTTCAGCGACTCGCTGACTTCTCTCAGCTCCTGCTCCAGCTTCGCACATTCTTCCCGCATCCGCTCTACTGTCCGTCTGATATCCGAGAGCATCCTCCAGGCTTCCCGCATATCCGTATCCGCCGGCAGAGCTTCGTATTCCTCCCGGAGTCTGGCAGTACGGCTTTCCAGCTCCCGGATCTCGTCATGAAGGACCGCCTGGCGGCTTTCATTTTCCGCCAACGCCTCCCGGCAGGCAGCGATCTTCGCCTGACGGTTCTGCTCTCTGGCACGGACGCCGATAAAGCCTGCTTCATATTCTCCGGACAACGTACCGCTGACAGCCCCGATCTGATAAGAACCGTCCCTGTAGACCGCCGTGGCAGCGGAGCCTTCATCGCTATTTCCCTGTATCCAGCCAATATTGCCAAGGATTCCTGTGATCCGCTGGTTAAAGAAAATGTCGTTTACAGAATCATTCAGATCCAGCACATCCAGCAGGCTCTCTTTCACATGCCCCGGCCGGACAAAGAGATACCTGTCCGCGCAGCCGGGATCTGCTTCCAGCACTCTGTCCCGGTACTGCTCTTCCACAACAAGAGCGTCCAGAATCCCCATTTCCAGAAGCGCCTCCTCCAGCCTGTCACAACTTTCTTTATCCAGTCCTTTCCCGAATTCCACCGACTTATAGAACTCCTCAAACGGGATCCCTTTTTCCCGCAGTCGCTCTCTGTTCTTCACCACAGCCTCGCTTCTCGACGGTTCCGGCTCCCTGTGGTCCTCCCATTCTTTCAGCTCCGCGAGGATATTTTCATGCTCGTCTTCCCGTTCCCGCAGCTCCTTCTGCCTCTCCTGGATCTGCACATGGATGCTGCCGCTCTTACCAATCCAGAGGTCCGCCGCCATCTGTCTCACCAGGGCAAAATCCGAGTCCTCCCCGTACTCATCCGCGAACTGCGACAGAACCCGCATCTGCTCCGGAGTGAATTTCAGCTCTGTATTATTCCCGTTCCAGCTGTAGACTGCTTCCTTCCATTCATTTTCCACCTGGACCAGGACCGCCTCCAGTTCGTTCTCCCGGCGCTGTGCCCCGTCTGTCTCCCTCTGCTGTTTTTCCCGCTTCTTCAGGAGATCGTCCGCCTCTCTCTGGCGGGACTCCGCTTCCCGGAGCAGCTCCAGTCCCCGGCTTATCCCGTCCCTTGTCTTCTCAAACTGAGACTGGTGCGTATCCCAGGAATACTCTTCCGCGAAATGTTCTTTCAGCTCCGTCTGGAAAAATGCATGCTCGTCAAACGCCATATCTTCCGCTTCTGACTGCATGTCCTCCAGGATCTCATCCAGTTCCTTCTCCTTCTCATACTCCCGGTCCTGATCCTTCTTCCTCCGGTCTTCTGTCTCCACGTACTGTTCCTGCTTCGCCTCAAGCTGGCGGGTCTTTTCCTCCAGAAGAGATTCCCTGTCTCTGATGCGGTTTTTCAGATCTATCTCCCGGCTCTTCAGCTCTACCGCATCGCTCTTGCTGAGGGAGTCCCTCTCCTTCTCCATAGCTTCCTTCCGGGCGTCAAGGTCTGCCCTTTCCTGCTCCAGCGCCTGCACCCTCTCGGTACAGTTCCGGATCTCAGCCTCCTGCTCGCCGGCTTCCTTCTCCGCAGCGGACAGTTTTTCCCCGTTCTCCACGCACCGGTCTGCCTTTTCAAAAAGGACAAGACGGTCATACCGGCCAAGGACCTTCTGGATCTTTTCCGCCGCCTGAAGTCCGGCTTCCCGTGTCTTCAGATTCATGTTCATGGTATCCATGTTTTCAATAGCCTCGGACATGGGCCTTAAGTCTTCGTCTGAAAGAGGCTGGAGAGAATCGCTGAGGATATCATTGACCACAGAAGGCTTGAAGTCCTTGGACAGCTTGGGCGTCCTCAGCTGGATGAGCAGATCGATCATCTCCTTGTACTCTTCCACTGTCTCAAAGCCGAAAATCTGCCGGTTCACATATTCCATATAGTCGGCCTGGCGGTCGAATACCTGCCCACCTCCGGCGATCCGGTTCTCCAGTTCCTTCTTAGACAAGGTCACCTTCTCATCCGTCTTCTTATAAAGCTGGAAATCCTTCCCGATCCTCCTGCCGTCCGACAGACTGAAGTACCACTTGTCCAGAGGTTTTCCCCGCCGGGCACGGATCCCCATCCCTATGGTCAGCCAGGTATCGCTCTCCTCCCGCTTGAACTCCAGATACAGATATCCGGTCCGCTCCTCCCTGCCGTCGTCCTCCTCCAGAAGATAACTGCTCATCTTCCTGTCCCGGGACCCGAAGGGATCCAGACGCTCCGGGCTCATGTTCCCGTCCAGAAGAAGAGGGATCACGCTCTGCATGGTAACGGATTTTCCGGAACCGTTGGAGCCTCTCAGCAGCATTCTCCCCTTTACAAAAGGAAATTCCTGCTCATCATAATACCAGAAATTGATCAATCCGATCTTGCTCGCCTGCCATCTGCTGTTCATCTTTTGTGTATTCTCCTCCGCTTATTTTCTCTTATATTCTCGAAAATCTTATATTTCTCTGGAAAGCTGCCGTCAGCACTGCCTTATGCTTTTCCTGTCCGCGTTCCGCTGCTCCCGTCATAGTCGTCCGGATAACGTCCTGTCAGTTTCCCCGCTGACGGATATACGATCACCGTCTGTTCCTGCATATTCCTGCGGATCAGCGTCCAACGCTCCATCTCCGACTCCACTTCCCGGACAAACTCTCCCTCCGGCATCTCACGATAGCCCTTGATAAATCCGGCTCCATGCTCCTCTTTTACCTGGCGCAGCATCTGCTGGAATTCCAGACTCTGGACATGAATCGTATCATCCTTCTCCGGCGTCCATTCTCCCTTTTCCACCTTCTCGCGGATCTTTCCGCAGCAGAGCAGAAGGATATCCGACATCCCGGTATTTCCCGGAAATGTCTCTCCGATCCGGCAGTCCTCCCCCTGCATCAGGAATGCGCTTCCCCTGTGGATGTGGAGCTGGCACTGGAAATTCTGTTCCAGATCATCCGCCAGCCTTCTTCCGTAATATTTCAGATATTCAAAATCTTCCTCCGCACCTTCGCCGCGGTACATACCAACAGAAAAAAGAAGCCTCTTATACACACGGTGCCGCCTCGCGATCCCCCGGTCTTCGTCCATGGCGAACCAGTCGCTCTCCTGAAAGTCCTCCGGAGCGGTAAACTCCATGATATCCCGGCTGAAATTTCTCATAAAATACCGTGACGCCCCTGTATTTTCATAAAGCACTTCTCCTGTCTCCTGATCCATAAAAGCATCATCGCTTCCGTCCGTCACCCGTATGATCCCCTGATCCACGGCGTACCGCAGGACCTTCACAAGCCGCCTTCTGTTGGTGTACAGTGTCCAGTCCGTTTCCCCGGAAGGCATATTTGCGGCAATATACTCCGTAAGCTGGGAGAGGATAAACTGCCCCTGGGCATCCCGGTCCTCCAGGAACATAAGAAGGATGCAGAGATAGGCATATTCCTCCTTCGATGTAAAGACATCGATCCCCATAAAGCTCTCCGGCAGAGCCGGGATCTTCTCCATCTTTACCAGAAGCGCATTTTCGATCACCTGGCAGCCCATTTTCTCTGTGGCAAACTTCCGGATCTCACCGATAGAGTCTCTGATCCTATAGTAGAGCTCCCTGTCCTCGGATTTCAGAACCCATCTCCGGTCAAGCAATGTCTCCAGCTCTCTCATCGCCCTTCTCCTTCCTGAAATACAATACTCATCTTCGGCATGGTAAAGTTCCCGTCCTCGCAGTGTACCACACACTGCTCATCAGCACGGGACATATCCAGGACAAACTCCCGTCCATCCTCTGTCCTTGCAGAATGATCTGCGTCTTCCAAAGCATCCGACAGCCATTTCAGCAGGATCTCGCGGACTCTCGGCTCGATCACGGGGAGACTCTGGAAATCGATCCTGCCGTCCTGCTCAAGCCGAGCCAGTTTCTCCCAGTCTCTCTTCATCTGTTCCACCGCCTGCTGCCTTGCGCGCTGTTTCTCCACGGAAGAATCATGGATCGAGGTCCTTCCTGACTTCTCCCGGTAAGTCCGTACCCTTGGCTTCAGTGTCATCTCCGCAGCCGGTTCCTCATAGACGCTCTGGTTCATGCTGTCCGTGATCCGGTCAGCAGTCATCTTCAGATGAAAAGGCCGCTCCAGTCCGAACACCATGGCCGCCATACGGTGCGCCTCATCCATATCCCTGCATTTCAGAAATATCTCCGCCACTTTTCTGTATTCTTCCCGCCGATTGGCCCCAAGAGCGTTCTTCTCACTCAGCTGGGCCGCATACCGGGTGATCCTCCGTATGATCTCGTTGGTGGCGTCAAAGAGCCGGCCTGCTTCATTCTCCTGACCGCCTTCCGAGACGAACCACTTTCTGATGCTGTCAAATCTCCCTCTCGTCTTCTCTTCAATCATCTCCCGGGAAACTTCCACATCCATCCTGGGGATAGACATCTCATAGTCATTTACCAGGTCAAGCACCCGCATCTGCAGCTCCGGATCCAGCATCCGGAGCGTCTCCTCGATCACTCCCACATTCTTCTGGAGTCCTTTGATAAAGTTCCTCAGATACTCTACCAGCTTGTCCTTGAACACAAGGAACTGGCGGGTCCGCATCATTTCCTCCGCTTTCACGCTGTTCAGATCCCGGATATAGTCCTGGTAATTCTGGTTCAGGCGGATGAAATCATTGTTCAGGTCATTCCACCAGCCGTACACTGTCTCAGGATCCTTCCCGTCCATTGCCGGGAATTTCTCCACATTGATCCGGATCCGCTCCAAGAGAGCAGGTTCCAGAGACGCTCCCTCCACGAAAAGATTCTCCAGCCGGATCACAAGACGTTCGATCTCTACGCTGTACTCTGACATCTGATACCGGAACTTCTTATTCTTGAACTCCTCAATGGAAGAAACCCGGCGGGTGTCCTGGATGGTGTTCAGATTCTTCCATTCTGTGAGCATGGCAAGATCCTGCTGGCACTGCTCCATCCGGTAATCAGCGAAATAAGGATCCGCCGTCATCTCCGCGTAGACTTCCTCCTGATACATCCAGTATCGCAGTTTTTCATAATTTTCATAAAAAATGCGCATAATGCTCCGGTATCGGTCCGCATTATCCGCATTTAAATACTTTGCTTCTGTAAGAGGCCTTGTAAGTTTCTCCGTCACCTGCATCCTTCTGCCCTCCATTGGCTGATCGCCTATAAAAGCAGTATAAGGGATGGGCGGCGGGATGTAAAGAGGGGAGTTTGTTCTCAGGTTTCCGGCGCCACCGCTTCCTAAATCCGGGCAGATAAAAATTTACAAAATATAATCTGTTATACAATCATACCAATGGACATAGATTTCGCCATTTACAGTAATGCGCTCGTTGTATGGAAGCTTTTCGCTCCATTTCTCCTTATAGTGGTTATACGCCCAATCATCACGGTTGAAACGGCGCCAGAGAATCGTGCGTCCGTTTTGATCAATGTATTGCTCGCTGACTACACCTGGGTTATAGGTTTCGATATCCATTACACATACTGTATCATATTCTTTCCCGCCAATTGTCACATAAAAACGTCCTGCAATGTCGAGCAGAAACGGCTTATTTACAGTTGTAATCACGCTTTCCTCGCGTATAATGTCACCTTTGGAAGAAATATGTATTTCGTTTCCGCAATTATTCTCCCCGAACCCCCAGTTCCCAAGAAAGCTGTCGCCATCAAGAAAGGTATAAAGATGTTTCACGCCGTCTTTCATATGGCTTTCTGCCAGATAGCGGCAATGCGTATCCGTCAGCTGCGCCACAAATGTTCTTGATACGTTCTTTTGACCGCCTTCAGAATTATATTCCATCGGATTACTCGTTTTCACTGTAATTTCGACGCCCTCAATTCCATGAACTTCTGCCTTGCCGATGACTTCCATTTCGTTCGATTCTGCCAGCTTTCTTTCAGGCATGCCATATACTCCCCATGAAAGCTTTTCTCCAGGCTTTGGTATAAGAAACCAGCCCATGAGTTCTTCACAAATGACAGAAAACGGTTGGTTTTCCGATTTTGATATTACATATTCAAGCATGAACCGAGGCAGCTTTTTCATAATAACCTCTCCTTTCGTTTTAGGCGGATATGGATATTTCTCTTTGAAATTCTGTTTTGCGGTATATAAACGGCTTTTGACCGTTCCAAGCGGTATATGAAGCTTCTTTGCGATCTCAGCCTGCGGTACATCACAGAAAAAATATAAGTGCAGCACTTCTTTATCCTTTTCAGAAAGACAATCCAAAGTGTCTTGAACACAGTTTATTTCCGTTATTCCCATCCGTCCGCGAGAAAGCTCTGTTTCACTGACCTCTTCAAGGGGAATTTCCATTGATCTTGCATGGAAGCGATAATAGTCGTTGCACTTATTACGGGCAATACCAATAATCCATGCCTTGAAGTTGGATTCATCGCTCAATTTATCAAAATTACGAATCGCAGCCATGTATACTTCCTGCAATATATCATCGGCATCGAAACTTGACGGCAGTTTGAACTTTACAAAGCGTTCGACAGCACTCTTGTGCTCACAAAGCAATTTTTCAAACTGATCCATATCGTCATCTCCTTGTTTTGTACTAAAGCCGGTTTCACTCATATAGTCGTAAAACACAGTCAAAAGGTTCGGTCCAGAATATTATTTTTCTGTTATACAACAAGACCGCCGCTCCGTACCGATATGGCAGAAGCGGCGTAACTTGTTCCCTATTCAAAATAAAACAGCTCTTCAAATTTCCTGTCCAGGGCGATGCACAGGATCAGCGCCAGCTTGGCCGTGGGGTTGAACTGTCCGGTCTCGATGGAGCTTATGGTGTTCCTTGACACTCCCACCATCTCCGCAAGGGCCGCCTGAGACAGGCCTTTTTCCGTCCGGGCCTCTTTCAAATGATTCCGTAAGATCAGCTTGTCATCCATAGTCCGCACTCCCCCGTTACTTCAACAGTTCTATAATATAGAAAGCCACAAACGCCACTCCGCATGCCAGCAAGATTACCGCGCTGATCAGGTCCGCCTTTTTTCTGAGCTTTGAGAATCTCAACAGTTCCATCGTACCCATGATCACGCTCCATACAATCCACGCGCTAAGATTAGCCTGGCCTTTTATCAGCAGTTCTGCCAAATTCAAAAGCATACACACCAGCAGTCCGATGGAAGCCGCCTGTCTGCCGGCTTTTGCGTCCACATCGCGCTCCATCTCATCCTGACCTTTATTTTCATTTCTGCTCCGCTTTAATATCTCATCTTTATTCATGGTATCGTCTCCTTCCGATGCATTCATGAACCGCCACAGGTTCTGGTTCCGGTCCCTACTTCTGTCTCGTTCACGCCAAGTTTACTTTGCATCTTAAAGATACCACCGCCAAGAAAACTTGTCAATGGATTTCGCCAAGTTTTCTTGGCTTTTTATGAGATCACTGATTCTTGCTATTTCCTATATCGTTCTTCCTCCTCCAGCTCCTGCCTTGATATCTTCAGTCCTGTCCAAATCCGGAGCTTTCCTTATTTCCCGATAAATGATATGATACTTTTAGCTTCAGGAGGTAATCAACCATGGCAAATTTTACACGCAACGCAATAAAATCATCCTTTATGAAACTTTTAAATGACCGTCCGCTGTCACAGATAACCGTAAAGGATATCGTAAACGACTGCGGAGTCAACCGAAATACATTTTATTACTATTTTCATGATATTCCATCTCTGATTGAAGACATCATAATGGAAGAAGCTGAATACATCATACAGAAATATCCTTCCGCTGACACGATACAGGATTTTATGGAAAGTGTTATCACTTATATGTTAGAGCGGAAAACTCTTTTTCTCCATATATATCATTCCGTAAACCGTGAGATTTTTGAACAGTATCTGTGGCAAGTCTGCGAGCGCATTGTAATTCTTTATGTAGACTCAGTACTCAACAACCGGCAGATCAGCGGAGAAGACCGCCACATCATCGTCCAATATCTGAAATCTCTCAGCTTCGGCATCATATCCGGGTGGCTGCAGTCCGGTCTGAAGGATGACATACAAATCTTCTTCCGCCGCATATATGATCTGAAAAAAGGAACTGTAGAAGAACTGATCCGTCGATTTGAAATGTCAGATTCCTGACAGAATCCGCAGAACGGATATGCCGGCATACTCGCCAGATCCATAATCCCCGGGAATAAATCCTTTCAGCTTTTCTGACATTATAAGTCCCGTGTCTGATTTTCAGGCACGGGACTTATAATGTCTGTATTCGATTTTCTTCCGTCATGTTATCTTTCTATAGATAAAAATCAATAGAAAGAAGGACTTATATGATCAAAAAAGAATGGAGCAGTCTGCTGAAAAACCAAATCTTGTTCATTGTTATTATAGCAATTATTGCGATTCCATTTATTTATGCAGGACTGTTCCTGAAATCCATGTGGGATCCATACGGCAGCCTGGATAAACTTCCTGTCGCAGTAGTAAACGAAGACCAGCCGGTGAAATATGAAGGTAAAACCCTAAACATAGGAACAGATCTGGTCCAGGCCCTGAAAGACAACGACTCTCTGGATTTTCATTTTATGGACAAAGCCAAAGCGGATGAAGGTCTGGCCAACGGGACCTGGTATATGGTAATCACCATACCGGAACATTTTTCAGAAAATGCAGCTACTCTCATGGATGAAACTCCGCAGAAAATGGAGCTGCAGTATGAAACCAATCCCGGAACCAACTATATCGCCTCAAAAATGAGCGAAACAGCGCTCACAAAAATACGGGATGAAATAGCGTCCCAGGTTACAGAAACCTATACCGAAATCCTTTTTGACCGGATTGCCGATGCAGGCAGCGGACTATGCAAGGCGGCTGACGGCTCTCTTGAACTTTCCGAAGGTATTTCCGATGCCGCGGAAGGCAGCCGAACCATTACCGGCAACCTGGAAAAGCTTGCCGGCAGCACACTTACCTTTTCTGACGGTGCGGAAACACTTACCAAAGGCTTGAAGGAATATACAGATGGCGTCAGCAAGATCAACAGCGGTGCAAAGCAGCTTGACAGCGGTACCGCCAAGCTGACTGCAAAGCTTCCTGAGCTGACAAAAGGGTTACAGACATTAGATAACGGGGTAAAACAATATACCGGCGGCATTGCTGCGCTGAACAGTGTCTCTCCCCGGATTTCCTCCGGAATCCTGAATCTGGAAACAGGAGCAGGCAGCCTCTCCTCCGGTCTGAATTCTCTGCAGTCCGGTTCAGATAAGTATATCAGTGCCGTCAATACCTTTGCTGAAAATACAGTCTTATATACACAGGGAACCGAAAAACTTGCAGCAGGAGCTGCAAAGCTGTCTCCACTTGAGGATCTGGGACAGATTTCCTCCGGGATCGCAAGTCTTCACACTTCCGTCTCAGATGGAGACGCATCTCTGGAACACAGTGCTGAGCAGCTGGAATCCGGTCTTGGCAGTCTCTATGCTCAGCTGCAAAATCTTGAAGGCAGTTCAACTGACCGGCAGATACAGTCTCTCTCAGAAACTCTGGCCTCTGCCGAAAAAGAAATAAAAACCACCGGCGCTGTAATGACACAGGCTGCTGATATAACGACTCAAACAGTAGACGAAATAACGGAGGCCACCGTTGATGTACGTTCTGTCCAAGACAGTATATCCGATACAGCCTCCCGACTGCCAAAAGCCAAAGCCGTACTCTCCGATGCAGCTGATGATATTTCCCAGGTCACAGAGGAATGTGCAGAGGAGGCAGACAAACAGATCAGCTCTGCCGATGAGCAGATCCATCACTCAAGGGAAGTTATGACTAATTCCGCCTCCTCTCTCGAAGAAATATACCGACAGCTTTCAGAAAACGATTCCGTTTCGGAAGAAACGCTTCGCTCTATGCAGGATGTGATCAACACTCTGAACAGCTCGGCAGAAAACACGCAGGATATATCTGGTATAAATTCTGACGCTTATACAAGCCGTGCACGGGATATAGCCGAGAACACTTCCGAAGATCTGGATGCACTAAGTAAATCACTTAACAATACTTCTCAACAATTAAACCAGGCTGCGGACAGCCTTGCTGATAAAGCTGAAGATCTGTCCGACAAAACAGAACATATGAACCGTATATCCAGACAGCTGGAAACTTCTTGCAAACAGACGGACTATACTGCAGCATCGATTCCGGCCCTGCCGGAAAACAGCATCTCCACTCTGACAGAAACCGCCGGACAGCTTTATTCAGCCGCACAGCAGCTGTCAGCCGGCACTGCTGAAGTATCTGCTTCCCTCGACATTCTGGAAAAGTCATCCGAACATTTTCCCGAGGCAGCCGCCGGGATACAGTCACTAAACACTGGTTTTGAATCCCTCATCTCCAGGAATCAGGCTCTGAGCGCCGGAGCTGACAGTCTAAAGGCAGCCGGTACAGACATGATCTCTGGAATCACCAGCATAACCGCTGGAGGAAAGGAGCTTGCGGACGGCCTCTCCACTCTGAAAGAAGGAATCAACTCCTATACCGACGCCGTCTCGCTCCTGGATAAAAACAGCAGCTCCCTGACTGACGGGACATCACAGCTTTCTGACGGTGCAGATACATTAAAAGCCGGCGCAGCTCAGCTTTCTGAGGGGACAGCATCTCTTTCTGACGGGACATCTGCCCTTGCATCCAACAGCAGCGCCCTGAATACAGGAGCTTCTCAGCTGACACAAGGGGCCGCAAAGATACATAACGGAGCCTCCCTCCTTGCAGAAGGATCGGAAAATCTGGACCTTGGAATGGAACAGCTTAGATCGGGTGCAAATAGGCTGGCGTCCAGTCTTGAAAAAGGCTCAAAGGAGATTGGAGAGGTAAAAGCCACAGATAATACGATCCGCATGTTCGCTTCCCCGGTAACAGCCGATGAAACGATGATGACCAAGGTAGAAAATAACGGCCACGCCATGGCCCCATACATGATGTCTGTCGGCCTGTGGGTAGGATGCCTGGCTTTCTGTCTCATGTATCCACTTACAAAGTACAACGGAAAATTAAAATCAGGATTCGCCTGGTGGGCCAGCAAAGCCTCCGTCCTTTATCCGGTAGCCCTGCTGCAGGGCATCTTGCTGATCCTACTTCTCCATATAATTGATGGATTCAGCCCGGCGGAAATGACAAAAACAATTCTCTTTTCCTGCCTGACCGCAGCAGCCTTTACCTCGATCATGTATTACTTTAACATTACCCTGGGAAAGGTCGGCAGTTTCCTGATGCTGATATTTATGGTCGTACAGCTGTCCGGTTCCGCCGGAACTTATCCGGTTGAAATCTCGCCGGCCTTTGTAGAAAAAATTCACGCCTTTCTGCCATTCACTTACACAGTAAACGCCTTCCGCAGCACCATCAGCGGCGGGGAAAGCATCGGAACTTCTGTTCTCCTGCTTATCATACTGACAATTCTGTTCACAGGTCTGACGATCCTGCAGTTCTGCCGCATGGCACGCCGGCGCCAAAGAGGACAAAAACTTCTGATCGACTGGCTGGAAGAAAAAGGACTGGCATAAAACAAGGGGCTGTCGCACTAAATGATGCGACAGCCCCATGAAAAAATGCATATATTATTCTTAACTTAATGACATTGGCTCCGAGCGAGAGCGCGGCCGCCGGGGCAACACAGTGCCTTAATAGCGGACACCCAGAAACAAGTGACCAAGCCCCACATATCCCCGCTCTAAGAATACGATTATCCAATAAATCCGCCCCGCTTCCGGATGCTTTCTGCGAAAACGCTATTGAACAAAACAGCCATCACTCCTCCAGCTCCCGCCTTCTGTCCCTCGCCCGTTTCACCCTTACCGCGATCGTTATCACAAAGCATACTAGAAAAATCAACAGAACCGTCAGCTTCTCCGCCAGACCCGTTCCGTCATTCATACCTTCGATTCCACCGGCATTCACAAAGTTAATAGCCATGAGGAGGAGAAAGTATACGCCTCCGGCAATCCCTTCGATCCATGCATTAGACATTCTGAACTCTCTGCCCGGGATCTGTTTATCCATGATAATAATACTAATCAATATGACGGCGCCGCAGATCCAACAGAGAACATTCCATGACTTGAGCGATGGAAGAAGGGTCTCCTGCTCCACGATGAAAGGAATAAACAATACCGTTATCGCCGCAAATTCCAATATATAAAAGATGATCTGAAGCCCGTACAGCTGCCCGCTGTTCACCGTGGCGGCAAGCATCTTTTCCGTTTCCTCCTGATACTGTTCCGGCTCGATCCGTCTGCCTGCCAGCAGTTCACTGACATTGATATCCAGCTCCCGGCACAGATCCTCCATAATATTAACATCCGGAAATCCCCGGCCTGTCTCCCACTTGGACACTGCCCGGTCCGTCACATTCAGTCTCTCGCCCAGCTCTTTCTGCGTAAGGCCCTTTTCTCTCCGGCATTTCGAAATAAACTTTCCCGTTTCTTCCAGATTTACCATCGAGGCACCTCCTCTCCTATCTCTGTGAGAAGAGTATAGCATCTGTAAGCCAAAAAAGCACCCTACGGATAGTGGAGTCCGGAAACACACCCGGGGAGGACGCAAATGCGTCCTCCAGGCCATTTCGTTTCCTCCCCGTCTCTATCCTGAGTCAAATCTGAACAGAACGCTGCTTATTTTCTGCCTTTAAATATCCTTCCGCACACTTCCTTACACCTGCACCGGATCGACTGTTTCATCACACGGAATATCCCCCACATTCCTGATTCAACGTCCCATCTGAAGCTCCCGGAGCGATACAGATAATCTCCCGGGCAGGCGGCGCCGCTCTTCAGCTCCATGTCAAACCTGTTTCCAACACTGATTCCGCCCTGAATGGGGATCACCCGAGACAGGTCATCTTTCGGCTGCTCCCGCCACAAATGGCCGTGAATAGTCAAGGATACATTTCTGGGCTTATCCGCCGGCATCATCGTCCGGAAGATCACACGGTCGCCTGAGTACGCCTTGTATACCGGAGTGGCCGGGTCTCCATGGACTCTGCTGCTGAATACTTTCCACACTCTGTCATCCCTGGAGAGCCGGTTGGCAAACCGTTCTGACCGGTAATTGTAGCCCTTTTCGCCTGTATCCTCCGCTTCTACCGGCTCTCCATTCTCCGCCGCGGTCTGGATCAGATTGCCCTGCGCATCCAGAAGGCGGATTCCGTTCTGAATAAACAGCACATATTCCCGGAACGTTTCTGTTCCCGGGGCTGTTATCACCGCCTGTTCTGCAAATGGATTCTTCTTTTTCGTAAAGTTCTCGTACCACTGGGCCCCTGCCGGTTCAACGATGACCGCTCCGAATAGTCCGTGGTATCTGTGATTTCTCATATCTCCAAAGGACTGCAGAATACAGGTTCCGTATTCCCGGTCTGCCTTCCAGCAATACCGTTTGCTCTCGCCGATCCCTACCGTCTGTTCTTTTGCATTGTATCCCACGTTGATCCCCGAATCGCTGACCGGATCATATTGCAGGAACTGAGGATTCAGAGAAACCCTGGTTGACGGCCTGTGCTTTAGTTCAAGAGGTACTGTCGGATAATCAAAATACGGGATCGGACGGTCCGGATCCAGGAGATTATGCAGTGTGACCTCCAGCCATTCTCCCACATTCGCACGCAGAATCAGAGGCCTTGGCGTATATTTCCCTGCAAGCGCAAGATCCACATCCTCCAAAGGAACAAAAATCAGTCCGTCCGGATCGTGATCTCCATAGCGGTTATACACAAGCTTTGTCTGGATCGCCGCCACTTCATACCGTCTCACCACGTCGTCCTTTCCCGGACAGGGCGGCAGGGGCATGATCATGTCCTTTCCTTTACAGAGAGGCTTCAGGCACTTCTGATATCTGTCATATGCCCGGATAATCCCCCAGAGCCCCAGCCACGCATCGTCAATCCCGCCGAAATAATACAGGTAATCTCCGGGCTGATAAGGCTCTTTGATATTCAGATTGAATGCCTCTGAAATGCCGGTTGTCTGGGAAGCAGCCAGGGGCGACCGTTCATCTGCCAGCTCTTTGTGCCATGACATTCCTGTTATATTGAACACATGCTGTTCCTCATGGGCCCCGTCGATCAGGCGGATCATCAGTTCATCACCCGGATAGGTTTCGAGAACAGGCGTGGCCGGATCTCCATGCACATAAGAGCTGAAAATATAGGCCGGATCTTCATGCCTTTTCAACCTTTCCCTTATCGGCTCCGAGCGGTAATTGATTCCCATGACTCCGGGATCATCATGTCCTCCCGGAACAGCCGGAGGATTCAGCGGCTTTCCGTCCCTGTCGAACAGATTTGCAAAGTCATGGACAAAGAGGGCAAACTCCCGGAATGATGTTCCGTCTCTCCTCCGGATCACAGCCTTCGTCCCGGACCGCAGCTCTTCTCCCGTGCGTATATCATGGAAAGTAGCTCCCGCCTCCTCGATCACCAGCGCGCCGAACACACCGTGGAACTGATGGGCATTTGCAAACAGATGATCGTGGAAAAATACGGTCCGCAGTTCTTCATCTGCGAAGAAACGCTCTACCAGCGTTTCATATTTTCTTGCTCCCGCAATATTGTTCCAGCCGTTCGCCGCCCCGTCGGAGATAATCGTATCAAATTTCACCAGATGCACATGATGTCCTACTATATCTGTTCTGGTCCTGAGCTGAAATGCATTTGCTTCCAGGTATTCCGGAAGCAGATTGGTCGTTCGCAGCTCAATGCAGTCTCCTGCATTGGCACGTATCACCAGTGGTTCCACCCGTATCTTCTCTTCCTCCACCAGACGGATATAGGATTACAGACCACCGCAGCGCTCCAGCTCTTCCTTTAAGACAAAGAAACGCCCCTCCGGATCATGCCAGCCATACCGGTTGTACGTGAGCTTCGCCTGAACGAGGGCAATCTCGAAGGCCTTGACATTTTCGCACTTTTTCTCTATTTTTCGACATTTTCTGCAATCGCCGCATGTTTTATCTGTCTCAGAACACGGTCCGCAGCTACCGCATTTCTCATCCGGCTCGGTACATGGTTCACAGCTACTGCACTTCTCATCTATCTCGTGATACGGTTCACAGTCGCCGCACTTCTCATCTGGCTCAGGACTCGGTTCGCTGGCTTCATGCTTCTCCTCTGACTCACAACACTTTCCGCGGCCGCCGCACCTGGAACATTCCCCTGTTGTGTGGCAGGGACAGGTATCTGTATACAGAGCCCACGGCGCTGCATTTTCCACGAAATTCGCTTCCTCCAGAGGAGTCGGGCATACTACCGGGTTTCCTTCCGCATCCAGAACTCCGCATGGAGGCTGCCGAGGCGTTTTCCCCACTTCTCCACAGATAAAGTTCGGGTATCCCGGATGCATTTTATCCTTTTTAGGCGGACGCTCCCGGTCCTTCAGCGGCAGAAGCGCCGGTATCGGTGTTCCGTCCGGCAGTTTCCCGGTTCCATCCTCCAGCCGGTCGTAGATCCTCCATAACGTCCACATCCCTTCATGGAAATGGGGATACAGATGACAGTGGAAGATCACGTCACCGATCACACGGTTCCTGCTGCCTGTACCATACAGGATATCCAGCGTATAGCACTCCTGAGGACTGATTGTAATGGAATCGATGATGGTAGAAACTGGATTATCCGCCTCCAGCCTCCACTGATGATTGTGGAGATGAAACACATGAGTTTCCTTGATCCCGCCGTGGACCAGACGGATCTTCGCCGGGTCTCCCACATATGCCCTGAGGATGGGCGGCGCCGGATTTCCGTACACCCATGAGCTCATGGAGATATCCTCTCCCGAATCTGCCGGATCATGGGACAGCGGCATCCGGTTCCGCATGGGTTCCGAACGATAGCTGATGGCGGTTGTAGATGAGGGCATCCCCGTCCGGTGGTCAACGGGCGGGTTCCCATCCTTATCCAGAATCTCCAGTTCATCATGGAAGAACACCGTATATTCCCGAAAGGCCGGTTTGCCCGGCTGATAAATGTCGGCCATCAGCCCGCTTTCTATTTCCTCCCCGGTCTCCGGGTGGAACCACTCCGCACCGGGCGGCTCTACGATCACCGCGCCAAACAGTCCGTGAACATTCGTAGCCTCCTCGCTGCTTCTTGGATCCGCCATGTCATGGAACAGAAACACACCTTCCGTATCTGCATACCAGGTGTATTCTATTTCACCGTCCGTCGTACTGTCCCGGTTGAATCCGGCACTGGTCCCGTCGGAAGTGGCAACATCATATGCAAGCCCCTGTACATGGATCGAAAGCCTGCGGTCCAGCTGATTGCGGAAACATATTTTCACAGTGTCGCCGAGATTTACCCGAAGCACCAGCGGCTGTACTTCTTCATAAGGCTGGGGCGGCGTCTGCTGAAATCTTCGGAGCGCCTCCCTTTGTATTCTCTGGGAATCCTGCTCCAGAACGTATAAAAGTCCGTCCGGATCGTAGTCGCCATACTGATTATATACGATTGGGATCTGTATTGCTTCCAGTGTAAAACGACGGATCCTGCTTTGGCTGGGATACTGGCATAACTGCATGATTTACTCCCCCTCCTGTTTCAGAATCCGAAGATAGTGGTTCGCTTCCCGGAGTACATGATCCGCCAGCAGCGGCAGGATAATGGAACGTATCTCACATCCGGTGATTCCCTTTGTCCCCGCCTCTTTAAAATCACGATACCGCTTTGTCGTTTCCAGTGTCCTGTCTTTCAGCGTTGTTATGATCCGCTAATATAACTCCGCCTCCCGAATGATATGCTCGATCAACAGCGGATAATTCGCCGTGTACAGCCTGCAGACGGTCACCTCCTGCAATATCTGTTTTTTAAACATGATCAGACCACTCAGCAGATATAGCACCCGCTGATTCAGCTGCCGGATCTGCCATGCCATCCGGTCTGTCATCCTCTCATTCATACACTGGGCACAGCCCGCCCGCAGTCTCTCCCACCGGGAAATCTGCCTGAAGGAACAGCGCATGCTCCTTCATGATCCTTCCGAAAAATAAATGTGTTTCTAAAGATGTTTTAATATATTGATCCATTCTTATACACAACCTTAAAATATCGTTCTGTATAATATATGTATATCAGATGGAAGGTGACCACCACCTCTACAGATGATAAGCAGCAAATCAATATCCATGGCGATAGCTATCTCCAGCTGATATATTTAGCTGTTTTTCACAAAAATTAATATTTTATTTATGTGATTTTCCCAACTTGACATATACGTAAAATGAGTGTAGTGTAATTTACAGGGAATGCAAACGTTTGCGTCCCTTAAAAAATTCCCTTTAACGCAAACGATTGCATAGAAAGGAGTATGTAATGGCCGTTACAATTAAAGATATCGCAAAAAAGGTAGGGGTCAATCCATCTACCGTATCAAGAGTAATCAATGGAAATGCAAGTATTTCCGAGGAAACAAAGAGGAAAATTCTAAAAGCAATGGAAGAGCTTGACTATCACCCGAACATAATGGGAAGAAGCCTTGTCAATGGCAGTACATTTACTATTGGCTTGGTTATTAATGCAGAAAATCAGGATGCCTTTTCCAATACTTATTTTATTCAAAGTGTAACCGCAATCGAAATTGCCGCTGAAAAACAGGGCTATAATGTTCTGATCACAAGCGGCACACAGCGCAATGACAAAAACATGGTAAAAGATCTGGTACTCGGTCATAAAGTGGACGGTATAATCCTTCCGGCCGCAAGCATTACGGACGATCTCACAGATCTGCTGACCTCCAATCATTTTCCTTTTATTGTAATGGGGGAATTTGAAAATCCAACCCCAGACACCTTATGGGTAGATATGGATAATGAACAGGGGGGCAGGCTGGCGGTCAGGCACCTTGTAGAACGTGGATACTCTCATCCAGTCATGTTTGTCGGTGAAAGAAAAAATGTATTTGAACAGCGGAGAATTCAGGGATTTAAAAAAGGGATGGCGGAGCAGCATATTTCATCAGACCAGACCGACATTATAGAGTGTGGTTCAGATAAGTCCTCTGCTTTGTCCAGCATCCATGCACTTATGAATTCAGAAAAAAGCTGGGACAGCATCATATGCACAAACAATTTTGTCGCCTACCACGTATTATGTGAACTCAAAAAAAGAAACAAGAGACTGCCCGACGATGTAGGAATCATTACATTTGACAATTATCCGCTGGCAGAATACATGGATCCGCCTCTGACGGTAGTCGATGTAGACACCTATAAGCTGGGAGAACAGGCCGCCCTGATGCTGTTTGAAAAAATCAAAAACAAAAAGAGCAGTTATAAAAATACGCTCATTCCAACCCGGATTATTCCTCGTATGTCTACATAAAGGAAAGGAGAATTTATTTGAACAAGGAAGCTGTCTTTCATCTTAACACGGAAGAATATATTTATCCCGTGTCAAGAAACCGGCTCGTTGTCAGACTGCGGACAGCTGCCCGGGATTTCACGCAGTGTAAGATCATCTACTGGTCCCGAACAAATCCGGATCAGAAAAAAGAAGAGATACTCGTCTGGAAAAACAGAGATGAACTTTTTGACTATTTTCAGGGTGCCCTTACTTTTTCCAAAGTAGCCCGATATCAGAAATACTATTTTATGCTCGAGGACAACACAGGACAGATATATTATTTTACATCCACAGGTATCACGGATCAAAAACCTGAAGACGGATATTTTGAATATCTTTATGCAAATAATAATGATATCGTACAATTTCCAGAGTGGGCAGACGGCACTGTATATTATCATATTTTCCCTGAACGCTTCTGCGATGGTGATACAGATAATAATCCCCCTGAGTGTCAGCCGTGGGGCACAGTTCCTACCCGGGAGAACTATATGGGCGGAGATCTGCAGGGGATTATTGACAAAGCTGATTATCTGCAGCAGCTTGGAGTAGAATGCCTTTATATCAACCCTGTATTTGAAGGTGATTTCAATCATAAGTACGCAACGACAAATTACTATAAGATTGATCCCCAGTTCGGAACAAACGAACTCTTCCGGAAGCTGGTAGATACATATCATAAAATCGGAATCCGCGTCATCCTGGACGGAGTATTTAACCATACCGGTGTATCTTTTCCTCCTTTTCAGGATTTGATTAAACACGGGGAAGACTCCGATTATAAAAAATGGTTTCTGGCAGACAGATATCCCGTTTCCATCACACATCATGACTATGAATGCGTCGGCGCATATAAATGGATGCCAAAACTGAATTCGTCGCTCCGGGATGTACGAAATTTCATAATCCATGTTATGGAATACTGGATCAGAGATTACGGGATCGATGGCTGGCGTCTGGACGTTGCAGATGAAGTAGACAAAACGGTATGGCAGGAAGCCGGATTATATCTTAGAGAAAAATATCCCCATATCATTCTCATCGGCGAAACCTGGCAGTACGGAGGACCCCTCATCCATAAGGCGAATCTGGATTCCGTTATGAATTACATGTTCCGCGATGCCGTAAGAGACTATTTCGGATATGAAAAAATTTCGACACAGGATTTTGATTACCGGATCAATCATATGCTGGCATTGTACAGAGAAGAAGAAAATCATATTCTTTATAATCTGCTGGACAGTCATGACACCGAACGCTTCTTATACTATTGTCAGGGAAACAAGGATAAATTTAAGCTTGCCGCAGCATATCAGATGCTCTTTATCGGCGCTCCCGCCATTTTTTACGGTGATGAAGTCGGGATAACCGGTGGAAATGATCCCGACTGCAGACGCTGCATGTTATGGGACAAAACAGCCGATCAGGGTATAAAAGAATGGTACAAAACCCTGATTCAAATGCGGAATCAATATCCCGCTTTAAAAAAAGGCGCTTATTTCACTGTTTTTACAGATAATGCAGATAATATTCTGGAATTTACAAGGGAACTGGAAAACGAAAGGATTTATGTCATCATTCATAAAGGAAACAATTCTATAGATACCACGTGTCTCGTATCCGAATCAGAAGTTACATTTACAGAGATTCTGGACCGCAGAGATTATGTCAGTGAACCGTTGACTGATTCAGAGTATATAGGAAATAATGACCAGCTGAAATATCCGGCTGCCATAAGGCTGAATATGGAGCCATATTCGGTAAAAGTACTTGTCAGAAAGGAGAAAAGTTTATGAAAAAGAGAGCATTACAGGCAATTCTGATTTCAATGATATTAGGCACAACAGTAATCTCAGGCTGTGCCCAGTCCGGAAACGGATCCAATAATTCAGAAGATAAACAGGTAACGATTAATTTCTGGCATAATTACAGTGCACAGTCTGCTGAAAATGAGATACTGACAAATGATCTCATCCCACAATTCGAGAAAGAACATCCGAATATAAAGGTGAATGCCGTTTCACATGAATGGGCAGATCTCCATCAGAAAATATTGATCAGCGCACAGTCAGATACACTTCCGGATGTTGCAAGACTGGATATCGCGTGGATTCCGGAATTTCAGACCTCAGACATTCTCGTTCCCCTGGATCAGGAGATGACTGATTTTGAAGATGTATCCGGACAACTTCTAGAAAATGCTATGGATACAGCAACGATAGGGGATCACACATATGGACTTGCCCTGAATACAAATACAAAAATCCTGTTTTACAATAAAGCAGCCTTCGAAGACGCCGGTCTCAATGCCCCAGTGACAATGGATGACTTTATCAATGCTGCTGAAACATTATCCGGTGAAAACGCAAATGGACAGGCAGTATGGGGCTATAACGAACCCGCTTTAGGCGGATGGAATCTCTGTCCGTTTATCTGGAGCATGGGCGGTTCTATTACAAATGAAGATGAGACTCAGTCATCTGGATATATCAACAGCCCGGAAACTATCCAGGCAATTGAAACACTGAAACAGCTGTATGATGCCGGCGCAATAACGGGCTGGAACAGTGGCGATATTCCGATGACAGACGGTTTCGGAACAGGCCGTTATATGATGCTTCTGGAAGGTCCCTGGAAAATTGAAGAGCTGAAAGGAGCATACCCAGATTTTGAATACGAAATGTGTGAGATGCCCGCTGGCAGCGGCGGTTCCGTATCCGTCTTAGGTGGTGAAGACATTGCAATGTTTAAAGGTGCTCAGCAGGAGGCCGCTTGGGAGTTCATGAAATTCATGACAGGGGCATACGCCCAGGAAAAAATGGCGGAAGCCGGCCAAATCCCTGTAAATACAGAAGCTCTGGACAGTCAAACTGTACAAAACGCTCCTTTTGCGCCATTCCTGGAAGCTATAAAGACGGCACAGTCGCGCCCCACCGTTTCCTGCTGGAGTGAAATGGACAGTGAACTTTCTGTTGCAGTCACAGCTGTAATGAACGGAGAAAAAACGGCACAGGAAGCAATGGATGAACTTGCCGCACAATTTGATGAACTGCTGCAGTCATAAACCTGACGATTCTGATGCCGGATATGGGAACTTGACCTTCCCTGTCCGGCACTCGCAATAAAGGAGCATTTGCCAATGAAATTAACAGGAAAACGTAAAATTCAGATTGGAGTACTGCTGCTTCCGGGGATACTGGTATTTGCTATTTTTACATGTTATCCTATCATCAAATTGTTCATCATGAGTTTTTTTGAATGGAATTATGGCAGTATACTGGATCAGAATTTTATCGGACTCCAAAATTATATTAATGTATTTTCAGATGAATATTTCAGAACTGCTTTCGTAAACACTATTATATATACACTTGTTACTGTACCGGGTCAGATGATTCTCGGACTGCTCGTTGCTCTGTTATTAAATCAGGTCACCCGGCTTAAGGTAACATACCGTGTCCTCTACTATCTTCCGGTAATTACTTCCTGGGTTGTAGCATCTCTGATTTTTAAATATGTGTTTAACACAGAAGGCATGCTGAATTACTTTTTAACAGATATTATACATCTTACCAGTGAAAACATCCGATGGCTGGACACACGTTGGGGTGGGCTTTGCATAGCTATGTTTTTGGGTATCTGGAAGGGAATCGGTTGGAATATGATTGTATTTCTTGCCGCGCTCCAGACCGTACCTACAGAATATTACGAAGCTGCCTCCATAGATGGAGCATCCTCCGTAAAGAAATTCTTTCATGTCACGCTTCCCTGTATAAAGGGAAACATCCTGTTCGCTCTCGTGATGCTTACAATCGGTGGATTCAATGTGTATACTTCCGTGAAGATGATAACAAACGGAGAACCTGGTCATCAGACAGATATGATACTGACCTGGATGTATCATAAAGCATTTAACACTGGAGACTTCGGTTATTCTGCTGCTCTCTCATTTGTTACGGCTGTCGTACTCGCCATACTTGCAGTAATTCAGTTCCGCTTAATGCAGAATAAAGATAATTAGGAGGCGGTAAATTTGAAGAAAAATATAAAGACTCAGATATTATGTCATATACTGCTGATTGCAGGTCTGATAGTCGTTGTCCTTCCGATGCTGTATATGATCAGCACCTCCCTTAAGCCAAACGGAGCACTTTACGAATTCCCGCCCCGCTTTTTCCCGGATCTGGATGAGATAACGCTTGAAAACTATCAGTATATATTAAGTCAGAAGAAGTTTTACATTAACTTTTTAAACAGTATTTTCGTATCAGTCAGTTCCGTGCTTCTGACAGCTCTTATTGCTTCTGCAATGGGTTTTGTCATTGCCCGCTTTAATTTTCCAGGGAAAAAGTTTTTGTTTGCCTTCATTGTCCTTACCATGATCGTGCCCGGAATGACTCTGATTGTGCCTCAGTATGAACTGGCTGTTAAGCTCAATGCAATTAACAGTCTGGCCGCATTGATTCCATTTTATGTAGCCTGGACAATTGCCTATTCTACTTTTATGATTAAAGGATTTGTAGAGAATATCCCAAAGGAACTTGACGAAGCTATATATATGGATGGCGGCAGTGTATTTACAGTATTCAGACACGCGATCCTGCCTCTGGCCAAGCCGGGGATTGCATCCGTATCAATATTCAACTTTTTGACCGCATGGGAGGAATTTCCATGGGCCAATACAGTGATCAACGATGATTTAAAACGCACTTTGCCAATCGCTATATCAGGTTTTTTTGGTCAGCACCAGTTTACGCAGTGGGGATATGTATTTGCACTTTCCGTATTCAGCCTCGTCCCAATACTTCTTGTATTCATATTCTGCCAGAAATTCTTTGTCGCAGGACTTGCTTCCGGAAGTGTAAAAGGATAAGAATCTTATATCAGAAAACACTAACAACTTAGCTATCATCAGTTCTAACAAACCGTCAGGCATCAGGATCTATAGTTCCTTTAACTGATTCCTGACGGTTTGAAAAGAATATCTTCTTTCTTCTCACAGCAGCCACTGCACCCCTTTCGCCAGCCGTCTGCAGGAATCGGCAAAATGTCCTCCCCGGTTCCACTCCAGCGTCACACTCCGTACTCTGGGCTCCTTCCGGAGCCGCCGCTCCTGCTCTCTGGTCCTGTCCCCAACCATAGCCATGACCGGATTGTCTGTCTTCTCTTCCTTCCCGCCCAGACTGAGGTAAACAGCGCACTCACAGCGGACTTCATTTTCCGTCACGAATTCATCCCAGCCTTCAAACCACAGGGAACCGGAACAACACGCAATCCCGGAAAACAGATCTAACTGGTATGCCGCCCATAGAGCGAACAGCCCGGCCAGGGAATATCCGATCAGGAACAGCGGCCGGTCAGCTCCATAACACTCCCTGAGATATGGCACATATTCCTCTGTCAGCCAGCAGAGCGTCTCCGGCCCTCCGCCTGCAAAATCGTCCTTCCCAAATGCAGCCGGCGCTTCCCACGGCGAAAAGTCCCGGTTCCAGTCCGCCGCCTGGAAGGCCGCCAGCAGAAAGTTCTGGGCCGGACACATTTCCTCCAGACATTCCTGCATATGTGCCAGCTCATTTCCCTCATGTGGATACATGCCCCAGAGGATCACAGGCCCTCCGGATCCTTGCTGCCAGATATCACATTTCTTTCCCGCCACTTTTGCTTCAACCAGATTTCGCTCCTCCATAACGCTTCTCCTTCCGAATCCTTACTTTTTCTGAAGCATGGATAAATAAGATGTCTGCACCGTGTCAGAGATCTGATATCCAATCTCATTCAGGATGCGCTCAATCTGCCTGAGCGCATCCTCCTTCTCTTCATCCCGTTCCACCAGGATCTCCACCTCCAGAAATGTCCCAAGTCCATGGACATCATCCAGACAAGCCGTTATCCTACCCTTCTTCAGCATGGTCCTGTCCTTGATCACTTCCGGCTCCGCCGGAGCGTACCCAATAGCCTGTAAAATACTCCGACAGATCTCTCCATTCTCCACTCCGGTTTCCAGTTCTTTCCTGGTCATGGTCTGCCTGTCCAGCTTCTTCCCTTTGAAATTAATCTGCGCCCGGCTCCACCCTGCTGCCATGTCCTTCGTCTCCCGGACCCGCAGGGCCTCCCCATTCGCCCTTATATCTCCATGCGCATTGTCAAAATACGTATCTCTCTCCTGAAGAAAGCAACTCTCTGTAAATCCCATTTTCAGGAGCTTCCCCTTAATCCCATCCATATCCGCAACCGTAAGCTTCACTTCCACTTCAATCATGTTTCATACCTCCTCAGCCAAAACAGCTGTCATTATCCACCATTACAGTCAATAATCCACCAGGTTTTCTTCAATTATAGGCAGTATTCCACAGTTTTTCAATGCAGCTTTATGTGTCCGCTGAGCTATGCTCCGAGCGAAAGCGCGGCGCACTCACCGAGTCCGGATATCGCCTGTATGATGACGATGCGCTGCGGACCCTGCAGCAGATCCTGTTTTTCAAAGAACTGGGATTTCAACTGAAGGAGATTGATGAAATTCTTAAAGATCCGGATTTCGACCGAATCGCCGCATTCCGGAAGCAGAAGGAACTATTCTTGTTAAAGCGCCGCCGTATGGACCGGCTTATCCAGCTTCTTGACCGTTTGGAGAAAGGAGAACAAGATATGAGCTTTAAAGAATTTGATATGACTGATTACATCAATGCTCTGGAAAACTTCAAGACCAGTCAGACGGAAACCGTCATCAAACACTGGGGCAGCATAGAAAACTTTGATCTGTTTATCCAGAAGATCAGAGACGATGAGGGCCATGTAGCCCGGCTGGCTGTCCAGCAGTTCTTCTTTGGTTCTACAATGCACAACTCCATCATCTGCATATCTTTCAAAAGAGCCAGTTCGTTGCTGCATATACATGCTTCTTCCGACAAAAATGTTGCTGAGCTTGTAGCGGAGC
Source organism: uncultured Mediterraneibacter sp. (assembly GCA_944381495.1). Classification (GTDB taxonomy): domain Bacteria; phylum Bacillota; class Clostridia; order Lachnospirales; family Lachnospiraceae; genus Mediterraneibacter. The sequence goes on along the minus strand of CALWLJ010000012.1, from coordinate 350 downwards.
AGAGAAACAGGTGAAACACCTTTTTCTTTCATCCCATTGCATTTGGCGAGAAGCTTGCCGACATGATGCCTGGAAAAAAATCTCTGAACACAATCAATTAACTCGTTCTCATCGCAATAGTTTTGTGGTATACTGGACATGGCATAAATCTCCTTTGTATAGATGGTTTTTCGTCAATTCCATTATACCAAACGGGACAGGTTTATGCCTTTTTTATTGGCTGAAATATTGAATTTTCAAGGTTCAACACACCGTATTGGTGTGGGAAGTTTTAGTAATATATTTTTCAGCTAATCTGCTTGATTAAATCAGGTAAACGTTATACCATTGACCCATAAGAAAGGGGTGCT
>CALWLJ010000011.1 GCA_944381495.1 uncultured Mediterraneibacter sp. | reverse complement strand
AGTGAATTACTCCAAGTATCTGAAGTATCTCACAAAAGTTGCGAATTTGCTATCCGTGCGATTATAAAGCGCTTACTTCTATTCATTACACCATCCCTGATTTTTTACACTTTTCATCGTCTAAAGCTAATTTTACTACACCATTTACTACACCATTTTTTCAAAAAATGACGATTTTTGACGTTCCCAGACAAAAAGTAAGAACCCGCAAAAACCTTGTAAAATAAGGCTTTACGGGCTCTGACACCACAGGACAAAACCGCCCCAAACGAGCCAAGAGGTGAGTGCTAATTTTTTCTATATTTTTTTGCAACCCCTGTAAAATCAATGGTTTGCAGACATCTAAGCTATCCAAAATCATCACTTTTTCGAGGTTTGACACCAATTTGACACCAATTTTTTATTTTCTGGTGTCAGAAGTTCACCGCCATACTATCCAGCTTTCTCGTGATGGAATAATAGTCGTATCTACATCAATTCCCAGCAGTCCTTCCTCCTGTTCTGTGTCGATCGGCAGATTGAACCATGGTTCATTACTATAAACAAGCTGATTTTTTCATAAGTTTTCCTTTTCATTCGTAAGTTGGATTTATCTATAGATATACATTCTTATCATATCCGGCTCATTATCTCCTTGAACCATACACAAAAATTCCCAGCCATATCTTTCATAAAAACTTGTATGGTCTGTAATCAAATAAATTGGGGATATTCCTTTGGATTTCATATCGTTCACAACAATATCCAGCAATTGTCCCGCAATTCCTTGACAACGATATTCCTTTTCCGTATATACTGCACATACATTTGGCGTAAGGTCTTTCCTGTCATGAAAATCATTTTCAATCACACCAAGACCACCTACAATGCGTCCGCTGTCTAAGCAAAGATACCAACCATATTCTGTTTCATGATTAAGATAGGCGTCCATACATTCAAGATATGCTTCTTGTGGAACTTCCCATTTATCATGAAACCATACAGCAGCTTCTTCTTTTAATTCTGGTTTTTGTCTTAAAGTAACATAGGTATATTCTTTCATATTTATCTCAGCAGCTTCTGATTTGTTAATCTCTATATCCACATCATATCAGTTGAAAATACATGGTAGAAACTATTCCTTGAATTTGCAGGCTTTTCAAGTAATTGCAATGCTTTTGCCTGCTTCAAAAATGACTTACTACACCAAATTCACATCAATAGTTATCCCGAATATCGATCACTTCTTGTCAGGAAAGAATGTCATTGCAACGCCAGCAATACCAATAACTGTAAAAATCAAAGACCAATTAAAACTCGTGTCAAAAAAATATGCATCACCATATCCTAACATTAGCAGAATAGCGACCAAAATCAACGCCAACCCTTGCAGTTGCTTTTTCATACATCCACGCTCCTTTGTCAAATTCTGATTTGTCGTTAACTTCATTATAGTCTTAGCTTAGATTAAACGTCTGCTTGAACCAGTGCTTCCCTTAATTCAGGATCGCACGCATAAATGAACATTCCTTCGACTCCTCGTGTCATTAATATACGAACTTCATGCCGGATAAGTACTTCTCCGAATTTTTGTCTGCTGCCATCTGACAATGTTCGATTTTGCACTGCTTTTTTATTACAGCTTTCCGCCGGATCAAAAATTATTTTTCCATTGCGATATTTGACTGATGGCCCCGAAATAACGCCCACATAATTTAAATCAAATCCTTGTATCGTAAAAGTTGATCCAATCTCGTCTATTGTCTGAGGTTGTTCAGCCCAGGACGAACTTTTATTCTTCCTTTTTGTATTTTTATCCAACTCTTTTTCCAATTCGTAATTCCATGGTTTATGCCATTTTCCAATAATTACTTCCCAGTATTTTAATAGTCTCTTTTTCGCTGAAGACTTAGAATTATAGCTCCAGTCATAGGTTGCGACCATTCTGGATAATTTATGATTTTCATTCATTGCCTTTGTTTTTATTGCTTTTTCCAACTGAAAAGGATCATCAAATATTTTAATTTCATATCCACCTTTTTCTTGAGGGATGAACAACCTGCCTCACAGCATTTCCGGTATAAGTCTGTACCAGGCCGTCCCTCCCCGAAACCGCTTCCAGTTCATCCCACTGCTTCAGTTCAATCAAAACAACATTGGCATCTTCATGTTTACCATAACCGGAAATCAAAAAATCAACACGTTTCGATGTCTGAGGAATATTGTATTCAATAGCAATCCCTGCATCCGACGGAATATCCTGATCATTCAGGACCTTATACATATATTCCATAGAGTTTTCCCAGGCATGAAATTCATTTTTTGCTGTGTGCCGGTGCATTCTTTCATAAATATTGTTTTCAATTTCCAAAGCAATCGTATCCTGTTCTACGCTTGTTAAGAAATTGTCTTTTGTTCCTTCATAAATCAGCATATGGTCACCCCTGCCGTAGATTGTTTAATATATGTTCTATTCTATCATATTTGCATTTTGTTGTCGCCTGCACAACGCACTTAGTATTACTATTTTAAAGTTCTTCTGTACTGCAATCTTTCTGTCATCCCGCAAAACTTCTCTTGCATCTGCCATTTTTCATATAATTGCTATTTTGATTGACATTGTAAATCATAATGGATAAAATATATTTGAAAGGCGGTGATTATATGTCTACCACACCTACACAAATTAGAATTGATGCAGACATAAAAAAACAGGCCACAGCTTTATTTAATGAACTTGGCTTAGATATGTCCAGTGCGGTCAATCTGTTCCTTCATCAGTGCGTTCTCAGAGGAGGGCTTCCGTTTAATGTCGAAATACCTCACTACAGTCAGCGCACACTTGACGCTATGAATGAAGCCAGACATATTTCCCGTGATCCTGACGTCAAGGGATACACCAGCATGGATGAACTACTGAAGGCACTTGAAGAATAAATGTATACAGTAAAATTCACCACCGCTTATAAAAAGAGTTATAAACTCATGAAAAAACGTGGTCTGGATCTTTCGCTTCTCAACAATGTTGTTGATGTACTTCGTCAGTGAAAACAACTCGAAGCAAAATATCGAGATCACGAATTAAGCGGCAAATTTAAAGGTTTTCGTGAATGTCATATTAAACCGGACTGGCTTCTGGTCTATCTGATTGAAAATGACATTCTAACACTTACGCTTGTTGATACAGGAACACATGCAGATATTTTTAAGCTTTAGCAATAAGGCGGGATATCCTCTTGTGGATATCCCGCCTTAATCTATACGCCAACTGGTAAGTTTAATGACCAATTGGCGAAACAGTGTTTAGCTATATTCTGTTGCTCTTTGATTACCGCCAATACGTCCTTATCTTTTTCCGTCAGCCTAACTTAGGTGGTACCTTGGGTAGCGTCTTGGATAGCTTGGGTAGTTTTTTCAGCACCTTGGGTGGTATCTCCCAGCGCATCCTCTGTATTGCAATAGAGGCTGATGCGAAATCCAATCTCCATATCACTGAACTCCGGCTCACGCAGCCCATATTCCCTCAATGGCTTCCATCGGCATCGGAATGCTGACCACTTTGCAGGTTGCGGAGAACTTTTGCTGTATCCAATTCTCTTTAAAAAAATTTTTCTACCGTCCAGCCTGTCATAAATCTTCTCTATACTGTCAAGCTTCTAACTCATCCAATTTCTGCAATGCAACTTCTGAGCCAAAATTCTCATTAATATAAAAGATACTCTTACAGATCTGCTCATCTGCCATATCAGTACGAACAATTGTGTATTTCATGTTATTTCTCCTTCAACATCTGCCTCGATATTTCACTGTAATGATTTCTCAGATCTGCTGATGAACGAATAGCTTCTTGTATTGAAGACATGATCATACCTCCCGTCTTTTTATAGTCGTATTATATTATTTACCGACTACTGTCACAATTAACATCTCACGATTTTACCACACTATTCCCGCAAAAATTAACGATTTTTGACACTCCCAGACAAAAAGACAGAACCCTCAGAGACCTTATAAAATAAGGCTCCACGGGCTCTGACGCCACAGATTCCTGCCTAATCGATCAGATCATTCTGGAATCTGGACAGATGCTCATACGGCAGGATCAGCCTCCCCCGGTACAGTCCGCATCCGTCATTCATAAGACTGTTATTTACAGCCGAGAACATATTCACATCTACTTTTGCCAGGTCCAGTTCCTGCAGTTTTCTGACTCTTTCATATGCCTCGTCAAAATAGATGTTCTCTCCCACTGGGATACTGTCTCTTCTGGCGCGTTCGCTCTCCTGTTTTTTCTCGTATCCCAGATGATTTGCCGGGCCGATCTCCGCGATGTCGTCCATCTGCTTGGTGCGGAGCTGCATTTCCATATAGCATTTCGCGCTCTCGTCAAAAAATGTTATATGCAAAGACCTGTATCCGTCTCGTTCTGCATGGCAGATATAATCTCTGTAATAGGGGCGCACCGCGTCGCTCAGCAGCGGGGAGGTGCTCTCCTTTACGCCAAGGGCCGGCTCTGCGCGGAATTCCTGCTTTTCGAGGAACCCTTTCATAACATTTGCAATGGCGTACAGGTTACGGATTTCCTCTTTTTCCCGTTCTCTGTCATCACTGACATGGCACTTTGGCATAGATATGACAATGCGGTATGCGATCAGATCTCTGAAACCATCCAGCTTCTTTTTCAATTCTTCCAGAGGCGGACAGACTCCATGTGCGGTATAATAATCATAGATGTATTCCACAATATAACCGTTGAATTTTGTTTCCGCGCGGATCAGGGATTTGATCCTTCCTTTAAAGGTAAAAGAGAGATTGGCGTATTCCTTTGCCATGTACTTATAAAACTCCCGGATTTTCTGTGACTGTGCCGTCAGGAAATCATTATGTTCCAGCAGGTCTGAAGTTCGTTTCAGGAAGATGACATGTATCCGGTCCACCTCGTTGTGATTTTCTTCTGCTGAAATTTCCAGATCCCGGGCATATTTTTTCAGTATTTTCAACACCGTATCTCCTGAATATAAGTAATCATTTAAAGATATCATCATCCACACCTACTTTAGTTTTTTCAAAGATTGTTTCTTATCTATTTTGGTTTTCCAGCTTATGGAGCTTTCGTATTCCTTCCGGATTCTGCTTTTTCAAACGCTGTTCCAGAATATCTCTTTTTTCATTCAAATGTTCTCTGATATTCGGATGTTCTCTTAATATTCTGTCGCGCAGCACTCTTCTCCTCCGCTCGATCAGTCTGACCACAAGGGTACTGTTTTCTTTCAATTCACCTGGAAGATCATCAATATGAAGTTCCAGTCTTCTAAGCAGTTCATCCTCGTCCAGCGGGCCAAGTGAATGCCAGTACTGCAGTTTTTCTTCCAGTCCTGCCTCCGACAGCTCTTCCAGATCCGAAATACCGTGTATCTGTTCGACGATCGATTTTACCTGTCTCTCGATCTCCCGCACTGCATCCGGCCCAAATGCCCACGCAAACTCTTCCAGCGAATTTTCTTCCTCCGGAGACAGGGCAAAGTAAAGGTTTCTCCTCACCTTTTCCATCTCGCTCTCTGGAATATCCAGAGGGAACGGCTCCTTCATTCCCATATCGTAAAGTGCGGAAACAATGGTTCTCCTGACCATACCCTCCTGGATCAGCCAGCCGATGCCAAGCTTTCTGAACTGATCGTTCACATTGCGGGAATGTTCGGTTATGTAAAATCTGATCTTTTGCTTCTTCATTCTGTCCGCCAGAGCAGCCAGACCGTCCGCCGCCGTAATATCAATGCTGTTGACGGCTCCCGCATCCAAAATGACTGCTTGTGTATCTTCTTTGATGTTATTTTCAATGTCTTTCTGAAGGATCTTGATATTCGCAAAAAACAGGTTTTCATTGAACCGGTAGATCAGTACATTTTTCACCGGCCACACTGACCGGTTCCGGTCCAGATCATAAAATTCCTGTTTTCCCGGTATCATTCCCCGGAAATGTCTGGGCGGATTCGTTGCCTTTATGATCACAGCTACAAAGGAGAGAAGGATTCCTGCTACAACGCCATAAATCGTTCCAAGGAAAAGCACAACGACAAATGCCGCCATAAAAATAAGGAATTCTTGTCTGCTCACTTTAAACAGGCGGACCGCCAGATGGAGCTCCACAACATTCATCAGCGCTGATATCACGATTGCTGTCAGAACCGGAACCGGCAGATATCCGATAAATCCCGTGGCAAACATCAGGATCACAGCCATCACGATTCCTGCTGTCAGAGACACTGCCTGAGTCTGTCCCCCGTATTGTTCATTCATGGAAGTACGGGAAATGCTTCCGTTGACAGGACAGCATCCGACGGCTGCCGAGGCGATATTTCCTGCTGCGCACGCCAGAATTTCCTGTCTGTCATCCAGGCTGTATCCATTCTTAGAGGCAAAATTATTTTCAGCAAGAAGGGTTTCCGCCATGACGACAACAGCTACCATCAGGCCCCGTCCGGCCACCGCCGTAAGATTAAGCTGCGCGAAATCCGGCAGAAAGAATCCGGGAAGCCCTGTATCTACCTGTGCCAGAAGCGTCACGCCATAATCATCAATATGGAAAAACAGAGTCAGGCAGACGCCTGCTGCCATAACAGCTGCCGCCATGGGGAATTTCGGGATCAGACGTTTCCCGGCGATCAGGAGCGCAAGCGCCAGAATACCGAGGATCAGAGAAATCCCGTTTATATGGAGCGCTGCCTCCGCCAGATGGTGAAGCAGCTCCAGAAGCTCGCCTGTTCCCGCAGAGCCGCCCAGAAGCTTTGGAATCTGCATCAGAATGATCGTCACAGCGATCCCGCTGATAAACCCTCCCATAACCGGCGTAGAAATAAAGTCTACAATCCGGTCCGCATGAAGAAAATAGAATAACAGCAGCCACAATCCCGCAGCCAGCGCAATAGCAGGCACATACTGCATAGCCTCGCTGCTTTCGGCGCTGATCCCAAGAGCCGCCAGAGCTGCTCCCACAATTGCGGCCGGCGCAGCGTCCACACCGAATATAAACTGCCGGGATGTTGAAAACAATGCGAAAAAGAGAATCGGAAGCAGTGATCCATACAGCCCATAAGCTGCCGGAAGCCCCGAAATCTGTGCATACCCCATAGATATAGGAATGGATACCGCAGCAATAATAACACCGGAGAAAATATCTTTTGCCAGATACTCCTTTTTATAGTTTCTCAAAGTAGGAAAAAATCGTATTTTCATTATTCCCGTTTCTGCTCCTCTCAGTCATGATATTCACTATTATAATACAGTTGTCTATGTTTCGTTTCTCCACAGATTCTCTTTCTTATCTTACCACGTTCCCTTTTCGCAGAAAAGGCATCCGAAGCAGCACTTTCCCGTTTTTCTCGGTATTTTCTGCTTCAGATGCCCTCATCATTTTATATCATATACGCTTCTCGCACTCAGTCCTTTCGGCTCTCCTCTCAGGATTTTTACCCGCTTTTCTCCAGCGTTCATATCAAAGTAGTTGTCGGAGAGGATCAGCGTCTCGTCTTCATTGCGGATTTCCACGCCCCGGGCATAAGCCTGTGCTTTTACGATGATCTCATCGCCCTGCACCTGGCAGGACAGCTGAGGATCCTTATATTTGAAATACTTGGGCAGGGAAAAGATTACGGTTCCGGAAGAGATGATTTCTCCGTCTTTTCGTGCTTCGTAGCTTACATACTCGTTCATAACATCAAGATCCGGCAGCTCTGTCTTCTCCAGCCAGCAGGAGGCCAGCGCCTCTACCGTAATCTCTTCTTTTTCTTCACGGAGCACATTTCCATCCGCGTTTCTCACCGCCCATATTACCTGCAGCTGTTCCGGCTGAAATGTCTCGTTCGCCACATTCAGGCGGATTGACGGCTCCACTTTGAAATGCTCCCAGTTCATACTGATTTCCCGGGTAAGCCATCCTTCCTCTTCGCATGAAATCATGACCGGGGCAAAGAAACGTCTGGCAAAATAGTGCAGTGCTTTCCATCTTCCCGTATAGTCAACCGATGACCAGGAAGCTACCGGCCAGCAGTCGTTCAGCTGCCAGTAGATGGCGCCCATGCATCGGCCTCTGTTTCGGCGGAAATGTTCCACTCCGTACCGGATGGCATCGGCCTGAAGCATCTGAGAAGTATAAAGTACCAGATCGAAAGATGACGGATACTTATATGTCTGCTGCATATAGTTGATGATCTTTCCATTAGCGCTGCCGTTTCTCTGATGCCGTTCCATTACGTAGGAGAAAATATTCCGGTCCTCAGGCAGAGTAAATGTTTTCACCGTGCTCAGGCAGGGGAAGGACTGGAAGCCAAACTCTGACACATAGCGGAAATAGAACTTCCTGTATTCGGAAAACGGCTTGTCTCCATGCCACACATCCCAGTAATGAACATCCCCCCGGTCCGGTGAATTGGGCTCATCAAAGGAACCGCCGGAAGAAGGGCTCGCCGGCCAGTAAAAATGATCCGGGTCATACTGTTCCAGTACATGGGGGATGATCCGCTCGAACAGGATCAGGTAATCCCGCACCTGGGAATTCTGTGTAACCCACAGTCTCCGGTCAACAAACATTTCCATCTCATTATTTCCGCACCACAGCGCAAGAGACGCATGGTGGCGGAGCCGGATGATATTATCAATGAATTCCTGTGTGACATTTGCCTCGAAATCCGGCGTCAGGTCATATAAGCCACAGGCGAACATAAAGTCCTGCCATACCATCAGCCCCAGTTCATCGCACAGATCATAGAACCAGTCCTCCGGATAATAGCCGCCGCCCCAGACACGGATCGTATTAAAGTTGGCCTCTCTGCAGTCTTCCAAAAGCTTTCTCGTCCGCTCTTTGCTTGTCCTGCCCAGAAGGTGATCCTCCGGAATATAGTCCGCTCCCATGGCAAATACGGTCCTGCCGTTGATCTCATGAGCAAAACTCTCACCCCACTGATCCTTCTCTCTCCTTATCGTCAGAGTGCGCAGACCGATCCGCCGTTCCCAGATGTCTGCCGGCCTGTTTTCAACGTCTTCTTCTGTTCGGCCATCGGCGCCGTCGGCCTCATTTTTTATCACACTGCAGCCTTCCGTCATTTTCCTGCTGCCTTCCCCCCGTCTGCCGCTTCCCGGTTCTGCTGCTTCCATCAATTCTACCTTTACCGTATACAGCGGCTGCTCTCCCAGACCGTTGGGCCACCAGAGCCGGGGATGATCGATGAGGATCTTTTCCGGACTGTTTTCGAAGACACGGCTGCTTCCGTCCGGATCTATCACAGTCACTCTGTATTCCGGATGATCCGCCGCCTTTTCCGCCTTTACTTCAAGCTGCAGTTCCACAGAGCCGGCATTGTGCTCCTGATGAATCCTCACTTCCTTTATCCGGTCCGCTTCTTCCCCAAGCAGAAAGACCGGGCGGAAGATTCCCGCATCCGGAAGATGAGCACCCCAGTCCCATCCGAACATGCAATGCGCTTTACGGATATGCACGAATCCGTCCATAGCGTCCTCACTGCCAAGCGTCGGCGATTCTGCGAACTTTTCACGAATGTACTTCAACGGAGAATGGAAAATAACTGTAAGTCTGTTGTTTCCTTCCGCAAGATGATCCTTTACCGGGAATTCCCAGGTTCTGTGCATATTGCAGGCTTTTCCGACAAGTTTGTCATTGATAAGGATATCAGCAATCGTATCCAGCCCTTCGAACCGGAGCAGTACATCATCGCAGTTCAGATAATCTCTGCCGCATTCAAACTCTGTCTCGTATTCATAATCGTATTCCATGAGGGACAGTTCCTTTTCCGCGTTGTCCCGCCAGTACGGATCTTCCATCTCTTTATTTCTCAGAAGATCAGTATATACCGTTCCCGGTACCTGTGCGTTCTGCCAGCCGGACTTGCCGGCCCGGCGCATTCTCCAGTTTTGATTAATTGTTTTTTTCAGCATCGGAATCCTCCTGTATTTCATAAATTCTCGAATATGATAAATATTTTAATCACCGATTCTTTTCCGAAAGAAGGACTTAGTTCTAAAAAGCTACCAGCTCACTCTCACTCTCACGCCCTCTTCTATATTCTCCACTTTCATCTTCATCCCATGCATCTGGAATATCCGCCTAGCCAGATAAAGTCCCATTCCCAGGTGTTTCTCCCCATAAGCATCCGCGCCTCTCGCCCGCTTTCCTGTCCAGAGCATCTCGCCGATACGGGACAGATCCTCCTCAGGGATCGGATTTCCGGTATTTTCTATCACGCACGTCCCAACATCTGCCGTGATATAGATCCAGCCCCCGCGCCGGTTGTAACTGACTGCATTATCCAACAGACACCGGAAAGCCTTCTCAAGCATGGTCTGGTCGCCTTCTATTGTAATCTCTTCCGGACAGCGCAGGCATACATCAATTTCTCTTTCCTTCGCCCTGGACTCCAGCCGTTCTGCTTCTGTTTCCAGAAGCTGGCTGAGAGAAAACTTTTTCCTGCTCATCTGCGTATCTCTGCTGTCCAGCCTGGACACCTGGATCATCTCTTTCACCGTCCCGTCCATCTCTTCTGTCTGTCCTATGATATGATCCAGATAGTATTCTCTCTTGCCGGTATCAGGATTCTCCTTCAGATTTTCCGCAAATCCACGGATCACACTGAGAGGAGTTTTCATCTCATGTGCCATGGCATTGGTAAAATCTCTTCGCTGCAATTCCGTTTCCGCCATCTTTCTGTAGCTCTTATTCAAGATCCACAGCACATAGGCGATACAGGCCAGCATAAGCAGAGCTCCGCCCAGATACACATACCGCATATAATCCATAGCTGCCAGCCAGGAGTGCGACGTCATACGAAGCTTCAGTGTGCAGACCGTCTCTTCCGAATCACTGTCTGTATTGTAGAAATAGACAGGAACTGTCAGATCCGCCTCTGTCTCCGGAACATCATCTTCCAGCTCTTGTCCTGCTCCCGTGTAGCTGAGACTGCCATTCTCACCGAGCCAGAACTCAGCGGTCTCCCTGATTCTGTCCGGAAAGCTGTTCAAGTATTCATCCTGTCGCCACTCCGGCCAGCGGTTGACTTCTGAATCCTGGCCTGGGAAATATCCACCGGAAATTAAGAATGAAGCCCTGGCAAGTCCATACTCATCTGTTTCTTCAGATTCTTCGTCCGTAGACACCTGCGGATTATCCCATCTCCAGATCTCCTCCGGATCCATTTTTTTATATATCCGCTCCTCTTCCCCATCCTCCTGAAGGCTCATAGCCGTGCCTGTCCATTCTTCCGCTTCCTCCTGATCCATCTGCTGATATTTTCTGCGCGAGACCGATATGGCCGTCAACTCACCGTCAGTTGTAAGCTTTGGCGAAATACTATACTCCTCCCATTCGTCTGAATACTTATATTTCGATTCTTGAAGGTTTAAAAAGTAATATCCGCTCAGCTGATCCAGTTCTTCTTCCGCCAGATACTCGTCTATACGTGTTGTCCAGATCTCGGCTTCTCCTTCTTTCTCCGGATTCGCCGCATACCCTACAAAAACCGGTCCGCTCTCAGCGATCTTCTCTCCATCCCCGTCCCATGCCGCTCCAGACCAGAGCATATACGGCAGTTCTCCCTGTCTGACACAGGATGCCAACACAAAATTCAGAGCGTTTCCCGCGCTTTCCCGGGTCACATGGATCTGTCCGCCTTCATCAGTCTGGAACGCACTTGACGCATAGTCCGTTATCCATTCACTGATCTTATCCAGAGACTCCATATGATCCTGCCGGAACTTCTGCTGCACGAGCACAGTGGCAAGCCCCATGCTTCCCACATACAATGCTCCGAAGATCATGATCACCCGCCGGAGGACTCCCGGCGGTATATAAGATTTCCGTTTCCCCTGAGTTATCCGTTTGTCCCGAACCTTCATAACGACACCTCCATCCTGTAGCCGGACTGACGGACCGTCCGGATGGCACACCAGCTGCCTGAGAGCACTTTTCTCAGCTTCTTGATATGATTGTCAACGACCCGCTCATTTCCCTCGAAGTCATATCCCCAGAAACGAATAAGCAGCTGCTCTCTTGTAAAGGTACGGTTGGGATTCTCCAGGAAGAATACCAGCATCTCATATTCCTTCGGCGGAAGGCTCTGTTCCACGCCGTTTACAAGAGCTTTTCTCCTCTGTGTATCTACCTCGATGCCTCCAGCACAGATCCGGTCGCCCGGCCGCTCTCCGCGGAGCCGGTTCATCATAGCCATTACCTTGGCATGAAGCACCGGGAGGGAAAAGGGCTTTGTCACGTAATCGTCCGCCCCGGCAGCGTACCCGTTCAGTTCGTCCTCTTCCAGCACCCGGGCGGTGATGAAAAACACAGGCACGTCACTTAATTTTCTGATTTCCCTGCATACGGCAAATCCGTCTCTGCCCGGAAGCATGACATCCAGAAGGACCATCTGGTAATTCCCCGACACAACCATCTCCAGCGCCGTCTCGCCGTCATAAGCCTCATCTGTCTGCCACCCTTTTGCTGTGAAGTAGTCGCTTACCGCCTCGCAGAGAAGCCGGTCATCCTCCACGATCAATATCTTCATTCCCATATCCGCCCCTCCGATGTGCATTCTGTTTCGCATCCCGTTCTTCGATCCGCCTGCTCCGGACCTTTTCTTTCTGATTTCAGTGTATCAGGGATTTATATTCTTTTTGTATCCTTTTATATTCTTTTCCACTTATATATACTTTTCCGCTGAAACGCAACCTTACAGTTAGCTGTTCAGTTCTGTCTCCGTACCCAGCCGTGAAGGAGCTGTGTTGCCACGAAGGCCCGCAGCAGAACGCCGGCACTTAAGCCGCGTCCTTTGCGGCTTTACGTGTCCGCTGCGCTCTGCTCCGAGCGAAATCGCGGCCGCCGGGGCAACACAGCTCCTTCGCGGCGGACGTCTGAGAAAAACTCAGCACTCCCCCTCAAAGCCTGTATACCCCCATAAACTCCGGATAGTACTGCTCAATCGCTCTATTGAACTGCATTTTCAGGAGTCCTATAGTCAGGACCCAGGAAATACCCAGCGCCCCGACTCCCATAACCAGCGTGAAGATAAGACTGATCAGCATCGCCGCTCCGCCCGCCTCTGTGGCAAACATCAGCAGATTTACAACAATAATGCAGACAAATACGGTCACAGCCGCTCTTCTAAATCCCGTACATCTGTTATCCTGATCATGCTTCAGTTTCTCATAGACCCGCCCCAGCTCTTTTGAGGAATATTTCTTTTCTTTCAGATTCTTCTTAATTGTTCTGTCCAGTTCAACATAATGAATTGCAGCCATTATTTTCCTCCATAAACAATCACATCTCCAGGCTTCAGTTCTTCCGCTTCCACATTTTTCAGCCAGACCGCAGCTGCCGTATCTGCCGCCCCCGGCGCAGCCTGCCCACGGACCTCGATGCCGCGGATCTTTGTGCGGATCACATTTCCGCTCTGTGCGTGAACCTCCACCCGGTCTCCCACTTCCATCGTTCCGGCAACTACACCTGCAGCAACACATCCTCCACTTTTCATAGCAAATACATCCTCAACAACAAATCGATAACGGTCCCTCCCCACCTTTCCGCGAAAACAGGATACACATGCACATAGGAACACAACAGTAAGCATCCCCGCCCCGACAGTCAGATGATACTTCTTCCGTCCCGGCGCAGCCGAGCCATGCTCCATCCGGAAAAAGATAACAGTAAGTACCGCAAAGACCGCCGCAAGGAACAGATATTTTAGTATGTTGAAAATTCTTTTCCTCATTTCTTATTTCCCCCACATTTTCTCAGACGACCGCATTGTACAGACCGGGATCAGATTTCCTCCAGTTTCCAGCGGTTCAGGAGCTTCCCAAGCTGTTTCGCGATCAGCCCGACCATGATGGCTGCCGCCACAGTTCCTTCTCTCACTCCCTGGAGCTGATGAGTAAAGACAAGAGACAGAACACATGCGATCACAACAAGTGTCACATCAAAACCGACTTTCATATAACCGAACTTCACCGGAATTACCTGGCAGATAGCAAGGACTACGCCCTCCCCCGCCAGCACAACCACCCCGGCCTTAACCTCCAGGCTGACCCCTATGGCCACCAGCAAGATACCGATCAGACAGAGGATCCACTGCTGCCAGTACGCATTATAAGAAATTCCCTGCACAGCCCACACGCCAAAATCCGTCAGATACCCGAAGAAAAACGCCACCGGAAGCTGCATCAGCTGGATCGGATGATAATTCTTCCTCAGAATCAAGATCTGCATCAGAATAAAAACACAATGCATGATGATCGTCGCTGTTCCCACCGTAAGCGGCGTAAACAGACTCACAACATAAGGGACACTGGAGATCGGCGACGTGCCCAGACTGGCCTTGATCGAAAAGGCCACCCCGAAAGCCATGATCGACAAACCGACCAGAAGCAAAAGATAACGTTTCAGAATTGTGATATGTAACTTATTCAACTTGATCATTCCTTTCTTTCCAGTCTATTATACCTCAATTGGGGACGTAGTAAAATCGGATTTTACTACGTCCCCAATTGAAATTCAGTGTGTCCCAAATCGAATTTCGCCCTGTCCCTTTTTAACGAAAAAAGGCCCGGCATCTTACGTGCCGGACCCCATTTCTTATGTTTTATGCCCTTACGGGAAAGATCAGCCTTCAATTGCAATGGTCTTTTTCGTCTCAACTGCTTTTGCATCCTTTTTCGGAATGCTCAGTTTCAGGATACCATCTTCGAACTTAGCCTTGATGTCTTCCTGTGTTACTGCGTCGCCTACATAGAAGCTTCTCTGCATAGCGCCTGCGTAACGCTCTTTCCTGATGTATTTACCTTTCTTATCCTGCTCATCCTTATCCAATCCCTTAGATGCGGAAATGGTCAGGTAACCGTTCTCAAGTTCAACGTTGATCTCGTCTTTCTTGAATCCCGGCAGGTCTACATCCAGTTCATATCCTGTATCATGTTCCCTGATATCGGTCTTCATGATATTCTTTGCGTTTTTACCATAAAGTGGATTCTTTCTTCCCCAGAAATCTCTGTCAAACGGAAAATCCATCCAGTCATCATCAAATAAATTCTCTCCAAAAATACTCGGCATTAACATAAGTCATTACTCCTTCCATTATTAAAACATTAGAAATAAGTTTTTATGAGCCGCTTTCGGCGGCTGCCATACGCACTCTTGAAGTTGTCTCAAGTGTTGCAAGCTGAGGAAACTCGGGATTCGGAGCTTCTTCCGGAACCTTTCTGCTTTCTTTATCGGTTCCTTTTGTTCCTCTTCCTTTGTTCTAGTTGTAATATAGCACCCGCTATCAGCACTGTCAACCCACGAGTGCTAGTTTTTTCAAAAAATTTTTAAATCCTTATTTATCTTAAAGAACAGAAAATAATAACTGATAGCTAATAGACGGATATCCGCTACGAAAAAGGACAGATAGATTATGATTTCATGTTTCTATTTTTAATCCAAAGCGAAAGATTTTCGATACCTCTATCAATCCCGCCAATAATAACAAATCCTCTGATAATAGTAAAAAAGTTCACTTTATCCCATGCTATCTCCATAATTAAAAACACGATTGCCACAAAAAAGAAAAACAAGGCCCTTATCAGGCTTCCGTCTGATGGTATCTTTTTATTTGTTTTAAGTACAGGAATGTCCAGCAGAAACTTGAAGAGCAGCCATATATAAATTCCATAAAGTATAAAAGTCACTCTATTCCCCCATGGAGATATTGCTTCGGGATGATTAAATACATAACACATAAAACAGACTGCAATGATCAGTAAAAAAATTCCAATAAGCAAATATATTTTTTTCTTCATGTCTCTGGCCTCCTTTACAATTCCGGTTTATTGCTGATTTCATTATACTATATCAGCTCTCCAAACGGAAAGTAATTCCCCAAAATCAATTTTTATCGCTTTCTTATCTGTTCCCCATTCACATGAAATCACATCTCCCCGCCATTTTTCACGCATTGTCACGCCCCGGTTAATTGAACGCCCCGCCCTATTCTGCTATTCTGATATGGTGCTTTACTATATTATAGCAGCAACGCAATATATCAAAAGATAAACATCAGGATATGGGAGGATGATACAATGCTTATTAAAGAATATGGAGATAAAAACGGAAAGGCTGTCTTATGTGTCCCCGGAGTTTTCATGGCAGCTGAATGTTTCCGGAGACTCGCAGAGGAACTGCCTGAATATCGGATGGTATGCGTAACGCTGGACGGTTTTCATCCGGATTCTGATGAATTCGAAAGTCTGGAACAGCAGACAGAAAAGCTGGTCCATATGCTTCAGGACAGAGGCACCACTGATTTCGAGCTGGTGATCGGTCTTTCCATGGGAACCATCTTTGCTGTCAGGCTGGCAAAACATCCCTCATTACATATTAAGAAGCTGCTCCTCGACGGTGCGGTCAATTTCTACCGTTCAAAATACAAGCCTGTCGTACATGCGGCGATCTACCTGATCTTTTCCTATTTTATGAAAACATCAGGCGACAAGGAGCGAAGCATCCGCGATCTGGGAAAGGTCTATGGCGGAGACTGGCCGGAAATACAGTACATCTGCCGAACCTCTCTTACAAAGCCTTCCCTTCGCGTGATCGCAAAGCTCCTTGCAGATTACAAACTGGAGCCGGGAGTTACCCAGCCCATGTACCTGCTGTACGGAGGAGACGAAGACAATGTCCAGACTAACAGCAAAGTCGTAAAAGAGCTGTACCCGGATGCAAAAATATCTGTAAAACCCGGTTACAATCATCTCGCATTTCTGAACAGAGAACCCGTGGAATACGGAAAGATCGTAAGGAAAATCCTGGACAGATAACGGGCAGATACGCCCCGGATTACTCCTGAAACTCTTTCCTCAGCACTTCCTTCGGCGGTTCGATCTCATTTGCAATGGTGTGCTCCGTCAGTTCGGACAGAAGTTTTATCTTCTTATTCAGAAGAGGCCTCATACAGTTGGGCACATGCTCCTGATGGGCTCTGTGTATAGCCACACATTCCTTGCAGTTGCCGTGGTAGCGGCAGGCTTTCTTACAGGGACAGTGATCCTTGTCCCTGTATTCTTCTCGGAACTGTGCCGCGAACTCTTCCTGGAGCCGGAGCCCCTCCTGGCGGTTGCCCTTGTGAAATTCTTTCATTGCTGCAAGCTCTTTCTCATTTCCCTCGATGATCATTCTCATTTCCTCCCATATAAATAATACTTCTCTTATTGAAAATAATAACGCCTGAAAACAATACCTCTTGAAAATAATACCGCTCTTATCGGATCATCTTCCGGATCTGACCTTCCTCAGCATCCGGAAACTCTCCTGTAATCTTTTCCATTATCCGTTCAAAAGATCTCTGCGGATCCTCCCGGTAGGCTGATGTTACCTCTTCATACCCCCACAGATGTTCCGGCGTCGTATACACGGCGATCGGCCAGCCGTATTCCACGCCGTCCTTTTTGCGTCTTCTTCTCCGGAAATCCCGGTTCAGGATATAGCCCTGCATCTGCAGGTCCGTGATCACGCCATCGAAGTTCTTCTCTCCGCCTTTTCCGAACCCGGCCTGCCTTTTCACTTCAAAGGAATACAGCTCCTTCTCGTCCTCGAACAGATCCATGATCTTCTTGCTCCGGTTGCTGGCCAGCTCATCGTCATACCGGGCGTCAAAATCATACCCGTCCCGCCTGTAATTGGCGAAGACCGGGAACCATTCTCTGGAAATGAACCCAGCCTTCCTGTCAAAGAACTTCCCGTAGGCGGCCTGCCCGCTTCTGGCAATGATCTCCCGCCACACCCAGGGATCCTGTTCGGGATCGCCGGTCCACCATGCATAGGGGTAAACATGATCTTCCACAGAAAATCCTTCCGCCCCATTGGCGAACAGCGGCAGGAACCCCACCTGGTCAATATACCGGATCAGTTCCTCCGGCGTCCGGATCCGCAGCGGGTTGTCCCAATCCAGGCCGCGCATGATCCACTCTCCCGATTCATTTGGCATATGTAATTCCTCCCTTGCTGTTATTCTGAAGAATTGGCGGATGTTCTGGAGCGTCTTGTCAGTTCTTCTCCCACTTACATTGTTCTCCAAAACCATTTGATCACATTAAAATATGGTTGATATTCCTCATCTTCTTCATTCATGTAAACCAGATTTATTGTATCTTTATCCAGATTCTGAAGTTTTTTAATAACAGCTTTTCTTGCATTTTTCAACTCATAATCATTTAAATTCAAAAGATCAATAGTATAATCATCTCCTACTATTTTCCCGTCTGCATAATATGTAAATTTATCCTCGCAGTGTTCATCTAAAGGAGACACAAACTTTTCTTTATCGTAATTGTTATCTTTTTTTCGCCCGCAGGTCCTTACATTATTACAGGCGGCAACAATATTCATATAATCCAGTGTTTTAGTGCTTGTATGCCTCCCCGGATGTCTCGGCTCGATATGTTCATTATGAGATTTTTGTTCTGAAATACGTCCACAACAGTATGCACAGATTCCTTTTTGCTCCTTTATCAAAGCTTGATTAAGTTTTGGACGGTACTCTGCAAATTCCGGACTGTCATAATCTTTTTGAGGATATTTCTTCTTGAAATCTATAAGAAAACCAGGCTCATTTTCTTTTTTGATATACAACATTATTTCATTCTCCTTTTCAGCTCCATCCTTGCCATAATAACGTCCTGGTGATTATCGCTCGTTATTTTTGACAACTCCTTTATTTTTTCTTCTGCTGACGAATATTCTCCCTGTTCTATTAGTTCGTAAATAGAATCTATAAATTTCTCCGTTTCGGGATTGATAGAACTTGTTCCCATAAACTGTTCCAAGACTGCGTTCGCATCATACCCATTTAATTGTGTGATTGGACTAACTTCTATATCATTTCCATCTCGTTGCATAAAAAACAAATTATAATTTTCATCTGCTTCGCTTAATATGATTGGAGAATGTGTAGTGACAATAAACTGCAAGTTGGGGAAAGTGGTTTTAAGTACACCTAAAATTTTTCTTTGCCATGTGGGATGCATATGCAGTTCCAACTCATCGATCAAAACGACGCCTTCGCCTAATAACGGATTTTCCAATGTGGGATTGGCCAGCGTTAATCGCCTTGCCAGATCTCCAAATAACGCCAATGTACACTTCTCTCCATCTGACATCTGCGATACATTTAAGCTGATATTCCCTTTATCAATTTTCATCTCCAAACGGGGTTTACGGACCACTCTTAAATTCGAGCACTCATCCAACATAGACGTGATCGCAGTCCTTACTGCTTTCAAAGCACGGTCCTGATAGTTTAAATCTCCCGTCTCAATTTTGTGTTCATTTTCGTAATCTTCCTGATTTCGATACCATTCAAAAAATGTCCGAAAATCTATCCTATTCTCAATTGATTTCTCAAATGATGAATAAATATCAAATGTATGATGAGTCCGTATTCTTAAAGGAATATCCAGCACTAAGCGATTTGTATCATAATTCACAAAAATAGATATATTTCCCTGCTCTTCGTCTGTAATGTATTTTTCATGAAAAATTTCTGCAATCTTTTTTAATGAATTAATATCATGTGTTCGTTTTCCTGTCTTACGGATCATTTTTCTATAATATGTTATCTTCTCTTCTTCCAGATCTATCACTGCAGATATCTTTGTTTCCTGCTTTCCAAATTTAATGTCATCTAATTGAATCGTATAATTTTGTTTTAATTCTTTTCGATTTACAACCTGATTGATGATATTTGCGTACAATAAATTAACAGCTCGAAGTATGGAAGATTTTCCTGTGCCGTTAATGCCAAAAATCACTGTACTTTTACCCTGCAGTTCCAATTTTGCAGAGCCGATTGCCCTAAAGTTTTCCAATTCAATATTTTCTAACCGCATATCGCGCCTCCTGACTTTTATGTTCTGATTTCTTGTTTTGTTTCTGCTTTTCCAAAAGATCTACTCTTAATACCTCACATTATTTATCTTAAAGCAGTCGATATGATTATTGGCAGATCACCGATAAATATCACATAGTTCAGATACTTTGCCACACCGAATCACTACTTCTTTATTCTATCAAATCACCATGCTTTTCGCTATCTCTTATTTTCAATTATCCCCATATCTGTAAGCGGGTAGTCAGATGTATCTCGAATTCCACTTTACTTTTGATCGGATAGGGCGAGATTCCTGTCCCGCTGTTCGTTGCACACCAAATGCCTGCTCGTGCAAACACGGCAGACGCTTGCCGTGCTTATCGCGCAAAAGACCGGCCGCATCGAGATTCTGTTTCTCCCGATGCGGCCGGTTCCGTCATGCCGTCACTCTTTTAATCATGCCTTCTTCTGTTTCTTCTCTTTCGGCGCTTTGTAATTTTCCGGATGAGCCTTCGCATCCTTCGTTCTGCGTACCATGTAGATCACCATGACAACCGTCAGCACTCCTACGGAGATGTTGGAGATCCACAGACCGATCTTCCAGGGTGACATAGTATAGCTGATAGTAGTTCCCGGTGCGATGTTGTTCATGGAACGGCTGTTTACCACAGCATAGCACATATCTTTTACCGCACGGCGGATCACAGAGACTGCTGTAGCGCTTTCTGTATCCTCGATCAGTGAAGTAAAGGAATCACCCCATGCCATCCATGTATCTGTTCCGGACCGGAGTGCAGAGTCCACGCTGTTGGATCCTGCGTTCATGACCATATCGGAGATCACCATTCCGCGGAACCCCCACTCGTCACGGAGAAGCTCTGTGTTAAGCGCGTAGTTTGCTCCGCCCCATGTGAATCCGAAGTAATTCATGCAGTTCATGATACCGGTTGCCCCGCGCATCGTACGTGTGGAGACTGTACCGTCTTCGTCCGATGTATAGTTGATCGTCATTCTTGCCTGTTTCACTGCGATCTCAAACGGCTTCAGATAGATTTCTCTCATAGCCTGCTCGTTGCACCAGATGGAAACACGGCTTCTGTCGTTGTCGTAAAGTTCCTCGTCATTGAGAGCAAAATGCTTGATGGTCGTGATCAGTCCCTGATCAGAGCATCCGGACACCACATAGGCTCCCATGATACCTGAAAGCAGCGGATCCTCGCTGTAGTACTCAAAGTTTCTTCCCGAGAACGGGGAACGGTGGATGTTCATAGCCGGAGCATACCAGCTGTTCACTCCTGCGCTCATGGCTTCCTGTCCCACTGCCTCGCCCATGTTGTAGGCAAGATCTGTGTTAAATGTAGCGGCAATGATCGGCTCGCTGGGATATGCAGTGTACTCGAAGGAGTCTGTAATGCTTCCAACGATTCCCTGCGGTCCGTCATAATCTACAGTAGCCGGTTTTCCGACAGATACAATAGCTGCTGTCTGGTCATAGGACGCCGCCAGAGCCACATACAGGCTGGGATCAGAGAAATCCAGCTGATCCATCAGATCATCCCAGCGGGGATCATCATAATCAGCGCCTCGCAGGGAAGCCAGGGAATCTCCGTTGTCCGCGTCTGTTTCAGGCATATCTTCTGTATAGACTTTGCTTCCCTCTACATTTCCCAGAGTCTCATCTGTGGAGAGGTCGATTGGAGAAAGTGTCATAGTGCCGTCACCATTGTCTGTCCCTACGCCTTCCGGGGCAGTCCGCTCGTCCGCTGTCGGTGATGTAGCCGTATTCATCAGCGGTCCGTTGGCTCTTGTGAGCTGGCTGGTGGACGCCATATGATCTGTCATTTCCTGGAAAAGGTTTGTTGCCGCTGTGTACTCCGTGGAGCCGTCGGATTTTGTCATGACCTCTTCCGTATAATTGCCTTCATCATCCAGCTGTGACTGTGCCTCGATCTCGGATTGACGCGGATTATCGTTGTCATACCAGATTGTATCCGGAACTGTCACGGTTCTGGAATCATACTCCTCATGTGCATTGGCATTGATGCTGATGGCGTAATCGCCGCCCTCCAGCACATAGGCTCCTGCCGTTCCGTCCGGATTCTCTCTCGTGTAGCAGTAGGACGCCATATCTTCTTTATCAAAAGTTACTGTCACTTCCGCTGACTGGCCGGGCGCGATCTCGTCCGTCTTGTCATAAGCGATCAGGTTTCCTGTAGATTTCTCAATCTGATTCTCGATATCGAAATCCGTATAGGGAGGGTTGTAATATACCTGCACCACATCTTTTCCTGCCCTTGTGCCATTATTGGTCACTGTAACAGTCAGAGTAACTGTATCTTCATCTTCTGTCAGATCTGTAATACTCTGAGTAAAGTCTGTATCATAGCTCAGTCCGTATCCGAAGGGGATCTGGACCGCCGCGTCATAATCCTGTCCGTCCTGACCGAACACGCTGAATGTTCCGCCGGTATCGTCAACCGTCTCATAATAACGGTATCCTACATAAATGTTTTCCTCATACTCAAGGAAGTTCATCTCTGTGGGATCGCCTACCGGATTGGGGAATCCGCCGGCCACCAGATAGAGGTTGTCATATTCATAATTTCCGAAATTTGCAGAGCTGGGATCGGACATAATATCTGTCATCCACGTGTCCACTGCTCTTCCTGACGGGTTTACATCCCCGCAGAGGATCTCGCCCATAGCCTGGAAACCTTTTCCGCCCGGTCCTCCGATCCAGAGGATCGCGTCCGCGGACAACTCTCCGTCCTCTTCCATCAGCTCACTGATCTCCATCACATTAGATGTATTCAGGATCACTACAACATTTTCACAGTTTGCCTTGGCAAAACGGATCATTTCCTTCTCTGCCTCAGAGAGCTGGAGCTGATGAGCCGTGCCGTCCACATATCCGGTGCCATAGATGGCGCTACCTTCTACATCTGCCTGGACGTCGCTTCCTTCTCCGCCTACACGTCCGATAAATACAATACCTGTAGTTCCCTGGCAGGATTCTTCCATTCCGTCATATACGGAAGGCTCATACTCTATGATATCGATTCCGGCGCCCTCAAATCCGCCTTCCTCATTTGCCCGCTCATAGCCTTCCGCGTTCATTCCTCTTGCATCGCCGCTGTTCAGAGCGTCTTCCATGGCTTCATTTACATTGAAATACTCATGCAGGGCGCCGGAAGCGGTCACGATCTGATCAGAATCTGTATTTACATTACCGGAACCTGTTCCGCCGTAGACCGGACTTATATATCTGTATCCAAAAGGCGTCACTGAAGAGCCTTTTTCCAGAGGCAGTACCCCGTTATTCTTAAAGAGGACTTCGCCTTCCTCCGCGATCTGAAGAGCTGCACTCTGAGAAATCTCTGTCAGTTCGTCGCCGTTTTCATAGTCTGCCGTATAATACTCTGTATCCCACTCCGAAGCCTCATCCGGGACTGTTGTCACCATCTCTCCTCTGCCCAGGAAGATCTCCATGGAGAGGGAGAAGAAATTCATCAGGATCGTTGCCGTAATATCAAGGGCAAGCAGAACCGCCAGTACGATGGCCCAGATCCGGACGAACTTTTTGTTATTCATCTTTAACTTTTTACTTTCCATCTCTTTCCTCCGCTTTTACAATAGTGAAAAGGGAGCCGGCTCCCGGGATTTTCTGGCTCCTCTTTCCTTACACGGGGATCATAACATAAGATGAAATTTTTGTGTAAAATCTGGTGGGAACTGTCAGAATTGTGATGTATTTGGTAAATATATGACAGATTCAGAACAGAATATCCAGGATAAACTTCCCGTTTTGATGGCTCATTTCCGCTTCTCCGCCATATTTTTGTGCAATATAACGGATACTTCTCGTGCCAAACCCGTGGAACCGCTTATCTTCCTTAGTCGTAACCGGCAGTCCGTCTTCAAACCGAAGTTCATCTGAACATTCATTTTCCATATGGATGAAAAGCATGTCCTGCTGCCCGGCAACATTCAGGCTGATGATCCGCTTCTCTTCCGGCTCCCGGATGACCGATGCGATGGCATTGTCAAGAGCATTGCCGAACAGGGAATAGATATCTGCCGCATTCATAAATGACAGCCGCTTTCCGTCAATGATATATGTAAACTTTATATTGTATTTCTGGCAGATCAGGCTCTTCTCCGTCAGCACCAGGTCAACCGCATCATTGCCGGATTTCACCATGCTGTCATAGATCATGACGCTTTTCTGGAACTCTTCGATCTTTTCCCGGCGGAGGTTCTCATTGTCAATGCCTTCCAGAGCCTGTATCTGATACTTCAGGTCATGACACTTGATATTAATGATATCAATATTTTCCTTCGACATCTCATGCTGCTGTTTTTCCATATGAAGGAGCTGCTCCAGGATCTCATTCTGAGATTCCAGCTTATTCCGGCTGGACAGATCGAACTGCATGGCAATGCCCAGAGAGCAGGCGATCACTGCGTACAGCCGGCAGATCACACTTGTCATAATACCGTTTCCCGTATCCAGTCCCTCGCCCATAACAGAAAGAACGATACTGCTCAGGAGCACACAGGCGGAAACCAGACTCATGCGGATATCCGCATCCTTCAGTTCCCTTTCCTGATATTTTTTCACAAGAATTTTATAAAAAATAACGCCCGCCGCGGCAAAAACAAGGAAATTCAGGACCAGTTTGTCAACGATCCAGGGAATCGCATCCGCCACCAGCACAGACCGGATCATGTATCTGCACGCCTGGGTGAGCGCGTAAGTAATATGCTGCGCCGCATATCCGGCCGTACCCACAAAGAGGATATCCCTCCTTCTGACATCGAACAGAATATGCATCATAAACATCGTAACCCCGAACAGCAGCAGATAATATACGATCTCCATAGGATAGTAAGATGCAGGAATCCGGCGGATCAGACGGATCAGGCCCACTCCGGCGCCATAGTAGACAGCCAGCATCCCGATCAGTTTCGCCGCGAAATGTTCTTTCCTCGGGAGAGGCCAGGAAAACGCCGCCTCCATAATAAACAGCTGGGTAGAAAAGTTGAAGAAATATTCATATACATATCGTTCCATTACTGCTCCCCTCCCAGATATCTCATCAGCTCCGCATAAAGCGTCTTCTGATGGCTCCTGCTGACCGGTATCGCCTCATCTGCCACCCATACCGTGTCCTTCCGTATCTTCCGGACATGCCTCAGATTGACCAGACAGCCGCTGGAGCATTTTCCGAAGCCATAACTTAAAAACTCTCCTTCTTTCCGCGCGATTGTTCCTCTCTCCCGGAACTCTCCCATGGATGTATGATAAATGATATAGTTTTTATTCTTGTCCTTCTCCAGATAATAGATCTCCGAGAAAGGGACCCGCACGATACCATCTTCCCCTTCCATCAGAGCTGTCTTCTCCCTCCGGGTTGACTGAAACCGCAGCGCTTTGCGGAACTTGTCCAGAAAGGTATAATACTCTACCGGCTTCACAATGAAGTCAAGAGCATTCACCTCATATCCATTGATGGCATACTGAGCCATATTTGTCACAAAGATCAGGCTGACGGACTCGTCAACCTTCCGGATCCTCCTGGCCGTCTCCAGGCCGTCCGCCCCGGGCATCTCAATGTCCAGGAAGATCACGTCGTACACCGCCGAAAATCCATCCAGAAAAGCCACACTGTCCGAAAAGGTTTCCACAATGCAGTCCACCTTCTCTTCCTCAGCCGCCTGACCGGCATACCCCTTCATCTTTTCAAGAAATGCCCTGTCATCATCCACCAGGGCGATCCGTACTTTCGCTGACGGCATCTGCAGATTCCCCCTTTTCCCTTTTCCACAGGAGATCGATTCCTGTCATGCCATTTAGGATCTTATCGCTAATATTCCGTTCCGTATATGCTTTATTCAGCACTCTTTTTGAGTATTTTAAATAAGAGTCTTTCGTCAGATTAATAAGAAGCGATGTAAAAAATCGTTCCCAGCTAAAAAACTCACTGCTTTCAATATAGGAACCAGGATCTTCCAGGATTCCTTTCACTCTTCTTTCTTCAAATATTCCTGATCGTAAAACAAGCCATTCAAACGATTCCGGAAGATACAGAACAATATCCTCGCTTTTTTTTATCAGCTGCATCAGTCTGCGCATCTCGGAACCAAATGCCGCCCCATCTGCAACAATAAGCATATTTTTTGAATTACACTTATTGACCATCTGAAAAACATTGGATTTCCCATTGGCAGAAATACATTGAATATTATTGTGTTCACAAACGGAATCAAAAAATTGAAATCCTGCATTAGAATCTTCCGTGATTACCAGATCAGGCCTGATTTCCTCTGCGTAATTATCTTTCTCATAAATATGGAACATTTCGTTATATGTCTGCTTCAGGCTTCCATATTTTCCCGATGTACGAATACCGTAAATTTCAGAGACACTATATGGCAGAGTCTCAAGACTTTCCCTTGTCACGATCACATAGTAATTATCAGTCTCTCTGATAACTTCCGCAAACTCCCTGGAAGATACAAACCTGTTTCCTTCATCTATGAAAATAATGCACTTTGACAACTCAGACAATTGACCTTTCCATCCACGGCCTTCTATTACGGCACAAGTTCTGTCTGCAACAACACTTATGCCACTGTCATCTCCATTTTCGTAATATTCCTGGATCATTTCGACCAATGTCGTTTTTCCTGTGGCACTGTCTCCCTGTATAACCGTAAGGTTTCTTTTTATTTCAAAATCATATTTAATTTTTTTATTTTGTACAACGACTCTGTATGTTCCTTTCATATTCCTCTCCTATACATATCTGCCTGCGATCGGGACTAATTCCTCCATATTGTGTACAATCTGATCTGTGTTAAGGATTTTGATACGGAACTGACCTTCTCCGAAATCCATGATATGTCTGAGATTAATTGTGATGTCTTTATCCTGTCCCAGCTTAAGGATCCATTTTGCACAATTATCACCACAAGTTGAAGCATTGAAAATTCTGTCCGGCTCATTTGCAATCAGCAGCAGCGTCTTCACTCCCCCTGACAGATTCAGCGGTGGTATTTTACCCAAAACAGGACTGTCTATGACTCCCCCTGCCAAAACAGTGGATTTATCAACATCAAGGATCATTTCTCTGCCAAGAGGCGCTGTGATCCAGTCCTCTTCATAAACATTTTTAAAATAAACTGCGGTGTTATATATTGCTTCCTGCATATCTCCAAAAAAAATACTTAACATATAACTTCTCCCCTTTCCTGGTTAATATATCATATTCCGCAAGGTAAAATTCCCAAATTTCAACTGGCAGGTATTTTTCATTTTTCTGTTATATCTGCTAGCATCGGCTGCAGACATTTCACGATCTTCTCTATCGTCTTCACAAACGTCTCACCATCCGCCTCCGGATTATTCAGGAACGCATGATAGGTCCCCTGGATACAGTACGACAACAGGATATTCTTCTCAACATCCTTCTCATATTCCGGATACTTTCGAAAGATCACCTTCTTCAGTTCATAGTCCAACTGATTTCCCAGATGGTTCTGCTCCTTTCCTGAAAACAGGATTCGGATCAGAGAAATCTGGGACATAAATGCCAGGCACAACGCCCTTGTAAACGCATCTGAATTCTCAAAAGTGTAATCTTTCAAATGTTCGATACTGTTTATAATAGACGCTACTGTCTCCTGTTCCATCGCCTCAGAAAGTGCATATATATCCGCATAATGAGAATAAAATGTAGATTTGTTAATATATGCCTCGGCACACAGCTCCTTCACCGTAATCTTCTCCAACGGCTTCCTGGCCCGCAGCTCAATAAACGCATTCTTAATAGCCTTCTCCGTCTTCTCAACTCTCAGATCCATCACCATCTCCTCCAGATCCATAAAATGGTCATATATATGATATCAATACGACCTGATACCGCCCCGCATGCACCTTCGCAGAATTACCCGACACTTTCCAGACAACCGTCGTTTTTCCAACACATTTCTAAAATCGTCGGTGGACGTTCTCTTTACCCTCAGATAATATAATTATACGGCAATAAACGACAGTTGTCCATTTTAAGCATTACCGTTCATCTGCCGCGGTTCACCTCTGCCCGGATTCCAGGCATGGAGGAGCCGTATTGTCACGAAGGCCCGTAGCAGAGCGCCGGGACAATACGGCTCCTTCATGCCGGCCCTCTGGGTAGAGACACGCGGCAACACCTATTTTAAGGAGGGAATTATGGATTTTTACGGATTTTACACAGGAAAGATTTTCGATGCATACAGATTCCTGGGAGCTCAGGTCACTGCGGCCGGCGTGGTATTCCGCACCTTCGCTCCCTCAGCCTCCAAAATATCCGTCATCGGAGAATTCACCGAATGGGAGGAACTTCCCATGGAGAAGGTCCGTGACGGCAATTTCTGGGAAGTCACATCCCAGGACGCCCGTCCGGGAATGATGTACAAGTACCGGATCTACGACCAGTCCGGACAGTATATCGACCACTGCGATCCCTACGGTTATGGGATGGAGCTGCGCCCCAACACCGCGTCCATTATCCGTGATATGAAAACATACCATTTCCACGATGACGCATGGATGAGAAAACGCAGCTGCCACCTGAATTCCCCACTGAATATTTATGAGATTCACTTCGGCTCCTTCCGGAAACCTTCTGAAGAGCCGGACGCATGGTATAACTACGAAGAGATGGCGGACATCCTGATTCCATATGTAAAGGAAAACGGCTATAACTATATTGAGATCATGCCGCTGAATGAGTACCCCAGCGACGAGTCCTGGGGCTATCAGGGCACCGGTTTCTTCAGCCCCACTTCACGGTACGGCACGGCAGACCAGCTGAAAGCATTCGTCAACGCCTGCCACCGAAACGGCATCGGCATCATCCTTGATTTCGTACCGGTACATTTCGCAGTAGACGGATACGCGT
This sequence comes from uncultured Mediterraneibacter sp., assembly GCA_944381495.1. Lineage (GTDB taxonomy): Bacteria > Bacillota > Clostridia > Lachnospirales > Lachnospiraceae > Mediterraneibacter. The sequence goes on along the minus strand of CALWLJ010000011.1, from coordinate 78,762 downwards.
TGGCGAAATACGACGGAACCGCTCTGTACGAATACCCTCACTCGGCAGTCGGCTACAGCGAATGGGGCAGCTGCAACTTCATGCATTCCAGAGGCGAAGTCCGCAGCTTCCTCCAGTCAGCGGCAAATTACTGGCTTACAGAATACCACATTGACGGACTGCGCATGGACGCCATCAGCCGGGCCATCTACTGGCAGGGCACGCCGGAACGGGGCGTCAATCCAAACGCAGTGGAATTTCTGAAATACATGAACCAGGGTTTGAAAAAGCTCCACCCCGACGCTATCCTGGCAGCAGAGGATTCCACTTCCTTCCCCGGCGTGACAAAGCCGGCGGAAGAAGGCGGTCTGGGATTTGACTACAAATGGGATATGGGCTGGATGAACGATACCCTGGACTATTTCCGCACGGATCCCCTGTTCCGCGGCGGCATTTACCACAAGCTGACATTCTCCATGGCCTACTACTATGACGAGCGCTATTTGCTGCCCCTCTCCCACGATGAGGTCGTACACGGCAAGGCCACGATCCTTCAGAAAATGTGGGGAGATTATGAGCTGAAATTTCCGCAGGCAAGGGCATTCTACATGTATATGTACGCTCACCCAGGCAAGAAGCTGAACTTCATGGGAAATGAGATTGGCCACTTCCGGGAATGGGACGAGAAACGGGAACAGGACTGGGGACTGCTGGCTTATCCCGCCCACCAGGATTTCCATCGTTTTATGACCGATCTGAGCCTTTTCTATCAGAGCCATCCCGCCTTTTCAGAAAAGGACTACGATCCCGAAGGTTTCCACTGGCTGGACTGCCACGCGGAGGAGCGCTGTATCTACGTGTTCGAGCGTACCAGCGGGGAACCTGGGGACAGCAGGAGCGAACGGATTGCTGCATTCTTTAACTTCTCCGGCATAGAACAGCCGGATTATACGGTTGAAATTCCAGGTGCAGCCAGACTCCGCCGGATCTTCACAAGCGAATGGAAAGAATACGGCGGATCAGAGGAGACAAAGGAAAAGATTCTGACAGGAAAAGACGAAATATTTGAATTATCCATGAAACCTTTCTCAGCAGAGTATTATATGATAGAAGAAAAACAGAATACAGTTTAATTTCTAATATCAAAAACATAAACAGAGCGGAGCTGCACTCTATGGCCTAACTCCGCTCTTCATATTTATATAATTCCTCTATCCCTTTTATCCTCTGTCAGAAAATCAGCTTCGTTCATTCATATAAATGATTTCTTCAAGTTATTTTGATTCACTATCCAATTATGGAGCATACGTCCTTTACTGAAATCCCTTTCTCCTCTTCGCCGCGTCGATCAGCTCCTTCGCCTCCTCGAAAGCCTCCGGCAGATAATCCTCGGTCCATTCCTTTCCGGCTTTCTCCTGCTTCTTGATAGCTTCCCAGCTGGCCTGTGATCCGTCGTCCCCGGAACCTTCTCCGCTGCCGAACACATGGGGATGACGGCGGATCATCTTATCGCTGATGCTCTGGATCACATCATCCATGGTAAAATAGCCCTCTTCCTCAGCGATCCGGGCATGGAGGACAACCTGCATAAGCAGATCCCCAAGCTCTTCCTTCAGATTGTCCGGATCCCCGGTCTGATCCAGGATATTGATCCCGCAGATCACCTCAGCCGCTTCTTCAATACAGGTCTTTTTCAGGCTGGCATGAGTCTGGGCCCGATCCCACGGGCATCCGTCGGGCGCCCGCAGACGGGCGATAATATTTTCAAACTCCTCAAACTTCGTCATTACTTCACCATACATTCCTTTCTGTTTTATTCTTCCACTCCCGCCATTTCTTTCATCCTCTCATATGTAAAATGATTGAACACGGCAATAGTCCGCCCCACTCCGATCATGGCCAGGATTGTCCCCACACCTACGCCAACCAGATGTCCGGCGAACACAAAGCTCAGAACAAGGGTGATCGTGATATTAGTCAAATCAAAACAATTCTTCGTAAATCCCACACTCTTGTGGATCGTGTCCGCAATAGCCTGGACGATCCCGTCTCCCGGATTAGGGACAATACGCATGTTCAGCGACATAGCCGCACCGATTCCGGTCAGGATGATCGCCATAATCAGGACGGCCACCGCACTGCCATCTCTCCGGCACTGCTCTTTCCATCAGAATAAAACTCCGGGATCACCGCTGAAAATACGTTCAGGAAGCGGGTAAATACCAGGCTCAGCGGGATCTGGAGAACATCCATCAGCAGGATCAGTTTCCTGTCTGTTTTCTCTGCATGTTCCAGCACCGAATTGGATCTTTCTATTTCTCTTTCATATTTCCGGCTGCGGATCATATGAAGCACAAGCTCTATCACCACAAACACACTGTACAACGCCAGTGTCATGTTTCCAAAGTTGTGGTCAAAGATCTCAGAAATGCTGTATGCCACCGATATGATCGGCGATACGCCCAGCCCTGTCTTCATGTTCAGAGTCAGTCCCAGTGCCAGGACGATCAGTCCGATCACGTAGAACAGCACCCGGAAGAAAACCGGTTTTCTCATATATTGACTTCCTCCTGTCTCAAATTAACATTCATTTCCCTTTTCATCATCATCTCACCACACTATAATAGAATTATCTGTGTTGAGAATAACAGAAAGACAATTGCTTTTCATCAACACTATATCAATAGTGCAAATCAGACCGACAGTACGGCTACTTGCCCTAAAATAATAGTGTACTTATCAAGGCAGCTGGGAGGGCGAATCCATCCGTTTCGGAGTCTTGCGAAAGGGGTGGTGCTTATGTACGTTACATATGACGACTTATTTACATTTGTACTAATGATCATCGCGATCATCACTCTTGTAAAAAGTTTTTATGATAAACGGAAAAAGTAGTCGCTCGTATCTTGGCAGGATAAGCGACTACTCTTTATAGTTTAAACATCTTGCCCGGGACGGATAGGCTTCATCTATCTATCCCAGTTGTCTTGTTAAGTACATTATAGCAAATGTCCCCCGAAAGTCAACCGCCCAATATGGGGCCAGTTTTAAACGTCAAATCATTTTTACTTATCTGAATTATCTGAACTCCACCAGCTCTTTCACCGCGTCCATATCTCCCCGCACAAATCCGTCTTTCTTCAGCAGCACTCCTGCCTTTCCTTTACACCTCAGCACCCAGAGATGTTTGCTTTCAGAGATCTTCTCTACATCGGAGTACGGGAACCTTGTCTTCTTCCCCGTCTCTGACTCAACGACAAAATGATCCTTGTAAAAACGGGTCGTGCGGGCCGGTGTAGCGCCGGATCCCTGCACCATTGCCTGATACTTCCGCTTCCCGCCGGTTCTGGGGAGCACAGCCAGCAGCCATACGAGGAGGGCAGCCACGAACACCAGCTCTCCTGCCAGATAGAACAGGCTGCCTCCCGTAGCTATCATCCAGACTGCAGTTCCGATCATGATCACGATCAGTACACAGGCAAGTTTCATCACTGATTTGCGGTAGTTCTGGTTCACCAGGGCAAGCCGCCCTTCTTCAAAAAGCCCTCGCGTTATCTCGATATGATTCTCAGCAGCCGGTACTCCTGCTTCACTTCCCACGTCAAACACGATACTTCCATTATCCTTTTCCTTCATTTTCTTCCTCCTGTTTCCTCTTCAGCCACGCCTGATCGTCTTCATAGAAAGGCGTCTGATCCGGATACGCTTTTGCGATCTCTTCCTCAATATGTAAAGCTTCATCCATTGTATCATACATAAGAAAATTCGCAAGGAAAAGGATAAACCAGAATCCGGTCAGCAGGAGCATGACCACAGACCAGGGAAGGAACAGGGCCAGTACCACCCAGTAAGCCAGCTGAAGCACCGAACAACCGAATGTCCTCGGGAAATAGCGGAGCATGAAGAGGATACAGTTCTTCAGCCGCTGCAGCCCGGACTGATCAAAGAGGACAAGCTGCGGCCAGTACAAAGAGAAGATCATAGTCATCACGACAAGCCCCACAATGAAGACCGTGATTGTTCCATATCCCGGCGCCGACGAAGCCCACCAGAACATCATGACCATGAACAGGTAAAATCCAATCAGCAGACAAAAGATAATCCCCGGGATGACCGACTGCCTCCAGTTCTGTTTCCATGCCCGCCGGTAGTTTTCCATAAATTTCCCCGGCGCATCCCGGAGACTCCGGTAAATGATGTCATACATACATGACAGACCCGGGCCGGCAATAGCGCCGCCGATGATACAGAACGGGATCAGGACAAGAATACTGGACGACAGGATCGCATACAGCACCCCCGCGCCAAAGGGCAGGAAACACGCCAGTGTTATAAGATTTCCCAGAAAATAGCGTTTGAAATCCCGATCCAGAAGTTCAGTAAACCGCGCCATGCCGGTCAGTCTGCGTCCTGTTCCTCCGCCGGAACCGATTTTCGAAAATAATGCCATCTCAATCCCTCCTAATTATCCGTACTGTAAGTACAGCACTCCAGAAATCCGGTCAGCAAGTCTCTCAGATCATCCTCATAGTCTTCCACACAGGTAAGCTCGATGCAGACGGCGCAGTCTCCGACCGCGGCGAAGGCGGATACGCCTCTGTCATAGGGAGAATCCGGATCTTTGCATGTATAAGTGATCATCGTATAATCCTGTCCGTTGCAGGAAATCTGCTCTTCCTGTGATACTTCGTAATTATCCCGGGCCTGTTCCAGCCAGTCCTCCATGTCTTCTCCGGCTTTCGCCGTGTCATCCGCATCTTCCAGCAGGAGATAAAGCTGGGCGTCGTACAGGTCCACCGTCTCCCCGTCACTGTTTTCATAGGGCTCCGAGTCCCCCGCCACCCATGTAGCGTAATACATTCCCTGCGCCGCAAGAGCTGTGTTGCTCTCCAGAAGTTTCAGCCTGTCATCCGGTTTCGCCACTGTCAGAACCGTTCCCACAGCCAGATTGCCCTCTGCATCTGTCTCCGGAACTTCCTCCTCAATCTGAGGTGCGGCGCATCCTCCTGTCAGGAGCATCGCTGCCACAGCCAGACAGCATACATACTTCTTTGCCGGCCTTCCTTTCATCCGACTTCCTCCTTCCTATTTATCCGTTTACGATCCGATCCCACAGTTCGCCGCACTGCTCGGCATATGGCGTGGTCCGGTCACCGTAGAAGCACCGTCTGCCCAGGAACAACCCGGAGACCAGATCCCGGTTCTCACCGCTTACTTCCTGCCCCAGCAGGGAATCCGTGTAGGAACCCAGGTCCATATCCGCGAGACCGGGGCAGTCCTTCCAGGCTACCACTTTTCCTTCCACACTGCTGTCCCCCTCCGCAGGGCAGCTGCCGTCCGGATCCGCCAGGATCTCATATCCTTTCTGAAAATTTTCCGGATCATCCATCAGGAAAAAGTAGCTGTCGCATCCTTCCATATCTCCGATGAGCGGAGCGTCCGCTCCGAAAGAATCTACTGCATCCGGATCCGACACATATTGATTGACCTTCACCACTACTTCACCGTCTCCGTTGTAGTCATCCGCCAGCGCTGCGAAAGCTGTTTCTATAGCTGCCGCCGTATCTTCCGGCAATATTGTTTCTCCCACGTATGCGATCTGGACATCAGGCTTCGTATCGCATATCCCCAGATAACTGCCGGCCAGCTGAATCAGAATCACGAGAAGGATGACTCCGCATATTACATACCATTTATAGTAATACCACCAGTTCCGGATCCGGTCCCATGTAAGCTTGCTGTTTCGCACTTTTCCATTCATACCGTCCGCCTTCCTGTCATTCACCCTTATCTTCCTCCTCAGGGGACTCCAGCGTGGTCCCTCCGTAAGCATACGTTACCGGCAGACATACAAGAGGGGGCTTGGCAGACATGCTCTCCTGAAGGAGCAGCTCCACACACATCTCCGCCAGGTCAGGCACCGGCTGCACGATGGTAGAACAGATATAATCCGCATTTCCAAAATACCGGATACCGTCAAAACCTATGACCTGCACATCTTCCGGCACACGCAGCCCCAGACGCCGGAGCAGTTTACAAGTAAAATACGCCAGTCCGTCGGTCACACAGAAGACACCATCAATTTCCAGTTTCCCGTCCCGCATATGATCCAGAAGAAATCTTTCAAACTCGTCATAAGATTCCCCTGTATTGATGATCTTCATTTCATAAGGAAGAGACCGGGAGAGACAGCCGTTCTCAAATCCCGCTTTCCTCTTGTTCGGTTCATTGTTCAATACAGATCCCACCCGGAAAAAGGCCACCTTTTTACACCCCAGGTCAGCCAGTTTCTCAGCGGCAAGCTGTCCCCCGGCGAAATTATCTGATGCAACACAGGGAATCTTGGCCCCCATGGAGCGGTCAATGGACACAAAGGGGATTCCCTCCTCTACGACCAGATCCGGATTGTAAGTCAGACCGATGATCCCGTCCACTTTGTTTTGCTTCGCCATAGTAATGTACTCCTGTTCCTGAGCCATATCAGAGTCTGTAGACAGGAGCAGCAGGCGGTACTTTCTCTTTAATAATGCCAGATTAATATGATAGGCAAGCAGTCCGAAAAACGGCTCCCGGGTATTGGGGATCAGCAGAGCCACTGTATAAGTCTTGTTTGCCTTCAGCCCCTGTGCATAACTATTGACCTGATAATTCAGCTTTTTGATTGCTTCCTCCACCCGGATCCGGTAGGATTCTCCCACTGGAATGCCGTTTACCACCTTTGATACCGTTCCCAGGGCTACCCCGGCCTCCCGGGCCACATCTTTCATTGTAGGCGCTGAATTGTCTCTTTTCATATATAACGGAGAATATCATCTGTTCTACCAGTATCATCCATATAACTCCCACTGGGGGCCGATGCACTGGGAACACGCCGTAAGCAGCGACCTGCTGCACTGGAGATATCTTCCCGCGGCTCTGGCTCCGGACACAGATTATGACAGGGACGGCTGCTTCTCCGGAAGCGCCGTCACCCTGGATGACGGCAGACAGCTGCTGATGTATACCGGAGTCATTAATGAGACGCAGCCGGACGGAAGTCATCTTGGCGTCCAGACACAGTGTATTGCAGTCGGGGACGGTATCGACTATGAGAAATACCCGGGCAACCCGGTACTTGACAGAAAGGACCTGCCGGAAAACGGAAGCCGGTTCGATTTCCGCGATCCCCGGATCTGGCGGACGTCCGACGGGACTTTCCGCTGCGTAGCCGGGAACTGTACGCCGGACAAAGACGGACAGATCCTGCTGTTCAGCAGTCCTGACGGGCTGAAATGGAAATTTGAAAAGATCCTGCTCCAAAATAACGGACGCTTCGGCAAAATGTGGGAATGCCCGGACTTCTTTGAACTGGACGGGAAACAGGTTCTCCTGATAAGTCCCCAGGACATGCTGCCCCAGGGATTTGAATACCACAACGGAAACGGAACCGTCTGCATCATCGGCAGCTACGATGAAGAAACGGATACCTTCCACGAAGAACTTGATCAGGCCATTGACTATGGCATCGACTTCTATGCGCCCCAGACGGTGGTTGCTCCTGACGGACGTCGGATCATGATCGGATGGATGCAGAACTGGGATACCTGCAATCTGCACTCTCCGGAGAAGCCCTGGTTCGGACAGATGAGCATCCCAAGAGAGCTGTCTGTCAGAGACGGGCGTCTGATCCAGCGTCCGGTCCGTGAACTGGAAGATTTCCGGCAGAACCGGATCAGCTACAAGCACGTCGTGTTCAATGATATCATCCGTCTGGAGGGAATCCAGGGGCGCCGGATCGATATGGAGCTGACCCTTCGCCCCGGCGACGCAGACGAGATGTACCGCAAATTCGCAGTCCGCTTCGCACAGAACGGCACATGCCATACGGCGCTGAGCTTCCGTCCTCACGAATCGATCCTCAAGATCGACCGGAAATTCTCCGGTTCCAGAAGGGCCATCATCCATCAGAGAAGAAGCCTGGTAAACAGCACCGACGGGCAGATCAAACTCAGGATCATCCTGGACAACTTCAGCGTGGAAGTATTTGCCAACGACGGTGAACATGCAATGTCCGCTACAATATATACAGATCCTGCCGCAGACGGGATCCTGTTCTACGCAGACGGAAAAGTGGATATGGATGTCGTAAAATATGACATTATATCCTGATGCCGGGATTCTGAAAATACTGCACAGACCCAATTGATCAAAAAGCAGAGAACAAAACGCTGCAGTTATTATCCGCTGTATAATGACTGCAGCATTTTATTTTCTCTGCCATTTTCATCTATAAACTTTGGAAAGGAAACAGAAAGCTATGAAAACATACGATGTAACCGCACTCGGCGAACTACTGATCGACTTTACAGAAAACGGAGTCAGCGGACAGGGCAACCCCCTCTTTGAGGCCAACCCCGGAGGAGCCCCCTGCAATGTTCTCGCCATGCTGACCAGACTGGGGCATAAGACCGCATTTATCGGAAAAGTTGGAAAAGACTTCTTCGGAGAACAGCTAAAGTCAGCCATCGAGGAAGTTGGAATTGATTCTTCTTATCTCCAGATGGACAAAGATATCCATACCACGCTGGCTCTGGTCCATACATTTCCCGACGGTGACCGGGACTTCTCTTTCTACCGGAATCCCGGAGCAGACATGATGCTGACCGCTGATGAAATACCGGAAGACCTGATCCGCAACTCGAAGATCTTCCACTTCGGCACCCTCTCCATGACTCATGAAGGCGTGCGGGAAGCAACAAAAAAAGCAATCCGAATCGCAGAAGAATCCGGCTGTATCATTTCCTTCGATCCCAATCTGCGCCCGCCCCTGTGGAAGAGCCTGGACGAGGCAAAGGAACAGGTACTGTACGGCCTGGCCCACTGCCACATCCTGAAGATCTCGGACAACGAAATCCAGTGGCTCACCGGAAAAGAGGACTACACAGAAGGCGTGGAATGGATCCGTGAAAGATATCAGATCCCGCTGATCCTTGTATCCATGGGAAAAGAAGGCAGCCGCGCCTATTATAAGGGAATCATGGCCGAAGCCGCTCCCTTCCTTCAGGAAAACACCATCGAGACCACCGGAGCCGGGGACACCTTCTGCGGATGCGTGCTTCATTATATCTGCGGACATGGGCTTGAGGGACTGACCGCTGACGGGCTGAGAGAGATGCTGACATTCGCCAACGCAGCGGCGTCTGTGATCACTACCCGTAAGGGGGCGCTGCGGGTGATGCCGGAGAGGGAGGAGATAGAGAGGATGCTGAAGGGGTGAAGTCCTGCCGAGAATTAACATTCATTCCACTTGTCATCGCCATCTTGCCACACTATAATAAAATTATCTGTGGCGGATACGATAGAAAGGCAAGAATACGATTGAAGCAAATTTGCAGAACGATGATCTGATATTAGACTGTGTCAATTTTGATAACGCACTTGGAACCGGTACTACTATTCCGCTTGAAATAGGAAATATAAACGAAAAAAACTAAAACTGCATCTGATGAACGGCTCATATCTGACCAACGCAGCTATGCTCCTGTTCAGCAAAGATCCCGAAAAATGGCAGCTGGGTGCGTATGTAAAAATAGGCTATTTTGAGACAGATGCCGATCTGCTGTATCAGGATGAAATCCACGGCTCCATCCTGGAACAAATCGACAAAATCGTAGAGCTTGTGTACCTGAAATACATGCGAGCCAAGATCACTTATGAAGGAATGCAGCGAATCGAGCGGTACTTTGTACCGGAAGAAGCCCTTCGGGAAGCCTTGCTGAACGCTCTGTGCCACAAACAGTATCAATCCGGTGTACCAATCCAGATCAGTGTATATGAAGATAAGCTGTATATCGCCAACTGCGGCTACCTACCGGAAAACTGGACACTGGAAAACCTGATGAACAAACATGCCTCTATTCCATATAACCCTAATATTGCCCATGTGTTCTATCTGGCGGGTTTTATTGAGAGCTGGGGACGTGGGATTGAGAAAATCTGTTCCGCCTGTAAAAAGGACGGCGTACCGCAGCCGGAGTACACGATCAACCCGGGAGATATTATGATAAAGTTCACTGCACCGGAGGATCGAATCATACGGGTGACTGTAAAGGTGACTGATAAAGTGACTGATAAGGAACGGGGACTTTTGACATTACTTGCGGAAGATCCCGGCTATACAATGCCGCAACTGGCTGAACGATTAGGTGTCAGCAGGAAAACGGTAGCTGTACGATTGAAAAAATTGAAGGAGGCAAAGCTAATTGAGCGCATCGGCTCCGACCGTAAAGGATACTGAAAATTATTGAAATAAACAGAGACGCCCTTGCGCACGCTGATATAGCCTGCTTCAAGGGCGTCTCTGTTTATTCATCGTATATTGCCATCTCTCCCATACATATCCTGCCATCTTTCAGGCATTCCTCATACGACCTGATCACCGGGTACCCGCATCTCCCCTCATTTTCCTTCTCCAGCCTGGGCGGATGATACCACATGCCGTGAAGCCCGGCGCTGCAGGCCCCTTCTACATCTTTTCTCATATTGTCTCCGGTAAAGATGCATTCTTCCGGGGCACATCCGGCTTTCTCCACACAGAGCCGGAAGAACAGGGAAGAGGGCTTCTCCACGCCAGCTTCCTCGCTTGTGACGATAAAGGACATCTCCCGGAGTACGTCCAGCTTCTCCAGCTTCTTGTACTAGATATATGCGGTCATGTCAGTATCCACTCCTACGGAAACGCCCGCCTTGCGGAGTTCAGTCACCAGTTCCCGGAATCCCGGTTCAGCGACAGCTGTTCTGATGTGTATCACAGCAGAGCGGAGCGTCCTGCTCTGTCAGCAGCGCCCGGCCTCGCAGCCTTATTCTCCGTCTGTTCTTTTCCGGATCACGCCGTCCAGATACACCGTGAACATCCGCTCCGCCACATGTTCAATATCATAGGATCCTCTGGAAGAGCTCCAGTCAAATATGATCCCCTTGGCCAGGATGCAGAGTTCCTTCGCTATCTCATCCGCAGTGAACCCTTCTTTGATCTCATCCGGCTTTTCGTACAGGCATTTCCTTGATATCTCATAAAAGGCATTGTACATATACATAGGATCAATGGCCCGGTTGTGCGAGTTGAAGAAATTTATGCAGAAATCAAGCCCGAACTCTGAAGTATACCGGATATACCACTTATAGCAGATCAGCATCTGATGATACAGATCCGCATTTTTCATATTTTCTTCCTGGCCTTCCATGAAATCCTCTGCCGACATGGTGTAATAATATGCCAGCAGTTCATCTTTATTTTTGAAGAAATGATAAAAGCTGCCGTTGCTCGTGTTGGACTCCTTACAGATCCTGCGCACCGTTACCTTATCATATCCTTCTTCCTTCAGAATTTTCACCGCTGTCTGAAAGATCAGATCCTTGGTCTTCTTTCCGCTTTCCGTTAATTCCGCATCCGTTCTGCCCATCGTTTCCACTCCTTGTAATCACTTGACGTTTTTATCTCTGTGAGAATGCTACCATAACTCAGATCCGTCCGCAAGCCCTGATGTCCGCTCGTGCAGGCACGGCGGCCGCCCTCCGGGCGTATCGCACAAAACTGCGGGGAGGAACCGTGATGACACAGCTCCTCCCCGTCGTTACACCTGTTAACTCTTATAATGACCACCCAAGATAGTAACTTTCTTCAATATTCTTGATTCCCTGCTTCACATCTTTAGCATCTCCGGTCAGAACAGTCTCGATTCCTGTATCTTTCAGTTCATGATACAAATCCTGATTGGATGCGGATCCCACGGCAACAATAATATCCGACACATCGTCAATCTCATAATCTTTGTCTTTATATTTGTATGTAACCGTCCCGTTCTCGAACTTCTGGAAATATGCCTTTGTGTGGACGTCCACCTTGAACTCATCCAGTATCTTGAACAGGAAGTAATTATTGGAATATTCTCCGTCCAGAGAAATCCCGTCCCGTACTTCCAGAATAGATACATGCTTAAAGTCCTGTGCCACATGAGCCGCTGTCTCTACTCCTACACTTCCGCCGCCGATGACGACCACATTCTTTCCGGTAAGAGTCTTCCTGCCGCTCAGGATATCCTGGGCCAGAAATACATTCTCACCGTCCAGTCCCGGAAGGGGCAGCATCTTTTCACGGCTTCCCGTAGCGATAACGATCTGATCCGGCTGTTCTTCAAGCGCCATCTGAGCAGTATATTCTGTATTCAGCTTTACTTCCACGCCAAGCTGATCCATCCGGTGCTCCAGCCATGTCACCAGGGTTGTAAAATCCTGCTTTGCAGGGGGCACTGCCGCCAGCAGCCACTGACCGCCGATCTTTCCGCTCTTCTCATAGACCGTTACTTTGTGTCCTTTCTGAGCCGCTGTGACCGCTGCCTCGCAGCCGGACACTCCCGCTCCTACAACGGTGATCTTCTTCGGATGTTCTGCTTTCTGCTCTGTCTTCTCCGCCATGAATTGATTCTGCCATGCTTCTGACACAGAGAATTGAAGAAATGCATCTGCCTTCGGCAGAGAAGACGGCGGCCGCTTATCTTCTCTCCCAGGGCAGTAAACTGAAGGGACGCTCAACCCGGAAGATTGCTTCCGACGCGTACACCACGCCCGCCACCCTTGTACGCCTGGGACAGCGGCTCGGGTATGAGGGATGGACAGATTTCTTTGAAGCATTTCTGGAGGAACGGGAGTATCTGGAACGGCATTTTCAGAATGTGGACGCCAATCGTCCCTTCTCCCCCGGCGACTCGCAGACAGCGGTGGCAAACAAGATTGCCGCACTCTATACTGAAAGCATTTCTGACACCATGTCTCTGATCAATTATGAGGTACTTGAGCAGGCCGTGAAATGCATGCTCCGCTCCAGAAATATCCTGATCATGGCCCTCAGTATTTCTCTGGACTGCACCTGGCTGTTCAAACGGAATATGCAGAGACTACAGAAAAACGTATTGATCGAGACAAGCAATGCGGAGCAGCTGTGTACCGCCATGGCAGCAACTCCCGATGACTGTGTCATCATGGTAACCTATTCCGGGTCCCCCACCAAGATCCTGGAAGAAGCACAGATTCTCCATAACAACCATGTACCCATTATCCTGCTTACAGGTCTGGGGGAAAATTCTGTCCGCCCTCTGGCAGACTACGTACTGGATATTACAACACGAGAGCGGCTTTACTCTAAGATCGGGAATTTCTCCACAGAGGTATCCGTACACCTTCTGCTGGACATCCTGTATTCCTGCTATTTTGCCGCTGATTACGAGCAAAACTGGAAGACCCGGCTGACGGTAGCAAAAGAAATGGAAAAATACCGTTCATCCAGAAACGAAATAATGCGGGAGCAGTAACTGTTCCCGCAGTTCCCGCCTTATCTGCCAGACACGATGCAGCGCCACTGTACTCTGTCCCTGCCGGAAGACCGAGATATTTCTATTTTATCCCTTGCTTTTCTTGTTCCCTCCCTCCTCCTGTGCTATAATCGAAAAGACAACCTGAGGAAGAGACCTGATGCAGGGGATTTTTTTGTTCCCTGCCAATTATCGATGAACGCAGCCCTCTTTGCGACCGCGTTCACGCTACCCGAAAATCAAAACAGACAAAAGAGGGAAAATTATTATGAGCGCACAGAACCTTACGTTGCTGACCGATCTGTATGAACTGACCATGATGCAGGGGTATTTCGAGACCCAGGACAATCAGAACGTCATATTCGACGTGTTTTTCCGTGACAACCCCAACCAGGGCGGGTACTCCATCATGGCAGGACTGGAACAGGTCATCGATTATATCAAAAATCTGAACTTCTCCTACGACGACGTAGATTATCTGAGAAGCCTGGGTATTTTCAGTGAAGATTTTCTTCAGTATCTGAGCGGTTTCCATTTCAGCGGAAATATCTACGCTATCCCCGAGGGAAGCGTGATCTTTCCGAAGGAACCCCTGATCAAAGTCATCGCTCCTATCATGGAGGCCCAGCTGGTAGAGACAGCTATCCTGAACATCATCAACCATCAGTGCCTGATCGCCACCAAGGCGTCCCGGGTGGTCTACGCTGCCCAGGGCAACGGAGTCATGGAGTTCGGACTGCGCCGGGCCCAGGGACCGGACGCCGGACTGTACGGAGCCCGGGCGGCCATGATCGGCGGATGCGTCGGCACATCCAATGTGCTTGCCGGACAGATGTTTGATGTTCCTGTCCTGGGGACTCATGCCCACAGCTGGATCATGAGCTTCAAGGACGAATACACTGCATTCAAAGAATATGCAAGACTCTATCCTGACGCCTGCACGCTTCTCGTAGATACATACGACACTCTGAAATCCGGCGTTCCCAATGCCATCCGGGTTTTCAAAGAGATGCGCGACGCGGGAATCCATCCGAAGAGCTACGGTATCCGGCTGGATTCCGGAGACCTTGCCTACCTGTCCAAAAAGGCAAGAAAAATGCTGGATGAAGCAGGATTTACCGACGCGGTCATCGCAGCGTCCAACGACCTGGATGAATTCCTGATCAACGACCTGAAGATCCAGGGCGCGGCTATCACATCCTGGGGCGTGGGCACCAACCTGATCACGTCCAAAGACTGTCCGTCTTTTGGAGGTGTATACAAGCTGGCGGCCATCCAGAATGCAGAAGGCGAATTCATCCCGAAGATCAAGATCTCCGAGAACACCGAGAAGATCACTAACCCGGGCAATAAGACCATTTACCGCATCTACGACAAAGAGACCGGCAAGATCCGCGCCGACCTGATCTGTTTCGCAGATGAAGTATATGATCCGGAAGAGGATCTGCTCCTCTTCGATCCCAAGGCCACCTGGAAGAAAACAAAGCTCAAAGGCGGCACATACACGATGAAAGAGATCCTGAAGCCGGTGTTCATCAACGGAGAGTGCAAGTATCCTTCTCCCTCAGTCAAAGAGATCGCTGAATTCTGCCGTCAGGAAAAAGAAACCCTGTGGGATGAGACAAAACGTCTCTTCAATCCGCACAGAGTTTATGTGGATCTCTCCAGGAAGCTCTACGACACGAAGGAAGAACTTCTGGACAATGCCAACAGACAGGATGCATAGGCATTTTCAGCCTGTACATTTCTGTATCTGCTAAATATATTATCAAAGGAGCAATATTATCATGAAGATCATTGTATTGGCAGGAGGACTGAGCACAGAGCGTGACGTTTCTCTGGTCTCCGCTGCCGGAATCTGTAAAACCCTCTTGGAGAAAGGACATGACGCCTATCTGCTGGATGTATATATGGGACTGGAGAATCCTCCGGAAAATCTGGAAGATGTATTCACACTCCCCGGACACGGCCTGGAGATCGCGGGCAACATTTCCGAGGAAGAACCGGATCTGGCGGCTGTAAAAGCCTCCCGCCCGGATCAGTCAGACTGTTTCCTCGGTCCCAACGTGATCGAGCTCTGCCGCCTGGCAGACATTACATTTATCGGACTTCACGGCGGAGAGGGAGAGAACGGCAAACTTCAGGCAACCTTTGACCTGCTGGGCATCCGCTATACAGGCCCCTCTTCACTGGGCTGCGCGGTAGCCATGGACAAAGGCCTGACCAAACAGATCTTTCTCCAGTCCGGCATCGACACCCCAATGGGCGTCAGCCTGCATAAGTCCGAGAAGGACAGAAGTCTTGCATCCATGGGCCTGTCCCTTCCGGTCGTTATCAAGCCCTGCTCCGGAGGCTCCAGTATCGGCGTCTATATCGTCAGCACCGAGGAAGAGTACCGGGAAGCGCTGGAGAAATCCTTCCGCTACGAAGATGAACTTGTCATAGAAACCTATATCAAAGGCCGGGAATTCGCCTGCGGCATCATCGACGGCGAGGCGCTGCCGCCCATCGAGATCATCCCGAAGACCGGATTCTTCGACTACGCTAACAAATATCAGGACGGAGCCACCATGGAAGTCTGCCCGGCGGACATCCCCGAAGAAATCTCCGACCGTATGAAAGAACTGACTACCAAAGCTTATTACGCGCTGAAACTGAATGTCTACAGCCGGGCTGATTTTCTGCTGGATGCAGACGGAAACCTGTACTGTCTGGAGATGAACACGCTCCCCGGCATGACTGCCGCCAGCCTGCTTCCCAAAGAAGCCCGGGCCATCGGCATCGAATACGGCGACCTGTGCGAACTCATCATCCAGAAATCCCTGGACGCAAGATACGCTGTGAACGCTTAGCGAGGTATTTTCGAGCTTAGCGTGAACGCGCGCACGGACACTTGGCGAGGTATTTTCGAGCCTAGTGACCGGGTGCCATGTGAACGCTTAGCGAGGTTCTTCACGAGCTTAGCGTGAACGCGCGCAGGGACACTTATACGCCGCTGTACAGATGAAAATCAGACGGATCCTGTACAGCGGCTTTTCTTTTATCAGTTTATAATTTTTACAGGAGGAACATAAGGTTATGAAACATATGTCAATTGAGGAAATGACTCAGGCCTGCGGAGGCATTTACCACGGCGATGCCTCCCTGAAAGACCGCGAGGCACAAGGCGTAGTCATCGACAGCCGGAAGGTTCAAAAGGATTACGTTTTTGTAGCGATCAAAGGCGCCCGGGTGGACGGACACGCCTTCATTCCCCAGGTCATGGAAAAAGGCGCTCTCTGCGCTGTATCCGAGATAGATCTGGGCGACGTTTCCTATCCCTATATCAAGGTAGAGTCCTGCGAGCAGGCGCTGAAAGATCTGGCCGAACACTACCGCCGTTCTCTTAACATCAAAGTCGTAGGAATCACCGGAAGCGTAGGAAAGACAAGCACAAAGGAAATGATCGCATCTGTGCTGTCTCAGAAATACAATGTACTGAAAACAGAGGGGAATTTTAACAATGAGATCGGCCTTCCTCTGACAGTCTTCAATATCCGTGAAGAACATGAAATCGCGGTCCTTGAGATGGGGATCAGCCACTTCGGAGACATGGAGCCTCTGGCCAGGATCGCCCGCCCGGACATCTGCGTGATCACGAATATCGGGTATGCACACCTGGAAAACATGGGATCCCGGGACGGCATCTTAAAGGAAAAGACCTCCATGACCGATTATATGAACCCGGACGGATCTATTATTTTAAACGGCGACGATGACAAGCTGCGCGGATACACTCCCCAGAACGGGATTGCTCCCATATTCTTCGGACTGGATCAGACCTGTCCTTTCCATGCCGAAAGCGTACAGAACCGGGGGCTGAAAGGTACAGATGCAGAGTTTGTAACTCCTTCGTCCCACTTCCACGCTCATATTTCCATCCCTGGAGACCACATGGTCTACAACGCCCTTGCCGGGACCGCAGTCGGTTATGCTCTCGGGATGACAGATGAAGAAATCAGCCGCGGGATCGAAGCCCTCACCCCTATTGCCGGACGCAACAACCTGATCGAGACCGGCCGTTATACCATCATCGATGACTGCTACAACGCCAACCCGGCCTCCATGCGCGCCTCTCTGGATGTGCTCTCCTGCGCTGACACCCGCAAAGTAGCCATTATGGGCGATATGTTCGAGCTGGGGCCAACCGAAAAAGAAATGCACTATGAGACCGGAAAATATGCAGTTAACAAAGGCATTGATGTTGTAATCTGTATCGGAGAACTCTCCGCCGAGACAGCCCGCGGAGCCAAAGAAGCCGTCTCTTCAGAGAAACACGCAGAAGTTCATCATTATAATACGAAGGATGAGTTCTTCGCGGAGAAAGATTCCGTACTGAAAGAAGGAGATACCATACTGGTGAAGGCATCTCACGGGATGGAATTCCCCGAGATCGTTACCGTTTTGGGGACGTAGTAAAATTGAATTTCAGTACGTCCCAAATCGAAAATAGCCCTGTCCCTTTTTGCAGATAACCCTGTCCCTTTTTAAAATTTGCCCTGTCCCCTATCGGAAACATGCACAAATCCAGCATCTTATCCGTCAAATATTTTCTGGAAAATTGTGCACTTTTCGAAAGGGGACAGGGCAAAACTCAAAAAGGGACAGGGCTGTTTTCAAATGGGGACGTAGCAAAACCTGATTTCACTACGTCCCCGAAGGTAGTTGCGCCAGTACTACTGCAGCGAACACCAGCAGGCATCCAAACAATTCTCGTCCCGACAACATTTCGCCCAGGATCAGCCATCCGGCGATTACGGAGAATACAGATTCCAGACTCAGCAGCAGGGAAGCCACGGTAGGATCTGTATTTTTCTGAGCAATAATCTGCAGAGTATATGCTACACCGCAGGAAAAAATTCCTGCATATGCAAGGGGCTTCCATACTGCAACTATGTTTTCAATCTGCGGCTGCTCTATCAACATCATAGCCACTGCACATATTCCTCCGCATACAAAAAACTGAATACATGAAAGGCACACCCCATTGACTCTAGGAGAAAAATGATCGACCAATAAAATATGTACAGCAAAAGCTACCGCACACAGCAGCACGAGGGTATCCCCTCTTGACAGTGAAAAGTGATCTGTAATGCAGAGAAAATACATACCTATCACTGCAAGCACTACACCTACCCATGTTTTTATCCCGGCTTTTTTCCCTAGAAAAATCCCCAAAAAGGGAACGATCAGAATATATAATGCTGTGATAAACCCCGCTTTCCCGGGACTTGTGTAAACAAGTCCCATCTGTTGAAGAGAGCTTGCCACGGCCAGAGCTGCACCGCAGCATATGCCTCCAACAACAAGTTCTCTCCGATTCTCCCTGGTCTTTTCATCAACCGGGAAAGAAACTGTTTTCCTGTCTTTCTCTGTCCTGCAATTGCATTCATTTTTACTGTGTCTCATAACCCATATAACTGGGAGAAGCACCAAGCCGCCCATAATACTCCTGATACAGTTAAATGTAAAAGGTCCGATGTATTCCATCCCTACGCTCTGTGCGACGAAAGCGCATCCCCATATCAATGCAGTAAGTAAAAGCAGCAAATTATTTATTATCTTATGTTTCATCAAACCAGTCCCTCGCACAAATTTTCCAAACCTACGTTTTCTTAAAATCCCGCATTTCAGAATAACGCTCACTTCACAGTGATCACATTTCCCGTATTATTCACAATAAACCTGTCGCCAAACACTTCTCTCAGCTTCTCAACACCCTTTTCTCCTGTACAGTGAGAGACCGCCAGCATCTGTATGTCCATATTTCTCAGTCTCTCCGCGGTAAGCCGGATCCGTTCATCCTCCGCTCCCACCAGATGCGTCCCGCCTATAACAGCAAATATCCTCTGCCCGCTCCTTTCTCGAATATCCTCCAGGATATTAACGATCCCCGCATGAGAGCATCCCGCTATAACAACCAGACCTGCCTCCATTTCCACACCAAGCACGATCTCATCTCTGAACTCATCCGGGACAAATGACTCTTCCACCTTTATACACATGTTGGGATTGACTTTTTCAAACTTTGTACGATATGTAAAATCGCGGAAGACCAGAAGCCGCTTTCCGATCCGCTCCATTTTTCCTCGTACTGTTATAATCTGATTTTCTCCCCGGATCAGATCTTCTTCGGAAAACGACACGCCATTGAAACGATATCCCTGAGCTGTTCTTTTATATTTCGAGCGAAAATATCCGTCTCCCAGAACGATCTTTGTCTCGCTGCTCATCAGAGGGAGCAGACGTTTCACTCCGCCTCCATGGTCATAATGTCCGTGACTGAGAACAACATAGTCCAGATCGTTCAGAGATTTCCCCAGTACGGCCGCATTATCCACAAAATTTCCTGTCTGCCCGGTGTCAAAAAGAATCTTTTCCCCGTCATACTCCAGATAAAGAGCGAGTCCATGTTCGCTGTTCAGGCATTTCTCTTCATCTTCTCCGTTTTCGATCAAGGTAGTGATAGTCAGTTCCATCTTAATATACTCCCCCTGTTCATACTATTTGCTGTTCATCTCCAGGCAAATGGCGCCGCGTGTCATTTGCCTGCGGGCGCCGCGGCCCACACAGTCGGCGAAGCGCTGACTTGAAGCTGTTCATATAAGCGCCGCAGCCGCTTTACTCTGCCTTAACGCGCACGCTCTGTGCTTAACAGAAAAAGCCATGTACAGTCCGTCCTGCACATGGCTTTTCATTTTATCGCAATTAATTACGCAAGTTTCATCGGGTTGATCTTCACGCCAGGGCCCATTGTTGATGTAAGAGTTACACTCTTCAGATACTGTCCCTTAACAGCTGCCGGTCTTGCTTTGTTGATTGCATCGATAAGCGTCTGGAAGTTGTCCGCTAACTGCTCCTCAGTAAAGGATGCTTTACCGATCGGCACGTGGATAATATTTGTCTTGTCCAGTCTGTACTCAATCTTACCGGCTTTGATATCGTTGATTGCCTTTGTAACGTCCATTGTAACGGTACCAGCCTTCGGGTTCGGCATGAGACCCTTCGGTCCAAGTACACGTCCAAGACGACCAACAACACCCATCATATCCGGTGTAGCAACTACAACGTCAAAGTCAAGCCATCCCTCGTTCTGGATCTTCGGGATCAGCTCGTCTCCGCCAACGAAGTCAGCGCCTGCTGCCTTAGCTTCCTCAGCCTTAGCGTCCTTTGCAAATACAAGGATGCGGACTTTCTTACCTGTTCCGTGCGGAAGAACAACCGCACCACGGATCTGCTGGTCAGCGTGACGTCCGTCACATCCGGTTCTGATATGAGCTTCGATTGTCTCGTCAAATTTAGCCACTGCTGCTTTCTTTACCAGGGCGATTGCCTCATCTTTGTCGTAGAGGTTTCCTCTCTGGATCAGTTTTGCAGCTTCAATATATTTTTTTCCTCGTTTCATTTTAAAAATAACCTCCTTGTGGTATTAGCGGGAATATCCCCTCCCACTTGTTTCGTGAATTTACTGCATATCCGGTCCGTTCCGTGCATCCGGCCCGCCCCTCCCCGGGACCCGGCCAGCTCACGAAGCGGCACTGTCTGATAAATCCGAATTACTTCTGCTCCGGTCTTAGTCTGCTACTACAACACCCATGGAACGGCATGTTCCCTCGATCATGCTGATCGCTGTCTCGATAGATGCAGCGTTCAGGTCAGGCATCTTCATCTCAGCGATTTCTTTTACCTGATCCTTTGTGATCGTAGCAACTTTGTTCTTGTTCGGCACGCCTGATCCAGATTTGATCTTGCATGCTTTCTTGATCAGAACTGCTGCCGGAGGTGTCTTTGTGATGAAGCTGAAGCTTCTGTCATTATATACGGTAATAACAACAGGGATGATCAGATCTCCCTGATCTGCTGTTCTTGCATTGAACTGTTTTGTAAATTCAACAATATTTACACCATGCTGTCCAAGTGCAGGTCCAACCGGCGGTGCCGGAGTTGCCTTGCCGGCAGGAATCTGTAATTTGATATATCCTTCTACTTTTTTTGCCATTTTAAATAACCTCCTTGTGGTATTGGCGGGATTACTCCCTCCCACGTTTTTTTAATCCATTTTCTTCACTTCTGAAAAGCTGAGTTCAACCGGAGTCTCTCGGCCAAACAGTTCAACATTGATCGACAGGCTCTTCTTCTGCTCATTCATGCTCTGGATTACTCCCACAGTGCCTTCCCAGGCTCCGCTGAGCACAGTGACTGTATCACCAACGCCAAAGTCAACAACCACGTCGTCCCGTTTGATCCCCATGTTCTCCATCTCGCTGTCCTCCAGCGGAACCGGCTTGGATCCCGGTCCGACAAATCCGGTAACGCCGCGGGTGTTCCGCACCACGTACCAGGTGTCATCATTCATGATCATGTGAAGCATGACATAGCCCGGAAACATCTTCCTCTGAACCGTTCTCTGAACGCCGTTCTTAAGCTCCACCACCTCTTCAAGAGGCACGCGTACTTCAAGGATCTGGTCTTCCAGATGACGGTTCTCGATCGCCTTGTCAATATTAGCCTTTACTTTGTTCTCATACCCTGAATAAGTATGAACAACATACCATTTTGCCTCTGACATAAAATCACCTTTCTGCCGCTGTCAACTATTTCACCAGTAAATCAATTCCGTATCTCAGAATCACATCAACCACAGCGATGATCACCCCGAGAACAACGGAAACAGCAACGACTGCCGTGGTCTGTTTCGCAAGTGTCTTCCTATCTGGCCAAATGATCTTCTTGAACTCAGCCTGAAGTCCTTTGAACCAGCTCTTTTTCTGAGTTTTGGTCTTCTCACCCATGGTATCCACTTCCTTCCGGCGACTACTTCGTTTCCTTGTGCAGTGTGTGTGATTTGCAGAATCTGCAGTACTTCTTGGTCTCCATGCGTTCCGGATGAGCTTTCTTATCCTTTGTCATGTTGTAGTTACGGTTCTTGCATTCCGTACACTCCAGTGTAATTCTTGTGCGCACAACTTCCACCTCGCTTTTAACATATTCACTACGTGTTACTGATGGTTGCGAAGCCATCTGTTTTTAGGCATAAAAAAAAGGCCTACTTCCATTCGCCATGACATTGTACCATGCCGGCCCGATGGAAGTCAAGCCCTTTATTGCATATCCTGTTTCACTTCTCTATAATTTCGTCAGTCTTTTGTCGCCGTCTCAGCCTCCGGCTTCCGACTCTCCTCAGTCTCTGCCAGAATTTTTTTCTTTTTCAGCCTTTTATACACGCTGGCACGGAACAGAGCATAGATAACCGATACAATAGGAATGAATACCAGCATTCCTATCACTCCCATGAGACTGCCGCCCACGGTGACTGCTGCCAGGACCCAGATGGATGGAAGGCCCACGGACTTACCTACAACCTTGGGATAGATCATATTGCCTTCAATCTGCTGAAGGACAAGGAACATGATCACAAAGCCCAGTGCCTGCAGCGGATCTACCATCAGGATGAGAAATGCTCCCACGATACATCCGATGAAGGCGCCGAATATGGGAATCAGTGCGGTAAAGGCGATCAGGACGCTGATCAGCAGCGTATATGGCATACTGAAAATGGTCATCACCACAAAGAACATGCCCCCCAGGATCAGGGCCTCAAGGCACTGGCCTGCCAGAAAGTTGGAAAAAGTCTTTGCCGTCAGAGAGCACACCTCTGTAACCCATTCCACACGCTCCGGTTTGAGGAAGGCATCCAGTACCTTCTTCACCTGCACTCTCAGCTTCTCTTTCTGCAGCAGGATGTAGCAGGCAAAAACAAAAGCAATAACAAATGTAGTCACTCCGCTCACAATAGAACCGATTGCGGACATAGTCGAGTTCAGCACATTTCCCGCACCATTCTGAAAGAACTCCATCGCGTTTCTCATGATCGTATCCACATTCAGGTCCAGACTATTCAGCCAGGCTCTCATGTCACTGTTATTTGTAAACAGATCCTCCAGAAATCTCTGAGCCTCCGGTATAAATATCTGGATCGTCCTTCCAAGAGACATAAGCGTCCGGGTCAGTTCAGGAATCACAACAAACATGACCAGTACTACGACTCCGATCACGATCACAATGGTAAGCACCAGACTGACAGGCCGCGCCAGACGGTTCGCTATCTTTTTATCCTTCAACTTCTTATTGTAGAAGATCAACTCCTCAAGGAAGCACATGGGAACATTCAGAACGAACGCGATTCCTCCGCCCAGGATAAATGGAAATATGATTCCCAGCGCATATCTGACAGCCCCCAGGATGATCGCATAGTTCCACAGCGCGATCAATACGATGATCGTAAACAGGATCAGCTGCCTTATTTTCCTCATGTTTTCTCGGTCAAGATTCATAAACTCCTCCTGCTTCTGCATAATGCCGAAAATGCAACCGTCTCTTTTTCCGTATACCGTCCCATTCACATTTTATTTATATAATAAGGGCGTACGCCAGAACGGCTGCACAATTATTCTCTGTTGCGTTTCTTTATTCTAACACGCAGCGGAATATGCTTCAACCCCCAGCCCTTCATTCCTTTTCGACATCTTCATATAATGAAAGAAGCCGGAGCATCCTGGGATCTTCCCTTCAGCTCCGGCTTCTTCCGGCTTTTCCTTATTATAATTTTCTGATTACCACATTAATTCCCGGCATATCTGTCAGGAGGTTCGATGATCCGCAGTGCTTTTTTGCTTTTATACTCTTTTTCCTTTTTCTACAAATACCTGGAAAGAGTCTGTTCCCTGCAGTTTCTGATTTTCACTGATCACTACGTTTTTGTCTGTGATCACATAATCGATATCCGCTCCAGACTCAACTACTGTATCCTGCATGAGCACACAGTTACGGACTTTCGCACCGCTCTTGATCTTAACGCCCCTGAACAGGATACAGTTCTCCACATCACCTTCGATCACACAGCCGTCTGCCGCCATGACATTTTTTACGCGTGAGCCTGTCTTGTACCTGGTCGGATTGTCGTCACGGATCTTTGTATAAATCTGCCCCTTGTCAAAAAGAGCATCCAGATTATTCTCATCCAGCAGCTTCATGTTCTCATCGAAATAGCTCTTCATATCCGAAATCCGCGCACTGTATCCTTCAAACTTAAATCCCTGTACATTCAGTGTCACCAGGTGGGGTGACAGAATATCTCTCTCATAGTATACATATCCCCGCACAAACGCCTGGCTGATCTGGTCGATCAGAGTCTCCCTTTCAATCGCATAAATGTTCATGGAGAAGTTCTGTACACCCGATGCTTTCGAGTTGATCTTAATATTCGTCACTCTCTGTCCGTCCAGATCCAGAGTATAGTACAAAGACTTACTGTTAATCTCCGTATTCTTAAAGCTTTCCGGAAGCTCTTCCTCGGTATATGCCACTGTCACATCCGCACCGCTTTCGATATGCTGCTCCAGGAATGCCCCGAAATCAAAGCTAGCCGCAACATTGGCATCCGCCATGATGACATATTTTTCTTTCTGGCTCTTAAGAAAACCAAGGATGCTTGCCAGCGCCTCAACACGGCCGTTATACACCTTGACCGTCTTCTCTGCAAAAGGAGGAACGATATTAAGGCCGCCGTTCTTGCGTGTCAGATCCCATTCTCTTCCTGCTCCAAGATGATCCAGGAGAGAATGATAATTCTTTCGTACGATCACAGAAACATTATCAATTCCACAGTTCACCATGCTGGAAAGTATAAAATCAATCATTCTGTAACGTCCCGCAAATGGAATGGACGCCATCAGCCGGTCAGCCACCAGTTCCGGCACCAGATCGTCATAACTGTTCGGGAAAATGATTCCCAATGCATCAATATTCGAATTTACCATTGTTCTTCACCGTCCTTTACATTATTGCTGACCATTGCGTTTGGTCCGACCTTGGCTCCATCGCCTACATATACACCGCTGCCGACTGTTGCCACTCCGCTGTTCTCGCCATCCGGCATTGCGCCTACAACTGCATTTTCTCCGATAGTTACGTTCTCAGCTACAATACAATGTTTCACAACAGCGCCTGCCTTGATAGTCGTGCCGCCCATTACCACTGCATCTTCTACCTCTGCACCCGCTTCAACTTTCACACCCGAGAACAAAATCGAATGCTTGACATTTCCGTTGATCCGGCATCCATCTGTGATCATAGAGTTTTCCACCACTGCATCGGGACCGATCTTATGCCCTGTCTTACCACTGTTCCTGCTGTAAATCTTCCACTCCTCATCAAACAGATCAATTCCGCTATGTTCCGGATCCAGCACTTCCATATTTGCTTCCCAGAGAGAAGAAATCGTTCCTACGTCCTTCCAGTAACCGCTAAACCTGTAAGCATACATTTTTCTCTCATCCCGGAGGAGATTAGGAATAATATTGTTTCCAAAGTCATTTTCGGATTCAGGATCTGCCTCGTCCTCTTCCAGATATTTCTTCAGAATATCCCAATTAAAAATGTAGATTCCCATAGATGCCAGGTTGGACTTGGGATTCTTCGGCTTCTCCTGGAATTCTGTGATCTTGTCATTCTCATCTGTTACCATAAGTCCGAAACGGGACGCCTCTTCCCACGGCACTTCCATGACAGCTACGCTGAACTCTGCACCTTTCTCCTTGTGGAACTTCAGGAAATCACTGTAGTCCTGTTTGCAGATCTGATCTCCGGAAAGAATGATTACATATTCGGGATCATAACGCTCTATAAATGAGATATTCTGATAGATCGCATTCGCGGTTCCCTTATACCAGTCTGATCCAGAAGCTCTCTGATACGGCGGGAGCACATGAACTCCGCCATGGAGACGGTCCAGATCCCAGGGCTGTCCGTTTCCTATGTATTCGTTCAGCACAAGAGGCTGATACTGAGTCAGGATTCCTACTGTGTCAATACCGGAATTTACGCAGTTCGACAGCGGGAAATCGATGATACGATATTTGCCGCCGAAAGGAACTGCAGGTTTTGCCAGATTCTGTGTCAGGGCATACAGACGTGAGCCCTGTCCTCCGGCAAGAAGCATTGCAATCATTTCTTTTGCCATAATTCTTCCCCTATTCTAAACTTATTTTGCGTTAATCCGACATTTTATAAAATGCCGCAAAGCCACAATGACTTATGTACAAATTGTAACTCATTTCCTTCGAAATTTGAAGTTTTTTATGCAAAAAATACAAACTTTTTACAAAAATCTTACCTGTTTTCCCATTTTCCATGAGCGTTTGTTCAAAACGACTGTTTTTCCCTCCATTTCCGCAGCAGATGTCCCAAAAGTGTGAACAT
Organism: uncultured Mediterraneibacter sp.; assembly: GCA_944381495.1. Lineage (GTDB taxonomy): Bacteria > Bacillota > Clostridia > Lachnospirales > Lachnospiraceae > Mediterraneibacter. Next base: position 52,138 of record CALWLJ010000011.1, on the reverse strand, counting down.
GTGCAGGTATGAGGTCGGCTGTTTAGCCACTAACTTCCGTCTTAAATAGACCAGAAAACAGAGCTGATCTCGAAAACCTTTCTGCGGAGCGGAGCCCGAACGCATCCTCCCGCCCCGCAGAATACATTTTAGAGATACCTCTGTTTTCGGATGTTTAATCAGCAAAGTTAGTGCACTAAACAGTCATAATGATGCGCCTCTTCCAGCATCATATCCTTCACCTTCATCAGACGGATCTGGGTACTCCGCTCATTTTCATCCAGCTTCATTGTAATATAACGGATATTTTCCTCCGTCTCCGGGATGATCACATGTTCCAGTGCATTTACTCTTCTTCTCGTCTTCTCGATCTCTGCCGCCATGAGCTGGCAGGCCTTCTCACACTCCGCCAGCCGTATCATGTCAGGCAGGATATCTGCCAGCGATTTCACAGCCCCGTCCAGATCCGAGGAAGTAAAGGCAAAACCATAAGAATAAATATCATTTTCATCGGCAGTTCTTGTCTTATATTTAAAAACAGGAATATCCACGCTCATAACATTCTTCTCCACGGCCTCCAGGCTTACTTCCTGCTTCGGCGCCATAAGAGCCGTGTTCAGAGCCGCTGCCGACATGCCTGCTTTCGCAATAACAAAATTCCGGTTAGCGGAGCGGATCCCTGCTTCCACTCTCTTCCGCAGTTCCATGTTTTCCCGCACCAGATCCAGATACTGACGCATCAGTTCATCCCTTTTGTCTTTTAACAGCTTGTGGCCGCGGATCGCCGTGACCCTTTTTTTCTTCAGACGGGTCAGTTCCATCCGGGTCGGATTCACATGCTTTCCAGCCAAATCCGCCACCTCCTTGTTGAATTTCTACGCTTCGGGGACAGTCTATTTCCCGCCCTTCCAGGGCTTCCGGGACAGTCCCACTACGCTTGCGCTTCGGGGACAGTCGATTTTCTGCCCTTTTCAGGGCTTCTGGGACAGTCCCGCTGCGCTACGCTTCGGGGACAGTCCCGTAGTATTGATCCAGATATTTGTCGTCGATTCGTTTGAGTTCGGCGCGGGGGAGCATGCGGAGCAGTTTCCAGCCGATGTTCAGAGTCTCTTCGATGCTGCGGTCTGTGTTATAGCCCTGGGAGACGTATTCTTTCTCGAAGGCGTCGGCGAATCTGGCATACATCAGATCGATCTCGGTGAGGGCTGCCTCCCCCAGGATCACCATCAGTTCTTTTGCATCTTTTCCGCGGGCATAGGCAGAGAAGAGCTGGTTCATCGTATTGGAATGATCAGCCCGGGTCTTCCCCTCGCCGATTCCCTTGTCCTTCAATCGCGACAGAGACGGCAGCACATCGATGGGCGGCGTGATCCCTTTGCGGTAGAGTTCACGGCTCAGGATGATCTGTCCCTCGGTGATATATCCGGTCAGGTCCGGTATCGGGTGGGTCTTGTCATCCTCGGGCATAGTCAGGATAGGAATCATGGTGATACTTCCTTTTTTGCCCCGCTGTCTTCCTGCTCTCTCGTAAATGGAAGCCAAATCTGTATACATATACCCCGGATATCCCCGGCGTCCCGGCACCTCCTTACGTGCTGCGGAAACCTCGCGGAGCGCGTCCGCATAGTTAGTGATATCGGTCAGGATGACCAGCACGTGCATATCTTTTTCAAAGGCAAGATATTCTGCCGCAGTCAGGGCCATTTTCGGTGTGGCAATACGCTCGATAGCAGGGTCATTTGCCAGGTTTACAAAAAGGACGGTCCTGTCCAGAGCTCCGGTCTCGCGGAAGCTCTCAATAAAGAAGTTGGACTCCTCGAAGGTGATTCCCATAGCAGCAAATACAACGGCAAAGTTTTCATTCTTTCCCAGTACCTTCGCCTGTCTGGCGATCTGTGCCGCCAGCTGGGCGTGCGGAAGGCCGGAAGCGGAGAAGATGGGCAGCTTCTGGCCGCGGACCAGTGTGTTCAGCCCGTCGATGGCGGATACTCCAGTCTGGATAAACTCCTCCGGATAGCTTCTGGCTGCCGGATTCATAGGCAGGCCGTTTATATCCATGCGGGCTTCCGGAAGGATCTCCGGCCCCTCATCGATGGGGCGGCCCAGGCCGTCGAAGACACGGCCCAGCATATCCTCGGACACTCCCAGTTCCATGCTTCTTCCCAGGAAACGGACTTTGCTGTTAGAAAGATTGATTCCGGTGGAACTCTCAAAAAGCTGGACCAGCACATCACTTCCGTTTACTTCCAGCACCTTGCACCGTCTCGTCTCACCGCTGGCAAGCTCGATCTCCCCCAGTTCGTCATAGGTCACGCCCTCCACGCCGCGGACCAGCATCAGCGGCCCGGCCACTTCCTGTATGGTTCTGTATTCTTTCGGCATTTAGCGTTCCCCCTTTCTAAGCGCCTCCGCAATCTGCGCAGCCAATTCTTCTTCTACTTTTGCATAGGACTCATCCAAGGCATCCTCTGTCACATATTTGAAACGTCCGATCTGCTCCCGTACCGGCATGGAGATCAGCCGGTTCAGAGGAGCGCCCTTTTCCAGCGCATCCCTGGATTTTTCATAAAATGCATTGACCAGACGCATCATCATATACTGCTTCTTCAGAGACGTATAGGTGTCAATTTCATGGAAAGAGTTCTGATGCAGGAAATCCTCACGGATCGATCTGGCAGCCTCCATCTTCAGCCGGTCACCGGGAGACAGCGCGTCCATACCTACCATCTTCACGATTTCTTCCAATTCTGCTTCCTCCTGGAGCAGGCTCATCATCTTCTGACGTCCCTCCATCCAGTCAGGAGCCACCTCCGCATTAAACCATTTTTCCATATCATCCAGATACAAGGAATAACTGTTCAGCCAGTTAATAGCCGGGAAATGCCTCTTATACGCCAGTTCCGAATCCAGTCCCCAGAATACCTTTACGATACGAAGGGTCGCCTGCGATACAGGTTCTGATGTGTCGCCTCCCGGCGGAGATACTGCACCGATCACGGAGAGAGCGCCTTCCCGGCCTTCCTTTCCAAGAGAGATCACATGCCCTGCCCGCTCATAGAACTGAGCCAGACGGCTTCCCAGATAAGCGGGATATCCTTCTTCTCCGGGCATCTCTTCCAGCCGGCCCGACATCTCCCTGAGAGCCTCTGCCCAGCGGGATGTGGAGTCTGCCATCAGCGCAACCGAATACCCCATATCCCGGAAATATTCCGCAATGGTAATTCCTGTATAAATGGATGCCTCCCGGGCAGCCACCGGCATATCCGAAGTATTGGCAATAAGGACCGTCCGCTGCATCAGCGGCTGTCCTGTCTTCGGGTCCTTCAGCTCCGGGAACTCGTTAAGCACATCTGTCATTTCATTACCGCGCTCACCACATCCGATATAGACTACAATATCTGCTTCCGCCCATTTAGCCAGCTGATGCTGAATTACTGTCTTTCCGCTTCCAAAAGGGCCCGGCACCGCTGCCACACCGCCTTTGGCAATGGGGAAGAAAGTATCAATGACCCGCTGTCCGGTGACCAGGGGCATCTCCGGCGGCAGCTTCTTCTTGTAGGGTCTCCCCTGGCGCACCGGCCAACGCTGCATCAGAGTCAGTTCCTTTTCGCCATTTTCCGTCTCTACCACGGCCACTGTCTCTTCTACAGTAAATGTTCCTCCCCGGATCTCTTTTACGGTTCCTGAAACTCCATAAGGCACCATGATCTTCTGCTGTACCAGCACCGTCTCCTGTACCGTACCGATCACGTCTCCCGGCTCCACTGCATCGCCTGCCTGCATTGTAGGTACAAACTCCCATTTCAGATTCCTTTTCAGAGACGGAACTTCCACACCTCTTTTCAGGTTGTTGCCGGAAATCTTCATAATGTCATCCAGCGGTCTCTGGATCCCGTCATAAATACTGGTGATCAGACCGGGCCCCAGCTCTACCGACATGGGAACTTCCATAGACTCTACGGGTTCACCCGGTCCCAGTCCTGAAGTCTCCTCATATACCTGAATAGACGCTTCATCTCCGTGCATCTCGATGATCTCACCGATCAGACGCTGCCTGCTCACGCGGACCACGTCAAACATATTTGCATCACGCATTCCCTCCGCAATGACCAGAGGGCCTGCGACTTTCTTAATCACTCCTGTGCTCATTAGCTTACTCCTCCAAACAGAATATCCGATCCTACAGCCTGTTCCACTGTCTTTCTGACTCCTTCTACTCCTGCGCCGGTATTGCCCGACACGCCGGGGATCAGGATAATGGCAGGAAGCGGTGTCTCCCGGTATTCCTCAATTTCTCTCTGCACCTGAGCCGCAGCCGCTTCCGTGATATAGATGATCCCATAATCACCGTCCGCCAGCTCCTTCAGTTTCCTCCGCGTTTCTTCCCGGTTCCTGACAGGGCAGATGCTCAGTCCCAAAGTGGCGAAGCCGTATATACTGTCGTAATCGCCGATTACTGCTATTTTATACATACATCTCCCTTACCCTTTCCCGGATCGCATCATCCGGAAAGCTGTTCTGCTTTCCGGTCAGGATGATCCGCACTGTTTTAATCTCATTTTCCCGGGCAAGCAGATACGCCAACAGCGGCCCTACGGAAAATGTCTCGTATTTCTGCGGTTTCATGGACTCCGTCATTCTGTCGTCGCACCACCGTTCAAACGCAGAAGGCGACTCGGCAAGTGCCGCCGCTCCGCCTGCATAGGAAGTGCCCTCCAGATACTTTATGATCTCATCCTCTCCGGACAGAGCCGCCCGGATCAGCTGATCCACACTGACTCCTTCACATTCTGCCATGGCACTTCGCATAAACTCGGCCGATTTGCCTGTCCGGCTGCATCTTACTGCAATCTTGATATCCGCAATGGAAACCGTCGTATCCGCATACTCCCGGATAATCGTTTCCCCCGACTGTCTGCCTGCCTCCTGCACAGCCTCCAGTGCCGCCCGGTCGATCATAACATCGCAAAGCTGGCCGTCTCCGGTGTGGAGCAATGTCTCAAAAGCTTCTCTGGCTATTCCGGGCATCCGTCCAGGCAGTCGGTCGAATTCTTTATTCTCCACGATCCGCATCATCTCTTCCCCCGAAACAGAACAGCCGTCATAAAATATATCTTTCACATGAGAGCCCGTACAGACAGCTTTCACTGCCGCCTTCAGGTTATGATACAGCCTGGGGCAGGACAGCACGTCAAATACTTTCATATCCGGAGCCGTATCCTGGATCACCCGCCATGCTTTCTGCTCCTCACACGCAAGCATATCTTCTATCTTTTCTTCAGAAGTGCCGCTGCCCCAGCCTTTCTCCATCAAAAGCTGCATAGCCTGTTCCACAGTCGGACATCCCAGCATCTGTCCAATGACCCCGTCTGTCAACAGCGAAGTCTCAAGAGCACGGATGCGGGCAACGGCATAGGTATATTTTGTATTGCTCAACTCCGTCCCTCCTTATGGGTCCCGTTTCCGAAAAGGATCCCGTTCACCAGATCTGACAGCACCTCTCTCTTTTCCCGGAACACAGCCTTGAGAGTACAGTTCTCCTCGATTCCTCCATAAATCAGAAGGAACCCGGCTTCCATCTGTCCCGGCTCTTCCGATAAAGTCAGACTGCCGCCCTTTTCTCCGGCGGTCTTCCGGATCTTCTCCCGGAACTCCTCCGGCATTCTCTTCAGATCCTTCCCGGAGAAACAGATCACGCCTGCCTCAGGCTGGACATATTTTTCCAGAAGCTTTCCCATAATCTCAAAATATTCTTTTTCATCCAGATCCCGAACCTTTTCATAAGCTCTGTCCAGGATTTCATTTATGATCTCCTGACGGGCAGCGAGGAGCTGCCGTTTCCGCTCCATATCCGCCGCGGAAACCGTCCGTTTCTCATAATCGTCCGCTTCCCGCTGTGCTTTTGCGATCAAGGCGTCCGCTCCGGTCTGAGCTTCTTTCTCAGCCGTCTCCAGGATCCCGTCAGCCTCTCTGCAGGCATTATCCAGGATTTCCCTGGCGGACCCTTCCGCCTCTTCCAGGATCCGGGCTTTCATCTTATCAAGTCCACTCATATTCCCGATCTCCTTCTCCTGCTCTTCTCTGCCTGTCTAAACCTGGATCCCGGTTACTGAAAGGAATGAAATCAGAAGAGCCAGGATAGCATAAGTCTCAACCATAGCCGGGAACAGCATTGCCTTTCCGAACTGATCCGGTTTCTTTGCCACAATACCAATAGCAGATGCGGCCGTCTTCCCCTGAGCGATGGCAGAAAGCAGTCCGACCACTCCAATCGGCAGGCAGGCTGCCAGGATCAGAAGTCCGGTCTGTACGTCCAGATCCGCCAGGCCTCCGCCCAGCACGCCAATCTTGGATAACGTGATAAATCCGATCAGCAGCCCGTAGAGCCCCTGTGTACCGGGAAGCAGCTGGATGATCAGCACCTTGGCAAACTTGGAAGGATCCTCTGTCACGACTCCTGCGGCAGCCTGGCCTGCAATACCTACACCGATGGCGGATCCTGTTCCTGACAGCAGAACAGCCACTGCAGCTCCAAGTAACGCGTATACGATTCCTAATTCACTCATGATATTTTTTCCTCCTTAATATCCGTATATTTTGTATTTTCCCTGAACGGGTGGAAGGGCCGTCCGCCGCCCTCATAAAATTTCCCGAAAAACTCCACAAACTGCAGTCGGTTCGTGTGTACATAGGCTCCCAGCAGGTTGATCGCCAGATTCATGGAGTGTCCCACGATAAAGATCAGGATAAAAAACAGGATCCCGATCACATTGTTTGGGAGCATGCTTCCCATCTGATTGATGACTGATGCGATAACGCCTGTAGCCAGGCCCAGAGCCAGCAGACGTGAATAGGAGAGCACGTCGCTGAGCCAGCCGGTAATATTGTACAGATCATATGCCCCGAGGGCGATCCGAAGGGCAGGATTACGGCTGGATCTCCCGGACATCAGAACGATGCCGATAGCACCTGCTGCCGCAAGAGTCTTTGCAAGCGTGTTCAGCCATTCAGGAAATACTATCTCCATCTGGGCAATGGATGCGAACAGACTGCTGGGCAAAAGCATCAGGAGCAGTCCTGCCAGGAGCAGGAACCAGAGCACCACATCGCAGAAGAAATCAAGTATCTTCCCGTCTCTGATACACAGATATCCCTTGATCGCCAGGCCTGTAAACAGATGAATCACGCCGAAGAGCAGTGAAAACAGCAGTAGTTTCATAGGCTCATCCAGCGGAACAAACCAGAGCGCCGGAGGCGTAATCGTCTTTCCCGTAAACTTTTCCGTTACTATGTCAACAATATTCCCAAAATATCCACCAAACAATACACCCCATACTACAGTAGATATCCCACAGTAGAAAAACAGTTTCAACGATTTTCTCATCCCCGGCGACATCCTGGGATATTTCCATACCAGAATCCCGCAAACTACAGCAACGATCAGCCCGTAGGCCGCGTCAGAGAGCATCATCCCGAAGAAGAACACATAAAAGAATGACATGATGGTGGTGGGATCAATTTCCCCTTTTGCAGGCAGTCCATAAGACTCCACCACTCCCTCCATACTTGAGGAGAATGGATTGTTTTTCAGAATCACCGGAGCCTCTTCATCCGGCTTCAGATCCTCCACCTCCACCTCACAGTCATAATGCTCCGACAGATGATCGGCCACCCGGGAAGCCTGACACTGAGGAATATATCCGCTTATGACAAATGTCCTTTCGGACTGGGGAAGCTGCCCCAGCACCTGATACTTATCCGCCCTCACTCTGTAATAGTCCGCCGTGATCCTGAGCTTTGTTCTCTGAGCCGCCAACTCCCCAATCTTTTCTTCCAGCTCCGCGGCTATTCTCCTGCACTCCTGTATTTCCGCTTCCAGCTTCTCTTTCTGCCTGCGTGGCACCTGTCCGCTCATCTGGGACGGCCGGGCAAACCCTTCACTTCTGAGTGCCTCTTCCACAGCCGCCTCGTCCTCTTTCAAGCAGAGAACAGCCAGACAGACTGAATTCTGCTCCCGAGAAATAATATGCACATCAGCTCCAGCTATTTCCGGAGCTCTCTCCTCCAAGAGCTCCTGTATCCGTTCTGTTGTCTCTCCTCCGGGCATGGTTCCCGGCAGCATAACCGTTCTCTCGGTCTCCAGCCGCTGCATCGGTACGTCCAGCGCCATCCATGGCGTCAGACTTTCAATAACATTCTCCAGTTTGCGTATCTGCGCCAGCTGCTCCCCATGTTCCCTGTCAAGATCGATGATCTTTCTCGCAGTCTTCAGCAGCCCTCTTCTTTCCTGCTGTACTGCCCGTTCCGTCTCCGGACTGATCAGCTGCTTTCCTTCAAGAGCAGCCAGCATGGACTTCTTCTCAGGGGCATACCGGTCCAGGACATCCAGAGCCTGATCCGCAGCGGCGGCAGCCTTTTCAAACCCCATCCGCCGTCCTGCAGTATCCATCTTTTTGAAATCCTCGTCTTCTCCGATCACATGATCCACTTCCAACGTTCCAAAATGCTGCAGCTTTTCCAGAATTGCCTTTCTGTCTTTCTTCAGGGCGCAGATGGTGATCCGCTGCATCCTGAGTACTGCCATGATCTATCCCCTCCTTTTCTGAAATACTTTTATATCCTGCTTATATTCGTTATACGATACTTATATAAGACGAGAAATAACCAGATCTACGGCCTCATCTTCCCGTTTCCTCGCCTCGGCCTTCAATCTGTCAGTCTCCTCCGACAGTTCTCCGGCCGCTCTGTCTCTCATCTCTGCCGCCTTGTCCTCTGCGGCCTTTCGTATCTGTTCTGTCCGGCTGCGGGCAGCTTCCATAGCTTCCTCACGGATCTGCTGTCCCCGGCTCCGGGCTTCGTCGATCATCTGTCTTCCCTGCTCCCCGGCCAGCCGAATCCTTTCATCCGCCTCCCGTTCCGTCTCACGGATCGTCTGGATCGTCTCTTCAACCATATTTTCACACACCGCCTTTCATCGAACATTTTCTGCCTTCATAGCTTTTCCAATATGGTCAGCTTCATGCACTTTTCGTATTTTGTGCATATTATATAAATAGTTTGTTGCTATTATATACCAAATTGGTAAATTCATTCAAATCATTTATGATTATAACTTTGAAGAAATTATTAGTATATCTAATATATCTTAAAATATCTTTTCAGAGCCCTAATCAATTATCAAAAATGTCAAAAATCCAAATCCATTACAGCGTTAACAGCTGTTATCTCACGTAAAAAAAGCGCACAGAGGATCCATTTTCCTCTGTACGCTTTCTGTTATATTGATTCATTTATTCTTTCCACTGCAGTCTATGCAGCTGTCCCTCCAGGTTCATCCCCGGAAATCCGTTTTGCCGCAGCGCTTCATACAGAACTACAGCCACGGAATTTCCCAGGTTCAGAGAACGGATATCTCCCATCATGGGGATCCTGACACAGTTTTCCTGATTTTCCACAAGTATCTCCTCTGGGATTCCGGCACTTTCCTTTCCGAACATGATATAACAGTCCGGCTCATATGCTACTTCTGTGTACACTTTCCGTGCTTTTGTTGTAGCCATGTAGATTTTTGCTCCCGGATTCTGTTCCAAAAAATCTTGATAGTCGATATACGTTGTCACATCCAGATCTTTCCAGTAATCCATCCCTGCCCGCTTCAGCGCTTTCTCACTGAGGCTGAATCCCAGCGGCTCAATCAGGTGGAGCCGCGTTCCTGAAGCCACGCAGGTACGTCCGATATTCCCTGTATTTGCCGGGATCTCCGGCTCCAGCAATACAATATTGAGCATCCTTACTCCTCCCCCCTGAGCCGGCGGATGAAGTTCTCCACTCTGCCCAGAGCCTCTTTCAGATCTTCCAGGGAATATGCGTATGAAATCCGGAGAAATCCCTCTCCGCAGTCACCAAATGCAGTTCCGGGTACTACCGCAACCTTCTCCTCATTAAGCAGACGGGTCGCAAACTCTTCCGAAGTCATCCCGAATTCCCGGATACTCGGGAACACATAAAATGCACCGTGAGGCTCAAAACATTCCAGGCCCATCCGTTTGAACTCATTCATAAGGAAACGCCTTCTCTGATCGTAGGATTTTCTCATTTCCTGCACTTCGTCATCGCAGTTTCTCAGGCCTTCCACCGCCGCATACTGGCTTATAGTTGGCGCACACATGATCGCAAACTGATGCAGCTTGACCATCTGCTCGATGATGACCTCCGGTCCGCAGCAGAAACCAAGACGCCATCCAGTCATGGCGAATCCTTTGGAAAATCCGTTGATCACTATGGTCCTCTCTCTCATTCCCGGAAGAGAAGCAATAGAAACATGTTCGCTTCCATACGTAAGCTCTGAATAAATCTCATCTGATAGTACAAACAGGTCGTGTTCCTTCACAAACTCTGCAACCGGCTCCAGATCTTCCTTCGTCATTACAGATCCTGTCGGATTGTTGGGGAAAGGCATGATCAGTACTTTCGTTTTCGGCGTTGTATATTTCTCCAGATCCTCTACCGTCAGCTTAAATTCATTTTCATGCTGAAGAGGTACAGTCACCGGAACCCCGTCCGCCATTACGGTACATGGCAGATAGGATACATAACAGGGCTGGGGAATCAGGACCTCATCTCCCGGATCCAGCATACATCTCAGTCCAACGTCAATAGCCTCACTGCCTCCCACCGTAACAAGGGTTTCTTTTTTGGGATCGTAAGAAACGTGAATCTTTCTTTCGAGATATTTGCATATCTCATTCCGCAGTTCCTGGAGTCCTGCATTCGATGTATAAAATGTTCTTCCTTTTTCAAGGGAAAATATTCCTTCTTCACGGATACGCCATGGAGTATCAAAATCCGGCTCACCTACACCCAGTGAAATGGCATCCTTCATCTCATTTGCTACATCGAAGAATTTTCGGATTCCTGACGGCTGTATATCAATAATCTTTTTTGATAATGGATTTCTTGTCATGGTGTCACCAGCATCCTTTCCGACTCTTTTTTTGCCCCCATGATCGTTCCGTGATCTTTATATTTTTTCAGGATGAAATGAGTAGCAGTGCTCAGCACCTCGTCGATGGGCGACAGTTTTTCCGACACGAATCTCGATACTTCCTTCAATGTTTTTCCTTCCAGAGTGACCAGCAGATCATAGCTTCCCGAAATCAGATAAACCGCATACACTTCCGGATAGTTGTATATTCTCTCTGCAATCCGGTCAAACCCTCTGTCCCTCTGAGGTGTCACGCGCACCTCGATCAGAGCAGTCACCATCTCTACGCCTGCTTTGTCCCAGTCGATCAGTGTGTGATATCCACAGATGATCTTCTCCTTTTCCATCTCCGCCATCTCGTTTGCGACGTCCGTCTCTTCCACACCGAGAAGGACAGCCAGTTCTCCCAGGTTTACACGGCTGTTTTTCTCGATATACTTTAATATCTCAATTCTCAGCTGCTCTTTCTTTTCATTCATAAGATTACCTCCTGCCATGTCATATATTTCATATATCTGACGTTTCCTTATCTATTTTCTCTTTTCCCGGAGAGCAGACAAAAGCCGCCTTCTGAGAAAAGTCTGTCTGAATATTCAGTTTTCCCGCCCGCCTGTTATCCGTTCATCCTGCCATCTCAGCAACTCATCGGCTGCAGGCCTGTCCATATATCTTATCTCTTCTCCGCTTGTGATCACCCGCGCCTTCTGCGCTGTGGCAACCCCAAGCCTTCCGGCTCGCGCCCCCGCCTTCTCCAGTACTTCAATCACTCGTCCCGCATGATCTGTTGCGATCAGGAAACTTCCTGCTGAGGTGAGCAGATAAGGATTGATCCGGAAAAACTCACAGATCTCCACTGTCTCCTGTTTCAGAGATATGGCACGTAGATCCAGATCCAGACCAACATCGGCTGCTTCTGCCATCTCCCACAACGCTCCGAAGATTCCGCCGCTGCCGATCTGCCAGATGGCAGAAATATGATTCCATCCCGCCTCTGCGCACGCTTCCAGCAGAATTCCAGGTGGGACTATATCCTGTTTTAAATCTGCTGCTTTTCTCAGAAAAGCCGGGACAAATCTCTCGCTCAGCTCTTTTCTCGCCTCATCCAGGACTCGCAGTGTTCCCTCCAGTCCTGCATAACCGCAAAGCAGGATCTCCTGCCCGGGCCGAATACGGTTTTCCCGCATCTGCGCTGAATGGCAGACACTCTGTGCTGCAGCGGCGCTGCCTTTTACTGCCAAAGCGTCGTTTCGGACCCCAGGACTGACAGCGGATGCAGCTTTCGTTTCCATAAACCCTGCTGCCGTGACAGAGACAATGGGACAGGCGACAGCCCTGCTGACCTCTCCCGTCACCCTGGATATCTGCATATCCGCATTTGCGCAGGCCTCTTCTACACCTGCTGTCAGTTCTCCTGTCAGTTCCTCCGGGATATCCGGAGGCAGAAGGAAATTCACCGAGACGCCTGCAGGCCTGGCGCCATGGGCAGCCAGATCCCCTGCCGCCTTCATAGCAGCATAATATCCGATCTGCCCTCCGGTTCCGGAGGCCGACGCCTCTGTCCACATAAATGTGTCAGCCCTTTCCCCACTGATGGCTGAACAGTCCTCTGTCCAGGAAGGCGTTCCAAGTACTTCTTCTCTCTCTCTATGCAGTTGTTTCCTGATATACCGGTTCCAGACTGTCCGGGATATCTTGCCCTCTCTCATGATTTCTGCCGTCCTGCCTTTCCGTTTATTGTCCTGTCTGCAGCTGATCGTTTCTCTTTTTTATCGTTTCATGCAGACCGCTGTTCAGATCCGTTCCCCTCCCGCAGTCTGTTTCTCCGCGAATCAGCTCTGCCAGTGATTCTTTCCTGTATTCCCCTTATGCCAGATAAGGGATCACCATCGTTGCCACCATGGCAACAATCAGAACGATAATAATAATAGATATGATCCGTCTGAACCGTTTATCATAAAAATTCATCCGGCTTCTCCTTTCCATACGCCTCTGATCTTCTCAGAGTGCAATTGTTTACATTTTATACTCTTTATATGGTTTTTGCAAGACGAGGAAGATTTTTATCGTTGCACTTCGTACACCATCGCATCCCCGTTCAGCGGATTTCTGTTTCTATAATCAAAGAGCAGCAACTTATCTTCAATCCGCTCCAGATGAGTCATCTTTCTCATCTGCCTGTAGTCATATCCCTCATACTCCTTCAGGAAACGGCGTTCCTCTTCTTCCCTTCTGTAAAATTCCGCCGCTTCCTCTTTCAATACTTTACTTTCCCCCAGGAATTCCGGGCGGTTCTTTACATTTTCACGGAGATATATGTCCAGAGCCAGCCACTCCCGCCAGCCGTCTCCTCCACAGACATCTGACTCCTGTATAAACTCATAGAGGATCTCATACCTGGCGATCCTTGAATGACTGATTCCATTTAACCCTCTGCTGTCATAGAAGACGGCAAGAGCCTCAAACAAGGAAAATGCAGTGGGGAAGCAGCGCCCCGCTCCGTTTTTCTTCTCTGCTGTCTCCAGATGTTCCAGGGTATGGCGAAACTGGCCGCTGTTATAATACACCTCAACCATCTCTTCCACTTTCTTCAGACGGATCACATCCCTGTAAGGCAGCCATTTTGTAGACAGCACTTCATAGGGAGGACGGCTCTGATACTGAAGCCCGTACTCCTCTGCCTTTTCGTACATCATCGAACCTTTCAGGACCTTCAGGAAGCCCAGCTGAAGCTGATCCGGCTTCATGGCATATACTACATCAAATGATCTGGCAAAGCTTTCATAATCCTCCCATGGAAGTCCGGCGATCAGATCAAGGTGCTGGTGTACATTCCCCGCTTCCCGGATCAGAGCCGTCTTCCGCCTCACCTCATCCAGATTCATGGTCCGTCGTATTTCGCGTATTGTCCGGTCATTGGCAGACTGTACGCCAATCTCCAGCTGGATCAGACCTGGACGCATAGTCTGGATCAAAGTGATCTCAGCATCATTGAGCAGATCCGCCGATACTTCAAAATGGAAATTCGTTATCCCATTGTCATGTTCGGCAAGATAGGACCACACCGCCATAGCATGGTCGTGCCGGCAGTTAAACGTCCGGTCCACAAATTTCACCTGCGGAACCCTGTGATCGAGAAAAAACTGCAGTTCTTCCCTGACAAGATCTATATCACGGAACCGCAGGCATTTGTCTATGGATGAGAGACAGTAGCTGCAGGAGAAGGGACATCCTCTGCTGGACTCATAATAGATGATCCGGTTGCGGAATGTTTCCATATCGTTGTACTCCCTGCCATATATAAAAGGAACCGTGCTCAGGTCCAGTACCGGACGGGATTCATTTACCTGTATACTTCCTTCGTCATCCCGGTATGCGATCCCCCGGATATTTTTCAGGCTTTTTCCCGCCTCCTCATGAAAATATTCGGCCAGTTCCAGAAAAGTCTCTTCCCCTTCCCCGCACATGATCCCCTCAACCATAGGATAACGGCGCAACATCTCCGGAGCATCATAGGAAACCTCCGGTCCGCCCAGCCAGATCCTCGCCTTTGGCAGGATCTTCGGCAGCTCTGTCATGATCTGCTCCACATACAGTATGTTCCACAGATAACAGGAAAAACATATCACGTCAGGCGCCTCTGTATAAAGATCCATCAGGATCGAATCCGGCTGCTGATTGATGGTGTATTCCTTTATCATAATGTCGCGGCTGTAGCGCCGGGCGTAGGCCCGCAGACTGTACACCGCCAGATTAGAATGGATATATTTAGCGTTTACCGCAGCAAGAATAATCTTCATCTTCTCCTCCTTCGGGGACGTAGTAAAATCGAATTTCACTACGTCCCCAATTGAACTTTGCCCTGTCCCTTTTTGCATTTTGCCCTGTCCCCTATAGTAATACTGCACAATTTAGTACTCCAATTTAACATAAAAAATCCCATAAAATTGTGAACTTTTCAAGAGGGGACACACTGATTTTCAATTTGGGACACACTGAATCCTGATTGGGGACGTAGCAAAACTGCATTTTGCTACGTCCCCAATCAGGAATTTTACTACATTTTCTTTTTTAAGTAAACGAAAACGGGGACTATCCATTGACATTTCAACAAAAAACCTGTAAAATTATGATTTGTGCAGCCGGGGTGTTAGCGGTACCTTGTACCTGCAATCCGCTATAGCAGGGGTGATATTGCGCAGAGGGCGGCAGCTGGCAGAGCTGCCCCCGGAAAGTGGCGTTGATGTCTGGGTCTCACGCGACGGGAACCTGTGAACCGTGTCAGGCCGGGAACGGAGCAGCACTAAGCAGGAGCTCCCGGGTGCCGTGAGGGTGCCTGGGCTGAGTTAACTACTGGGGTAACGTCTGTTGGTCATGTTCGAAGCGCAATGCACGTAAAAAGAATATAAATCGTTACTGTCTTCCTGATTGTTGGACAGTACATTTAACCCGCACACCGAAAATCCCGGATGGGGTACCGTGACAGATACATGTCGTACGGTATTCCATCCGGGATTTTCGTCTCTTACATTCTTAACCATAATTACAGGCGCCGCACGGCACGCATCATATGTGCAGAAAACAGCAGTAAAAGGTGCTCCCCTTACCCGCCGATCTGAACCATTTGTCTGCTTTCGTCCCCTCCGTCTCCGATTCCGAAGCAATGCATCTGCGGCTTCTGGCTCACTGCCTCACGGATGGCTGACTCCAGACGCTCCATGCTGCTGTCAGGAGCTCTAAGCACCTTCCTGATATCCACACTTTCTCTATAACAGAGACAGGGCTTGAGTTCTCCCTCCGCAGTCATACGGATCCGGTTGCAGGAATTGCAGAATTTTCCATGGATAGCACTGATAAATCCTACGCTTCCCAGCGCTCCCGGCAGCCGATAATATACAGCTGGTCCGTTTCCATGTAAACTCTTATCTTTCTCCATTCCTGGATACTCCGCTTTCAGCCTTTCTAAAAGCGCATCCCCGGATACTCCGGCGCATCTCTTTCCCCAGCCAATGGGCATCATCTCAATGAACCGCACATCCAGATGTTCCTTCAAAGTCAGCCGGGCAAAATCGTTCCATTCTACATCGTTTATTCCCGTCTGAGGAACGCAGTTGATCTTTACCCTCATGCCCTTTTCAAGGGACCGGGCAATACTTTTTTCCACTGCCGTCAGAGAATCAAACCCTGTGATCTGTCTATAGACGTCAGCATTCATTGTATCCAGACTGATATTCACCGCATCCAGCCCATTCCTGATCAGTTCATCCAGGTATTTTTCCAGCAGGACGCCATTTGTCGTAAGAGTCACCTGTTCCACACCGGGGATGCTTTTGATCATGCCCACCAGCTGCGGACATCCAATTCTGACAAGCGGTTCGCCGCCGGTGATCTTAAAACGGGTAATCCCCACTCCTACGGCAGCACGGCAGACCTGTTCAATCTCCTCAAAGGTAAGGATCTCGCTCATAGAGGTAAGACAGATTCCTTCCGGCATGCAGTATCTGCACCTGAGGTTACACCGGTCGGTGATAGATATTCTCATATAATTTATCTCTCTGCCAAAGCTGTCCTTCACTGATTCCCGCTCCTTTCCCCGGCTGCAGACTTCTTTCTCATCTTATTCTTCTCCCGCAGTTCCCGGAAAAACTGCTTCATCAGGGCGCTGCACTCTTCTTCCATAACTCCAGTCACTAATTCCACCTGGTGATTAAACTGTTCCATCTGAAGCAGGTTCAGTACAGAACCGGCGCATCCCGCCTTGGGATTCATACATCCCGCCACCACCCGGGTCAGACGAGACTGCACGATAGCTCCGGCACACATCTGACACGGCTCCAGCGTCACATACATGGTACAGCCCTCCAGCCGCCAGTCCCCCAGCTTTTTGCTGGCTTTCCGGATTGCAGTGATCTCCGCATGTGCCAGAGGGCTTTTGTCCGTATTACGACGATTGTAGCCTCTGCCGATGATCTTTCCCTCGTACACGATCACGCAGCCGATGGGCGTCTCTTCCAGAGCATAAGCTTTCCTGGCCTGTTTCAGAGCTTCCTTCATATATTTCCGGTCTGTCTCAGCCTGCGCCGCCGCAGAATCATGCCCGCTTTTCTGCAGAATATTTCTCTTTGCTTTCTCCTGCGCGGCTTGTAACGTTGTATCTGTTTTCCTGATTTCTGTCATAAAAATCCTTTCCTGTCCTGTCGCTTTAATACGGTATTTTCTCCTCGGATCCCTTCTCCTCTTTCCCGTCGTCTTCCGCCTGCCGGCCAGTGCTTTTCAAAGCCGGTTCTTTTTCTCTCCTCCAACGAATAAAATAGACTTGAAAAGACAAGACCAGAGGTAATCTATGAATCCTGGCATCTGCTATTTATATGAATATGAAAATAACCAGAGGAAACGCAATGTAGGTTTCCTGAAAATCGCCCGCCACTATCAGTCCTGTATTCTTCAGATCCACGCCAGAGGAATCCGTGCCGGAAATGGCGCCGCGCTGGAGCTTTACGCTTTTTATCTGGACAACGGCAGGATGATTGCAAGCCAGATTGCATCCCTGACCTGTTTTTCCCACATGATATCCATCCGGCTTCCGGTAACCGAATCTCATTTTCCGGAGGGCCGCAGTCTGCAGCAGATTGACGGATTTCTGCTCCGGTTTCCAGCAGATGGGATGCCTGTTTTCTGGATGGCATCGACTGCATTTTTTGATGTAAATCTCGCAAACATGCAGTCACCGGAAGAAGCTGCCGCACCTGACACATCAGATCCTTCCGCCTCCGATGGGAAGGAAATAGAGCCTGATTTCTCTTCAGATGCTGAACCGGACATTTTCCCGGAGGAATCCATCATTCCTGATAAGGAATCTTCAGAAGATCATGCTTCCCGCCCCGGCGTCCCAGACGACGCGGACAATACCGCTTTCCCCGACAACGAAACGGCTCCGGAAAACACCTTGCCTTCTGATAACGGGCCCGGGTCCTCGTCAGAGGAACGCATTCCCCCTGATGATCCGGCTGCTGCTGATTCTCAGACACAGCCCGGCATAATGCCTCCCCCTCAGGAAGACAACAGTCCCATGGAAGAACCCCCGGAAGATCCGGTTTCCACGCAGGAGGAAACATCCGTAATGCAACAGGAAAGCACTTCCCGCGGCTCCCGGTCCGCTTCTGCGCCCACAGCCAGGAAGATCACCCGGCGGGAAATTTCTCTCCTGCCCCGCAAATACTGGTTTCTGGCAAATAACAGTTTTCTGCTCCACGGCTATCACAATTACAGTCATCTTCTCCTTGTGAAAGAAGAAGGACATCTGTGGCTGGGAGTTCCGGGTATCTACGATCCCCGGGAAGCCAGAGCCGCCGATCTCTTTGGATTCCCTCAGTTTACACGGGAATACGTCCCCCTGCTGAATCTGTCAGAGGATGAGCGGAACGACAGCGCCGACTTCGGACACTGGTGCCGTTATATCAGCCAGTGCGAATCCAGCTCTGACGACAGCCGTTCCCGGGACACTAAATGATCCCGTTCATTTCCTGATAAAGACGTTTCGCATAACTGTCAGTCATTCCGCACACATAGTCGGTTACAAGAAGGAGGCGGAGATACAATTTCTCCTCCTCTTTCCTGCCCGCTGCGTGCAGGCGGTATGCATTCTTATAATTATCCGATATAAAGGAAATCACTCTGATATCCATGGAGTCCATCTTCTCCTCCGCTTCACTGGTATCATAGTACAACACCGCATGAACAAGACGTTCCATCAGAAAATCCAGTATCGCGGACTCTGTAACTTCCATTTTATATATTGCCCTGGAAGAAAACACATACCGATATGCGATATCCCCAAGCAGATCCATCAGGTTTTCCCCCTCCGTCCCTGCAAAAATATCTTTTTTCCACATTCCGGACATAATTGCTTCGTAATTTGTGGTAAAACCTGATGTGGCACAGCCGATCAGAAATCCCTGGGCGCTGACGATCCAGTTTTTCACAGCATAAGATTCCGGGCTTGAGATTCCTTTTTCCTTTCCCCGCTCATACAGCCTGTGAAGCTTTTCCAGCGGTTTAAAGGACATCTCCGGACAGCTTTTCTCCAGAGGCGCCAGTTCCTTTTCAAGAGTATAATATGTGAGGAATCCTTTTACAAATGCGTCCTCGATATCTGCCGTCTTATAGGCAAGATCATCCGCCGCCTCCAGCAGAAATGTCAGCGGATGCCTGCGGTTTTCTGTTCCGGTTGCTTCTGTAACCTTTCGGAAAATGCCTTCATCTGCATAATAGTATCCCATCTTCTTCTCTCGGATATCTCCGCTTGCCGGATCGATCTGCGTGGACGGAACCGGATATTTTATAATCGTATTGAGAAGCGCATAAGTCAGATTCATCCCGTATTCATCCACAAGATAATGCAGCTTCGTCACAAGACGGAGCGCCTGTGCATTTCCCTCAAAGTGAAAGAAATCCTCTTTCATCTGATCGGTCAGCATATCCATTACTCTTCTCTCTCCAAAGGAAAGCCCCGGCAGGTTCTTTACGAACCACTCCCGGATCGCATTTTCTCCAAAATGTCCAAACGGCGGATTCCCGATGTCATGAATCAGCCCCGCACACTCCAGAATATGGGAAATATCTGATTTCATCTGCATAGTGAACTGAGGGTCCTTCCCGCACTTAATGATATTTTCTCCCACATTCTGTCCCAGAGATTTTCCAAGAGAGGATACTTCCAGAGAATGGGTCAGTCTGGTCCTTATAAAATCACTTTTATCCAGCGGGAAAACCTGAGTCTTGTCCTGCAGCCGCCGAAATGACGCACTGCCAATGATCCTGTGATAATCTTTTTCAAACTCGCTTCTGAGATCTCCGGACTTTTTCCCGCCTGTATACTCCCGTTCGCGCCTCGGGGACAATAACGTCTTCCAATCCAATAGAAACTCCTCCTTTACCGTCTGTGTCTCTTATATCTGCCTCCGGACTTCAGAGAAAGCTTTCACCGGTACATTTTCACAGATATATTTTAGCGGGTATAACTGTGCCCCGCAGATTTAACTGCGGGGCACATGAAAAACCGACGTCCTTCCCAATACCGTCAGTCAAGATAGATCGGCGGCTCGTAAGCCTTGCCAAGAAGGGCTTTCTTACGCTCCTGATAACCCAGGAACGCCCATTCTGTCATATCTGTCCATTTATGAATGTTGCGGTCATAGACCTGGACATATCCGATTCTTGTAGGATGCATCCGCACACTGTTGGACTGATATTCCCTGCCGGTGTATGGATTTACATCACCCACAGTCACATCCTCATCCGAATCCTCTCGGGAAATCACAGGTTCAAAATCCTCCTCTTCCCGCCGGCTGCTCACATGTCCTGCCTCTGACATCTGTACCTGGCTGTCTGACGTTTCTTCCTTTATCTCCGGTTTATCCGCAGACTGCCCGAATATCTGCTTCTGCTTTGTCTCCTCTTTCTCCCTGACAGGTTCTGAACGTTTTCTCCGGAAGAAACTGAATCTCTCTTTCTTCGGTTTCTCCAGCTCTTCTTTAATAGCCTCTACCGGCTCTCCCGCTCTGGCATTCTCTTCCAGTTCGGACAGCTCCTCGTGTATATCATACAGTTCTCCGATCGTCATATCAACTTCATCCGACTGTACCTGTTCAGAAGGCTGAGACACTGCTGCCTCGTAGGCGCTTTCCAGCTCTTCAGATGCCGCAGACTGCTCTTCTGCTCCGGACACGTCTGAGCCTTCCGCCTGTACATTTGCTTCTGTTTCTCCGGACATAGCCGCCTCTTCCTGCGCTTCGGCTTCTTCCGCTGCATTATCATATTCATTTTCTGCAGACATATCTTCTATACTTTCCGAAACTGCCGTATCCATGCCGGACTGCACCTGTTCATTTACCACAGCCGCAGCTGCTATCTCCGGCATTGCGGCAGCCGCCGCCTGCTCCGGCACTTCGTGCTCAGCCGTC
This sequence comes from uncultured Mediterraneibacter sp., assembly GCA_944381495.1. Taxonomy (GTDB): domain Bacteria; phylum Bacillota; class Clostridia; order Lachnospirales; family Lachnospiraceae; genus Mediterraneibacter. Next base: position 31,216 of record CALWLJ010000011.1, on the reverse strand, counting down.
GGCCTCTCTGCCTTCACAATACTCTTATGCTGAACCTCACCCATGATACTGAGATAAAACGGACACTCCAGAATGGATGCGATCATCCTCATATCCTGTTCCTGAAAATTATCCCGGCCAAGTCTCTGCGTCAGATTCTGACGGGACATCTTCTTCCCGGTCTTCTCCTCGATCTGCTCCGCAAGCTGCTTGATCGTCATTCCTTTTCTCCCAAGGATAATCTTCACCTGTTCACCAAATGTCAAATCTTCCATGACTTTCCTCCTTATGTAAAATCCATACTCCCAGATAGTTCTTTGGAAACATTATAGTTTCTTAATATATCTGTATTTTTCCCTCTTTTCATTCTAGCAAATCAACAATTTCCAGTCAATAAAAAAGTAGACAAAAATCCGGTTGCCACTGTTCAGCCGTATCTCGGTATCCAGCTATAAAGGAGCTGTGTTGTCACGAAGGCCCGTAGTGGCGCGCCGGGACAACACAGCTCCTTTATAGCGGACACCCGGGACCGAGTGAACAATCATCATTCCCCCAGGTATTCTTCCAGGGTAATCCCCTGCTCTGTAATCTCTTTTGCTGCTTCTTTTCCTACATATCGATAATGCCACGGCTCGTAAATGATACCTGTTATGTCCCCGGTATCCTGGGGATAGCGAAGGATGAAGCCATACTCCCAGCAGTGGGCCATCAGCCACTGCTGCTCCGGAGTGGAGGCCTGTTTCTCATCCAGTTCCGAATAACCGTTTGCTATGATATCAACAGCCAGCCCCGTGGCATGTTCGCTGGTTCCAGGGAAGGCAATAGAGGTACTTGTATCCTCATATGCTTCCAGCGGAGCCAGGCCGCTGTTCAGTCTTTCCTGCATCCCGGCGCTGAATACTTCCCTCTGCCGTTCATAAGAACGGTAAGCCGAAGTAACATACATGTCAAGCCCCTGAGCAGCGCCGTCTGACATCATCTGCTGCAGATCAGCCGCGATCCTTGAATCCACAGAGCGTTCCGAATCAATGGCAACGAGCTGGGGAGGCTCATAATCTGTTGCCAGCGGATGCTCCTCATTTACAAGGACAAGAGACCATCCCGCCTCATCACTTGCCAGAATTTCTGCGTTTTTACGCGCAATCTCCGACTTATCTCCCTCAATCTGCAAGATTGCATTTTTATCCTCCAGTGATTTCTTTTCTGACTCCAGTTCCGCAATCTCAGACTTCAGTTCCGCTTCACGATCAGCAGTATCTTCCGCATAAGAATGAAATATTGCTGCAGATATCGCCGCCGCTGCCAGAATTCCGGTCAGGATCCCGGCTCCGATTCCTCTTACTAACGAACCTTTTTTCTGTACATTTCCGGATTTCTGTTCATCAAATTGTTTCTCATATACTTTTTTTGTATTAAAAACAACTTTTGACAATCCAACTTTTCGACAATAGTGTCTCACCCGGATCGGTATTATCTTTATCTGTTTCCCGGTGTACCTCAGTATTTCCCGAATCTTATGTAAAAACTTTTTCATATATGTAAGGATATCCTCCGTACGGTTCATAAACTCAGCTCCATATGTATCTCTGTATCAATTTCCTCATCTGTCGAACACACTGCCATCCTGCAAGGGATCCCTTCAACAAAATACTCTCTGTAATAATATCGTGAAGGATAGTTTTCCGGCTGTCTGATCAATACAGGCGGATCTCCCAGCCTAATACAGAAAGAATCCAGCGGCAGCGCCATTCCCTCTCGTGTAGCCTTCATAAAGCTCTCTTTCAGTACCCAATAGCGGTAGAACCGTTCTGTTTGTTCTTTCTCGCTCTTTCCTGAAAGAATTGTCTCATATTCCTCCCTGCAGAAAAAACGTTTCGCTATATTCATCCGCAGACTGTTGATCCGTTCCAGATCGCATCCCAGCTGACAGACGTCTTTCGGCTGTTTTTTCCGCCTTTTCTCATCACTCAGATTGAAATGTGCGGCACACATAACATATACATCCGAATGAGAAATATTAAATAAAGAAGATTCAGGCAGATCGTATTCTGCCCGAATCTTTTCCCACAGACTCCAGGCCCCGATGCTCTGGGCCTTTGTCTTCCTATTCCGGAGAGCATCCGCTTTCTCCCTCCGGAACTGCGGAACCCTCTCATAATATTTTCTATAGCACGCTTCTTCCATAAGAGGCGTTACATCTGCAATCCATGCTCTGACCATGCTGCTTTCCTTTTCATTTACTCTTTTAAATATCTCACTTCAAATGTCTCGATCGTGATGGGTTTATTAAATAGTGTCCCCTGAGCATAATCACATCCCAGCTCCTCCAGCACATTGAGCTGATCCTGTGTCTCAACGCCTGAGGCGATCACATAAGCTCCAAGCTGGCGGCAGATATCGATGACCGCCTTCGCCACGATCTGGCTCCGCGTATTCGCCACAATATTGCTGGTCAGACTCTTGTCAAGCTTCAGTCCGTCAAACTCCATCAGCGAAAGAATGGAAAAACTGGAATCTTTTGCGCCGAAATGATCAAGGATCACCCGGACATTTCCTTTCCGTATCTTGCTGCTCGTCTCCGCCAGCATCTCCTGGTTCATATCCGAACCGGACTCGGACACTTCCACTTCCAGGTATTCACAGAATACATGATACTTCTCTATAAGGAATAGCATCTTTTCAGCAATCCCTTCCTGCCGGAGCGTTGCACCCGCAAAGTTCACCGACACAGGGATCATTGGCACATCCTCTACCTCCCAGCGGTGAAGCGTCCTGCATACCTCTTCAAATACATAAAGATCCAGGTAATGGGACAGTCTGGTCTCCTCCAGAAGATTCAGATACCTGCCCGGATTAACAATTCCGATGTCCTTGTGGTGATAACGCACAACTGCCTCTGCTCCAGATATCTTTCCTGTCCTCACATCAATCTTCGGCACAAGGCAGACGATAAAGTTTCCTTCTTCCAGATCATTCAGAAGATCCTGTTTAATGATCGGCTCATGATGGCCCTTGCGGAGATTCTTGTAATACTTTCTCTTCTCCTCCCGCATCATGTTCTCAGCGCTGCCAACAAGCTTCTCTATCTGGATATCCAGTTTCTCCCAGGCATATCCCATGGATACCAGTCCCAGACTGATATTGTCAAGCTTCGTATGTGCGGCATCGACCTGCTTTGTAAATTCTTCATATGTGGTATTCTCAGAAAGGACCAGATACTCGTCTCCGGTCATTCTGTAGACAGAACCGCTGTGGAAATATTCCCCCAGGACCTCACCCACCCGGGTTACAACCTCGTCTCCGTAGGCTCGGCCGAATTCTTTATTGAAATTTTTCAGTCCGTTAATGTCAACTGACACTGCGCCCAGAGACTGCAGCTCTTCTGTATTTACATTTCCCGTATAATCCACAAAACTGTTCCGGTTCAGCAGTCCGGTCAGATCATCATGATAACTCAGATACTCCTGCTGCTTCTGCATTTTCTGCAAAGCGATCGCCTGCGGTATATACGGCACAAGCGCCCGGAGAAGGGCCAGATCACATCCCCCCCGGTGTACACCCACTGCAGCAAGCACTGCAGTCGTATCATCAGTCAGCTGATAAAATACACTGTAGCTGTCTGCCGTCGTATCTGTGATCTCCTGACGCATCCACTTCGGCTGCTGGTCACTGCCCAGGAGCTTGATACGGTCGCGCTGCCAGGGCACGTTTTCCGCGCACCACTCGTACACAGTCTCAATATCATCCTGCTCCTTTTCAATATAATAAACATACTCTGAATCATAATAATCCCTCACGGTGCTCAGAATACCGTTGATCGTATCAGTCAGAGAACGCAGTGTAAAACTTTCACTCATGAAACTCTCTCCCCTGTAGGATTTCTCGCTGTCGAACCTGCAAAAGGCCGGACCAGTCCGTACCATGCACAAAATTCAGACATAAATATAATATCAGGATCCTGTTCCCTGCTTTTTACCCAAAACAAAGCGCACGAACTTTTGACCCTGTATCATGAATATTGTAGTATACTCGGCATTAAATTGCAAGGAAAAAACCCCGACCGGTCCAGACCGGCGGGGTCCTCATATACCGGGCATCGCCCGGCCAGCCTTTTATATATTCCACTTCTTATCCTGTGCAAGGCGCAGTCGGTTCATGGCCCTTGCCAGAGAAGCCCGGGTGTGATAATACTCCTGGGTACTCTGTTTCTGGCGCATCTGCTCCTCCGCGCGCTCCCGCTGCTCTTCCGCCCGGCGGACGTCGATATCCTCCGGCCGTTCCGCTGTGTCGACCAGAAGAGTGACACGGTTGTTGACGATCTCGGCAAATCCCGTTCCCACCGCAACCTCTGTCCATTTTCCTTCTTCCACTTCCATGCGGGCAATTCCAACCGCAATGGCAATAACCATATTTTCATGATTGGGAAGGATTCCTTTTTCTCCGTCCGGCGCAGGAATGATCAGATTTCTGCAGCGGCCTTCATAAAAGACTTTATCGCTTGCAATGATTTTCAGACCAAATGTCTCCATCTCATCAACTCCTATCAGCCCTGTGCTTCCTCAGTTTCGGCCGCCTCGGCTTTTGCCTTTGCAATCACATCATCAATGGTTCCCACATTGAAGAATGCAGATTCCGGATATTCATCCATTTCACCGTCAATGATCATCTTAAAGCCCCGGATCGTTTCCTTCAGCGGAACATATTTTCCAGGTGTTCCGGTAAATGTCTCAGCCACGAAGAAGGGCTGTGACAGGAATCTCTGGATTTTTCTCGCACGCATGACAGTGGCCTTATCCTCGTCAGAAAGTTCCTCCATACCGAGGATCGCGATAATATCCTGCAGCTCTTTATATTTCTGAAGGATGGCGATTACCTTATTTGCAACTTCATAGTGCTCCTGTCCTACCACGTCAGCCTCAAGGATACGGGAACTGGACTCCAGCGGATCTACTGCCGGGTAGATACCCTGCTCCACGATCTTTCTGGAAAGTACTGTTGTCGCATCCAGATGGGCGAATGTTGTGGCCGGCGCCGGGTCAGTCAGGTCGTCGGCCGGCACATATACAGCCTGCACACTGGTAACTGATCCGTTCTTTGTAGAAGCGATACGTTCCTGAAGCTCACCCATTTCCGTTGCCAGAGTCGGCTGATATCCAACGGCTGAAGGCATACGTCCCAGCAGAGCGGACACCTCAGATCCTGCCTGTGTGAAGCGGAAAATGTTATCGATAAAGAGAAGCACGTTCTGATGCTGCTCGTCACGGAAATACTCCGCCATGGTCAGACCTGTCTCAGCCACACGCATACGCGCTCCGGGGGGCTCGTTCATCTGTCCGAAAACCAAAGCGGTTTTCTCCAGAACTCCCGACTCTTTCATCTCAGACCAGAGGTCATTTCCCTCACGGGAACGCTCTCCGACTCCGGTAAAGATAGAATATCCGCCGTGCTCTGTAGCGATATTACGGATCAGCTCCTGGATCAGCACGGTCTTACCGACACCGGCTCCTCCGAAAAGACCGATCTTACCACCCTTTGCATATGGAGCAAGAAGGTCAATTACCTTGATTCCCGTCTCCAGGATCTCCACTACCGGGCTCTGGTCCTCGAATGACGGCGGCTGCCTGTGGATGACCCATTTCTCAGAATTCTCAATAGGAGCTCCATCATCGATGGTCTCTCCCAGAACATTAAACAGTCTGCCCAGAGTCTGCTCACCTACCGGCACCTGGATTCCGGCGCCTGTAGCCGTGACTTCCATGTCTCTGCAAAGTCCCTCGCTGGCGGCAAGCATCAGGCAGCGCACCTCGTTGTTGCCAAGGTGCTGCGCAACCTCCATGATGCATTTCTTTCCGTTATTCTCAACTTCAAGAGCATCTTTGATAAAAGGAAGGTTGCCGTCTTCAAACACTACGTCAACGACAGGTCCCATAACCTGTACAATTCGTCCTTTATTCATACTATCTCTCTCTTTCTCCAAAAAAGTCTGACTACTTCTTCTGCTGCGCCCTCGCACCGCCGCATACCTCGGTGATCTCCTGTGTGATGGCCGCCTGTCTTGCCCGGTTATAGGCGATAGACAGATCGTGGATCAGCTCTTCTGCGCTGTCCGTAGCGGATTTCATTGCCATCATACGGGCATTGTGCTCGCTGGCATATGATTCTACCAGCGCGCCGTAGATCATACCGGTGACATAATTAGGCACGATGCTGTTCATCACTGCATCCGCCGAAGGATACAGATCAATCTCTTCGCGGTACATATTGAGGGGCATCTTGATCTCGCCGAAGGAGCTTCTCTCCAGCGGAAGGAGCTTCACCACTTCCGCGTTGGCCTGAACGGAGTTTTCCATTCGGGTGTACACGATATAGATCTCATCCAGCTCGCCCGCTTCGAACTGATCGATAAGGACAGCCGATATATCACGGGCACGGTGCATGGTAGGTTTCTGTACGGTGTATTTAAAGTTGGTATCAATCTCCACATTCCGCTTTGCGAAATAGTGCCTGCCCAGCTCACCGACTACAAAAAGCTTGTGGATGCCGGGCTTTGACAGGATCTCTTCCTCCAGCTTCACGATATTGTGATTGTAGGCGCCTGCCAGACCTTTATCCGCCGTTACGACAATGGAACCGATTTTCCGTTCCTCTGCCGGGATCTTCTCCCGCTTATCAAAGAAATGGTGTCTCAGCTCCGGCACGTGGCGGAGGATCCTGGAGATCTCGCCCTGCAGCGCATAGAAATAAGGTTCTGTATCAGCCAGCTTTTTCCGGGCCTGGGTCAGCTTGGAAGAAGAGATCATATACATTGCGTTCGTGATCTTCATCGTGTCCTTCACGCTGTTGATCCGGCCCTGTATCTCTCTGATATTTGCCATATTATCACCTGCTCTTCTTGAATTCCTTCGCTGTCTCCACGATCTTCTCGATCAGCTCGTCTGTCAGTACCTTTTTCTCCTCTATCTCTCTGCCGACTTCCGGGCATGTAGAATCAAAATAGCGGAGCATATCCATCTGGAATTGCTTTATCTGAGATTTTTCTACTCCCAGCAGCACCTTGTGGGTTGCCGCGCAGAGTGTGATCACCTTCTCATGCAGACTGAGCGGATGATAAAGAGGCTGTTTCAGAAGTTCCATCAGGCCGCTTCCGTATTCCAGCTGCTCCTTGGTTGCCGCATCCAGATCAGAACTGAACTGGGTAAACACTTCCATTTCACGGTACTGAGCCAGATCGATACGGATACTTCCTGCCGCTTTCTTCATCGCCTTGGTCTGTGCCGCACCACCAACACGGGATACGGAAAGACCGACATTAACTGCAGGTCTCATACCAGATGCAAACAGACCGCTCTCCAGGAAGATTTGTCCGTCTGTGATAGAGATCACGTTGGTCGGAATATACGCGGAAACGTCTCCGGCCTGTGTCTCAATGATAGGCAGTGCTGTAATAGAGCCGCCGCCCTTCTCATCGCTCAGACGGCTGGATCTCTCCAGAAGTCTTGAGTGAAGATAGAATACGTCTCCCGGATAAGCCTCACGTCCCGGAGAACGTCCCAGCAAAAGGGAAAGGGCACGATATGCAACCGCATGTTTGGACAGATCATCATAGATGATCAGTACATCCTGGCCCCTGTACATGAAGTACTCCGCCATAGCGGTTCCCGCGTAGGGAGCAATATACTGAAGTGACGCGCAGTCACTTGCCGTCGAAGACATTACGATCGTATAATCCATAGCTCCGTGTGTCTTCAGTGTATTTACTACTTTTGCAACTGTAGATGCCTTCTGTCCGATAGCAACATAGATACAGATAACATCTTTTCCTTTCTGATTCAGGATCGTATCCATAGCAATGGATGTCTTTCCTGTCTGACGGTCTCCGATGATCAGCTCACGCTGTCCCCTTCCGATCGGGAACATGGCGTCAATGGACAGGATACCTGTCTCCATTGGTACACTGACCGATTTACGGTCAATGATTCCCGGCGCTTCATTCTCCACCGGACGATAATCGTCTGAGGGGATTTCTCCCTTTCCGTCAATAGGTTCACCAAGAGCATTTACAACTCTTCCGATGAACGCGTCTCCAACCGGGACGCCCGCCTTCTTTCCTGTACGGGTAACCTTGGTACCCTCGCGGATCTCCGTATCGCTTCCGAACAGAATACATCCGATCTCATTCTTCTTGATATCCTGGACCATTCCCTTCAGTCCGGTATCAAATGTAACGATCTCCCCGTACATGGCGTGATCAATCCCGTAGATCGTGGCGATCCCATCGCCAACAGCAACGACAGTACCGACTTCACTGTCCTTGCTCATCTCATCAAAATTCTCTATCTCTTCCCTGAGGATCGAGATAATCTCATCTGAACTGATTGAACTCACCTTGTTCACCTCCAGGTTAATTTTTCTTTCAGTCTGTCAAGACGGCCTTTCATACTCCAGTCGTACTCGTCGCTTCCCACCCGGAGGACAAATCCTCCCAGCAGGTCCTCGTCCCTGCAGACTTCGATATGCGCTTCCGAAGCGCCGTATTTCTTGCAGAGGAATGCTTCCATCCCCTGTTTCTGTTCCTCACTGGGGGGCATCGTGCATGTCAGCACGGCATTCAGGACTTTCTTCTGTTCGGCGCAGTATCTGTCATATGCGTCAAATATATCCTTGATAAGATCCATCCTCTGATATTTGCACACAACCTTCAGGAAATTTCTGATCTCCTGAGGAAATACCCTGTCTATCACATCCAGTTTCTTTTTCAGCGGAAGTGTCGGATTGACAAATATGTCGTGAAGCTGAGGCACTTCCTCAAACATGGCTTTCGCCGTCTCCACGGCTTCTTCCGGCACTTTCAGCTCGAAGAGGACACGTGCGTATCTCAGCGCCGCCGCAGGGCAGTACATCTGACGGTTACTTGTCTGTGTCTTCATGCGCTTCACCTACTTCTTCGAGAAACTGATCATATAAGTTCTGGTCATCCCCGCTGCCTGCCTGGCGTCCGAGGATCTTTCCTGCCGAAGCGACAGCAAGACCAGCGATCTCTGATCTGAGTTCATTCATGGTCTTCTCGCGCTCCATGCGCACAGTCTCCTTCGCAGACTCTATAATACTGCCGGCGCGTTCTCCGGCTTCTCCCACGATCCGGTCATACTCGGATTTTGCTTCTGTCCGGGCATTTTCCAGAATCTTGACTGACTCCTGCTTTGCCCCTTTCAGCGCGTCCTCATATTCCTGTTTCATTTTCATTGCATCGTTCTGGGCGTCCTGCGCATTCTGAAGGCCGTCGGCGATGAGTTTCTTCCTCTTTTCCATGATATCCGTAACCGGACGGATCAGGAAATGTCTCAGCAGGAGGAAGAGAACAATAAGATTTATCATCTCCCAGACAAGATTCAAATTAAGCTGCAGCACGTCTACCACCCGCCTTTCCTGTCATTTCTGTTCTCATATCCATTACTGTAAGAAGAAGATGATAAGAAGGCCGATGATGAATCCGTAAATAGCAGTTGCCTCTGCCAGCGCACATCCAAGAATCAGTGTCTTGCTGATCTTTCCCTCAGCCTCAGGCTGTCTTGCAATTGCCTCTGTAGCCTTTGCTGTTGCAAGTCCGATACCGATTCCTGCTCCAATACCTGTCAATACAGCGATTCCTGCTCCGATTGCGATAAGTGTTTCCATAATCTTTGATCTCCTTTTCTAAATAAATTTCTTTCTATTAAATAATGATATTTTCTGTAGTTGCCCGGAAATAACTCCGGATATGTGCCGCGTCCTGTCTGCGCAGCCCTGTCAGGTTACTCCATCTCCTCATTCATGAACAGAGCCGTCAGGAATACAAATACGTATGCCTGAAGCAGTCCGTCGAAGATGTCGAAATAAAAGCTGACCGGAATAGGTACCAGGACAGGTACGACCGTCTTTAAAAGTTCCATGACCACGAATCCGGCAAGCATGTTTCCAAAAAGTCGCATACACAGCGACAGCGGACGAATCACGACCTCCAGTATCATGATCGGTGCTACCACAGGCACCGGCTGAGCAAAATGCTTCGCCCAGTGCTTCAGACCGTTCTTCCGGATTCCGGAATACTCGATCAGGCACATGCTCATTACTGCAAGGGCTGCCGTCACATTCAGATCTTTTGTCGGCGGCTTGAAGCCACACAATGGCGCTATGGTATTTGACGCTCCAAGGAACAGAAGAACAGTAATAAGATAAGGAAAATATCTTCTGTTTTCTTTTCCGAGTATTCCCTCGAAGAAATCCTGCGCCCAGCCGATAGCTGCTTCCAGCGCCAGCTGTACTTTGCCGGGATTTTCAACTCTCAGGTTCCGTACCAGGATAACAGACAGCAGCACAAGCACCGCCATAATGATCCATGTTACTACCACTGATTCCGAAATCCCGCCGATGACCGGAAGTGTAAAGACTGTTTCACAGTTCAGTTCTTCCATTAATGTGTCTGTAAGATTTCCCGTATTGCTCCCTCCTTTTCTCCTTGTCTTTTCTTTTGTAAACCAGCTCCACAGGATCCTGATATGAGGATTTTAGGCATAAAAAAAAGAGTTGTTCCCCTTTGAACCCCCTGTACTGTTTACCCCTTTATGGGAGATATGATGTTTCCCGAAAAGTTGAGTAAATATTACGCCCATTTTTTTGGTTTGTCAACATTTCTGTTCTTGCCGTATTCATCAGATTTTCAGGACTTTTTTTACTTCATTTTGCCCTCTTTCCGTTCCCCATTTTTTTGTTTTTTATTCATTTTTTATCTATCTTTTTGAATGCAGATATTCTTTTTTTCACGCCGGCGGATTGTTTCGTATAAAATCCGTCAATTTTTTCGAAAATATTTATATATTTTGTATATCCATCTGTCTTTTTTTTAACAATCATATATGAGTATTGGACATTGTAAAGGACTATTTACGAAAATGTGCGACTATATCCATAATACAATTTGTAAATAATGAAATGATACCGTTCGTAATCAAAGTAAATGCATTTTCCCGAATATGAAAACAGAAACTGCGATCAGATCTTCATTTCGTGGTAAAATAATGTAAATAAAACAAATCTGAAGAAAGATACAGATAAAACAGATTTAAAGGAGTTTTTATATGAAATCATTTAATTTCTTTAGAGATAAATATTTTTCTACCTGGCATGAGCGGCTCTTTTTTCTCCTGGGAGTCCTGATGCTTGTCAGCGAAATATGGAAACAGCTGACTCTGACATTTTACATCGGCGGCGGTCAGTATAACTGGTGGTATTTTCCATTTCAACTGTGCAGCATCCCCATGCACGTCCTCCTGGCATACCCCTGGCTGCAGAAAAGGAGCGTCCGGCAGACGCTCCTCGTATTTCTCATGTGCTATACTCTCCTGGGCGGCATCGCGGTCTTTGCCGATACCAGCGGCCTGCATTACCCATATTTTCCGCTTACGGTCCACTCTTACCTGTGGCATATCCTGCTGATCGGCATCGGCCTCCTGGCTGGATGGGTGTTCTTCCGCGGTTTCGTCCGGCCGGGAAAGCCAGAGGTTCACACCGGATCAGGATCCCGGCGAAAAGCCCAGAGGAAGCCTTTTCCACTCCTGACACACATGCTCCGCCCCTTCGCCGGAAGCACCGGCCTCTACCTGGCCTGCTGCCTGATCGCAGAGTTTCTCAACCTGTCTCTGGATCATCTGGGAACGATCAATATGTTCTACATCAATCCGGACTATCAGATGCAGCAGGTCATCTTCCATGATATCTCACTGATCACCGGAAATATCCCCGGCATCCTGATCTACATTGCCGCCACGATGACCGGAGCCTTTCTTCTTGCGGCGCTTTGGTCTGAAATCTATCGCATTCTCCTCCACAATACGTAGGAAATCCCGGTCGGCAGCCTTCCGCCTGGGGATAAATCTGCCTGCCACCGGAGATTTTCCCCGGCTCCTTACATAGAAGAACCCGATCACGGAAAAGACCGCCGCTCCGATGAAGTTTACGATCAGATCCTCCATGGTATCCATCAGACCGATATCCAGATAACCGCCCACTCCCAGTTCCTGACCGTTGACGATCGTTTCCGTGATTCCCGTTATGGCATAGGGCACATTTCTCCCTGCAGGATCCAGCGTCACAGACCGGATGGCATGGATCACAGTATCTTTCTGCATATCATAGCCGATGAGCTGATCCATCCCGAACTCGAAGAACTCCCAGATCACACCGATCGTCATGGAAAAACAAAAAGCCACGATAGCTGTAAACAGCGGAGACAGATTGAACACCGTCCGCTCACTCCGATTCAGCAGATCCACCAGAGACAGACCGATGGCCGCCGCCAGGAACCCGTTGAGCGTGTGCAGTACTGTATCCCAGAAGGGAAACACCAGATAAAACTCGCTGATCTCTCCCAGGATCTCCGCGGCAAATATGAAGAATAATATAATGATCTCCAGAGTCGTCGGCAGCTCCACCTTAAACGTGATCTGCACGATACTGGGCATGACCAGCAGCACCAGCGTCAGCACGCACAGGAAGACATTTTCATAATTCCGGTTCAGAAGCTGCAGGATCATCATTACGATCACCAGCAGCCGCAGAGTGAAATATACGATAAACGAGCTCTTATGTTCCCGCAGCTCCATGTGAAGCGCCGTTCCCAGATTACGAAAATAGCCGTTCTTCCGTGGCTCCTGCCCCTGCTCTTCCCTCTGTTCTTCCGGTTTCTCATCCTGCCGTCCGCCGGTGTTTTCCCGGCTGCTATTATACTGTTTCTCCTTTTCCTGTCCGGTATTTCCCGTCATATATCTTGTCCTTTCCCGTTGAATCTCATTTGACATGTTGCAAAGCGTGATGTTCCCATTGTAACATTGTCACTCAGGGAATGTCCATGCTCTTTTTATTCTTGCTATATATCGCCCTTTTCTGCTACACTGTCAGAGTCAGACAGAACCAGACTTTGAACAGATATTTTCAGCATGTATTCCGGGGAGGCGGCAGCATATCATGAAACACCCTTTTAATTATGAGATCATATACAGCAGCAGGAAAACCGTGGCCGTTCAGGTCACCCGGGACGGGGAAGTCCGGGTAAGAGCTCCCCGCAGATGTTCCCGCTCCTTTATCGAGACATTTCTCACAGAGCACGAGGACTGGATCCTGAAACATCTGCAGCAGGCGCAGGAACAGAAGAAACGATCAGAGGAAGCCCGGGCCGGACGTCCGCCCCTGTCGGACGAGGCCCGGAACCGCTATATCCGCACCGCCAGAGATATTTTCTCCCAGAAAACCGCATATTACGCCCGGATCATGGGCGTCACCTACGGCCGCATCACCATCCGGGAACAAAAGACCCGCTGGGGAAGCTGCAGCAGTAAGGGCAACCTGAACTTCAACTGGCGGCTCATCCTGGCGCCAGAAAGCGTACTGGACTATGTAGTCGTCCATGAACTGGCTCACCGAAAAGAAATGAACCACTCCCCCGCCTTCTACGCCGTAGTAGAATCAGTGCTGCCGGACTACCAAAAGGCCCGGAAATGGCTGAAAGAGAATGGGCAGACACTGTGGGATGCAGTGTAATTGTGCATTTGGGGACAGGGCAAAACTCGATTGGGGACGTAGCAAAATGCGATTTTGCTACGTCCCCAATCGAGTTTCACTGTGTCCCAAATCGAAATTCACTGTGTCCCAAATCGAACTTTTTACAGCGCGCCCGCTTTCTTAAGCTCCTGATACACGCTGGAAACCGGCAGTCCGACTACATTATAGTAGTCCCCCTCGATCCGGTCGATAAATGCGGCGAACCTTCCCTGGATCCCGTAGGCGCCGGCCTTATCCATAGGTTCGCCGGTGGCAATATACCGGTGGATCTCCGCTTTCTCCATGGCATGTACGTGTACTTCTGTACGCACCGCCTGATTCACAACGCTCTGATGTCCCTGCTCATCGTAGTCCAGTATGGCGGTGCCTGTATAGACTTCATGGGCTCTGCCCTGGAGCCTGCTCAGCATATCCGCAGCGTCTTCCTCGTCCTTTGGTTTCCCCAGGATCTGTCCGTCCAGCACTACCACGGTATCGGCGCCGATAACAACAATATCTCTCAGCTCGCCGTTTCCTGCCCCGGCAGCTCTCATCTCTTCCGCCAGGTCTGCGGCCACATTTTCCGCTTTCATCAGAGCCAGCTCTTTCACAATTTCTTCCGGTCTGCTGCTGTGGTATATTTCTTCCTTATCGCTGACCCGCACTTCGAACTCCGCGCCGATCTGAGCCAGCAGCTCCCGCCGGCGGGGTGACGCGGAGGCAAGTATAATCTTTTTCTTCACTGTGTCACTCTCCATTTCCCAGGGCGCCCTGTCCAGTCCGCCCCTGCAGATTTTCTGTAAATCCTCTGTAAATCTTGTTTCAATTCACATTTCCTTCCATGCTCTCTCCAGGATCTCTGGCTCCTTCACCAGCCGGTACGCACCGGCGGCCATACACTCCGCCGCGTACATCATTCCCTTCTGCCCGATGCTCATCCCCGCCTGGGCAGCCGCGGCCCAGTGATGGAGCGGCGTCCCCTTGCACATGGCGGCCGCGCTCAGCATGACAGTTGGCACTGTATGGCTCACATCAGATACGTCGGTTCCGATGGAAAGGGGCACCGGTTCATCCTCCAGCGGCTCCAGCCCTGTGAAATATACTCCCTCATTATCGAACCCGGCATTCTCCGATACTTCTCCGGCAAACCGGATCTCCTCTTCTGTATAGGAAGGAACCGGAATTTTCTCCATCTCCTCATAAAATGTTTCAGCCAGCGCCCGGTTGACTTTCATTTCCTTATTACATGTAACCCTTTCAATCTCAACCCGGGTCCCGGTCATGGTAGCCGCTCCCCGGGCACAGTCGTCCACCCGCTCCGATGCGTCACAGGTCCTCTCCCATTTCGAAGACCGGATAAAGTAATTGGTAGATGCAAATGCAGGCACAATGTTGGCCGGCCCGTCTGTGTTCGTATAGGTATAATGCATCCGTACATCATCCGCCACATGTTCTCTCAGATAATTCACACCGACATTCATCAGCTCTGCCGCATCTAAGGCGCTCCGTCCCATTTCCGGATGCTTTGACGCATGAGCCGCTGTCCCGTAGAACTTATAGTTCTTAATATCCTGCGCCTGCCAGATGTCATAGCTGACACGGTTCCGGTCAAAGGGATGCCATGTGACAGCCGCCGACAGATCGTCAAACACACCCGCCTCATTCATCCGGATCTTGCCCACTACAATCTCCTCGGCCGGGCAGCCATATACCCGTATCGTCCCCGGCAGGCCTTCCGCCTCCATTCTGATCTTGAGCATAACCGCTGCCCCCGCGCATCCGGTTCCCAGCAGATTATGTCCGCAGGCATGTCCGGGACCGTTCTGACTCTGCTGATGACTGACCGGATCCTGACCCATTCCCGGAAGAGCGTCATATTCCGCAAGGAAGCCGATAACAGGCTTCCCGCTGCCCCACTGTGCGGTAAATGCCGTCTCAAATCCCGCCGTATTCCACTCCACTGTAAATCCTTCTCCTTCAAGCATCTCTGCCAGCGCGCGGGAAGATTCCCTCTCCTGCAGAGAAACTTCCGGATGCCTGAAAATAAAATCCGCAGTCTCTATCATTTTGTTTCTCAACGATTCATCCATCCTGTTTTCCATTCCTTCCTATTTTTCATGTCTTTCTGTAATCTCAGCTCTTCCGTTCTTTCAGCGGAATCAGGATACTGACCTCGAACCAGTTGTCCCTCAGTCCTGCCCTGACTGATCCCCCATATTTTCTCACGGTACTCTGAATGCTCTTCATGCCGAATCCGTGAAGATGTTTGTCCTTCTTCGTGGTCAGCGGCATGCCGTCCCGGAAGGATATCTTCTCCTCACAGTAGTTTTCCACCCGGATCCGAAGGAAATTCTTCTGCCGGGCAATGGACAGGTGGATCAGTCTTTTCTCCGGTTCCTCCAGCTTCTCCACGCTCTCAATGGCATTGTCCAGCAAATTTCCGAACAGCGCGCTGATATCCATCTCATGCATGAAATCCAGCAGTGTCCCGTCTGCGACACAGGTAAAGCCGATCCCCCTGTTCTGGCAGTAGAGACTCTTGCTTGTCAGCACTGCGTCCAGCACCTTGTTTCCCGTCTTGTTCTGAGCCTCATAGGAACGGATCTCCTTCTCCATCTGTTCCAGATACTCTACAGACTTTCCACTTCCCGCCTCGGCTTTCAGCAGATTGATCTGGTGCTTCAGATCGTGATATTTCTGATTCACAATATCAATGCTCTCCTGCGACAGCTGATAATTCTTATACTGCATCTCCAGTATATTTTCCAGTGCGTCCACCTCGAACTTCATCTGCAGCTCCCGCACCATAATATGGTAAGCATAGAGTACTGCCATGCCGCTGAGATCCACAAGGGTACGGATGGTAAACATCTCTCCCGCAAAGCGGCTTCCGAACAGGGCATCCTGATCAATATAGCTCAGATTACTCACTGTATACACCGCAGCTGTGATAATAATCACTGTAATCAGTTCCCGGCTGGTGATCCGGATGCTGTCGCCTTCTCCCTGCAGATATTTTTCCAGAGCAAATATAACTCCATAGATAGCAGCGTACACAACCAGCAGAAGCGCACACTCCAAGAACCATTTTCCTTCTATATTTCCTCTGATCAGCAGATAAAAGTAGATCTGCCAGCACAGGGAAGCAGAAAATTCTCCGCTGATAAAAGAACGGGCGCAATAGTATCCTGCCTCCGCCAGAGTAAAATCACAGCATATATAAATGTAGGCCAGGATCAGCAGGATCGCCACCATCATACACGGGAGGAAAAACACCTGCCGCACTCCATCCGTTACTGTCATAAAAGTGATCAGAGCCACAAGAAAGACGATATGAACAGCATATCGTCCCATTCCCGTGACTCTCTTTCTATTCGTACATGTTACGATAAACGCAGCCAGAACATATGCAATGGAATAATAATATCCCGGGGTATTGACGATCTCCATTCCGCTCATTTTCCCACCTCGTTCATGTATTGATTCAACGCATCCAGAAATGCCTTTTTCCTGGGCCGGCTGATCTGGATCACATCCCCGTTCACAGTGGCGTCGCTGCCCTGGAAATTATCCACATATTCCAGATTCACCAGATAACAGCGGCTACAGCGGAAGAAATGTTCCCCTGCCAGTATCTCCTCTGCGTCTTTCATAGTTCCCTTGGCCTCAATATCGCCGTCTACCGTATGATAGATCAGATCATGATCACGCACCTCCACATAGCAGAGCAGAGACACGTCCAGGCGGCCCTTGCCTCCCTTCATCTGGATCGTGACAAACGTTGTCTTCTTCTTCGATATCCTTGTCAGCGCCCGGTCGATCCTCTGAGAGAAAGCAAAGTAAGAGATTGGTTTCAGCACATAGTCCAGCGCGTCCACTTTGTATCCCTGGATGGCGTACTGAGGCATATTGGTGATAAAGATGATAATGACTTCGTCATCCTTCTCCCGGATCTTCTCCGCCGCTGTCATGCCGTCCATGAACTTCATCTCCACATCCATCAGGATGATGTCGAAATCTGCCCGGTAATCGGTCACGATATCCTCCCCGTCTGAAAAAACCGACACCGTCAGCTTCCGCTTCGTCTCGTTCTCATACCGTTCCAGATATTCCTTGAGCTGCGCCGCGTAATTCTTGTCATCCTCAACTACTGCAATATGAAGCATCCGCCTTTCCTCCTTCCTATCAAGTGATACAGGCAGCGCTGACAACCACACTGCCCCTGTAAGATTCTGCACTTTGTTCAATCATCGTTTCCTGGTCATCAGGCCAGGAAACACCTCTCCAAGTGTTCTTATTATACCACCATCCCCTTATTCATAACAACAAGAACGAGGCTGTGCTCCAGGTTTTACACATCCCTTTTTCACCTCACCGCATGAGCTTCTCACTCTCTGAGCGCAGTCACCGGGATCACATATACACCGTCTGGCCTGCGGTAAGCCGCATTTGAGAGTCCGCAGATCACACCCATCACTTTCGGCGGTCTGCCGCCCTTTTCTTTCTCTATTGCTGATTTCAGCTTCAGAAGACCGTCTGCCGCTCCGTCAATCTGGTTTGCGCCAAGCTTTATTTCAAATGCGCACCATTCTCCATCCGGCAGTTCGATCACGGCATCAATTTCTCTGTTTTGATAATCCTGATAATGATACAACTGCCCGCCAAAGGACTCTGCATATATTTTCAGATCTCTCTCGCACAAAGCTTCGAACAAAAATCCTAATGTCTCCAGATCCCCCAGCAGTTTTTCCGGAGTTGCTTTCAACAGTGCACAAGCCAGTGACGGATCTGAAAAATGACGTTTCACGGACTGTTTCACCCGTACTGAGGAGCGTATCTTTGATGAAAACGGAAGTTGATCGTCAATAAGGAAAAGCCTTGAAAACACATCCAGATAAGAGGCTATCGTATCCACATCAATATCCTCATCGTCCTTTTCTTTCACATCATTTTTCAGAGACCGGTTCGTCACTGTTGTGCTTTCATTTCTGGCCAGCGAACGAAGCAGCAGCCTGATCTTCCTGGAATCTCGTTTCACATCATCGATACGGTACATGTCGTCTTCTATCACTGCATCCAGATATTCCAGTGGAAGACGCTGTGCTTCAGACTCAGAAACAGACAGGCTGGCCGGCCATCCCCCCCGGATGATCAGATAGATCAGGTGTCTGAGATCCACCTCACCGGTCATAGAAGGTTCCAGGTAATCGCCGCACAACTTCTGCAGCGATACCTTACCGCTGGAGTCTCCTGATTCGAACAGCGACATCGGCCTCATACGCAGTCTGGCTATACGCCCGGCTCCGCTGTGCAGGATGCCCTTGTGATTGGGAGTCGAAGAACCTGTCAGAATAAACATTCCCTTCTCCGCTGTCTTATCCACCTGATATCGAACAGCATCCCAGAGAGGCGGGACTTCCTGCCATTCATCAATAAGCCGCGGCTTCTCTCCTTCCAAAACAAGAGACGGACTTAGCTGTGCCAGGTTTCTGTTCTGAAAATTTCCTTCCGGATCGCCAAGATAAATCTCGCTCTTACTGTGATATGCAGATGTCCATGTCTTACCGCACCATTTCGGTCCCTCTATACAGACTGCACCAAATATTTTCAGGTATTCTTCAATCCTTTTATCAATTAATCGAGGTCTATATTCGTCTCTTAACATTTGGCATCCCTCCTGACATCTATTTTAAATCATTCCGTAAGATTTTGCAATTTCATTCCGTGAGATTTTCATTTTCTATTCCGTGAATTTTTATATTTTTATCCCGTTAAATTATCATTTTTTATTCCGTGATATTTCAAATATTCATTCCGTGAGATTTTCAACTTTCAGTCGGATAAACCCATCATTAATCGGCACTTTACGGATTCATGTATATCATCATAGAACATGTACCAATATCAGTCCCCTGCCTGATATTATTTCCTCAAAATCAGCATATTACCAGCTTATAACAAAAACAGGCAATGCCGGATCTTTCCCCTCGGGAAACATCTCAGCATTGCCTGATGCCACATCACTTTTTCTTAAATTTATTTCTCGTCTTTCACTACCTTGAAGAATGATGCCACGATGTTAAAGATTACTGCCAGGAGGCAGAAGACCATACCCACGATTGCACTCATCAGATCCGACATCGTCTGTGCGTTATTTTCAAAAGTCAGGATAGATGCAATACTGTTGGCACGGACACTGATAAACAGGACAAACGCCACCATCATCAGCACGCCGCACACAACCGGGATCAGATCCAGCACTCTGCTCACCGGCGCCTTATAACCAAAGACATATACCAGTTCCAGGATCACCGCAATAACCATGCACGCTACAAGGCCGGTATTTACGCCCAGATTGGAAAAATAGGACGTATTACAGTTGATCAGATAGAAGACCACCCCGATTACCGCAAGGACAGCGGTAAGGATCATCATATAAAATCCCGCGGACTTATTTTTCATAATGTAAAACCCCCTTTATTTCTCTTTCTTCATGTTTCTGATATACATTACAATTCCCGCAATTGTCAGCACTGCAAATACCACCTGAGCTGCTGTCAGCGCATTATCATACCAAGTGCGGACTTCTACGATCTTAGAAGTCTCATTCAGACCGTCCATTGCATTGGAGTTTGCAATTGCGTAATACTGCCATTTCATTACGTTTTTCAGATCCTGCATAAGGACAGCATCCTGACTTACATTGTCGGTTGTCCAGTAATCCCATTTCGCACTGATGGCCTCCATCGTACTGTCGCCTGTATTACATGTCATTGTAACACCGCAGTGTACCGCTTCTTTCAGAACACTGTAGTTTGCATCCTGGATAAAGTCTTCACTCATCAGTCCTTTGAATCCCCACTCACCGCGAAGGATATTCATAAGGAGGCCATAATGTGCATTTCCTGCTGTAATTCCGATTCTGTTGTATGTTGTCATTACTCCCAGTGTCTCTGCATCTTCTACTGCTGCCTGGATTCCGCGAAGCCCGTTCTCACGTGCCGTCTGCTCAGTCATAAATGTAGCAATACCGGAACGGTTGATCTCTGTATCGTTAAATGCATAGTGCTTCGGTGCAATAATAACGCCATATTCTTTGCCTGCCGCAATATAACTTGCAGCCTGATAAGCAGTCAGCACCGGATCCTCTGAATAATACTCATGGTTACGTGCATTGTATGGTGTACGGTGAAGGTTGGTTCCAGCGCCCCAGAAGATCGTCAGGTTGGACCAGATCGAATAATTTCCAATTACCCGGCCGTACTCTGCCGCCAGTTCCTTGCTGAAAGTCTGTCCGATCACAGTTTCATTACACATTGTTCCAAACTTATAGTTCAGGTTCGGATCATCTTCACTTACCACATATGGGTCAGAAGAGTTCTCATCTGTATTAGCATACTGTCCCAGTGTATAAGAATTGATTCCGTTCGGTCCGTCATTCTGAATGACTTCCGGTGAGGAAATAGATTCTATTGCCTTTGTACTTGTTCCGCCGAATCCGGTACGGATCATTGCATCCTCAAGGTTCAGCTGATCCATCAGCTCATCCCACTGTTCATCATCATAATCGGCGCCTTTCAGTTCGGAAAGTGTCAGTCCGTTATCTGCGCCCCATGTGATAGCATCTGTGTCGCCCTGGGCAGTAATCTCATAAGTATCGTTATCCATGATATCAAGCATTTCATCTGTAGCGGTCAGGTTCTCATAAGTCTTCGGCCATGTTCCGCTCCAGTCTGCTCTTGTCAGATATGTCACTGTTCCCGGCATATAGTAGTTCAGATCCATATCTGCCAGCTGATTTTCCACAGCCGTACCATTTACAGTGTATGCAAATGACGCTGTATCCATGGCATTCAGAGTCCATGTCTGAACATTGGCGCTGTTGCCTGCATCTGTCATGCCGTCAGCCTCTGTGTATCCCTTTGCGGCAAGTACATTGTTAACTGCTTCATGGGAACCGTTTCCAATGGTAAAATAGTAATCGCCTGCATCCAGGATATAATTTCCTGTTGTTCCCGCCTCATTTGCACATGTGCTGTCCCAGCTTGCCATATCCTGTGCATCCGCGGTCAGTGTAAGCGTCACAGATTCTCCCGGCTGAAGTTCCTCCGTCTTGCCGTAATCCAGCAGCTGAACCTCAGATTTTTCTACAAGATTTGCTCGGTCATAATCTGTATATGGTACAGAGACATAAAGCTGTACTACATCTTTTCCTGCTACATCTCCTGTATTTGTCACTGTCACCTGAGCGGTAACTGTACGGTCTTCCAGATTTACTTCCAGGCTGTCCAGTGTCTGTGAAAATGTTGTATAAGAGAGTCCGTATCCGAAAGGATAGGAAACTTCCTCATCATAGGACCATGCGCCGCCTGTGCTGCTTCCCACAGCATCATCGGCATTTCCCTGTCCCATAACAACATCTGCGTATCTTGTCTCATAATATTTATAGCCTGCATAAATACTCTCTGCATAGACCACTTCAGAGTTGATGGAATAAGCAGAATCCGGATTTGTCCAGGAATAATTTCCATAGTTCTGCGCTGCCGGTGAAGCAGAGTTATCAACCGCATATGTATCGGACAGATGACCGGACGGATTAGCCTCCCCGCTCAGCACATCAGCGACACCATAGAATCCATAACCTCCCGGAAGACCAATCTCAAGGATCGCATCTACGCCTGTGTTATCTTTGATCTCTTCAATCTCCATAGCACTTGCATTATTCAGAAGCACGATTACCTTTCCGCCATTTTCTGCCTTTGCATCTACTGCGGCATTGATGATCTGGCGCTCTGTATCCGAAAGTCCCAGCGGATCTGACTGATTCAGATTCTGCTCCGGATCTACGCCTGCCTCGCCAGGCATATAGTTCTTATTTTCTCCTGCCGCACGGGCAAGTGTTACGATCATAACATTGTAGTCATTCATGCTGTCCCGCCAGGTGGAATCTGTAGAATCCATTGTATCGGTGGAGAGTTCTCTGCTGCTGAATGTTCCGTCAATCGCCGGAGCTGTAATACGGTTCACATTCTCCGATGTTCCCCAAAGGCTGGTCAGGAGAGATTCATATTCTCCTTTCAGATTTTCATACAGGTTCTGCACTGTCGGATTAATGCTGTATCCTTTTGCAGCAAGTGCCTGCACAAAATCTACCGTATCAGCATCCGTCCCTGTATTTACCGAAAGTGTACTTCCGAAATCACCGCCCTGCACCGGATAATAACTGCTGAATCCGAGCAGAGACACCTTCTGAGTCTCTTCTTCCGTCAGGGGAAGTGCATGGTTCTCATTTTTCAGAAGAACGGAACCTTCTTCGTTCATACGCTCTCCCAGGTCTTCAATCGCATCCAGCAGTTCCGTTGTGCTGCTGTAATCTGACTGAAATACATAATCACCTTCACTCTGGCTCTCTGTAATCATCTGCGAGCTCTGCGTCCCCAGGAACTTATCAATGTCTGTTCGGAATGTATCAATTACCATTGATGCCGACAGGGAGAGTGCCAGCAGTGACGCCGTCGTCGTGGTAAGGCCACGCCACAGGCGGCGTTTCGTTTTGTTCTTTTTCTCTTCCATAGTATCCTCCTCCAGATAAACTTTCTTATCTATCTCATCAGCCGGGCCCTGACTGAAAGATACATTTTAAAAATATTTTCTGTTATTCTGAATTATCTGTTTATTGGTGTTCATTTCCTTTTCACGGAGTTTATACAGCAGCTTATTCTGCCGCTTTATTTCTCTTCTCGATCTCAGCCTGCTCTTCTTTCAGGTTATCCTCCACATGGAAGAACAGGAACAGGAGTACAGCACATACTGCATATGAGATTGTCTCGATCCAGATATAGCTGACAGAGATTCCGGTCTGTGCCAGCGTGCTCTGCATTCCGGCTCCCACAACCAGGTTCTGGTCATATCCTACTATATTCAGGATTGCGGAAAATACCGCGTTCATGACCGGTGAGGCAGCAACCATCAGCGAGCTGTAGATAGACATGGTCAGACCATCCGTCCGGAGTCCTGTCTTCCACTCAATGTGGTCGATCACATCTGCCAGCATGGCAAGGATCATATAGCATGCCGGGGAAGATCCCAGACATTTCAGGGCAACACCTACTGCAACGGGAACGATATTGCTTCCGCCCATTCCGGCGATCACACCGCCGATCACGCCAAGCACAAGAAATGCGCTGACCGTAATTCGTTTGCCGAACTTCTGACACAGCGGATTTACAAAAAGCATTGCCACCGCCATGGGGATTGCTCCCATGATAGCCAGGATGGACTGGTATGTTCCCCATGCGTCCGCTCCCATAGCCGAGTTATCCAGCACCCATCTGCAGAAATAAGACATGGAACCGTTCTTGATAGCGCCTGCGAACTGGAAAAGCATGTAGAAGATCATGACTACCCACCACCACTTTTCAGATGCTACCGCTTTAAACTGAGTTCCCATGGAAGCTGCCTTAGGCTTATCTTCCGTCTCCTCTTCAGCTCCGCCTGCCAGCAGCTCTTCTGTGACACGCTCACGGCTGAACTTATACTGAAGGAATACCGTCAGAGCGGTCAGGATACCAACTGCGAGCATTGCAGCGAACCACAGCGCCTGATTTTCCTTCAGGGCAAATGATACCAAAATCGGGAATACCATGGATCCGGCTCCCATAGCTGCCAGGCCGGCAATATTTGTAAAGGATGCCAGCTGGCCTCTCTGATCCGAATTTCTGGTAGATACTGCAACCAGTGTGGAGTTTGCCGTATTGTAAATTGGATACGCTACTGAATAATACAGGTTGTAGGCAATGGCGATCCACACCATCTTCATAACGCCCTCAAAGGGAACGATAAACATCAGCACGGACGCTACTGACAGGGTCAGTGCTGACAACAGGATCCACGGTCTTGCCTTACCTGCTAGCACCCTCGTCCTCTCGATCAGCTGTCCTACCACAAGGTTGGCGATAACGATCAGGATCGTTGACGCAAGCTGAAGTGTTGTCAGGAACGTCAGATCCAGCTTCAGCACGTCTGTAAAATAGGTGTTCAGAATACTGGTAAATATTCCGGATGACAGAAGTCCGCCTACCGGACCGATGAAATAACCCAGGAGCATCTCAGGCAGTTTCACGTCCTTCCCTTTGACCAGGGAGGAAGTCAGCGGCGTATTCCAGAAGTTTGATTGTTTTTGCTGACTCATAATTTCTCTCTTCCTTTCCTCTTTAAATTATTGATTTATATGTACAGCTGAGATGATATTTCCCGCTGCCGTACTCAGAATTACTTCCGTCCGGAAGCGTGACCGTACATCTGGTTCCCACCGGAACTTCGATATCCAGCAGGAAGGTATCCCCTTCGATCTTCCAGTCCGATGTGATCCTGCCGTAGGAAGTCATAGTGCTGGCTTTCGCAGAGGTAAGTCCGCCTCCCACAAGAGGCCGGATGTTGAATCTCCGGTATCCCGGCTCCGCTGCTTCAATACCTGCCACTCTCTGATACAGGAAGGCTCCCACAGCTCCGGATGCATAATGATTATATGAGATCATCATATCTGTTCCGTCATCTCCGATGGGGCATTCGCCATTTTCATCCAGTCCGTCCCAGCGCTCCCAGATGGTTGTCGCTCCGGACTTGACTTCATAGAGCCAGGACGGGCATTTGGTGTTCATGAGCATTTTAAATGCTGTGTCCGCCTGTCCGTTGTCCGCCAGAGCGAAGAGGATATAAGGCGTGCCCGGAAATCCTGTGCCGATACAGTAATCTGAGGACTTAACCAGAGCCGCCAGATTCTCCGCCGCCTTTTCCTGTACATTTTCCGGGAACATATGGAACCAGAGCGGAAGTACGTATGCTGTCTGGAACTCTTCTTTCATCTTGCCGTTTCCGTCTGTAAATACGGAAACATAGGCGTCTGCCACCTTTTCCGAAAAATTTTTGAAATATTCTGCATCTTCCTTCTCACCCAGAATATCTGCTATCATGCCGGTCAGCCGGCTGGTGTTGTACAGACTCGCGGTAGCGGTCCACTTGCTGCGTCCCTGCCACTGGGACATCTTCGGTACATCCGGCGCTACCCAGTCTCCGAAGTGAAGCATGGACGGGGTGTGCCAGATATATCTGTGCTTTCCGATCCCGAATCCAGCCCAGAAGCGGCATGCTTTCACATACTTCTTCATAGTGGGATACATGTCTCTTAAGACCTGCACATTTCCCTTCGCCATGTACTGCGCCCAGGGAACAAGCACGCAGGCGTCTCCCCACCAGTCGATTGCCATGGAGGGCATGGTTGCCGGAAATCCATATCCCTGCACCGGAACCGTATTCGGAAGACCACCTGTCGGCAGCTGTTCGGACTTCACATCAAGGAGCCATTTATCCAGGAACCGGCTGATATCAAAGTTAAAGCAAGCCGTCGGCGCAAACACTGCAATATCTCCGGTCCATCCCATTCTCTCATCTCTCTGCGGGCAGTCCGTGGGGATATCCACGAAATTGGACTTGCTGCTCCAGAGAATGTTCTGCTGCAGACGGTTGAGCATTTCATTGGAGCATGTGAAATCCCCTGTCCGCTCAATATCGGAATAAAGCGCCAGCGCACTTACATCTACATCTGCCTCATCAATCCCCGATATGCTGATATACCGGAATCCCATATATGTCAGCCTTGGACTGTATTCCTGCCCTCCGTCCCGGCATGTATACTCAGCCGCAGCCTTTGCCGTCCGCAGGAACTTTGTATTCAGGCTGCCGTCCCGGTTCAGGATCTCCGCATGCTTTACAATGATAACCTGCCCCTTTGCAGCTTTCTTAATATTGAGCTTTACAACTCCGGCAAAGTTCTGTCCAAAATCGTAAATGAACGTGCCGCCCGGCTGCTTTTTGCAGGAAACGGGTTTCATCTCCTCGTGCGCCTTTACCGGGCTCCCATAATCAGCGATAAGATTTGGTGTGAACTTCAACTGCTCCGGCGCTGCCTTTCTCCAGGAAATATTTGTCTCGTCTATTGTAGCGTCATATGTCTCTCCGTCATAAATATCCGCCATACGGTAGGGACCGTCTTCCGTCACTTCCCATGTATCATCCGTTCCGATGACCTCTTCCGAACCATCTTCATATGTGATCCGAAGCTCTGCCAGAAGCGCCTGCCGGTCCGCGTCAAACCGATTGACCCTTGTAAATACAAAGGATCCAACCGCCCAGCCTCCGGCAACAACAGCGGTCAGGGTATGTTCGCCGCCGTTTCCGTTCAACATTTCTGTGACGTCATATGTCTGATACTGCATCTCATGCTTATAAGAGGTAAATCCCGGTGCAAAATACTGATTCCCCACTTTTGCGCCGTCAATCATCAGCTCGTATATCCCCATTGCTGTAACATAAAGCTTCGCCTGTTTCACTTTCTTCTGAAAGCTCAGCTTTTTCCGGAACATCATCGGTATGGGGGAAACCTTCTTTTCTGTAAAGCTGTATCCCGGATCCGAGATCCATTTTTCCTTCCAGACCATCCCCATTCTTCCGGTCTCAAACGCCGTTACAGCTTTTGCAGTTTCTCCTGCGTCATCTTCCGCTGTCACTGCTACATTATATTTTGTAAACGGCTTCAGTTCTTTTCCTTCATAAGGCACAAGGACCTGAGAATCTGTCTCAGTAGTCCAGTCCCCGACTGTGATCTTTGCCCGCTTCAATGTCACATTCTGCCTGTCGCTCTCCAGCCGGAACGAAATCCCCGGATGCGGATTATCCGTCACACATCCCTCCGGCAGATGCTCCACTGTCAGGCTGCTGATCTTCAGCATATCTATTCCTCCTCCCATACACTCATTCCATCCGCTGCATTCCTTACATTCCTTCATTTAAAAGCTCATTCAATCCTTTTCAAAAGTTTGGATCAGCAATGCATCAGAAGTATTTTCTCACTGAAGCTATAATAACACTTAACCGTTCGCGGAAGTCAAAACGCACGTGAACAGCATGTTTTTTGACGCGATTTGTCGTCCTCCATTTTTGTATAAATTATACAATTCAGAATGTTGATTTTAATTTCTATTCTTTTTCATTTATTTGTTTTTTGCGTTATTTTTGTTTGTTTTGCTTTATTTTCTTGTTGTTTTCCTTTGATTTTGCTCTGTTTTTTGTGCATTTTTGCTTTTGGAAATTTTCGGCAGATTTGCCAGATAAATCTATATAGGAGTCAATATGGAAATCCAAACGGAAATCAGCGACCGCGAAGGGAAAACACATTTCAATATTTGCTTTATTTCAAACAATTCAGACAGATATTTAAGTGTTATATATAGTATCCAACGTTCTTTTTATAACGTTGATTATAGTGAACATAACAGTGAATAACGTTTACATATATAATCATTAAAAACAGGAATCCTGCAGACATATTTTAGTGATATATTTTTGTCAGAATATTCTCATAACGCACTGTCTATTTCACTTTCATTCAAGACTCGCTTGCGAGTCTTGGCGCGGGATTCGGGTCAGCTTTAGCTGACATAATACATCTCCGAATCCCTGCGCATCCTCGCGGAGCGTATATCAGATGGGGGATTGACACCCGCCACTGATACTGATTTGTCACTCACCGCCTGTAGAGGCGGGAGTCATCCCACATCTGATATAGTGATATGGAGAAACAAGAAGAATATTGCCGGATAAATTGAAATAGCCGCCAACTACTGCGAATAGTGGCGGCTGTCCTCATTAAAAGGATTTAGCAAAAGTTATTTCTGTGCTTCTGCAATAATCTCTCCGGGGAATCCCGCCAGCTCAAGAAGTTTTACCGCATTCTGGGAAGTGGCCGGTCCTTTCATGATCTTATAGCTGAAAGTGATATCATTTTCACCGATTTCCTCACTGAAATGGTAATTATCATAATCTTCCGCCAGAAGTTCTGTCAGCTCTTTATCGTGGGACGCTACCATGGGAATACAGTTTCGATCTGCCAGGTATTCCAGTATCGCTCTGGATGCCCGGATCCTTTCCCCTGTATTTGTTCCGCGCAGAATCTCATCAATGGCGCAGAGGGTTACTTTATCTTCTGTCAGGCCGTCCAGTATTCTCTTCAGATAGCGGATCTCACGGATGAAATAGCTTTCTCCCGCCACCAGGTCGTCCTTCACCGCCATGGAAGTCATCACATGCACCGGAGGCATCACCATGCGGGCCGCCGCACAAGTATTAATAGCCTGTCCCAGGATTGCATTTACCGCTACCGCTTTTATAAACGTTGACTTTCCAGAGGCGTTGGAGCCGGTGATCAGGCAGCCCCGGCTCAGCTCCAGCGTATTCCCAACCGGATTGCTGATCAGCGGATGGTAAATATCATCCATATATAGATACCGTTCTGACGTTTCTTCCGGCAGACAGTACAGCGGCAGGCTCCGCCGGAAAGAGGCTGTATTGATCGCCAGATCTATTTCTCCAACAATCTGATATATGGCAAGATAATCCTCCGAATGCCTGGACAGCCTGCTCATCACCGTATTATATGTGGTAATCTGCCACAGCGTGATCCCAAGGATATAGTCCAGAATGATTCCCAGCAGGTCTCCGGAATCCGCTGTAGCTTTCTGTCCCAGGAGCAGCTTTGCCTTGCGCTGAAGGCCGCCGAAAACAGTTATTTTTGCATTCAGTTCCGGGTACAGTTCCCGAATCTCCTTTATTCCCGCCAGCTTCGCCGCCGTGTGGAGCAGACTCACCGCAGGGCCGCTCAGTCCAAGCTCTATCTCGAAACGCATCTTAAGAATCATATACAGTATCACATTAACTGCACTGACCACAGCCAGTAAGATTCCAAATACATCCGTCCTGAATATAAGAAACAGTATCAGCGCAGCAATAAATATAATCTGGAGTCCCCGATAGATCCAGCCATGTTTCATACTGTATTCCTCAATCGCATCCATATATGACGGAATATAATAAGAGGAGGCCGTTTTCCCGATGTTTCCCAACTGTTCCTCTGCAGCCACCCTCAGATCTTCATCCCGGTCAAAAGCAGCTGCACTTTTCTCAAATGCATCCCGATCCGCCTCGCTCATCCCGCACTTCCGGAGGCGCCAGTACAAGACTTCCTCGCCCACCGATGTATCACAGTTATTCACCCGGACAAATATCTCGTTCATAGACAGATCATTCCATGTAATGTCATCTACGTCATCTGCCTGCGCAAACAGATCATAATAATTCCTTCGGTTCTCGTTCCAGTTATCCGCCGCCTCCTCCGGAACAATACCGAACTTATTATGTAAATAAGCTTTTCGCTTCCGCTTCACATCCTGCCAGGAAAGGATCAATATAACTTCAAGAAATACAACAATAACGACAACAGTAAGAATCGCTTCCATCATAACACCCCTCCGATTGTATTATTTGTATAATACAATAATCCAGTGAGTGAGAAATGTCAATCTTGTTTTGCTCGTATATACAGAAAACCAGTGAGCCGGAATCTTTTCTGTATCTAAAAAAATGCGCCTGACCCACACCAGATGGATCGACGCATCATATAAACAAACACCGGCCTTAGCTCAGGCCCGCCTTTATATACTTTTCACAGGTTTATTCCCAGGAGA
Organism: uncultured Mediterraneibacter sp.; assembly: GCA_944381495.1. Taxonomy (GTDB): domain Bacteria; phylum Bacillota; class Clostridia; order Lachnospirales; family Lachnospiraceae; genus Mediterraneibacter. The sequence continues at coordinate 1,088 of CALWLJ010000011.1, read as the reverse complement.
TCTCGCCCACTTCATAGACAGACACTGTATTGGTCTCATAGCTTACCAGAAGTGTCATTGTATAATTCCGCTCGAACGCCTCTTCATTTTTCGTTCCTTTTATGTCTACATTACACTCCACATATCCCATATTGGTGTCCTCATAAGTAGCCGGATATGCGGAATTAACCGTTGTCTCCACAGAATCAACTACAACTTCGCTGTTGTCCTTGTAAAGTTCCTCCCGGTCTGCCTGAACTTTTTCTCTTTCATCATCTGAAACAATGCTGTTGTATAGTGCTTCATCGATAATTTCTTTATCTTCATCTTCAACATCACTGCTTGTAATCAGAAAAGATCCCGCCCAGTTATTGATTCCTTCCTGGATCTTCGCCACGTCCTCATCTGAACATGGTTCATCTGATTTCTCAACTTCATCAAACATATACGGAGTAATCGAGATTGTACGGGTTTCAGTTTCTTCCTCATTATTCGAGCATCCGCATGCTATTACTGCAGCGAAACAAAAAAGAAGAAGAAATTTCATATATTTTTTCATAACGTAAATTCATTCCTCACTTTTCGAACTTCATTCACAGCATCAGTCTTCAAAAAATATTGCCCAAAATGATGTACATTTTGGGCAATATCCATTTTAGTCAAATCCAATCAAATATTATGTATTATTTGCTGAATTTTCTTCTTAATACAGCAAGAACAGCTGCCAGGCTGAAGCCCATCGGGATAACTGCTGTCATAACAGAAGTTGTATCTCCGGTCTTCGGAGCCTTGTCCTCGTTAGACTCAGCTTTTGTTGTATCAGCCTTTGTATTGTCGGCTTTCGTTGTGTCATCTGTCTTATCTGTGTTATCCGGTGTCTCAGTTGTCGGATCTTCCGGTGTTGTCGGATCCTCGGGATCTGTCGGCTCTGTCGGGTCTTCCGGATCTGTCGGGTCTTCCGGATCTGTCGGATCCTCGGGGTCTGTCGGCTCTGTCGGGTCCTCAGGATCTGTCGGGTCTGTCGGATCCTCCGGATCTACCGGTGTTGACGGATCGTCAGGATCTTCAGGATCTGTCGGCTCTTCCGGAATCAGTTCAACGATCATTGT
>CALWLJ010000010.1 GCA_944381495.1 uncultured Mediterraneibacter sp. | reverse complement strand
GTCGAGGGCATAACCAAAGCGGAATAGGTGAAGAGATGGATGATTGATTCTTTGTATGTAGTTTTGAAGGTACATGAGTTTTACATATGGAATGAGAGGAAGAAATGTTGTACTATATGGTATGACATTTCTTTTTTTGTTAAGATTCTTTGTTCTGGAATATGGAGGATACGTTATGAAGATTACAATGCTTGGAACAGGGAGGGCTGTTGTAACGGAATGCTACAATACCTGTTTTGTACTGAGGGAAAGAGATGCGCCTCTGAGCAGCGAAAAGTATTTTCTGATAGACGGCGGTAGCGGGGGAACAATTCTTACACAACTGAAGCGGGTATCTATCAATTGGAAGGATATCAAAGATATTTTTGTGACACACAGACATATGGACCATATTCTCGGAATCATATGGATGCTGAGGATGATCTGCCAGGCTATGAAACAGAAAGAATATGAAGGCTCTGTCAGAATATACGGTCATGATGAGGTTATACATATTCTTAAGAAGACAGCAGATATGCTCCTTACAAAAAAAGAAACCTGCTTTATTGGAAAGAATGTGAAGCTGATCGAAGTAAAGGACGGCGAGGAAAAAGAAATTATCGATCACAAGGTTTGTTTCTTTGATATTCATTCCTCCAAGGCAAAGCAGTTTGGCTTCAGGATCATGTTGGATGACAGTAACTGGCTTACATGCTGCGGAGATGAGCCATGTAACGAAACAGTGGAAAAATATGCCGCAAACAGTAAATGGCTGCTTCATGAAGCATTCTGTCTGGACGGAGACGCGGAAAGATTCAGACCTTATGAAAAACATCATTCTACAGTAAAGGATGCATGTGAGAAGGCAGAGGAAGTGAGCGTAAGGAATTTGCTTCTTTATCATACAGAGGATACGGACATTCTCAGAAGAAAAGAACGATACAAGGAGGAAGGAAAGAAATATTTCAGCGGACGTCTTTTTATACCGGATGATCTTGAAACGATCGATCTTTCGGATCATGATATATTATTTACAGAAAGGGAGAATACCATGAATGATCAGCAGAGACTGGAGGCATTTGAAAAGATGCTGGATAACGTCAGGAAAGAATACGACAGCATACAGAGACAGATGGATGATCTGAAAGAGAAGGGAAAAACAAAATCAGCAACATACCGGCAGCTGATGGGCAGAAAGATGACTTATCAGAGCCTGATCAGTATGTATGAAGTCTATGGTTTACTGTAGCAGATGATCAGTACTGTTGACGTGTTGACGAATGGTTTGCAGAGAGGGATAAAATGATTAGATTATTTGCGGTTGATATGGACGGAACCTGTCTGGACAGCCGGAGCCGTATTACAGATAACACAATAAATGCGCTGAGAAAAGCAGCAGCTTCAGGCATTATTGTAGTTCCAACTACAGGAAGGAGCATGGCATGCCTGCCTCACAGACTGGCGGCGGGAACAGTCAGTGATATGATGGACGGTGTCGGCAGCTGGAGGAAAAAGGAAGAAGATATCAGAAAAAATAGAGATTTATTTCGATATGTGATCACATCAAACGGTGCTCAGATCACAGATATAAAAGAAAACAGGGCAATCTTTCAGAAAATGATCGGGAAAAAAGCTGCGCTGGATCTTCTGAATGCATGCCGCAATATCGGTGTGGGAGTGACTTCCCATATCAATCATGAATATCTTCTTCAGGGCAGGATTCTTGTGGCGTTGGGCCATCTGATTTACGGAAAAGACGCCGGAGGCGTGAGATGGGTACGTGATATGCGAGAAACAGTACGCAATACACCGTATGGCATCGAAGAAATCCAGTTCTATTTCATGTCGCCTTCATCTGAAAAGAAGGTGAGAAATATTCTGAAACACTTCCCGCAGCTTTACTCCGCATACACCGGTATCTATGTAGAGGTTTTTTCCAGCGGAGCTTCCAAAGGAAATGCTCTCCGTGCGCTGCAGAAGTATCTTGGTATCACAAAAGAAGAGACGGCCGCAATTGGAGACGGAGAGAATGATCTGTCCATGTTCCGGGAGGCGGGGCTGAAAATCGCAATGGGCAATGCCGTTTCTTTATTAAAAGAAAAAGCAGACCGCATTACTGCGTCCAATAACCAGGATGGGGTGGCGAAGGCTGTAGAATCCTTTATTTTAAAGCTTTGAGCAGGTTTGGGACACACTGAATTGCGATTTGGGACGTAGTCAAATTCAATTTGGGACACAGTGAATCCCGATTTGGGACACACTGAATTTCAATTGGGGACGTAGTAAAACTCGATTTTACTACGTCCCCAAACGTTAGATTATTGATCTGACATGGCTGATCTCTTCCTGAGTCGCCTTAGCTGCCGGCACGTAATAGCTTCGTTCCCGGGCAGCGTCGTACATTTTTTCCTGGGACATTTCGCATTGATTGCGGATCTGTTTCAGGCATTGCTTCAGTTCTTTGTTTTCTGTCTGCGGAATCATATCCCCGAACATTTTCAGTTCTCCGTTTATGCCGACAAGGGCGTCGGCTACCATTGTCTTTTCGTCCATTTTCCTACCTCGCTGTATTTTGATGTTATCGAGCAATTCAATGTTATGGTCTTGAACAGTGCCTACAGGAATTTCATAAGTTCCTGTTTGTTTTTCATGGCGGAATCGGCGGCATCCTGGAAGAGTTTTTTGATCTCCGGATCCTGTGCTTTGGATGCATAGTCTGTCATCTTGCAGTGTGTGGTGGAGTATCCTCCGATCAGATGGCGCAGATTCTGCAGGTCAAGAACAGATATTTCTGACATGGCTGTAACCCTCCTTAGAAAATAATATATTTGAAACAAAGTTCAGAGTCTATTATGTCCCGCGGAAGAGGGATTTATGAGTGAATGAAGAACAAATTCATGGAAGAGGGATCGCATTTCCGGGGAGGTGCGGTACATGCATTCCGGATGCCACTGCACGCCTATTGCGAAAGGGTGGGCGGAAACTTCTATGGCTTCGATGGTGTTGTCTTTTGCTCTGGCTGTTATGGTCACGCCTTTCCCGGGTTTGTTTACAGCCTGATGATGAAAACTGTTTACATAAAGGGAAGATCCGATATATCTCCGGAGCAGAGAGCCGCGTTCCGTGCGGATGTGGTGACTTACTTCATTCCGGGAAGCGGACTGCTGCATATGATCAAGAGTTTCGCCTGGAATAAGGGACATATCCTGCCAGATACTTCCGCCGCAGGCTACGCTCATGACCTGCATGCCCCGGCAGATGGCAAGGACTGGTTTTTCAGAGGCAAGAACCTTTTTCATAAGTCGGATCTGGAACAGATCGACCGTAACATCAGTTCTGCCGTTCCCGTTTTTTGGCTCTTCGCCGAAAAGGAGAGGCGTGATGTCTCCGCCTCCGCAGAACAGGAATCCGTCGAACAACCGGATATATTCCTCCAGGATATGGTCGCAGCGGATCAGAGGCAGGACGACAGGGATGCCTTTAGCGTAGCGGACAGACTGAATGTATGGATTGGTCACGAATTGCCGGTTTTCAGAAAAACCGCACATGACGATTCCGATAACAGGTTCCATAGTGAGCTCCTTTAATAAAGTTCTGTTTGATATATTTTCACATTTTATATAACGCAGTATGAACTGGCGGATGATCTGCAGCAGACATCAACCATTATTGAAAGCATATGTAAAAAACAGGAAAGCTATACATGGCAAATTCTGGAAGCCTCCGCTATAATGGTCATATAAAGTCCTGTCAAATGACAGGAAAGGATCTGAACGGGAAAAGCAGAATAAGGAAACAGAACAGGAGGGAAAAAATGGCAAAGTACAGATGCAGCATATGCGGGTATGTTTTTGATGAAGAAAAGGAAGGACGGAAGTTTTCAGAACTGAAGGAATGTCCGGTCTGTCATCAGTCTACGGAGAAATTTACAGTTTACAAAGAGGAGCAGTCAGAGAAAGTACCGAGGAAAAAGGCGAGGACACTGGATTATCCAAAGGAATTTGTCCGCGAGGACAACAGTTGCCGGTATATGAAGGAAATCCATGAGATGGCTGTGACAGGGAAAAGTATTTCGGCGGCTATGGGCACGGAGATACCTATGCCTGGCTGGGATGATATCCTTATCCTGGGTGCACAGCTGGACCCCATGCCTCTGGATGAGAACGCACCGATAGATACTAAGACGATTATTGGAAAACACGCTGCAAAACCCCTCATACTGGACAATCCGGTCTATATTTCCCATATGTCCTTCGGAGCTCTTTCCAGAGAGGCGAAAATATCGCTGGCAAAAGGATCAGCCATGGCGCATACGGCCATGTGTTCAGGAGAAGGCGGTATCCTGCCCGAGGAGATGGAAGCTGCGGAGAAATATATTTTTGAATATGTGGGAAATCTTTACAGTGTTACTCCGGAGAATCTCAGGAATTCGGATGCTATTGAGATCAAGATCGGTCAGGGGACCAAACCCGGGATGGGCGGTCATCTTCCAGGTGAAAAGGTAACCCGTGAGATCAGCAGGATCCGGAATAAACCGATAGGAAAAGATGTGATCGCGCCGGCACGATTTCCGGGAATCGAGAGGAAAGAAGACTTGAAGACTCTGATCAGTCAGCTTAGATATGCCTCGGAGGGAAGGCCCATCGGTGTGAAGATCGCCGCGGGACGGATTGAGAGGGACCTGGCGTTCTGCGTTTACGCGGAGCCGGACTTTATTACCATCGATGGCAGAGGAGGGGCGACCGGTTCATCGCCCAGGCTTCTCAGAGATTCTGCCAGTGTTCCCACCATCTATGCCCTTTATCGGGCAAGAAAATATCTGGACAGTGTGGGCACAGACATCAGTCTGATCATTACCGGCGGTCTGAGAGTTTCCTCTGACTTTGCCAAGGCAATCGCAATGGGGGCGGATGCTGTGGCAGTGGCATCAGCGCCTCTTATGGCCATGGCCTGCCAGCAGTACCGGATCTGCGGGACCGGCATGTGTCCGATGGGAATCGCTACTCAGGATGAAGATCTGAGAGAACGTCTCCACGAGGACACGGCGGCAGCAAGGGTAGCGAATTACCTGAATGTTTCTCTGGAGGAGCTGAAGATGTTCGCGAGGGTAACCGGGCATGACAGGCTGCATGATCTGTCGGTGGAAGATCTCTGCACGGTCAGCAGAGAGATCAGTGAATACACAGATATCCCTCATGCATAAGATGAAAAGCGGGGGAGACGCCACGAAAAAAATGAAAAGGAGAGCCGCTGTTATCTATGAGATGGATCGACATGCATTGTGATACGATAAGTGAACTTGAGAAAAGAGCAGGAGAGTCTCTCCACAGAAACCAGCTGTGCGTGGATGTGGAGAGACTGAAAAGAGCAGGAGCAAAAGCCCAGTTCTTCGCGTGCTTTGTAAATGCTGCAAGGTATGGTGAGAAGACATATGAAGATCAGATGGAATCCGGCAGATCAGGGAAGGGACGCCGCAGAGTCGTCGCTTCTGCCTGGGATCCTGCATATGAAAGTGTATTGAATATGATCTCTTCTGCACGGAAAGCTGAGGACGATTCTTTTGTCATTGCAGCTTCAGAGCAGGATCTGGATCACGCTCACATGGACGGACGGATCGCGGGGATCCTGACGCTGGAGGAGGGCGGCGTCCTGAACGGGAAAATGGAACGGCTGGAGGAGTTATATGAGAAAGGAATCCGTCTGGTCACCCTTACTTGGAATTATGAAAACTGCCTGGGCAGTCCAAACAGCCTGGATCCGGAAGTCATGTTCAGAGGTCTTAAGCCTTTTGGAAAGGAAGTTGTGGAGCGGATGAATGACCTGGGAATGCTCATCGATGTATCCCATCTGTCAGACGGCGGATTCTGGGACTGCATAAAGGTCAGCCGTTTTCCAATTGTAGCTTCCCACTCCAACGCCAGGGCGCTCTGCCCCCATCCGAGAAATCTGACGGATGAGATGCTCCATGCACTTGGAAATAAAGGCGGTGTGGCTGGTGTGAATTTTTACTCGGCTTTTCTGAAAAAGGCCGGAAAGAGAAAAGCGGCGGATACCGGAAATGATCGGGCGGGGCTTATGGATATTGCGCTCCACGCGGCCAGGATCCTGAATCAGGCAGGGGAAGACGCTCTTGCTCTCGGGACAGACCTGGACGGGTTCGACCGGGATTCTCTTCCTTATGGGATACGGGATGTACAGGATATGGAAAAGGTCTGGGAGGAGATGAAACGGGCAGGCCTGACCGAACGGCAGATAGAGAAGGCAGCTTATGAAAATGTACGGAGAGTGATCCATGAAGTCTGGAAAGGCTAATTCATTCATTCCCTTTCACAGGATAGTGTGCTAAAATGGAAAAAGCGGGTTATCTAAAGAAAATGTGAAAGAGGAGGAAGGAAAATGGACAACAAAAGAATCATACAGGTGGAAGAAAAGGTTCCCTTTAAGCTGCTGGTGCCCCTTAGTATCCAGCACATGTTCGCCATGTTCGGTGCATCGGTGCTGGTGCCTTTTGTATTCGGGATCAATCCGGCGGTAGTGCTGTTTATGAATGGCGTGGGAACCCTTCTTTTTATCCTGATCACAAAGGGCAGAGCGCCGGCTTATCTGGGCTCCAGCTTCGCATTTCTCGCTCCGGCGGGGGTGGTGATCGCCAAGTGGGGATACAGTTATGCTCTGGGCGGTTTCGTAGCAGTAGGATTTCTGGGGTGTGTGCTGGCATTTATCATATATAAGTTCGGGTCGGACTGGATCGATATCGTGCTGCCGCCTGCGGCAATGGGGCCGGTTGTTGCGCTGATCGGTCTGGAGCTTGCAGGAAATGCAGCTGAGAATGCAGGACTTGTGGGAGTGGATACTATTGATATAAGAAATGTGATCGTATTTCTCGCCACATTGCTGACCGCTGTTCTGGGTTCGGTGGTATTCCGAGGATTTCTGTCGGTTATTCCGATCCTTATCGCTATTATTGTGGGATATGTGGCTGCGCTATTTACCGGTATTGTTAACTTCTCTAAGGTAGCAGAGGCTTCCATGTTTGCCATTCCCAACTTTTCTGCGCCGAAGTTTAAATGGGAGGCTATTGTGATCATCCTCCCGGTGCTGCTGGTCATCACTTCCGAGCATATCGGACATCAGATCGTGACCAGCAAGATCATAGGAAGAGATCTTCTGAAGGATCCGGGGCTGCACCGTTCTCTTCTGGGAGACAACCTCTCTACTATGATCTCTGGACTGATCGGTTCCGTACCTACCACAACATACGGAGAGAATATCGGAGTTATGGCCATGACCAAGGTATACAGCGTGTACGTCATCGGAGGGGCGGCGGTGCTGTCCATCATCTGCTCCTTCCTGGGAAAGGTGACCACGCTGATCAATACCATACCAGGTCCGGTCATCGGGGGGATTTCCTTTCTGCTGTACGGCATGATTGGAACGTCCGGTATCCGGGTCCTTGTTGAGTCCCAGGTGGATTACGGGAGATCAAGAAATATGGCAATGACTTCCGTGATCTTTGTAGTCGGACTGTCCGGGATTACAGTGAAGCTGGGGAGCATCGAACTGACGGGAATGGTACTTGCCTGCGTGGTCGGAATGCTGATGGGACTTACGTTCTATGTGCTGGACAAGCTGAAACTGACCAACGACAGAGAAGAATAACAGAATCGGACTTATGTGGGAAAAGAGAAAGGATTCTCCTGTGAGACAGGAAGTTAATCCTTTCTTTTTCTTTTGGCAAAAAAACCTTAAGAATTTGTTTCAGATTTTTATTTCTTTTCAGGAATATAATCTCTTTCGTAAAAGGAGGAGATGAAGATGTCCCGAAGAACAGAAGACTACAGGTATGATCGTTATAAAGGACGCAGACTGAACAAAAGGGGACGCAGGAAAAGAAGAGCACGGGGATGTCTGCGCACAGTGGCTTCCATGCTTGTCATTGTCATATGTTTCATATGCGTGAAAAATATTGTATTTGACAATCTGCTCAATCCGGATTCGTCATTTTCCATTGATACAGCGGCACTGGCGGGAATGTTCGGCGGGGATGGCAGTACAGAGTCCCAGCTTAAAAAGATGGCCCGGTCCAACGATACAGTGAGGCAGATCCTGGAGCAGCCGGATCTGTATCCGGAGGAACTGCTGGAGATGCTGGCGGGAAATGAGGAGGCAGCCCAGTTTGTATTGGATTATCCTGAAAATAAGGACAATGCACCCGCAGACAGCATCGGGGATGTGACAAAAGGAGAGATTCCACTTCTGCTGCAGTGGGACGAGAGATGGGGGTATGGTTCATATGGGAACAGCATGATCGCCATCAGCGGCTGCGGACCGACTGCAGTGGCAATGGTCAGCGCCGGACTTCTTGGGGACAGCAGCATTACTCCGTATAAGGTGGCACGGTATGCCCAGGATCACGGCTATTATGTGGAAGGCACAGGTACCAGTTGGAGCCTGATGACAGAAGGCGCCCGGAACTTTGGAGTCCGGGGAGAGGAACTGGGATTGAGCGAAAGCAGCATTGTATCTGAGTTGGAAAACGGGCATCCAATCATATGCAGTATGCGGCCCGGGGACTTCACCACGTCAGGTCATTTCATCGTGCTGACAGGAGTGGAAGATGGAAAGATCCGGGTGAACGATCCCAACAGTAAAGTGAACAGTGAGAAGCTGTGGGACTATGACAGGCTGGAATCCCAGATCAATAATCTGTGGGCATTTTCCGTTGCATGAGAAGGGCTGATCTGATAAGAACGTGAAACGAAAAGTCTGCAAAATAATATGGCAGAGTAATATGACAAAACAGGGAGCTTCCCCGGCCGAAACAGCCGGAAGGAAGCTCCCTGGACATTATGCTGTATTTATATGATCGTATTCGTCCGATCATATTTATTCGAACTATCATTTTTATCTAATCTTATTTATCTGTTTTGTCATCCTTCTTTTCTACTGTGATAACCGGTCTTTTCCGGAATCTGCGTATGGTCAGCAGTACCATAAGCGCGATCACGACCACTCCCACGATGTTTACTCCAAGGACAATCTTATCCACAAGAGTCATGGTATCCTTGAAAACAGATCCCGGCATAGCGCCGTTCATAGCCTTGGAATTGGCGATGGTATATAACATTCTGTGCATTGCCAGTCTGCCGTAGTGGTATGTTGCACGATCGTTCTCGTCAAAATCAAAGCGGGCGGATTCTTCGGCATAGGTCAGCTTGCCGTCGGCTCCGGCTTCGATCATCTGATAGCCATCCATGAACTCTCCGGTATTTGCATTGTCTGTCAGGACAAATCCGTTAAATGCCCATTCATCGCGGAGGATGCCGGTGATTAGCGGATAGGAAGCGCCTGTCCATGTAGCTCCCACACGGTTGAACGCGGTCATGACAGCCTGGCAAGCCCGGATCTGGCGAGTCGCGTTTTCATAGGTGCCGTCCTCATTCTGCTGCACATAGTTCAGTTCTACGTCGCCTATCTTCATACACATTTCAAATGGAACGAGATAGATCTCTCTGGCAGCCTGCTCATTCAGCCAGGTGCACAGTCCATACTGACCTGTACGGTCGCCTCTGTGGTTTTCTTGATCGTTGAATGCAAAATGTTTGATATAAGTGTACATTCCCTTTGATGCAGCTCCGTAAACTTCCAGGGAGGCTACAGTTCCTGACAGGAACGGGTCTTCGGAATAATACTCTCCGTTTCTTCCTGAGAACGGCGTCCTGTGGATATTCATGGACGGTGCATACCAGCCGTCGGCACCTCCAAGGACCGCCTCATTTCCGATCATTGTGCCGTATTCAGAAGCAAGATCCTTGTTCCATGTCTGAGCCAGTGTCATCATATTCGGGAAAAAGGCCCCGGTTCCGCCGTAGATCAGTCCGGATGCAGTGTCCGCATCTGTACAGAACGGCTTGTTTACGGATTCAAGGAAATCGGTTCCGTAGCCGGACTGAGCGATCATAGTATAATAATCTTCCGGTGTAAGCTGATCCAGAAGATCATCCCACAGCGGATCATCAAAGTCCAGACCTCTCATATCGATCAGTGACAGCCCGTTATCAGCTCCGTATACGATCTCTTCATCAAAGCTTTCCGGATCTGTGGGATTGCCGGAGTCAAAGGCGTCTATTTCAGCAAGCTCTTCTTCTGTGATCGTCTTTGTATATACATAGGACGCCGGATCGCCGTTTTCATCTGTACCGTTGATCTCATTGCCCCATGTGCTTATTTCTGTTCCAGGCTCTCCATCATGGGCAGGCCATGTTCCCTGCCAGTCACTTCTTGACAGGTATGTAATGTCTCCGCGGGCGTCGTCAAAGAGATTTCTGATCTCGGCTCCGCTGTAGCTGTCTGTTGCATATTTGGTAGTGTCTGTATCCGCATTGGTCGGAACATACTCGGAAACCAGTTCCGCATTTCCCGCTGATGTCATCCGGGCACTGTCAGCCCCTTTTGCAGTCAGGATATTGTTGATCGCATCGTGGGCGTTCTTGCCCGCTGTAATGTAATAGGTTCCGGCGTCAAGGATATAAGTCCCCGCATTGGTATAGTCGTAAGACTTCAGCTGCTCTTCATTGAACGTAACCGTTACAGTCTCAGTCTCGCCAGGCTCCAGCAGGTCTGTCTTTTCATAGCCTACCAGCTCTACGGACGCCTTTTCTACGTTATATTGGCGGTCGTATTCCGTATAGGGACTCTGAGCATAGATCTCCACCACATCCCTGCCGGCCAAGTCGCCTGTATTTGTCACATCTACCGTTACCGTACACTCTCCGTTGTTCCAGGATGTAGTCTGGTTGCTCCACTGGAAGTCTGTGTAGGACAGTCCGTAGCCGAAGGGATAGCAGACTTCCGACTGATAGTCATAGTCTCCGGCATTCCCCTGGCCGAGTACAACATCTTCGTAACGGGTCTCATAATATTTATATCCTACATAAATGCCTTCCGCATAGCTGACATAATTGTATTTTGTCGGCGTTCCGTCCTCATTGTAATACTGATAATCGCCGAAATTCTGCGCGGCAGGGGATGCAAGCGCGTCCGCCGCGAAAGTGTCCACCGTACGTCCGGATGGATTCACGGCTCCGGTCAGTACATCCGGCAGGGCAAGCAGTCCGTCCGGGGCGTAGATCACGGAGTGGATATTCGGGAAATCAGCCAGCCAGTCCAGCTCCAGCGCTGCATTGGAATTTACTACGAGTACAGTGTTTTCAAAATTATCATTGAGATACTGCAGGATCTCAAGTTCTGTAGAGTCAGGCTCAAGATAACTTTTCTGTCTGTCCTCCATGCTGTCGGCATGATTATACATAGAGCGGGGCATATCACGGCCTTCTCCTGCGACTCGTTTCAGCACATATACGGGAACTGTGCCTTCCAGGCTTGATACTACATCTGCATCGGCCTGAATTACAGAAAGGGGACACTCGTTGATCCGGAAGTCTTCCGCATCACCGTAGCTGATGGATCCGCTGGCCAGACCGTAGTCCGAACCTTCGCCTTCGGCATAGAAGTTCCAGAGAGTATCATTGATGCTGACATTCTTCGCTTCAAATACATCCTTAAGAGTACTTCCGCCGCCCATCATTCCTCCGCCGATAGAGAGTTTTGCAGAGTTGGCGCTGAAGAAGCTGAATGTGGTGTCAGACGAAAGGGGCAGATATCCGCCGTCGTTTTTCAGCAGGACCAGTCCTTCCTCGGATATCCTCTGCTTCAGGTCATCTTCGGCAGCAGTGATCTCTTCGGCTGTGTAATCGGATTTGTTATATTCCAGATCCAGCCCTTCTGTCTGTGCCCCTGAGTTGTCAATGGTCTTACCCACATCACCGAGGATGCTGTTTACCATCCGGTCGTTGGACCGGAGCGCGGTGTTGGCCGCCACCATCAGTATGACCATGACGATCACCAGCAGCAGTGAGAGCACAGTCCGTATGATCTTACCAGCCATTCCTTTCTTTTTTACTTGCTTTTCTTTCAATTTCTTTTTCCTCCTTCCAGAATTCTGATTCTGGAAGGAATCTTAACACAAAAAAGGAGCAGACGGATTTCGTCTGCCCGAGACTGTCGTTTTTGCGTCGTAACCTGTCAATATGTCCTCCGTTATAGTTGTCGTTACACTTGATTCTGTGCCTGTGACGCCGGAAATGTGAGCCTGAGGAGGAAGATGCCGTTCTCGGCTTCGATGGTCACAAATCCATGGTATTTTTCTGTCGTCTGAACAATGCTTCTTACTCCGAAGCCATGATAATTCTTATCTGCTTTGCTTGTGACAGGCAGCCCGTCCTTCATCACGATCTCTCCCTGATACCGGTTTTCAATCTGTACGAAGATCAGCCCCGCCTTTTCGTGGAGAAGGATACTGACCGCCCGTTCTTCTTCCGGGAGACCCTGGACTCCTTCGATGGCATTGTCCAGCGCATTCCCGAAAATGGTATAGAGATCCACGGCATCCATGAATTCCAGCTGTTTTCCATCGGCGATGCATGTAAGCGAAATGTGCTTCTGGCTGCAGAGAAGGCTTTTTTCCGTCAGTACCGTATCCAGTATTTCGTTTCCTGTCTTCAGCATGGAATCATAGATCATCACAGAATCTTCGATGGAGTCGATCACGCTGCTGCGTTTTTCCAGGTTGTCGATGGTCCGGAGCGCAGCTACCTGATGTTTCAGATCATGACACTTTCTGTTTATTATGTCGATGTTTTCCTTTGCCATCTCATACTGTGTCTTTGATTTTATCCAGAGCTGCTTCTGCATGCCCAGTTCCGCCTGCAGATTAAGCTGTCTCTGCTGTTTGATCTGTCCGTACAGGACAAACACACAGCAGAAAATAGCGTAGATCCCGTGCATGAATTCAAAGCCGCCCCGTGACGCGGCCATGCTCATCAGGAGAACAACAAACAATGTGCTGATCATGAGTCCGGCAGAGCTTAAGGCGCCTGTGGCATAGTGGCCTTCGCGGACCATCTTCTTCGCCAGAATTAAATATGCCGCAGCATATACTGCGATGTGGATAAGGAAATACAGAGGTTTTCCGCTGTCCGCCCATGTTTCCCCTGATATCCCGTTTATGATCAGCCGGATGCAGTAGGCAATATGCTCGGTCAGATATGCGCAGGTAATGCAGTAGACGGCTTCCTTTAAGGAAATCCGGCATACCAGTTTCACAGCGGCGGTCATGATTACGATCAGCTGTATAAATACGGTTCCGGCGGAGATATATCCGATGTACCGCTCCAGCAGTTCCTGCAGAGCCGCTTCCCGATAATAAATATCTGAAAAATAATCGACTCCTGCTGTAAAAAACAGTGCGGATCCGATCAGAAGGGCCGCCGCGCAAAGGAGCGCAGGGATATTTCTCCTCTTCTCAAGAGGAATCACATAGACTGCAACTGCGGCAAGGATCTCAAGAGGGAAAAATAAATTTTTCATTATCTGCCTCCTATCTGTATCCCGCGCCGAGATAATCGGACAGCGCCTTTAAAAACTGCTTCTTGCGGGGACGGCTGATCGGCAGTTCATATTTTTCTACAGTCACAGTATCCTTGTTTACGCCCGTTACATTTGCCAGATTCACAAGATAAGAGTTATTGCAGCGGACGAAATGACAGTCGGCCAGGTCTTTCTCGGCAGCCTGCATGGAATGCCGCATTACGTAGATCTTGTTTCTTGTCACGACCTGGATATTGTGATTCTGCACTTCCAGAAAGAGGATGTCCCTTGTGGAAACACGTTCTTTCCGGTCCTCGACAGGAAGCAGGAGATATTTTTCTTCTGTTTTCCGGATCAGAGCGGCAGCTTTTCTCATTTTCATGGAAAACTGCGCGTAGCTGACCGGCTTCAGGACAAAATCCAGGGCGTCAACCTCATATCCTTTGATGGCGTACTGTCCCATAGTCGTAATAAAGATAATGATGACCGCAGGATCATATTCGCGGATCTTACCGGCAGCTTTCATTCCATCCATGTGCTTCATCCTGATATCCATAAAGATAATATCCCAGATCGGATTATAATTTTCCACAATATCCAGCCCATCTGAAAAGACTGTGACATCAAAGAGCTGTCCGGTTTCCTCTCCGTATCGTTTGATATATCTTCTGAGCTGTTCCTGACAGTCTTTCTCATCCTCTACTACTGCAATCCTTATCATGCGTATCCCCCTTGAATGTTCCGGCTGTGGCTGTATTCGATCTCTCAGGAAATCAGCCTGCCGGGAAACATTTTGTCTGTTATTTATGGTACTATAATTTTCCACTTCGGACAAGCGGGAGAGGCGATTTAAAATACGAGATACCTTAAATAATGTTACTGTTCAGATGGATCTCAGTATCCAGCCATGACGGAGCTGTATTGTCACGAAGACCCGTAGCAGAGCGCCGGCACTTATGCCGCGTCCTTTGCGGCATTACGTGTCCGCTGCGCTATGCTCCGAGCGCGAGCGTGGTCGCCGGGGCAATACAGCTCCGTTATGGCGGACACTGAGAACAAGTGAACAGAAACTAAATAATAACCGGCAGTTAATTTTCCTGAACTGAAATATAAACAGGCTTCAATTGTTCCCGAATCCTCGTTCTGCTATACTGATCATAGATCTGATATGCATATAGATTGAAAATAATGAAACAGTTCAGTCTGCAGTATGCCTGATGACTGAACTGCCCAGAACAGAATAAAGGAGATGCATATTATGCCGATCAGTACAGTGATCAGAGAAAAGCGAAAAGAACTTGGACTTACCCAGGAGCAGTTGGCGGACAGGCTTGGGGTGACTCCTCCTGCGGTCAACAAGTGGGAAAAGGGAATATCTTGTCCGGATATTTCGATACTGACACCCCTTGCAAGGCTGCTGGAGACAGACGTCAATACCCTTCTTTGTTTCCGAGAGGAAATGTCCGATGAAGAGATTGCCCGGCTCTGCAATGAGATCGCAGAAAAGGCGCAGGAGGAAAACGGAGTGGAGAAGGCCTTTGAGCTGTGCGGCAGGAAAGTGCGGGAATATCCGGGCTGTCCAAAGCTGATCCACACGATGGCAACAATGATGCAGGGAATTATCCTCATGTCCGACTGTACGGAAAGAGACAGGTATGAGGAACAGATTCACAGATGGTATGAACAGGTAATTGATTGCAAAGGGAATGCGAGGGAGAAGAACGCTGCCTACTATATGCTCGTCTCCTGGCATATGAGACGGAAGGAATATGAAAAGGCTCAGCAGATGCTGGATCTTCTGCCGGAGCAGGATGTGGACAAGCGGATTCTTCAGGCACGGCTGTTAGCGGAGCAGGAGAAAACAGATGAAGCAGCGGTTCTCGCAGAGAGGAAGCTTGTCAATGCGCTGAATGAAATCCAGGGAACCCTGAACCTGCTCCTGACCATTGCGGTTCAGGAAGGCGCGCCGGGACGGGCGGAGAAGATCGCGGAAGTTGGCAGACAGACGGCAGTACTCTATGATCTCTGGGGATACAGCCCGCTGATCCTGCCGATGGAGCTTGCATTGAAGAAGAAGGACAAGGCAGAGAGCATTGCCTGTATCCGGCGTATGCTGGAGATGGTACTGGAGCCCCAGCATATGACAGATTCCCCGCTGTATGCCCATATATACAGCCAGGAACAGGGAAAGAAGCGTGTGGATGAGGGAATGGAGGAATATGGATGGAAAGTGATACCGGTGCTCCTGAAAGAGCTGAAGACGGGGGAGGCCTATGAGTTTCTGCGGGGAGAAGCGGAGTTTGAGGAGCTGATCCGGGAGTGGGAAGGGAAGATTCTGTAATTGCAACTTCCCCGGAAATCGTCTACAATAGATGAAGATAAACGGAACGGGGGCTTACAGATGATCAGGACAGCGATCGTGGAGGACGACCAGATATACCAGAATCAGCTTTCAATTTATATCAGCCGCTACGGGAAAGAACACGGAGAGAAGTTCGATATCTCCGTCTTTTCCGACGGCTATGATATCGTAGAACATTACAACGGCAATTATGACATTATCTTTCTGGATATCCAGATGGAGCATATGGACGGGATGGAGGCTGCAAGGAAGATCCGGCGGCTGGATGAGAACGTGATCCTGATCTTTATTACAAATATGGCTCAGTATGCCATACAGGGATATCAGGTCAATGCCCTGGATTATGTTCTGAAGCCTATATCGGAGTTCGCATTTTACCAGGAGTTGGAAAAGGCAGTCAGAAAACTGAAAGCGAGAAATGAAGAATATCTGACGGTGACACAGGAGAAAGGGATTCTCAGGCTGAACCTTTCCCAGATCAGCTATCTGGAAAGTCAGGGACATCAGGTCATCGTTCATTCCGACCGGGGAGAATATATGTTCCGGGAAACTATGAAGACGCTGGAACAGCAGCTGAGCAACAATAATTTTGTACGGTGCAACAGCGGATATCTGGTGAATCTGAGGTACGTGGAGGAAGTCAGCGGAAATACTGTGTCGGTCGCTGGAGATGAACTGCAGATCAGCCGTCCGCGAAGGAAGGCCTTCATGGAGGCTCTGACAGATTATCTGGGAGGAAAATAGAGGATGAATATCGAGGATATCCCAAAGATCTATACAGCTCTGGCGGAATGGGGCTCCTGTCTGGTCTTTGTACTGGTCATGAAAAAACGATGGGAACAGTGGAAAACGGCAGGGATCCTTGCCGTTTTTCTCGCTGTACTCATTGTACTCCAATACTATATCGGCGTATGGCCTGTTGCCTTCTGGATCCCTGCCATGGCAGCGGCTATGGGACTGATGTGCCTGTGTATCGGACTCTGCTGTGAGGTGACCGTATCGGGGGCAGTGCTCTGCTTTTCCGTTGCCTTTATGGCGGCGGAGTTCGTGGCTTCTCTGGAGTGGCAGATCTACTCCTTTGCGGCAAGTCTTGGATATGACAGTCTGATCTTTGAGATCATACTTTTTACGGTTTTCTATGTGGGGCTTTTTGCGGTCCTTTATTTTCTTGTCAGGCGCTATTTCGCAGATGCGGACAGGAGAGACGTCACATGGCAGGAAGCGGCTGCATCGGTGCTGATGGCAGTGGCTGCCTTCCTGATCAGCAACATCAGCTATGTATATCCGAACACGCCTTTCAGCAGCAGTCTTCCGGGAGAGATATTTTATATACGGACACTGGTGGACTTCTCCGGCGTGCTGATCCTCTTCCTCCAGCAGGAGCGGTGGAGGGAGATGGGAATGAAGAAAGAGGTGGATGCGGTAAACTCCATCCTTCACCGTCAGTACGAGCAGTACAATCTTTCGAAAGAAAATATCGAGACCATCAATCGGAAATACCATGATCTGAAACACCAGATCGCCATGATCCGCGCGGAGCGGGATTCGGATAAAAAAGAGCAGTATCTCGCCGAGATGGAAGAGGAGATCAAGACATATGAGGCGCAGAACAAGACCGGAAATCAGGTGCTGGATACGATCCTGACCGGGAAACATCTGTACTGTATGCAGCATGATATTAATTTTACCTGTGTGGCGGACGGGCATCTTCTGGACGACATGAATGTGATGGATATCTGCACGATCTTCGGAAACGCTCTGGACAATGCCATTGAGTATGAGGAAAAGATCGAGGACAGGAAGAAACGTCTGATTCGGGTGGCTGTGTATTCTCAGAATCAGTTTGTCATCATCCGGGTGGAAAATTACTGTGAAGTTCAGCTGGCGGGCGGAGGAGTGCTTCCGGAGACCACAAAGAAGAACAAGGAGTATCATGGATATGGTCTGAAAAGCATCCGGACGACGGCGGAAAAATACGGCGGCTCCATGACGGTCCGCACGGAGGACGACTGGTTTTATCTGCGGGTGCTGATCCCGAGGAATAGACAGAAAGCAAATTAGTAGGAATGAATTTGTTCTGTACCCATTGGAATTTCCGGGGTATAATAAAAAACAGATAATGGCGGGAGGAGGTGTCCGTATGCCAAAGACAGTGAGCATAGGTCTGCAGGATTTCAGGAAGATCCAGGAATTGGATACATTTTATATAGACAAGACATCTTTCATTGAGGAATGGTGGGAGGCAAAAGACGATGTAACTTTGATCACCAGACCCAGACGTTTTGGAAAGACGCTGACTATGAGTATGGTTGAGAGCTTTTTTTCTGTGGAACAGGCGGGCA
The DNA here is from genome assembly GCA_944381495.1 of uncultured Mediterraneibacter sp. Classification (GTDB taxonomy): domain Bacteria; phylum Bacillota; class Clostridia; order Lachnospirales; family Lachnospiraceae; genus Mediterraneibacter. Next base: position 107,130 of record CALWLJ010000010.1, on the reverse strand, counting down.
GCAGGCTGTTTGAACCGTATCTCATATGGAAGCAGGAAAAATACAGGCAGCTTCAGGGAACGTATCCCGTGATACTGATCAGTTTTTCCGATATCAAAGAAAATTCATTTCAGGAAGTCAGGAATAAGATCTGCGAAAATATTGTGGATCTGTATAACCATTATGATTTCCTGGGGCAGGGGACACTTCTGAATGAACGGGAAAAAAATTATTTTTATAAGGTATCTGCGGATATGACAGATTCGGAAGCATCCATCGCGATCCGGCGGCTGTGCGGATATCTTTATAAATATTACGGGCAGAAAGTGATTATTCTGCTGGATGAGTATGACACGCCTATGCTTGAGGCTTATACAGGAGGATACTGGGATGAGCTGGTCACATTTACCAGGAGTCTCTTTAATGCAACTTTTAAAAACAACCCGTATCTGGAGCGGGCGATCCTGACAGGGATCACGCGGATCAGTAAAGAGTCTATCTTTTCTGATCTGAATAATCTGAAGGTTGTGACTGCTACATCAGAAGAATATGCCGATTCTTTTGGATTTACGGAAGAAGAAGTGTTTTCAGCGCTGGATGAATATGGGATGTCCGATCGGAAACAGGAAGTGAAAGACTGGTATGACGGTTTCACGTTCGGCAGTAGGACAGATATTTATAATCCCTGGTCTATCATTAATTTTCTTGACACGGGGAAATTTCAGACTTACTGGGCAAATACCAGCTCCAATCATCTTGCGGATGAACTGATCCGGAGGGGGAGCAAGGACATAAAAACAGATTTTGAAAACCTGATCCAGGGCGGACAGATCAAGACACAACTTGATGAGCAGATCATTTATGCTCAGCTTAACGAACGGGAGAGCGCAGTGTGGAGCTTGTTCCTTGCAAGCGGATATCTGAAGGTTGTCAATACAGAATTTCAGATGAGGACGGGCCGGACATTTTACAGCCTTTCTCTGACGAACAGGGAAGTCAGGATCATGTTTGACAGTATGATCCACGGATGGTTTGCAGACTATGACAGTGGTTATAATGATTTTGTCAGCGCATTGCTCCAAAATGACCGGAAAGCTATGAATGTATATATGAACCGGGTTGCGCTGTCTACATTCAGCTTTTTTGATACAGGGAATAAGCCGTCGCAGGAAAATGAGCCCGAACGATTTTATCATGGTTTTGTGCTAGGGCTTATCGTTGAGCTGGAAGACAGGTATACTATAACGTCCAACAGGGAAAGCGGCTTCGGAAGATATGATGTGATGCTGGAGCCAAAGAAGTCGGGAGATGATGCATATATCCTGGAGTTTAAGGTTCAGGATCCGGCTGAGGAACAAGATCTGGAGGCGACAGTTCATTCGGCTCTCAGACAGATCGAAGAGAAAAAGTATGATTCAGCATTGAAGGCAAAAGGATTCACCCAGGAGCAGATCCGGAAATATGGGTTCGCTTTTCAGGGAAAGAAAGTGCTGATCGGATAGTATAAAGATAAAGGAGAGTGGTTCCGGGATCAGGTTGCAGGATCCCGGAACTTTTATGTATTATGACAGATTTTGACATGAGAAAGTCAGTTTATGACAGAAATATTTACAAAAAGTCCTCATGTGGTACGGTAAAGCCACAAGATGAAAGAAAGGAGGAGAGAGGATGAAGGGACAGGCTTTTAACCCCTATCTGCCGGAATATGAATACATACCGGACGGAGAGCCTTACCTGTTTGGCGACAGGGTCTATGTGTACGGTTCTCATGATCGGTTTGGCGCGCCTATGTTCTGTATGAACGATTATGTGTGCTGGTCCGCTCCGGCGGATGACCTGAGCGACTGGCGGTATGAAGGCGTCATCTACCGGAAGGATCAGGACCCGAAAAACCGGCTGGGAATAAGGCTCCTGTTCGCCCCGGATGTAGCCCGTGGCGCAGATGGAAAATATTATCTCTACTATGCCTTTGACTTTATGGGGATCATGGGCGTTGCCGTATCAGACAGTCCGGCAGGACCATTTGAGTTCTATGGTCATGTGCAGTACGCGGACGGCACGGTCTGGGGCAGGAAAAAAGGAGATTCCTTCCCTTTTGATCCGGGGATCTTTGTGGATGACGACGGAAGAGTCTACTTGTATTCCGGATTCTACACCCCGGTACCGGGGATCGTGACAGGCTTTCGCAAGTTAGAGTTCAAGGGCGGATATGTACTTGAGCTGGAACAGGACATGAAGACCATCCGGACGCCGGAGAAGCTGTTGTTCCCGAAGGAAGGGCCGGGTTCCTTTACAGGACACGAGTTCTTTGAGGCGAGTTCTATGAGGAAATATAACGGGAAATATTATTTCGTCTATTCGTCCAGACATAATCACGAGCTCTGCTATGCGGTAAGCAACAGGCCCACGGAAGGGTTCCGGTTCGGAGGCACACTGGTGAGCAACGGGGATCTGTTCCTGGGCGGAAATGAAGATGAAAGCCATGCGGCGAACTACATCGGAAATACCCACGGGGGGATCCTGCACCTGAACGGAAAATATTATATTTTCTATCACAGGCATACTAACCGGAGTTCTTATGCCCGGCAGGCCTGCGCGGAGGAAATCATCATGGATGAGAACGGGATGTTCCGGCAGGCGGAGATGACAAGCTGCGGGCTCAACGGTAGGCCGCTCAGAGGCATCGGCACATATCCGGCTCGGATCGCCTGTAATCTCTGGTCGAAGGATGGAACAGGCCGTTACGACTGTAAAAACCCGAAAAAAGCGTTTGCCGAGCATCCGTATTTTACGCAGGATAAGAAAGACGGAGATGAGAATGCACGGCAGTATATCGCCAATATGCGGGATGGAGCCGTGGCAGGGTTCAAGTATTTTGAGATGGGAGAGGCGAAGGAGATATCTGTAGAGCTGACAGGGCAGGCAAGAGGGAAAATGCTTGTATCAGAAGAACGGGATTTCTCTGTGATCAATGCGGAGATATCCATAGAAAATCTGAATAAGGAAAATACCGTATTTTCTTCTGCGATAAATATGGAAAAAGGGGAAAAGGCCCTGTATTTCAAATATCAAGGCGAAGGATATGCAGATTTTATCTCATTTTCATTAAAGCAAAAAATAAACTATGCTTATAGCATTGAGAAAGAAGAGGTGACCAGTGGAGACAAAAGCAATAAAATCTTTCTGGGCTAATTTTGAAAAACAGCATCCGGGAATCGCGCAATTCATTATTTTTTTTGTTGTATGTAATGGAGTGACAGTGCTTCAGATGATATTGATGCCTGTTTTCAAATGGGTATTCGGTTATACGTCTCTTGTGGATATGAACTTTCAGGTTCTCCAGATAGGACATAACATAAATGGGAGTCCATATTATGTATTTGACTATGCAGCAGGCACGATCGGCAGTGGAGGCGGAGGCGGACTGGCCTATTTTGTGGCAGTTGAACTGACAATGGCAATCGCGCAGATAATCAACTTTTTTACACAGAGAAAGGTAACTTTTAAATCAGACGGAAATGTGTGGCGGGCGGCTTTCTGGTATGTGATCGCCTATATAGTGATTACCATTGGTGCAGCCGCACTTCAGGAATTGTATAAGGCGCCGTTGTACAGTTTTATGATCGATCTGTTGGGAAACAGTACCGGAACAACAGTGGCGAATTAGAAGCTGATGCAATTGTCTGGGCGGGACTTCCGGGAGAAGAAGGGTTTAACTCTCATGCGGGAATCCTCTGCGGTGAAGTCAATCCTTCAGGCAGAACGGTAGATATTTTTACTCGTGATTTCTTGAAAAATCCGGTCATGGCAAATTATGGAGACTATGAATACTCTAATGTTATGACAGAAAAATTTAATGAACCAATTGCTGCAAATTATGTTGAATATGAAGAAGGAATGTATTACGGATACCGCTACTATGAAACGGCTTATGACATTGGTGCTGCTGATTATGAGTAGAATAATTTATAGATAATTTTTCTTCTGTCCCTTCAGCTCCAGTATTCCTCCGCTGCCAGCCTGGCCTCTTTTTCATCCATCTTATAATTCAGTACAAGCTGTGAGACTGCGCCGTCTTTTGATACACCCAGATTGCAGCAGGATTTGATAAAAGCCGCGATTCCTTCTTCTCTGCCTTTCGTAACTCCATCATTATACAGTTCTTCCAATGCTTTACACATATTGATCGTCTCCTCTTTTGAATCTTTCATATCTTTCAGCGCCCTTTCCGAATGCAGAAAATGTCTTAATGCCTGATATGTTTCCAAGTCAATATTTTCGAAATACTTTCTGTGCTCCTGGATATATCTGTGCAGATCATCCTTTTTACCCCTGCATTGTAACACGCCAAATATCTGTTGTAAATCTGAATGAAATTTCTTAATGGATCCCATGTTCCCGGCATCTATCAGATTGATACGGTAATTGGGAATATATTTTCGAAGAATCCGTTCGCATGAGAGTACGTCATTCAGTTGGAACATATCATAGAGATCAGTAGCACCGTCCCATTTTTCCAGATCATAATAAAAGACAAGATTAATAATGGGATAGATTCTGTCGCCTTTGCGAAAACGTGAGAGAAATTCTCCTTCAGTCAGCTTTTCTTTTTCAGAAGCTGATTTCCTTTTATTTTTCTGTTCATATTGTCTCCAGATTTCTCTGATTTGATCGGTGTAGAACAGACCATCGTTAAACATCCCTCTTACCGGCATGGCGTAATGAATCTTATCTTGTGCTTCGCATGCCAGAACAGAGAGATCCACTTTTTTCTTCCAGCGTTTGACCAGATCCCGGTGACGACGGAAGCTTCGCTCTTTCCCGGTCTTGTCCGTGGCCAGGATATCGGTTTCCCTATCCAGATCCTCCAGTTCATCTGGGAGAACAATCTGCTCTCCGCCAAATACTGTACCGTTAAAAAGATCTGCAAATCTTTCATTGTTGTTCAGCCATGTTTTGACTGCTGTGTCTGCTTTTCCCATACGCATGACTCTCCTTTGTCTGTATTTCATCAAAAAAGGTATCTCTGGCTGAAACAGCCTTGAAAAATGAGATATACTGCCGTGGCAGTATCCGGAATCGAAATTAAGAAAAATAAATATCCGGGATTTTGATGTTGAAAAAAGTATAGCATTTAAAAGAGGAGAGCACAACTTATTTTTCAGATATGTTATATTCTAAAAATGGCGTATCTACTGGTACAAACAGAAAAGACGAAACCCGCTACTGCAAGTTCCGTCTTTATATTCTGCTTTATCAGGCAATAAAACTGTCTGAAATCTACTAATCTCTGTTCCTTATTTCTGATTCTCTTTCGCCAGTTCCTGCATCTTCATTGCGCGGACTTTCAGCGGCAGTCCGAACAGTGTGATAAATCCGTCTGCATCGTGGTGATCATACATATCACCTGTTGTGAAGCTTGCCAGTGACTCGCTGTACAGAGAGTAAGGAGATGTCTCTCCGGCTTTGATGATATTGCCTTTGTACAGTTTGAACTTCACTTCTCCGGTCACATACTGCTGAGTGACGTCAACGAATGCCTGGATTGCCTCGCGGAGAGGTGTGAACCATTTCCCTTCGTAAACAACCTGAGCCAGTTTGTTGCCCATTTCTTTCTTCACTTCATATGTAGCGCGGTCAAGAACCAGTTCCTCAAGCTGCTCATGAGCTGCCATCAGGATTGTTCCTCCGGGTGTCTCGTAAACGCCGCGGGACTTCATTCCTACTACACGGTTCTCAACAATATCGATGATGCCGATTCCGTGCTTTCCGCCCAGCGCGTTCAGCTCAGTGATGATCTCGGAAACTTTCATTTCTTTTCCGTTCAGTGATTTCGGAATGCCCGCTTCAAATGTCATTGTCACGTATTCCGGTTTGTCCGGAGCTTTCTCCGGCGGAACTGTCATGACAAGAAGATCATCGTAGTTTGGCTCCACGGACGGATCCTCCAGCTCCAGTCCCTCGTGGCTGATGTGCCACAGGTTACGGTCACGGCTGTAGCTGTGCTTGGAGTCGAAAGGAAGATCGATGCCATGTTTGCGGCAGTATTCGATCTCATCCTCACGGGACTGCATGGTCCACAGATCTGTCATACGCCATGGAGCAATGATCTTGATATCCGGAGCCAGTGCCTTGATACTCAGCTCGAAACGGATCTGGTCGTTTCCTTTTCCGGTAGCGCCGTGGCAGATGGCAACAGCTCCTTCCTTGCGGGCAATCTCAACCAGCTTTTTGGAGATCGCGGGACGTGCCATGGAAGTTCCCAGCAGATATTTGTTCTCATAAACCGCACCTGCCTTTACACAGGGCATGATATAGTTGTCGCAGAAGTCATCAATGATATTTTCAATATATAATTTGGAAGCGCCGGACATCTTTGCTCTCTCTTCCAGACCGTCCAGTTCTTCGCCCTGTCCGCAGTCCACACAGCAGCAGATTACTTCATAGCCGAACGTCTCCTTCAGCCACGGGATAACGGCGGTCGTATCAAGACCTCCGGAATATGCTAAAACAACTTTTTCTTTACTCATGGTAAATGCCTCCTGAAATGTATTTTTATAAATTCGCTGGCGATTGGAAACCGGCAGCCTTTTTTCTGGCAGATATGCCGCTCTTACAAGCTACAACATACTATACACTACATTTTATAATTATGCAAGAGAAAATTTATAAAAAGTAAAAATATGCAATTATACGTAAAATAATGCATAAAAATGCATATTTTATTATCTTTTATGCACAAGGAAGTGAGAAACTGTTTTTAGAGATGTTTACCTTAAGTATGCCAAGCTCTAACCCTTGTTTAAATGCCAAACTGCTATCTTCTCTTTACCGTTTTGATAAAGTAAACACTTACAAATGTCATTAGTATTGCAAGTAAATCTGACGCTATCAACTGTCCGATTGCTGCTGCCGGTATAGGTTCAAGTGGCCAAGGCTCTATAAATGTTGCAAGGCAGGCACGAAACAACCATACTATGTTAAGAAAATAATAAAAATAAATTACTTCTTTATTTAAACTTAACGCCCGCTTACTCAATATAATCAACATGGCGCTTAAACCAAACAGCAACAGTGAAAAACAATAATTTGTATAATCTATCCCAACTATCAGATTCTCATACTGCGTTGGTAAATAATCGTACCACTGAAACATCCACGGTACAAAAAAGTGCCACAATCCTACCAAAGCACTTGTTACAACTGTAATGTAATATAGGGCACAAATATATGTTTTCATAATGAGCTACTCCATAAAATCCAATTTTCGTCCTGCTTTTCCATTCTACCACAGTCCTGAGAGCGTGGACAGGGAAACCATTGTAAAAGGTCGACTTTAGGGCGAAATCTTCCGAGTGGGCTTGTCCATATTGAAAAAGCAGTTATAATATACAGTCAGGAGAAAGTCGAAGAGCGTATACTATATTTTTCATACGGAATAGAACCATATGAGAAACAGAAAACAGATAACAACAAGAGGAAAAAAAGGAGACAGATGATATGTGCGGGAGATATTTTATAGACGGAGATACAGGATACGAGATATCCAGTCTGATTGGATTTCGGGGAAGATGGTGCGATACAGAAGGCAGGAGAGATATTTGTCCTGCGCAGAAGGCATGGGTCCTTTGCCGGGCTGAGCTTGCGAAGGAACTGGATAGGAAAGCAGACGGAGAGCGGAGAATGGAAAAAGAGGCAAAGATTGACGCTTCTCCGGTCAGGATCGGCTGCGTTTCCGTGAAATGGGGATTTCCCGGATATGACGGCGCCTCTCTTGTGATCAATGCACGGAGGGAAAATGTTTTCGAGAGAAAAATGTTCAGAGACCGGATCTATCAGGAGCGTTGCGTGATTCCGGCGAAAGGTTTTTATGAGTGGAACAGGAGCAAGGAGAAGAGCGAGTTTTACAGCGAGACAGATGACGTTCTCTTCCTCGCAGGTATTCTGGGAGAGTTCCGCGGAGAGTGGCGGTTTGTGATACTTACTGCGGAGGCAAATGCGTCAGTAGCTCCTGTCCATGACCGGATGCCCATGACGATCAGCAGGGAGAATGTCTGCGACTGGATCTGCAATGACAGACATGTAGAACGGTATATCGGCCAGTCTCAGCCTATGCTCAAACAGGAGAAGGAGTATGAGCAGCTATCCTTTTTTTGACGGCAGGTAAATGTCTGAGGACGGTACGCAGAAAAGAGGGCGGACAGAAATCCGGGGAGAAGCATATACTGGTTAAAAAACAGAGGCGGGGCAGATGATCACAGTCAGTCTTTGTATGATCGTGAAAAATGAAGAGAAGGTGCTCGGCAGATGTCTGGAAAGTGTGAAGGAGCTTGTAGATGAGATCATTATCGTGGATACAGGCTCATCGGACCGGACTAGAGAGATCGGAACAGAATATACGGACAAGATTTATGAATATTCCTGGCAGGAGGATTTCTCCGCGGCCAGGAATTTTTCTTTTGAGAAAGGAAGCTCAGATTTTCTGATGTGGCTGGATGCCGATGATGTGATAACTGCGAAAAGCGCAGAAAGGTTTTTAGAGCTCAAAGAGCATCTGAACGGAGAGACAGATGTGGTGATGATGCCATATGTGACAGGATTTGATGAGAATGGAAAACCAGCTTTTCTATATTATAGAGAGAGGCTGGTGAAGAATAACGGGCGATTCCATTTTCGGGGGAGAGTCCATGAAGCAATCCCTGTGTACGGACGGATCCTGCATGCAGATATTCCGATAGAACACCGCAAAGAAGGACCATATGACAGCCGGAGAAACCTTCGGATCTATGAAGCGATGGAGAATGCCGGAGAAATGTTTGACAGCAGAGCGCTCTATTATTATGGAAGAGAGCTTATGTTTCACGAAAATTATGAGAAGGGGATCGATGTGCTGGAAAAGTTTCTGGAATGTCCGGACGGGTGGGTCGAAAACAAGATCGATGGGGCCAGACAGCTGGCCGTATGCTATTACCGGGTACAGGATGAAGAAAAAGCATTGAGGACCCTTTTCCGGACGCTGGAATATGATGTGCCCAGAGGAGAGACGTGCTGCGATTTGGGCAGGCATTTTCAGGAGCGGGGCAGATATGAGCAGGCAGTATACTGGTATAAACAGGCATTAAGAGCAAAAAAAGGTCTCTCACAGGGAGCTTTTGTCACGGAAGAGTGCTATGGCTTTCTGCCGGCGATCTCCCTGTGTGTCTGTTATGACAGGATGGGAAAAAGGAAGAAAGCGGAAAAGTACAATGAGCTTGCCGGACAATTTTGTCCGGATTCCCCTTTTTATCTTTACAATAAAGCACTTTTTGAAGGCCAGACGGATAAGCAAAAAACGGATTTCGACATATAGTAATTATGCGATCAGCAAAAGGAGGTAAATAGAGATGTTATGGTTTGGAAATAAAAACAGTTCAGAAGAGAAAAAGAGCGATGATATCCAGGAGCAGGATCTGTTTTGCGGGAAAGAAGACGATTCCTGCAGATGCCGGCGAGATCTGTTCGGGCGGCCTGGCTGTCCGGAGCCATGCCGCTGCAAAGGCCCGACCGGGGCGACAGGTCCCAGCGGAGCGACCGGTCCCAGTGGAGCGACAGGTCCGACCGGAGCGACAGGTCCCAGTGGAGCGACAGGTCCCAGCGGAGCGACTGGCCCGACCGGAGCGACCGGTCCCAGTGGAGCGACCGGCCCGACCGGGGCGACAGGTCCCAGCGGAGCGACAGGTCCGACCGGGGCGACCGGTCCGACCGGAGCGACCGGTCCCAGTGGAGCGACTGGCCCGACAGGAGCAACCGGTCCCAGTGGAGCGACCGGTCCCAGTGGAGCGACTGGCCCGACCGGTCCCAGTGGAGCGACTGGCCCGACCGGAGCAACCGGCCCCAGCGGAGCGACCGGCCCGACCGGCGGTGACGAATCACCGGAGCTCCTTTCTGCCTATTCAACGCCATCCCAGACGGGCACATCAGGGAGTGCGCTCATATTTGACAGAAATGCGGTAGTCAGCGGCACTGCTGTTACACATGAGCAGAACAGCAGTGAAGTCATCATACAGGAGCCTGGTATATACGAGGTATCTTTTCACGGAACATTTGGATCGGTGAGCGGAGCCACATTTCCGATGACGGTGTCCATCTATCTGGAGCAGCAAGGGGACACAGTGCCTGGAACGGATGTGCAGCACACATTCCACACGAATTCAGATACAAGCGGGCTGTCTTTTTCACAGTATATCGAAGTGGACGATGTGCCTGTATCCCTTGAAGTCATTGGACAGGGAACTGGATGGTTCTACAGTGGCATCTCGATTTCCGTGGATCGTCTTGGCGACAGTGAAAAAACGGAAAGTTAGCAGTTCGACAGTCATGAGATGACATGATTCAGGCAGCGGAAGTCTGTTGGATCTGTGCGGATTATAAGAAAAAAGAGGAGAAAAGAAATACAAAATATAGAATTTTCTTATATATTATATATGAATAATTTATTTTACTTCTTATTTGGATAATGCTATACTTTATCCAGTTAAATGAGAAAAGTGTTTGCCGGACAGCTGACTTCTGCTGTTTGGCTGAGATAAGAAAGGTGGATCGTCATGTATTGTATTGATTTGAACAGCGACATGGGGGAGAGTTTTGGTGCTTATAAACTTGGCGGAGATGAAGAGATCATCAAGTATGTGACTACTGCGAATGTTGCGTGTGGATGGCATGCAGGCGATCCGATGGTAATGGATAAAGTTGTCCGCATGGCAAAGGAAAGAGGCGTCATGGTAGGCGCTCATCCGGGCTATCCGGATCTGATGGGATTTGGCAGGAGAAAGATGGTTCTTTCACACGATGAAGTGAAAAACTATGTGAAATATCAGATCGGAGCTCTGGCTGCTTTTACTCAGAGCTATGGTATGAAACTGCAGCATGTTGCCCCCCACGGAGCAATGGGAAATTCCTGTCAGTATGATGAGGATATTTCTACTGCAATCTGTGAGGCAATTTGTGAATACGATAAAGACTTAATCGTATATTACTGTGCCGGAGCAGTTCTCGGAGATATTGCCGAAAGCAAAGGGTTAAGAACGGCTTCTGAGATTTTTGCAGACAGAGCCTATATGGATGACCTTTCACTTGTGCCAAGAAAAATGGAAGGCTCAATGATTACAGATGAAGAGATCGCGATCCAGAGATGCGTGAAAATGATTAAAGAAGGAAAGGTGACTTCTATCAACGGAAAGGAACTGGATATCAAGGGAGATACACTTTGCGTACACGGCGACGGACCGAAGGCACTGGCGTTCGTTCAGAAGATCCGTGAGAAATTTGCAGAGGAAGGGATCGAGATCAGACATTTATAAATTATGAACCTGGGAAGAAGACAGAACAGGCAGAAAGATCGGTTTAGATATAACGGATAATATCTGATACCGGATAAATCAATGGGGATTCAGAGCAAGGTATAACTGCGTTGATTTGTCCGGTATCTTTTTGTTTCATAAATTCTCCGGCGAGCCGGAGACTTCCACCTCCGGGTGTTGAGCGATAGATCAGTCTCAGATAAAAAGTAAAGAAAGGATGAATGAAATGAGTAAAGAGACAAACAAGAAAAAATCATCATCAGTTGTAAAGAACATGATGATCGCATTGGTTGGCGGTCTTGTGGTAGGCCTTGCATTTCTGTTTTTGCGGGAATATCTGACAGATGCCGGACATGAAAATGTATGGAATGTTATCAACATGCTTCTGTTTCAGGATATCACTGCAGAAGACGGCGTGACGGCAATCGGTCTGTTCTACATTATAGGCCAGCTGTTTATGAGAGGACTTCAGCTTGCAATCGTACCTCTGGTGCTTGTATCACTGAGTCTTGCCATGTGCAGTATTTCCAGTTCTTCCAAACTGGGACGTATCGCAGGACGTACGATCATTGGTTTCCTTGGCTTTTATATTGTTGGCGCATTTTTCGGAGGCCTGGTCGCTTACTTTATGAAGTCTGCAGGCCTTTTTGATGTTACACTTCCAAGTGAAGCTGTCACAGACGCGGCTACTATCGATGCTTTTAACCCGCTGCAGACAATCCTGGAGGCAGTTCCGTCCAATATTGCGTCCGCGTTTAGCAGCAATAACAGCATCCTTGCGGTAGTTGTTGTGGCAATTATCCTCGGATTATGTATGAATGCACTGGGAGAAAAAACAGATCCGCTGAAAAAAGTGCTGGAGAGTTTTAATGATATCATTCAGTATTACCTGACTTTCCTGATCAATAAGGTTGGTCCTATCGCGATTTTCTGCCTGATTTCCAGAACATTTGCTGTATATGGAACAGAGTATCTTGCTCCGGCGGCAGCATACATTGTAGGCGCGATGATCACACTGTTTATCCTTGTTGTTACCCTCTATCCTATCGGTATCTGGATTACAACACGCCTGAATCCCTTCAAATTTATCAAGAAGATCGCAAAAGTTGGTGTACTTGGATTCTCTACCAATTCCTCTGCAGCCTGCCTGCCCCTCAACATGAGAACATGTATTGATGAGCTGGGATGCAGTGAGGAAATATCCAGTTTTGTTCTTCCTACCGGTATGACAATTAACATGAACGGTACAACAGTCATGCATATGTTTGCCGCCACATTTATTGCAGCAAGTGCCGGAATCGATGTCACACCGGCCAACTTGGTAGTGGTAGCGTTCCTGTCAATCTGTGCCGCTATGGGGTGCCCCGCTATTCCGATTGCCGGTACGACTCTGATTGTGACAATCCTTTCCGGTATGGGATGGACGACAGATGCATGTATGATTGCTTATGCTCTTGTAGTGGCAATCAACCGTCCGGTAGAGATGGCACTTCTTCCGCTGAATGTTATCGGAGACGCTACAGTCAATGTAATTGTAAACAAAAAAGAGAAAGAGCTGGATGAAGAAAAGTACAATAGCTAAATATAAAATATGTTAATATTAATCATATAAATTATGAAATTGACTTTCTATTACTCCAATGATACCATTTTCTTAAAAATAACGGATGGCTGCGGTTTATCGGTAAAGGAAAAACGGCAGTACATATCGCAATGAATTTGGGAGGAACAGACATGGAGTATAAAACAGCGAAAAGAATGGATAGTCTGCCGTTTTCAGAAATCCGTGCGGTAATGGAGAAAGCGACAAAGATGCAGCAGGCCGGAGAAAATGTAATTCATCTGGAAATCGGCCGTCCGGATTTTGATACGCCGGAGAAGATCAAGGAAGCTGCTTATGAGAGCCTGAAGGCCGGACATGTTTTTTATACATCTAACTATGGAACGCCAGCCCTCAGAAAAGAGATCGCAGAATGGGAGAACGCTCATCACGGAACAGATTATGCTGCCGAAGAAGTGCTTGTGACTGTCGGCGTAGGAGAAGCAACCTATGCATCTATGGCAGCATTCCTTGAAGATGGGGATGAGGTTCTGGTGCCCAATCCGGTATGGCTGAATTATATACATGTTCCGTCATCCCTGGGAGCTGTTCCTGTTACATACAGTCTGAAGGAAGAAAATGACTATCAGATTGATTTTGAAGAGCTGGAATCCAAACTGTCTGATAAGACAAAGATGATCGTTATTGTAAATCCAAGCAACCCGACAGGAGGAGTTTTCTCAAGAGAGACTCTGGAGAAGCTGAGTGAGATCGCGATTAAAAATGATCTCCTTGTTGTAGCTGATGAGATATACAGCCAGCTTGTCTATGACGGAACAGAGCATGTGAGCATCGCGTCTCTTCCGGGAATGAAGGAGAGGACGATCACACTGGGAGGCTTTTCAAAAGCGTATTCCATGACCGGATGGCGTCTCGGTTATATGTGTGCTCCGAAGGAAGTGATCCAGGCATGCGTCAGAGTTCATCAGTATACCATCACATGCGCTTCTTCTTTTGTACAAGATGCGGCGATCACAGCACTTCGCGACTGCGCGGATGATGTGGAGGCTATGAGGCAGGAGTATCAGAGAAGAAAGGATTATATGGTAAAGGCCCTCAATGACATTGATGGCATCAGCTGTAATAATCCGCACGGTGCATTTTACATTTTCGTAAATATCAAGAGCTTTGGCATGTCTTCCTTTGAAATGGCAGAATATCTTCTTGAACATGCAAAAGTAGCACTTGTTCCGGGAGCTGCCTTCGGATCCGAGGGCGAGGGATATCTGAGAATATCTTATGCATGCAGCTACGAAGATCTTCAGGAAGCAGCCGCAAGGATCAAGAAGGCTGTGGAAGATCTGAAAAAATAATTGTTATGACGTTAACGACATCAAGATAGAATCCTAAAATACAGAACCGGGAAATGAAGGCCTGTGCGGGGCCGGCATTTCCCGGTTCTGTTTTTTCATTATAAAGAGGAAGACCTGTCCCATATCCGTCCAATAGGAATGTCAAAATCTGAATTTTTCAGATACTCATCTAGTGCATTTTCAAAAAGCTCTACCGCCCGTTTACTGGTGGATTTTGGATAACGGTGTTTGATCTTGTAGCATACCCTGTTGGGCGGCTGATTTTTCAGCTCGCTGATAAACAGTCTGCGGTAATGAGAAAGCTCAAGGATCACAGAGACAGGGGCAATCATCCAGTTGCCGGGCTTTTTCCACAGCCGGTCCAGCAATAAGATAGTATCAGCTGCGATGTGAGGCCTGGAAACAGAAGAAAACCACCGGTCGTGCCAGATCTGGTAATTGTCATCCCAGCTCAGAAAAAGCTCAAGAGAGGGATCCAGCTCGTCTGTATGTATTTTCGCATTAGGAACAGCGGGAGTTTCGGACTGGATAAGGTAAAGCTTTTCTTCGAAGAGCTTCTCTGTGATAATATTTTTATAGTGCAGTTTGTGGTATACAAAGCCGATATCGATATTATGCTCTCCCAGCAGTCCGTATAGTTCCGAGGAATGATGAGACTGGATACTGAGATCCAGAGTAGAGTTCTCATTCAGCAGGGAGTCATAAAGGGGACTGAATATGGCAATGTTCAGGCTGTCCGTGCATCCGATGGTGAGCAGGAGTGTCTCCTGGTTCCTTTTCAGTTCCACGGTTTCTTTCCAGAGGGCCATCCATCTTTCTGCAATAGCGATAAAGTCTTCTCCCTTTGTGGTGAGCTCCACCTGTTTGTGCCCCTTGTTCCTTATTACCAGCGGAAAACCAAGCTCGTTTTCCAGGGAAGTCAGCCTGTGGCTGACGGTAGGCTGTGAGAGAAACAGAAGGTCGGCCGTCCGGGTGATACTCTTCGTATTAACGATGGTTAGAAAGGTTTCAATTTCTGACAGGTTCATAGCGTTTTTTCTCCTGAGTATTATTCATTTTATCTATATTATACAGAGAAATTATTCGTTTTTCAATTATTATCTTCTGTGCTATCATGGGGACAGAAATAAAGAAAAGAGGTTTTGAAAATGTCAGTAGGATGTAGAATAAGAAGAAACTTTGAAAGACCGGCAAAAGAACTGGTAGAGGCGTTCCGCGGAATTCCGGTGGCAAATATAGACGATAACTGCGGAAGGATCGCGGCGGTTGACGCCAGTATCTACCCGCTGAACCCGAAGGCACGCCTCCTCGGAACGGCATTTACCGTAAATGCTCCGGCAGGAGACAACCTTCTGTTCCATAAGGCTCTGGACATGGCACAGCCGGGGGATGTGATCGTTCTTGCAAACAAGGGAAGCATGAGCAGAGCCCTCTGCGGAGAGATCATGAGCAGCTACGCGAAGTCCAGAGGTCTGGCAGGAATTATCATTGACGGCTGTGTACGTGACAGCTATACGCTGAGCCAGATGGATTTCCCGGTATATGCCAAGGGCGTTACCCCCAACGGACCGTACAAAAACGGACCTGGAGAGATGAACTTCCCTGTTTCCTTTGCAGGAATCATCATCAATCCTGGAGATATTATCATAGGAGATTCCGACGGATTGATCGCCGTGAGACCGGAGTATGCTGCAGAGCTGGCGGAGAAGGCAAAGGCATATCATGCTGGAGAGGAGAAACAGATGGAAGGTATTCTTCAGCGCGGAGAATGGCCCCGCCCCTGGGTTGATTCAAAATTAGAGGAAGTTGGTTTTGAGTTTGTAGATTAAACAGTCCGGTTTCCCATGGCATAAGCCGTGGTGTGCAGTGATGATGCGGACAAAATATAGAAAATGTTAATAAATCCAAGAAATAAGATTTATTTTTGGAATGTTAACCGCTATGCTATAATAAAAAAAGAAAAGAATTGCTTTACTGAAAAGGTCAGGCAAATATGAGCAGAAAGGTCTGTCGGCAATGGAGACAGGCCTTTCTGTAATTTAAGAGAAAGGACGGAGGTACTGTGAATGGACGTTAAATTTCTTGTAGCCGGAGACCGGGCGGTATCCGTTGAATTTGGAAAAGAAATCTGCCTGGAGGTCAATACAAAGGTCCGCATGCTGGAAGAGAAACTGAAGGAATCCCCGATTGAAGGCGTGGTGGAGGTTGTGCCGACTTACTGCTCGCTGATCGTGCATTACCGGCCGGAAGTGGTGCGGTATGACGGCCTGGTGGAAGCGTTGAAAGACAGGCTGGAACATATGCAGGCGGTTGCCGTGTGGAAAAAGATCGTAAAGGAAGTGCCTGTCCTGTACGGAGGAGAAACCGGACCGGACCTGGAGTACTGTGCCCAGCTGGAGCAGATTTCTGTGGAGGAACTGATCCGGAAACATTCGGAACATATCTATTATGTCTATATGCTGGGATTCGCTCCCGGACATCCGTATATGGCCAGATTTGAAGAACCTTACAGCTTTAAGAGGCGGGAATCTCCACGAGTGAAGATACCGGCAAGATCTGTAGTTGTTCAGCAGAACCTGTCAGATCTGATTCCCTTCGAACAGCCTTGTGGATGGAATATCATCGGAAGCACACCTCTGGATATCTGTAATTATGAAAAGGAAGACCCCTTCCTTCTGAACGCCGGAGACTGGGTGAAGCATATTCCGGTCACAAAGGAAGAATATGACCGTATCCGGCGGGATGTGGAGAACGGAACCTATCAGGTAAAGTCTTACGAGCTGAAAGAGAATGCATGAGAAAGGAGGGGACAAGATGGGAATCGTAGTTGAAAATGGAGGAATCCTCACAACAGTACAGGATGAGGGGCGTTTCGGATATCAGGCATACGGAGTATCCACATCCGGCGCAATGGACAGCCACGCCTTTCATATTGCAAATATCCTTGTGGGAAATGATATGACGGAAGGAGCGCTTGAAATGACATTCATCGGGCCAACGCTCCGCTTTACCTGTGATAATATCATCGCAGTCACAGGCGGGGATCTGACGCCCATGCTGGACGGCGCGCCCTTGCCCATGTACCGGGCGGTGCTTGTAAAAGAAGGACAGAAGCTGTCCTTTGCAGGAGCCAGAAACGGCTGCCGGGGATATATTGCCTTCGCAGGCGGTCTGGACATCCCGCTTGTAATGGGAAGCAAGTCCACCCTCCTGAGAAATAACCTGGGAGGCGTGAAGGGAAGGAAGCTGGAAAAGGGAGACGAGATCGCCTTTACCAGTCCGAAGACAGAGCTGCCCGGTATGGAGAAGAGAGTTGTGCCCGCAGATGTTTATCCGGAAAAGGAAATTGTCCTTCGTGTCGTGCTGGGGCCCCAGGATGATGAATTTACAGAAAACGGGGTCCGCAGTTTCTTCTGGAACAGCGGCGTTATCACAAATGAATTCGACCGGATGGGATGCAGGATCGAGCGGGAACCCATCGAGCATAAGGGGGACGGCAATATCAATACAGATGGCATCTCCCTTGGAAGTATCCAGGTGCCGGCCAACGGCAAGCCCATTATCATGCTGGCGGACCGTCAGAGCACAGGCGGATATGCCAAGATCGGGACCGTGATCTCTGTGGATCTGCCGAAGATCGCCCAGAGCCAGCCCGGATTTAAGGTACGGTTTATCCAGGTCAGCCTGGATCTGGCTCAGAGTCTGTATGTGAGAGAGCTGGAGCAGATGAAGGCTCTGGATCGGATGCTGAATGGTTAATAAATAAAAAGAAAGGTGAATGAGAAAATGAAGATAGTAGTATTAGATGGTTATACAGAAAATCCGGGAGACCTGAGCTGGGAACCCCTTGAGCAGCTGGGAGAGGTCCAGGTTTATGACAGGACTTCCTATGTGGAGTCTCCGCTGATCGCAGAACGCATCGGAGACGCAGAGATCGTAGTGATCAACAAGACACCGATCTCCAGAGAAACGATGGATAAATGCCCAAATATGAAACTGATCGCCGTGCTTGCCACAGGCTATAATGTCGTTGATTATAATTATGCTAAGGAAAAAGGAATCCCTGTGGTGAACGTTCCTACTTATGGTACACAGATCGTAGGACAGTATGCCCTCGGTCTGCTCCTGGAAATCTGCTCTCATTATGGTCACCATGACGAGACAGTAAAGGCAGGTAAGTGGGAGAATAACGATGACTGGTGCTATTGGGATTACCCGATGATCGAGCTGTATGGCAAGACTGCCGGTATCATCGGACTTGGAAGGATCGGACAGGCTACGGCAAAACTACTGAACGCACTGGATATGAAAGTGATCGCATATGACACTTATGAGAGCGAAGCCGGAAAACAGGTGGCGGAGTATGTGTCTCTGGACGAGCTGTTTGCCCGTTCGGACGTTATTTTCCTTCACTGTCCGCTCTTCCCGGATACAGAAGGGATCATCAACAAGGATAATATCGCGAAGATGAAAGATGGAGTGATCCTGATCAATAACAGCCGTGGTCAGCTTGTCGTAGAGCAGGATCTGGCGTATGCGTTAAACAGCGGCAAAGTATATGCGGCAGGGCTTGATGTGGTATCAACGGAGCCGATCAAAGGAGACAACCCGCTGCTCACAGCGAAAAACTGTCTGATCACACCTCATATTTCCTGGGCGGCTCAGGCATCCAGACAGAGGATCATGGATATCACAGCAGAGAATATCCGCTCTTTCCTGAATGGAAATACAATCAATCAGGTTAATAAATAATTTTAGAAAAAATAAATAGCATGGAATGTATATGGCCGCGGAAATCTTCAGGGGAAGAAGGTTTCCGCGGCTGTTTTCACCTCTATTTTTTATTATGTGATTTTGTCATGGAAGGAAAAGCAAAAGTATGATACATTATTGAAAAACATGACAGGAGACGAGTTATATGGGTTTTACGATTGAAACAGGTATATCGGCACTGACGGTTTTTATCCAGGGGCTTCTCAGTTTTTTCTCGCCCTGCGTTCTTCCTTTAGTGCCTCTTTATCTGGGGTATCTGTCCGGCGGGATCGGGCAGGAAGAACAGAAGACGGGAGGCAGACTGCGGCTGTTCATCCGTGTGCTCTTTTTTGCCCTGGGGATCAGTGGAGCATTCTTCATACTTGGACTGGGAGCTTCTGCGGCAGGAACGTTCTTCCGGGAACAGAGAATGCTTTTTGCACGGATCGGCGGAATCATCGTTATCATATTCGGGCTGTATCAGCTTGGAGTTTTCGGGAAATCCCGGCTGTTGGGAGAGGAACACCGGATCCCCTTTCATCTGGAGAAGATGACCATGTCCCCGGTCACTGCTCTGATCATGGGATTTACGTTCAGCTTTGCGTGGACGCCCTGTGTGGGACCGGCGCTGACCAGCGTACTCCTGATGGCGGGAAGCGCCCAGACCAGCCTGAAAGGCTTCCTGCTCATCGGAGTGTATACTCTGGGGTTTATCCTGCCGTTTCTGGCGTCAGGCGTGTTCACTGCACAGCTTCTCGGTGTTTTCAGGAAACATATGAATGTGGTCAGATACACAGTGAAAGCAGGAGGAGTCCTGATGATTCTTATGGGAGCGCTTATGTTTACCGGAAAGATGAATGATATCACCGGATATCTGTCCGCGTCTCAGACGCAGGAAGAGACAGCGCAGGATGTAAGCGGTACTGACGTGGATACAGAGAATGAAGCAGGCAGCAGTTCGGATGCGAATGAAGAGAATCTGACACCGGCATATGATTTTGAGCTGAAGGATCAGTATGGAAATACCCACAGGCTTGAGGACTACAGGGGAAAAGTGATCTTCCTGAACTTCTGGGGAACCTGGTGTCCTTCCTGCCGGGCGGAAATGCCGGATATTCAGAAGCTGTATGAAGAGTATTCCGCCCAGGGAGACGAGGCGGAGGTAGTGATTCTTGGAGCGGCGGCGCCGGAGATGGGACAGGAAGGAGACATCTCATCAATTACTCAGTTCATGGAGGAAAACGGGTATAACTATCCGGTACTGATGGATGAGAACTGGGAGATGTTCAACTGGTATGGAATTACCTCTTTCCCCACAACCTTTATGATTGATAAGGAGGGAAATGTTTACGGATATGTCACCGGACAGATGTCGGAGGATATTATGAGAAGTATCATCCGGCAGACTCTCGGGGAGGAGCAATGATCAAGGCGGGAAGCGGAACAGAAAGCAGGGAGGCATGACCGCTTAAAACAGATCTCTGTTTTAGTACATGCGGGATTTTTCCGTGAAATATGATCTGTTTGCAGATTTACGTACAGGAGGAAAAATGATATAGTAAATTTATTGGGGAAGAACACTGTAGAAAACAGTGGGAAAAAGATACAGAAGACAGGAGCGAGACATGGTAACGATCGATAATGTACATTTTTCCATACAGCAGATCTGTGGATCCGGACAGTGCTTCCGGCTGGAAGAGACAGAAGAAAAAGGAATATACGAGCTGGTCACTGCCCGGGGTTATTTGAAGATCCTGACAGAGCCTGAACAGACGATCCTCTGTTGCTCTCAGGACGAATTTGAGAGCTGCTGGAAGGAGTATTTTGACCTGAATACCTGTTATAAGGATTATATAGAGAGGATTGACAGGAATGATACTTATCTTCAGAAAGCGGCGGAGTTCGGCGGCGGGATCCGGATCCTGCGACAGGATATATGGGAGATGATCGTTACATTTATCCTTTCTCAGCAGAATAACATTCCACGGATACGGAATCTGATCCGGGGACTTTGCCAGCGCTATGGGAAGCCGGAGATCACAGAAAGCGGCAGAGAGTTTTATCCATTTCCGGACGCCCAGGTTCTGGCAGAAGCGGAGGAAAGAGAGCTGAGAGAGATGAAACTCGGGTATCGGAGCCCGTATATCTGTGGCTCTGCACGGATGGTCGCATCAGGTGAGATAGATCTTGAAGCTCTGAAAAAAATGGAATATCTCAGAGCGCGTGAGGAGCTGATGAAGCTGCCAGGAGTGGGAGGAAAAGTTGCAGACTGCATCTGCCTGTTCGCCCTTCACCAGCTGGACGCATTTCCTGTGGATACCCATATCCGTAAGGCGCTGGATATACATTATCCGGAAGGATTCCCTTTTGACAGATACCGGGGATGTGCAGGCGTAATGCAGCAGTATATTTTTTATTATGATCTCAGAGGCGAGTATAGAGAAGGAGGTGCTTCATGAAAATACTGGTTGTAGTTGATATGCAGAATGATTTTATCAGCGGTTCTCTCGGGACGAAAGAGGCAGAGGCCATTGTTCCGGGAGTAAGAAAGAAAATTTCGGAATTTAGCGGAATCGTGATTGCCACCCGGGATACGCACGGAGAGGATTATATGGATACACAGGAAGGAAAGAAGCTTCCCGTGCCTCATTGTATCCGGGGAACAGAAGGATGGGAGATCCAAAATGAGATCAGCCGGCTTCTGGAGGAAAAGCAGGCAAGGATTATTGATAAGCCAACTTTTGGAAGTGTGGAGCTGGGAGAATGTGTAAAGAAGATTTGTGACAAGGAAGACGGGATCGAAGAGATTGTTTTTGTGGGACTTTGCACGGATATCTGCGTGATATCAAATGCGCTCCTGATCAAAGCATATGTGCCGGAGATTCCCGTTTCTGTGGATGCGTCCTGCTGTGCAGGAGTGACCCCTGAGAGTCATAGGCGCGCTCTGGAAGCAATGGAGTCATGCCAGATCAAAGTGGAAAGACAGCATGCCGAAAAAACAGAATAGAAAAGTATTCGGATCCGGAAAACAGCCTTATAATAATGTAAGAAAAGCATGACGGATCATACACGGCTGCGGAAAGGACAGTAAAACCATGGAAAATTTTAATTATTACACACCTACGCGAGTGGTGTTCGGGAGAGGTGCGGAGAATCAGACCGGTGAGCTTGTAAAGCAGCAGGGGAGCAGGAAGGTACTCGTTCATTATGGCGGCCATAGTGCGAAAAAGAGTGGACTGCTGGAACGGATATGCCATTCTCTGGAGGAAACGGGCATTGACTATGTTTCTCTGGGCGGAGTGGTACCCAATCCAAGACTGTCTCTTGTATATGAAGGAATCAAACTATGCAGGAAAGAACAGGTGGATTTTATCCTGGCTGTGGGAGGCGGAAGTGTTATCGATTCTGCTAAGGCTATCGGATATGGGATAGCAAATGAAGGAGATGTGTGGGATTTTTATGAGGGAAAACGCCAGGCTACGTCATGTATGCCTGTCGGGGCTGTCCTTACAATTTCGGCAGCTGGCTCTGAGATGAGCAACTCCTCTGTGATCACTAACGAAAACGGCTGGCTCAAGAGAGGATATAACACCGATTACTGCCGTCCGAAGTTCGCAGTGATGAATCCGGAACTTACCATGACACTTCCCAAATATCAGACAGCCAGCGGATGTGTGGATATTATGATGCACACTATGGAGCGGTATTTCAACCAGTCGGACAACATGGAGTTGACTGACGGATTCAGTGAGCATCTGATCCGTACGGTCATGAAGAATGCGAAGATCCTGATGGAACATCCTGATGACTATAATGCCCGCGCAGAGGTTATGTGGGCGGGCAGTCTTTCTCATAACGGGCTGATGGGATGTGGAACCGATGGAGGAGACTGGGCCAGCCATCAGCTGGAACATGAGCTGGGAGGGATGTTCGACGTGGCTCATGGGGCGGGCCTGGCGGCTGTCTGGAGCAGCTGGGCGAGATATGTATTGGATGCGCGCCCGGAGCGATTTGCACGATTTGCGGTGAAAGTAATGGGAGTTGAACCGGGAGCCGATGATATAGAGACGGCTTTGAAAGGAATCTCTGCTATGGAGGACTTTTACCATATGGTAGAGATGCCTGTGCGTATCAGTGAGATGGGAATCAATCTGACAGAAGAGCAGATAAGAGAACTGGCGGAGAAATGCAGCCATTTCGGGAAACGGACCATCGGCTGTGTGAAAAAGCTGGATCAAGAGGATATGTACCAGATTTATAAGAATGCAGGGAAATGATCTTCTGGCTAAGGGGATGATCTGGTGACATAGAGAAAGGATTCTTGGGGATTGAAAGACAAAGAGGAGGGCATATGGCCGGGTGACGGCTGTATGGCGGTCACAGTTGAAACGGAGGCTTGAATATATGAGAAATACAGTAGAGATGCTGGATGAACTGCAAAACAGAGCGCTGCATGATCCGGAACTGAAGGAGAAGCTTTTGCGGACCCGGGAATCAGAAGATCCCCTTGGAGAATTCTGCCGGGTATGCAGAGATACGGGGTATGAGATTTATCCCATGGATGTGATCCAGGCAGGGGATGAATTTTATGCTACAATGAAGCGAAGCACCAACGGCGGCGGAGAGAACTCGCCGGTGCTGGAGGGCGAGGATGATATGTATGAACTTTTTTTTGCGGGATTGAAGTGAGACGCAGAAAATGTGCAGAGACGGGGGCGGAGCATGCGCATCTGCCTTTCGTTTCTTATTTATTTTCAGAAGGAGGCAATTATTATGGAATCAACGTTGAATGATCTGAAAAACAGGAGAAGTGTCAGGTCCTACAGACCGGAACAGATAAAGGAGGAAGAACTGCAGAAGATCCTGGAGGCAGGAACATATGCGCCTACCGGGATGGGGATGCAGTCCCCGAAGATTGTTGTAGTACAGGATAAGGAGACAAGGGATCTTCTGTCCAGGCTGAATGCAAAATATTTCCCAGGAGCAGGCGATGACATGGATCCATTCTATGGAGCGCCTACTGTACTTGTGGTACTGGCGTCAAAGGAGCGTCCTACCTGTGTGGAGGATGGCTCACTTGTTATGGGCAATCTGATGAATGCAGCCTATGCTGTGGGTGTGGGCTCTTGCTGGATCCACAGAGCAAGAGAAGTGTTTGACTCCGAAGAAGGGAAAGAACTACTGAAAAAATGGGGAATCGAAGGCGAGTATGTAGGTGTAGGACACTGTATCCTGGGATATCCGGATGGAGAAATTCCGGCGGCAAAACCCCGCAAGGATGATTATGTTGTATATGTGAGATGACCAAGATCCTGCTTGATTAATGGGACGGATCATCGGCGTTAAAGTAACGGAGCGGGGCCGGCTGTGAGTCCCGGAATCAGGGATACAGTAAACAGATCATAATATAAATTTAGAAAACTGCCGGTCTGTTTCTCAAAAAAAGTGGAACAATCTCGGGAATGATGGTACAATAAGGGGCGGTGAAACGCACGAAGAAGAAACAGAAAGGCATATTGTCATGGACAGAAAAGAGATACTGAGCAAAAAGAAGAGAATCGTAATCAAAGTCGGCACGAGCACGATCACATATAGTGAGACGGGGAATATCAATCTTGATAAGCTGGAGCGGTTTGTCCGGATCCTGATCAACCTGCGGAACCAGGGAAAAGAAGTTATTGTTGTGTCTTCCGGTGCTGTGGGTGTGGGAAAGAACGCCCTTGGACTTACACGTAGGCCGGAGACTGAAGCAGAGAAACAGGCATGTGCGGCAGTCGGCCAGGCCAGATTGATGATGATCTATGAGAAGTTCTTTAATGAGTACGCCCAGCTGACGGCTCAGGTCCTTCTGACCAAAGAGTCCGTTACCAACAAGGAGTGCCGCCGCAATGCCCGGAGGGCGTTTGACGAGTTGTTCCGTATGAATGTAGTCCCTATTGTCAATGAAAATGACGCTATTTCAGTAGATGAACTCTCTTACGGCAACTTCGGGGATAATGATACACTGGCGGCATATGTGGCAAAGCTTGTGGATGCGGATCTGCTGATCCTGATGTCTGATATTGACGGGCTCTATACAGATGACCCCAGATTGAATCCGGACGCCAGGCTGATCCATACGGTGGGACGGATTGATGCCAGGCTTGAGCATATGGCAAAGGGAGCTTCCACAGAGCTGGGGACAGGAGGTATGTCTACCAAGATCAAGGCGGCAAAGATCGCTACTGCTGTCGGAGCGGATATGGTCATCGCCAATGGCGATAATATTTACACTATAAATGATATCATGGCTGGGAAAAGAGTAGGAACCCTGTTCCTTTCGAGAGATAACCGGAAGAGACTGGAGAATCGTAATGCGGAAAGAAACAGACTGCGCAGGCAGACTGAGGGAAGGACCGCCAGGGAATCTGCAAAGGAAAGTGCAGGGGAAAACAGCAAAGACGCTATAAAGACAGGTGAGAAGGAAAAGGAATCATGATCCAATAGATTTCAGAGTAGCTATGAATTCTTATTATCCGGAGGTGTAAGCAACATGGAAACGTATATGGAAAGACTTGCAGGGATTGCAAAAACAGCATCCAGAGAAGCGGCAAAACTGGGAACGGACGCTAAGAACAGAGGTTTGCTGGCAGTGGCTGACGAGTTGGAAACGCAGAAGCAGATGATTCTGGAAGAGAACCGGAGCGACGTAGAAGCAGCGCAGAAAAAGGGCACGAAGCAGTCCCTGATCGACCGCCTTTCCCTGACAGAAAAAAGGATTGCTGATATGGCGGAAGGTATCAGACAAGTGGCAGGGCTGGAAGATCCCATTGGTGAAGTGCTCGGGATGAAGACACGTCCCAACGGGCTGCGCATCGGAAAGAAGAGAGTTCCCCTTGGTGTTGTTGGCATAATCTATGAATCCAGGCCAAATGTGACGGCAGATGCTTTTGCACTTTGCTTTAAGACTGGAAATGCTGTGATCCTCCGGGGAGGCAGTGACGCTATCCGGTCCAACCAGGCTATTGTCCGTGCAATCAAGGAAGGGCTGCGCAAGGCAAAGCTGTGTCAGGATCTGGTCCTTCTTGTGGAAGATACCAGCAGGGATGTAGTAAATGAGATGATGAAGATGCACGGATTGATTGATGTGCTGATCCCCAGAGGAGGAGCCGGTCTGATCGCCAATGTAGTAGCGAACAGTACAGTTCCTGTGATCGAGACGGGTACTGGAAACTGTCATGTCTATGTAGATGATTCCGCTGATCCGGTAATGGCAGCAGATATTATCGAAAATGCAAAGACTCAGAGGCTTGGCGTCTGTAATGCCTGCGAATCTCTTGTTATTCATTCCGCAGCGCTTGAGACGGCACTGCCGTTGATTGTCAGGAAATTGAAAAATCATGATATTGAGATCCGCGGAGACGAAAGAGCAAGGGCAGTAAGTTCCGAGATTATTCCTGCATCTGAAGAAGACTGGGGGACGGAGTATCTGGACGCAATCATTTCGGTGAAGACAGTAGATTCTCTTGATGAGGCGATTGAACACATCAATAAGTACAATACAGGCCATTCCGAGTCTATTATTACAAGGGATTATGCGAATGCATTGAAATTCCAGGATGAGATAGATGCTGCAGCTGTATATGTGAATGCATCTACACGATTTACTGACGGTTTTGAATTTGGTTTCGGCGCTGAGATCGGTATCAGCACACAGAAACTCCATGCGCGCGGACCTATGGGGCTGGAGGCGCTGACAACGACAAAATATATTATTTTCGGAAATGGGCAGATCAGGAAGTAGCTGCGATCGTCTGAAGAATCCGATCTGAATAATCACAAAAAGAAAAACAGGAAAATAGAAACAGGAAAATAGAAACAGGATTATTCTGATGCAGAACATTATGGTATAAAATGATCATGATGTTCTGCATTTGACTTATCCCGAATATCTGTATTTATATTTTTTATGTTGAAATGTATAGATATTAATTGAAAATGCATAAAAGTGAAAAAATACTTGCATAATATTCAAAAAGGATGTATTATTATGCAAGCACATGATATTCATATAAATTTGGAGAAAGAGGATGTTTCAAGCATTCCGGGAAAGGCAGTATGGCGGAAATGCTTTACTTCCTGTTAAATGTGTTTTATCATAAGAAAATGCAGTTGTGAATAGCAAATTGTGCAGGTCAGGGGCACAGAGAACAAAAGTGTTCCCGCATGAGTGAAACGCATAAAAGTAGAAAGGAATTTTGATTATGATAAAAGTTGGAATTATCGGAGCAACCGGGTATGCCGGCGGAGAACTGGTAAGGATCCTGACAGGTCATAAAGATGCAGAAATCAAATGGTTCGGCTCCAGAAGTTACATAGATAAGAAATATGCAGACGTCTATCAGAATATGTTCCAGATTGTAGACGCGGTCTGTATGGATGACAATATGGAAGAACTTGCTTCCCAGGTGGACGTCATTTTTACGGCTACACCACAGGGACTGTGCGCATCTCTTGTAAACGAAGAGATTCTCTCAAAGACAAAGATTATTGATCTGAGCGCGGATTTCCGTTTGAAAGACGTAAAAGTTTACGAAGAATGGTACAAGATCGACCACAAAGCACCTCAGTTTCTCGATGAGGCGGTTTACGGACTCTGTGAGATTAACCGGGAAGATGTGAAAAAAGCCCGATTAGTGGCAAATCCGGGATGTTATACTACGTGTTCTATCTTAACAGCATATCCCCTCGCAAAGGAGGGACTGATTGATATGAGCACACTGATCATTGACGCAAAATCCGGTACCTCCGGGGCCGGCAGAGGAGCCAAGGTGGCAAATCTGTTTTGTGAAGTTAATGAGAATATAAAAGCATATGGAGTAGCGACTCATCGGCATACACCTGAAATTGAAGAACAGCTGGGATATGCTGCAGGAGAAAAAGTAGTGTTGAATTTTACGCCCCATCTTGTGCCCATGAACAGGGGCATCCTTGCTACAGAGTATGCGAAGTTGAAAAAGGATGTCAGCTACGAAGAAGTAAAAGCAGTATATGATAAATATTATAAAAATGAAAAATTTGTCCGGGTGCTGGAAAAAGACGTTTGTCCGGAGACCAGATGGGTAGAAGGCAGCAATTTTGTAGATATTAACTTCAAAATCGATCCCAGAACCGGCAGAATCATTATGATGGGGGCTATTGATAACCTGGTGAAAGGCGCGGCAGGCCAGGCGGTACAGAATATGAACCTGATGTTTGGGCTGGAGGAAAGCGAAGGCCTGGAATTGGTGCCAGTGTTCCCCTGACCTGATTTGGGGACGTAGTCAAATTCAATTTCACTACGTCCCAAATTGAAATTCAGTGTGTCCCAAATTGAGATTCAGTGTGTCCCAAACCGGGATTCAGTGTGTCCCAAAATGGATAAAATGAAGTTGAGTGCTGGGAGATCCCGGCGGAATGGAGTAGACTATGATACGTGTTATGACGATAGATGACTATGATCAGGTATATGCTTTATGGAAGAAAATCAAAGGCTTTGGTATCCGGAGCATCGATGATTCCAGAGAGGGTGTGGAACGTTTCCTTAAGAGAAATCCGACTACAAGTGTCGTGGCAGTGAAGGACGGCAGGATTGTGGGAAGTATCCTATGTGGACATGATGGTCGGCGGGGATGTCTTTATCATGTGTGTGTAGATGAAAAATATAGACGCCATGGAATTGGAAAGGATATGGTGGTTCATGCCATGAAGGCGTTGAAGGATGAGCATATTAACAAGGTCTCTCTTATCGCATTTACTAAAAACGATATCGGAAACACATTTTGGAATACTATTGGATGGACCGAGCGTCTGGATCTGAATTATTATGATTTTACATTAAACGAGGAAAATATAACAGCATTCAATGAGCAGTAGGAGAAAGGAAGAGAAAATGGAAATAATCGAAGGCGGCGTAACCGCAGCAAAAGGATTTCAGGCGGCGTCAGCAGCAGCAGGAATCAAATATCAGGGACGGGCGGATATGGCCCTAGTGTACAGTGAAAAACCGTGTAAAACAGCAGGAACATTTACCACGAATGTGGTAAAAGCGGCTCCTGTTAAATGGGACAAGGCAGTGGTGGAAAGCGGGATAAAGTCTCATGCAGTTATTGTTAACTCAGGTATTGCAAATGCATGTACGGGAGAGGAAGGAATGAAATACTGCAGAGAGACAGCAGAAGAAGCTGCGAAGCTGTTTGGTATTGACGCTGAAGGCGTGCTGGTAGGTTCCACAGGGGTAATAGGAATGCAGCTTCCGATGGAACGGGTGAAGGCTGGAATTTCAGTACTTGCGTCATCGAAAAAGGGGGGAACTGTCAGCGGGACAGATGCCGCCAGGGCGATTATGACTACGGATACAAGAAAGAAAGAAGCAGCTGTCAGACTGGAAATTGGAGGCAAGACAGTAACTATTGGAGGTATGGCAAAGGGTTCCGGAATGATTCACCCCAACATGTGTACAATGCTGGCGTTTATTACAACTGATGCCAAAATTTCCAAAAAAGCTCTGCAGGCAGCGTTGAGCGCAGATGTGGAAGATACATATAATATGATTTCCGTAGATGGAGATACATCAACTAATGATACGGTACTCCTTCTTGCAAACGGGGAGGCAGGTAATAAGAAAATCAGAGTCAATACTCCTGAATATTTTCTGTTTAAAGAGGCTCTGCATTGTGTAAATGAAAAACTTGCCAAAATGATGGCTGGCGATGGAGAAGGTGCAACCGCGTTATTTGAAGTGAAAGTGAAAGGCGCTGCTACAAAGAAACAGGCTAAAACACTGGCGAAGTCCGTTGTCTGTTCGAATCTGACCAAGGCGGCTATTGCAGGACACGATGCTAACTGGGGACGTATTCTCTGTGCTATGGGATATTCAGGAGCAGAATTCGATCCTGAAAAAGTAGATCTCTATTTTGAGAGCGCAGCAGGAAAGCTTAAGATAATAGAAAATGGAACTGCTACCGATTACAGTGAGGAAAAAGCTACGGAAATTCTGTCACAGCCTGAAGTTACTGCAATTGCAGATATAAAACAGGGCCAGGAAGAGGCAACGGCATGGGGATGCGATCTGACACATGGCTATATTGACATTAATGCAGATTACAGAAGCTAATCTGGCGGAAAAAAGAAGAATATGTAGTGTAAAAATATTCAAAAAGGGACAGGGCAAAATTCAATTTGGGACACACTGAATTCCGATTTGGGACGTAGTGAAATTGAATTTGACTACGTCCCCGAAGGAGGTAAGTATGAACGACAACATGAAGCAATATCTTGACAAAGCGCAGGTGCTGATAGAGGCGCTTCCCTACATTCAGCGCTTTAACCGTAAAATCATCGTAGTGAAATATGGCGGAAGCGCCATGGTGGATGAAGAGTTAAAAAAACGTGTAATTGAAGATGTGACTCTACTGAAGCTTGTGGGATTCAAACCGATTATTGTGCACGGCGGCGGTAAGGAGATCAGCAAGTGGGTTGGCAAAGTAGGCATGGAACCGCGGTTTATCAACGGTTTGCGAGTAACAGATGCGGATACGATGGAAATCGCTGAAATGGTGCTGGGAAAAGTAAACAAAAGTCTGGTGCAGCTGGTGGAGAGCCTGGGGGTTCGTGCTATCGGCATCAGCGGTAAGGACGGAGCTCTTCTGAAAGTAGAGAAAAAGTATTCTGATGGAAAGGATATTGGATACGTAGGTGACATCAAAGCGGTCAATGCATCGATCTTG
Source organism: uncultured Mediterraneibacter sp. (assembly GCA_944381495.1). GTDB lineage: Bacteria > Bacillota > Clostridia > Lachnospirales > Lachnospiraceae > Mediterraneibacter. The sequence continues at coordinate 76,400 of CALWLJ010000010.1, read as the reverse complement.
TATGATCTGTTGGAAAAGGATTTCCTTCCGATCGTCTGCCCGGTAGGTCTGGATGACGATTATAATACTTACAATATCAATGCTGATGATGCGGCGTGTGCTATCGCCCGGGCGGTGAAAGCTGAGAAGCTTGCCTTTCTGACAGACATTGAAGGAGTATACAAGGATCCGGGAGATCCGAAAACTCTGATTTCAGAACTTAGAGTTGACGAGGCAAGAAAGTTGATGGAAGACGGATATATCGGCGGCGGTATGCTTCCAAAGCTGACAAACTGTATTGATGCCATTGAGAACGGAGTATCTAGAGTGCATATATTGGACGGACGGATCCCCCACTGTCTCTTACTTGAAATTTTTACCAACAAAGGTATCGGAACGGCAATACTGAATAACGAAGAAAGCAGGTATTATAATGGTGAATGAAAAAATACAGGCGGCGGACCGGAATCTGGTCCATGTTTATAATCGTTTCCCTGTTGCACTTGATCACGGAGAAGGCGTTTATCTCTATGATATAGACGGAAAGAAGTATCTGGATTTTGCTGCCGGGATTGCTGTGTGTGGTCTGGGGTATAATAACAGAGAATTGAATGAGGCCCTGAAAGATCAGATTGATAAACTATGCCATACATCAAATCTGTACTATCACGAAAAATGCGGGCAGGCCGCCGAGGCGCTGAACCGGGTTTCGGGAATGGACCGTGTATTTTTTACAAACAGCGGAACAGAGGCAAACGAAGGAGCTTTGAAGGCGGCGAGAAAGTATGCGTATACAAAACAAAGTGGACGTTATGAATTTATTGCCATGGAGAACTCTTTCCACGGAAGAAGTTTTGGCGCGGTTTCAGTTACAGGACATGAGGAATACAGAACTCCCTTTGAACCGGTACTTCCAGGTGTGAGGTTTGCAGAGTTTAACAATCTTGAAAGCGTAAAAGCACTTGTCAATGACAAAACGTGTGCAATTATTCTTGAACCTCTTCAGGGCGAGGGAGGGATGAATCTTGCCACACAGGAATTTATGGAAGGTGTCCGCAGGATCTGCGATGAAAATGATATCCTGATGATCTGCGATGAGGTGCAATGTGGTATGGGAAGAACAGGAAGCATGTTCGCTTGGCAGGGATTTGGCGTGAAGCCGGATATCATGACAATGGCGAAAGCGATTGGAAATGGAATTCCGGTGGGAGCTTTTGCCATGACGGAGCGGGTGGCAGAGTATTCCCTGCAGCCGGGGGACCACGGGGCTACATACGGCGGAAATCCGCTGGCCTGCACGGCAGTGAAAAAGGTAATCGAAATATTTGAAAAAGAGGATATTGTAGGACATGTAAATCGGGTTGCACCCTATCTGGAGGAAAAGCTGGATGAATTGACAGATGAGTTTGAATGCGTGAAAGGGAAAAAAGGCAAAGGGCTGATGCAGGGCCTTGTACTTTCGGTACCGGTAGGAGAAGTGATTCAGTCAGCTATTGACACCGGACTTCTGGTTATTTCCGCTCAGGGAAATGTTCTTCGTCTGGTGCCGCCGCTTATTGTGGAAGATAAGCACATTGATGAGATGACAGACAAACTGCGTCAGGTTTTGTCTTCCATTTCAGCGCGATGATGATCTGCCTTTGAAATGAATGACCAACAGAATGATGGAATAAAAAACCGGACATCGGACATACTAACCGGAAAGCGGACATAGAATACGGGGAGGTATGTATGATGATCGGTTTTTTAATTGCTCTTCTGTCGGGAGCACTCATGAGTATCCAGGGAGTGTTCAATACACAGGTGACAAAGACCACGGGAATGTGGGTCAGCAACGGCTGGGTTCAGATTACAGCATTTGCTGTCTGTCTGGCAGCATGGTTTTTTACAGGAAGGCAGAGCATAGCAGCCATTGGGAAAGTAGAGCCGAAGTATATGCTGCTGGGAGGAGTCATGGGCGCCGGGATCACATGGACTGTGATCAAAAGCATCGAGGCGCTGGGGCCTGCAAAGTCAGCGCTTCTGATCGTGATTGCCCAGTTGGCGGTGTCTTATCTGATTGAACTGTTTGGCCTCTTTGGGATGGATAAACAGCCTTTTGATTTGAGAAAACTGGGCGGGCTCATTCTTGCAGTTATTGGAATCACTATTTTTCAATGGGAATAAAAATTGTAATAGAAATTGTAATAGAAATGTAACAATAGTCTGATCCTGTAACAAATAATTAATTGTCTATTGTAATTTTATTTAAAATTAGATACAATATTAATGTCTGACATAAAGGGATAATCTCACAGCCTGAGAACTGTGAGGAATATATGTTTAATATTTTGAAAAAATGGAAAAACCGCCTTTTTATTATAACCGTTTTCGTGATGGGCTTATCTCTTGCGGGCTGCGGAGTCAAACAGGACGATGCGCTTCAGGAGATTTCTGTTTCTGAGGACAGCACTGCAGGAAACGGCGGGCAGAACGCAGAAACATCCGGCGCGGACGGCAAAGAAGCCGGATCTAGGCATGAAGCCGGAACGGATGAAGGAAAAGGGAGTAACAGTACTGAAAGCGATCCGTTAGATTCAGGAATATCTGCTGACCCAGAAGGTTCCGTCTTTGTTTACGTGTGCGGTGCTGTGAAGAAACCGGGAGTTTATGAACTTGAAGAGGGCTCTCGTGTTTTTGAGGCGGTAAAGCTTGCCGGAGGTGTGACGGAAGATGCCGCGCCGGAGATGATCGATCAGGCTCGTTATGTGACTGATGGCGAGACGATCTATATGCCTGCAGAATCTGAAATCGGCGAAAATAGCAGGAATATGATCCGAGAACAAAGCAGCGGTCCGGTATCCGGGGACGGCGGAAAAGAAAAGATAAATATTAATACAGCCGGCAAAGAAGAACTTATGACACTGACAGGAATCGGTGAAGCCAAGGCTCAGAGTATCCTTGATTACAGAGAAGAGAATGGAGGCTTTCAGAGCATAGAGGAGCTGATGGAGATCAGCGGGATTAAGGAAGGCGTATTTAATAAAATAAAAGATGAGATAACAATATAGAACAGGAAGTCGGGAAACAGAAGTATGAGTAAGAAAATTTTGGTTGTAGATGATGAAAAGCTGATCGTGAAAGGAATCCGTTTCAGTCTGGAGCAGGAAGGCATGGAGGTGGACTGTGCCTATGACGGTGAGGAAGCTCTGGAATATGCGAAAAACTGCGAGTATGATCTGGTGCTTCTGGATGTGATGCTTCCGAAGCTGGACGGATTTCAGGTCTGCCAGCAGATCCGTGAATTCTCTGATATGCCGATAGTTATGCTGACGGCAAAAAGTGAGGACATGGACAAAATACTTGGACTTGAATATGGGGCGGATGATTATATTACAAAGCCTTTTAATATTCTTGAAGTTAAGGCCCGTATCAAGGCTATTATGCGGAGAACGTCAAAACGAAAAGAACCGGCGGCAAGTCCGGTTCTGATAAAAGGCAACATGAAGATCGACTGTGAAAGCAGAAGAGTGTTTATCGGCGACAGGGAGATCAACCTGACGGCAAAGGAATTTGACGTCCTAGAACTGCTGGCGATGAATCCGAACAAGGTCTACAGCAGAGAAAACCTTCTGAATCTTGTGTGGGGATATGATTATCCCGGAGATGCAAGGACAGTAGATGTACATATCAGGCGTCTGAGAGAGAAGATCGAAGTAAATCCCAGCGAGCCGAAATTTGTACATACGAAGTGGGGAGTGGGTTATTATTTCCAGGGGTAAAATTCGGTTTAAATTCAAAGATAAAATCTTTCGGAATCTGCGTTTCCGTGTGATCGTTATTACAATGCTTGCAGGGTTTCTGCCCTGCGCGGCGGCATTGTTCGGACTTGTGCATTTTTATGAGGCGCGTGCTGTATCACTTCGGACGGCGGAGATTCAGAATCAGTGTACGATCCTGAGCAATCAGCTCAAAAGCTACCAATATTTAGATAATCCTACTTCAGAAGTGATCAACGCAAATCTGACTCAGCTTACCAATATTTACAGTGGCAGAGTTATGATCATAGATGAGAATCTGAAGGTAATAAAGGATACATACAGTCTGGACGACGGAAAGACAGACGTTTCAGAAAACGTGGTCCGATGTATGAAAGGGGAATCTACTAACGTATATGACAGGGAAAACCGATATATTGAAGTTGCTTCTCCGATTATGCAGAAAGGCGGAGAGCAGGTTGACGGCGTGCTGATTGCCAGCGTTTCGACAGATACAATAGAAGATACGGTCTCCATTCTTTATACACAGGGAAGCGGGATTATCTGTATCGCTATGATACTGCTTGGGATTGCGAGTGTCTTTTTTGCTGATCGTGTCGTACGGCCTCTTCACAAGATCACAGGAGCAATTGAAAATGTTACCGAAGGGTATACGGATGATGTCCTTCATGTTGATACGTTTACCGAGACCAGGCAGATGAGTGAAGCATTTAATAAAATGCTTGGGAGGCTGAAGATGCTTGATGAGTCAAGAGAAGAATTCGTCTCCAATGTTTCTCATGAGCTTAAGACTCCGATGACTTCTATGAAAGTGCTTGCAGATTCCCTGCTTGAACAGGACAATGTGCCTGTGGAGATGTATCAGGAGTTTATGGGGGATATTGCGAAAGAAATTGACCGCGAGAATCAGATCATCATAGATTTGCTTTCGCTTGTGAAGATGGATAAGACGGGACAGAATATGAATATACGGTCTGTCAATATCAATGAACTTCTGGAACAGATCATGAAGCGGCTCCGTCCGATCGCAGAAAAGAAAAATGTGGAGATGGTCATGGAGAGTTTCCGGCCTGTGTCAGCGGAGATTGATGAAACAAAGTTTTCCCTTGCTGTTTCAAACCTTGTTGAAAATGCTATTAAATATAATCGAGATAATGGTTGGGTCCATGTGTCGCTGAATGCGGATCACAAATATTTTTATATTAAGGTAGAAGATTCGGGAATTGGTATCCCGGAAAAGGATCAGGCGCATATTTTTGAACGGTTTTATCGCGTAGACAAATCCCATTCGAGAGAGATCGGCGGGACCGGACTGGGACTTGCCATTGCAAGGAGCGCAGTGATCGTCCACCGGGGATCTATCAAGGTATACAGTGTTGAAGGCGAGGGGACGACTTTTACAGTCCGCATTCCACTGATTTATGCGGCATCACTGGAGGGATAAATAATGAATAAGAAACTGACAGCATCTATCCGCCGGATTTTTCTTGCAGCCATACTGTTGATCTGTTTGCTCTTTTCTGTGTGTGCCTGCAGTAAGCGGACAGATGTGGCAGGCGGAGAATCTTATATACTATGTCTGAATACAGACAGGACCGGACTTGTAAAAGTCTCCTTTACCATCCCGTCGGGAGATACGGAAGAGGCTGCCGAGGCAGTCCTTGCTGAACTGCAAAGTCCGTCAACCGAGATTGAATATACCCAGGCGATTCCAAATGATGTGGAAGTGCAGTCCTGCGAACTGTCGGGAAGTATTCTTTATGTGGATTTTAGCAGTCAATATTTATCTGTTGACCGAATCGAGGAAAAGCTGATGCGGGCGGCGGTAGTCCAGTCTCTTGTACGTATTGACGGGATCAATGCAGTTTCGTTTGCGATAGAAGGAGAGCCGCTGAAAGATGAAGCGGGCAATATGGTCGGACTGATGAACGGAGATGATTTCGTAGAAAATACAGTGTCTTCCCCCAGTTCCTATCACACAGATACACTTGTCCTGTATTTTGCCAATGAGAAGGGTGATAAACTGGTGAAGCAGACTGTGGATGTGAGACACAGCAGTAATGTATCGAAGGAAAAACTGATCGTGGAAAAAATGCTCCAGGGTCCTGTGGGGACAGGGGCATCTCCGACGATCAATCCTCAGACAAACCTGCTTGGGGTATCAAGTAAAGACAAGATCTGTTATGTTAATTTTGATGATACATTTCTGACAGGAACCTACGATGTCTTGCCGGAGGTTACGATTTATTCTCTTGTTAATTCGCTTATAGAAGGGACAGATGCAGAGATGGTGCAGATTACCATCAATGGAGAGACGAGTGCAGTATATATGGGGGTAGTCGATCTCTCCCGTCCCTTACGGGAAAATTTGGATTGGGTCGCAGCTGAAGATGAAGAATGACCAGACGACCTTTATGTACCATATGTGTGTTGTTTCTTGTCGCACAGACAATGAGAGTATGCCTGTTCGGATACGCGGAAGAGTTGAATCCTTCCCCTCTCGAACAGGCGGTTTCCATTGACTCTGCCGTTTCCTTGTCAGGAAGAGTGGTCAGAGTTGAGGAGAAAAAAGAAGTCAAGGCAGTCCGCCTCGAGGACTGCATCGTTTCTGTTGCAAAACGTAGTGTCAGAGAAGAAAATCTGATGGTCTATATCAGACCGGAACAGCTGAAAGAAATAATAAAAATTGGAAATATTGTCAGTGTTGCCGGCGAGGCTTCTCCATTTGAAGAAGCCAGAAATCCGGGAAATTTTGATCAGAAGTCTTATTACAGGAGCCAGGGACTTTATGTGCTTGTCTGGGCGGAAAGCATCCAAATAGAATCAAAGGAGACGGACATTCTGGGAGAGTTCCTTTCCAGACTGCGGAGAGCGTGGAAGGAAAAACTGGTCTTTTATATGGGAGAATATTACGGCAATACTATGAGTGCTGTTCTTCTGGGAGAAAAAAGCGGTCTGGATCCGGAGATGAAAAAAATATATCAGAAAAACGGAATCAGCCATATTCTTGCCATTTCCGGCCTGCATATGTCTTTTATCGGCATGGGAATCTACAGTCTGCTAAGAAAGGTCGGGCTTCCTTTTTTACCGGCGGGAATTGCAGGAGGAATGATCCTTGTGCTGTATACGATGATGATCGGTGCAGGTGTTTCTGCTCTTAGAGCTTTGATTATGTTTCTTATCCGGGTGGGAGCAGATATAACTGGACGGGACTATGATCTTCCAACCAGTCTCGCACTGTCAGCGGCGCTGTTGTGTGCACAACAGCCGCTGTATCTTCAGGATGCGGGATTTCAGCTTTCTTTTGGGGCGCTGTTCGGCATCATAGCGTTGAATCCGGTGATGGATGAGATGCTGGGATGTGGAAGATTCAGAAGACGGAACAGAGATCTGGAAAGAAAGGAAAAACGGATGCTGTCAGGAAGAAAAAAGGGACTGAGTTGGAAGGCGAAGTCCTGCATCCGGCGTTTTCTGTTGGGGGCTCTGGAGGGGCTGGCTTCCAGTATTGCAGTGAATCTGTTCTTAATGGGCCCTCTGTTGTATTTTTACTATGAACTTCCTCCCTGGTCTGTGATACTGAACCTGCTTGTTATACCGGTCATGCCGTTTGCCATGGGATCGGGACTTGCCGGCTCTGCACTGATATTCTTTCCGGGACCGGTAGGAGGTTTGGTTCTACAGGGAGCAGTCCTGATCCTTCGTTTTTATGACCGGGCCTGCAGTGCGGCGGGGAGTCTGCCGGGCAGCAGGATTGTAACAGGAAGGCCCGGCTCTCTTTGGATTGCATTATACTATGCAGGCATTGCTGCGGGAACACTCTCTTTTCTGATCCTCCTTGGGAAGAAGGAACGGATCGAGGAACTGCTGGAACTGAGAAAAATTCAGGAACTGAAAAATATTTCCGGCATTTTATATAGAAAAAGCATAGATAAATCATTAGAAGAGAAGCAGGCAAGGAAATTGAGACGGCAGGTCAGGATTCCAGGAGTTATGCTGCTTCTGTTTGCGGCCGTAATGGTTCTGGCGTGCAGAATGGAGCATTGGAATGTTGGAAAGGTTACAGTTGGGGTGCTGGACGTAGGACAGGGCGACTGCATTGTGATCCGGGGGCCGTCCGGAGAAAGCTGGATGGTAGATGGCGGCAGCAGTGATGTATCCTCGGCCGGAACCTACCGGATTGAACCGTATCTTCTTGCCAACGGGGTGGACCTCCTTTCCTACGTGTTTGTCACTCATGGGGATGAAGATCATATTTCCGGTATTACAGAACTGCTGGAGAATCAGACTCTGGGTGTGCGGATCTTGAATTTGGTCTTCCCTCCGGAAGAATATTTGGATGAGAAGCTTCTAAACCTGATGGAGACCGCCCGCAGGAATGGCACGCGGACCGTAGTCATGGATGCAGGACAGCGGCTTACAGATAGAAAGAGCCAAAAAGGAGGAGAAAACGAACAGAATAGGAAAGCGGAATCAGGCGGAAAAACGGATGGGGAGATGGCAGTCACCTGTCTGGCACCGGAGACCGGGAAAGGAATAGAATCGGGTAACCAGGCTTCTCTTGTGCTTGCCCTGAGCTTTGGACAATTTGACATGCTTTTAACCGGCGATGTGGAAGGCGAAGGAGAAAAATCTCTGATCAGGAGCGGCAGTCTGGAAAGAATGGAAATCCTCAAGGTAGCACACCACGGATCGAAAAACTCCAGTTCAGATGAATTCCTACGCATGGTACAGCCATCCGCCGCTATTATCTCCGCAGGAGTGGACAACCGCTATGGCCACCCTCACAGAGAGACGATGGAAAGACTGGAAGGATCCGGATGCAATGTATACTCTACTCAGGATCATGGAACCATTACGGTGGAAAGTGACGGGAAGAAAGTGGAGATCACAGGCTTTTTGAGCGCCAGATGAAAAACTGTTTATCCATGCTCTTGTCAAAAGGGGTGCCTTTCCTATATAATACAAGAGTTATGAAAAGCTTGAATGAAGATTTAAAGACAGGTAATTTTAAACAGGTCTATCTCTTGTACGGAGAGGAAGGATATCTGAAAAAACAGTATAAACAGCGTTTTATCAAGGCAATGCTCCCTGAGGGAGACACCATGAACTATGCTTATTACGAGGGAAAAAACACGGATGTCAAAGAGGTTATCGATCTGGCTGAGACACTGCCCTTTTTTGCAGAGCGGAGGCTGATCTTGTTTGAAAACACCGGTTTTTTCAAAGGTGCAGGAGGAGCAGAGCTGGCGGACTATATCAAGGATATGCCGGATACCACTTTTTTTATTTTTATTGAAAGTGAAATTGACAAACGGAGCAAACTTTATAAAGCAGTTAAGTCAAAAGGACATATTGTGGAGCTGACTACCCAGGATGAGACTACATTGAAGCGGTGGGTTGCTTCTTTGCTTCGTCAGGAGCAGAAGCAGATGTCAGAAACAGATATCCGCTACTTTCTGGAAAAAGTGGGGACGGATATGGAGAATATCCAGAGGGAACTGGAAAAAGTAGTATGCTATGCACTGGACCGGGAGCGGATTACCCGGGATGATATAGACGCTGTTTGCGTGACGCAGATCAGCAACCATATCTTTGATATGGTGAATGCGGTTGCGGACGGAAACCGCCGGAAAGCGCTGGATCTTTATTACGAGCTGCTGGCGCTGAAAGAGCCGCCCATGAGGATTTTGTTCCTTATGATCCGGCAGTACCGGATGCTGTTTCAGGTGAAAGCTCTTGCAGCTCAGGGGTACGGCAGAAAGGATATTGCATCGAAAGCGGGACTACATCCTTTTGCGGCGGGAAAGTACATGGAGCAGGCTAAACGATTCCGCATGGGGCAGCTTAGAGGAGTCATGGAAGACGGAGCAGATACGGAGCAGAGGGTTAAGACCGGGCTTCTGACCGATCATCTCGCAGTAGAGCTTTTTATTGTAAAACATTCAGGCGACAGTTCAGATCCCCGCTGACTATGCGCGGGCTGATACGGATATGAGTATTGGAGGAATTAAATTGTCAGTTATAGATCAGAAAAAAATCAGAAATTTTTGTATTATTGCCCATATCGATCACGGAAAATCCACTCTGGCGGACCGTATCATTGAGATGACCGGTCTTCTGACCAGCAGAGAGATGCAGTCCCAGGTCCTGGACAATATGGATCTGGAGCGGGAGAGAGGAATTACGATTAAGGCTCAGGCTGTGCGTACTATATATAAGGCGGATGACGGAGAGGAGTATATGTTCAACCTGATCGATACACCCGGTCATGTGGACTTTAACTATGAAGTTTCCCGGAGTCTGGCTGCCTGCGATGGAGCCATTCTGGTGGTAGACGCTGCACAGGGCGTGGAAGCGCAGACTCTGGCAAATGTTTATCTGGCTCTGGATCACGACCTGGATGTGATGCCGGTCATCAATAAGATTGACCTGCCCAGTGCGGATCCCGAGCGTGTAAAGGAGGAAATCGAGGATGTAATCGGCATTGACGCGGAGGATGCTCCTTTGATTTCGGCTAAGACCGGGCAGAACGTACACGAAGTGCTGGAACAGATCGTAAAGAAGATCCCAGCGCCAGAGGGAGATCCGGAAGCGCCTCTGAAAGCGTTGATCTTTGACTCTGTCTATGATTCTTATAAGGGGGTTATTGTCTTCTGCAGGATCAAGGAAGGAACCGTGAAAAAGGGAACTCCCATGCTCATGATGGCTACAGGAGCCCAGGCCGATGTGGTAGAGGTGGGGACCTTTGGCGCGGGACAGTTTATCCCCTGTGATGAGCTGAGCGCTGGTATGGTTGGTTATATCACTGCCAGTCTGAAGAATGTACATGAGACACGAGTGGGCGATACGATCACCAATGCAGAGCGCCCCTGTGATGAGCCTCTTCCGGGATACAAGAAGGTTAATCCCATGGTTTACTGTGGTATGTATCCGTCTGACGGGGCAAAGTATCCGGATCTGAGGGATGCTCTGGAAAAGCTGCAGCTCAATGACGCGGCTCTTCAGTTTGAACCAGAGACATCAGCTGCGCTGGGATTCGGATTTCGCTGCGGATTCCTTGGGCTGCTTCATCTGGAAATCATCCAGGAAAGACTGGAGAGGGAATATGGCCTGGATCTGGTTACTACCGCACCCAGTGTTATTTATAAGGTACACAAAACGAACGGAGAGATCATGGATCTGACTAATCCGACAAACATGCCGGATCCGTCAGAAATCGAATATATGGAAGAACCGATGGTAAAGGCTGAGATCATGGTCACATCCGAGTATATCGGGGCTATCATGGATCTGTGCCAGGAGCGAAGAGGCATTTACCAGGGAATGGAATATATCGAAGAGAAGCGGGCGGTACTTCACTATCATCTGCCCCTCAATGAAATCATTTATGACTTCTTTGATGCTCTGAAATCCCGTTCCAGAGGGTATGCGTCTTTTGACTATGAGATGCTTGGATATCAGAGGTCTGAACTGGTGAAGCTGGATATTCTGATCAACAAGGAAGAAGTGGACGCTCTTTCCTTCATTGTCTTTGAAGGAAGCGCCTATGAACGGGGCAGGAAGATGTGTGAGAAGCTGAAAGCCGAGATACCGAGACAGCTGTTTGAGATCCCGATTCAGGCAGCTATCGGAAGCAAGATCATTGCCCGTGAAACGGTAAAGGCTATGAGAAAAGATGTACTTGCGAAATGTTATGGCGGTGATATTTCCCGTAAGAAGAAACTGCTTGAAAAACAGAAGGAAGGAAAGAAGCGCATGCGCCAGGTGGGAAATGTAGAGATACCTCAGAAGGCGTTTATGAGTGTGCTGAAGCTGGATGATGACTGAGAAGATGCAGGAGACTGTAATGAGGGATAGAGATTTGGAGCTGTATGTGCATATCCCGTTCTGTGCGAGAAAATGCGCATACTGCGACTTCCTCTCTGCCCCGGCGGACGAAGAGACCAGAAAGGCCTATGTCCGGGCGCTGGCGGCGGAGATAAGAGGAAAGAAAGAAGAGTATAAAGAATATCGTGTGAGCACGGTTTTTGTGGGCGGGGGAACTCCATCGATTCTGGACGGGGATGACACCGCCCGGATTTTTGCCTCTCTTTATGAAAGTTTCCGGATCCGGGACAACGCGGAAATCACTATGGAAGTCAATCCGGGGACAGTCACGGTGGAGAAGCTGGCGGCCTGGAAAAAAGCCGGGATCAATCGACTGAGCATCGGCCTGCAGTCTGCGGATGACCGGGAACTTCGTCTGCTGGGGCGGATTCATACTTATAAGGATTTCCTGGAAACGTACGAACAGGCCAGAAGAGCCGGATTTCAGAATATCAATATCGATCTGATCTCCGCCATACCCGGCCAGACGTTACAGAGCTGGGAGACAACTCTGGCAAAGACCGCAGACCTGGAGCCGCAGCATATCTCCGCCTACAGCCTGATCGTGGAGGAAGGAACTCCATTTTACGACAGATACGGGCAGAAGGAGAACGAGGAAAGCTCCGGTCTTCTGAAAAGAAAGCAGACGGAGGCCTGGCCGCCCCTTCCGAATGAAGATGAAGAACGCTGGATCTATAAGAGAACGAAAAGCTTTCTGGAAGAACGGGGCTATCATCAATATGAAATATCCAATTACGCCAGGCCGGGCTATGAGTGCAGGCACAATCTGGGCTACTGGGACAGAAAGGAATATCTCGGCCTTGGCCTTGGAGCTTCGTCCCTTGTAAACAACCGGAGATTTCACAATACTGCGGATATGGATAAATATATGAAAGCATTCCGCACGGAACGATCCGATACAGATATAGATAAAAATATAGATAAAAATATAGATAAAGATATATATGAAGATGTGGAAGAACTCTCCCTTCAAGACTGCATGGAAGAGTTCATGTTCCTTGGCCTCCGTAAAACAGACGGCATATCCCGCACAGACTTTTCTGACGCCTTCCACAGTGATATCAATGAAATATATGGCTCCCAGCTGAAAAAACTGGAAAAAGAAGGGCTGCTCTTTCTGAAAGACGACAGGATCCTCCTCACAGAGCGAGGAACCGATGTAAGCAATATGGTTTTCGTTGAGTTTATGTTTTGAGGAGGGCTTTGATTCTCGGAATTTTGTTCAGATATTTCTCATAAAAAATCCATAAACAGTGTTGACAAACCGAAAACGGGGTGCTATCTTAATATACGGAAGGTGTTAGCACTCAGATGAAAAGAGTGCTAATAAAACAAAAAGATCCTGACAGGATTCCTTCCGGAATGGAACCAACGTATCACAATTCAGATCAGACAGAAGAAGGGAGGCAGTGACGTGGCGGCAGATAATACGTTAAGCGAGAGAAAGCTTATCATATTAAAGGCTATCATACAGAACTACCTTGAGACGGGAGAACCGGTCGGATCCCGTACCCTTACGAAGTACACGGATCTGAACCTGAGTTCCGCGACGATCCGCAACGAGATGGCGGATCTGGAGGATCTGGGATATATTTTTCAGCCCCACACATCGGCGGGACGGATTCCTTCTGACAAAGGGTATCGGCTCTATGTTGATATGCTGATGGAGGAGAAGGAGCAGGAAATCACGGAACGTGAGAACGGGCTTCTGGAGAAGACAGATAAAGTGGAACAGGTCCTGAAGCAGGCTGCAAAGGTCCTGGCTGCAAATACCAATTATGCCACGATGGTATCTTCCCCGATCAACAACCGCAATACACTGAAGTTCATTCAGCTGTCTCAGGTGGATGAGGAGCAGATTGTAGCGGTCATCGTTCTCGGCGGCAATGTGATCAAGAATAAAATAATCGAAGTTGGTGAAACACTAAGCAATGAGACGCTGCTGAAGCTGAATATGCTTCTCAATACTACACTGAACGGTATGTCTATTGATCAGATCACACTCGGACTGATCGCCCGCCTGAAAGAACAGGCCGGGATACACAGCCAGGTGGTAGGGCATGTGCTTGATGCGGTTGCTGAGATCATACATGTGGAAGATGACATGCAGATCTATACAAGCGGTGCGACGAATATTTTTAAATATCCGGAGCTGAGCGACAAGCAGAGCGCCCAGGAGATCATCAGTGCATTTGAAGAAAAGCAGCAGCTTGCTGATCTTGTCACAGAGACACTGGCAAGTGAAGACAGCCATGGCATCCAGGTGTATATTGGAGATGAGGCGCCTGTGAAGACCATGAAGGACTGCAGTGTCGTGACAGCTACTTACGAACTGGGTGAGGGCATGAAGGGAACGATCGGTATCATCGGTCCGAAACGGATGGATTATGAACATGTCATGAAGACGCTGAAGACTCTTCAGAATGAGTTGGATGCGATTTATAATAAAGATCCCAAAGAATAGGAAGGTGGAAAGCTGGTGACAGAGAATATGAGTAAGGAAGATATGGTAAAAGAGGCCGTGGAAGAGGCTAAGGCTAAAGCGGCTGAGAAAGCTCAGACAGAGCAGGCTTCCGGAAAGACGGAAGAAAACGCGGAGAGCGCAGACAACACAGATGCGCAGGATGCGGCCGAAGAAACGGCAGAGGCTCAGGAGAGTGACGATGCTTCCGGACAGAAGACGGAGGAAGCTGAGAATAAGGAAGATGCCAAAGGCGAGAAGAAGAAATTCTTCGGAAAAAAGAATAAAAAGGATAAAAAAGATGAGAAGATCGATGAACTGACCGATCGGCTCACCCGCCAGATGGCAGAGTTTGATAACTTCCGCAAGCGTACGGAAAAGGAGAAGTCCCAGATGTACGAGATAGGCGCGAAAGATATCATAGAAAAGATCCTTCCGGTAGTTGATAACTTTGAACGCGGACTTGCGTCCATGCCGGAGGATGAGAAATCCACACCTTTCGCAGAAGGGATGGAAAAGATTTACAAACAGCTGATGACTACGTTAGATTCCATTGGAGTCAAGCCGATCGAGGCTGTTGGCAAGGAGTTCGATCCAGATTTCCATAATGCAGTGATGCATGTGGAGGACGAGGAACTTGGCGAGAACATCATCGCCGAGGAATTCCAGAAAGGCTACACATACCGTGACAGCGTCGTAAGACACAGCATGGTAAAAGTAGCAAACTGACATTGAGCACTTGATGAGGTATTTTCGAATCTAGTGCGAAAGTCGTTCGGGGAGGTTGGCGAGGTCTTATCGAGCCTAGCGAGCCGAACATCCAGGCAGCACTTGATGAGGTACTTTCGAATCTAGTGCGAAAGTCGTTCGGGGAGGTTGGCGAGGTCTTATCGAGCTTAGCGAGCCGAACATGGAAACAGGTATTAACTAAATTTAGCATAAAGAAAATTTTTAAGGAGGAGCTTTACTATGGGAAAAATAATTGGTATTGACCTTGGTACGACAAACAGCTGCGTGGCTGTTATGGAAGGCGGTCAGCCGACAGTCATCGCAAACACAGAAGGCGCAAGAACTACACCGTCAGTTGTGGCATTCACAAAGACAGGCGAGCGTCTCGTAGGAGAGCCTGCAAAACGTCAGGCGGTAACAAACGCAGGAAGAACGATTTCCTCAATCAAGAGAGAAATGGGTACAGACTATAAGGTAGACATTGACGGAAAGAAATATTCTCCGCAGGAGATTTCCGCTATGATCCTTCAGAAACTGAAAGCAGACGCAGAAGGATATCTGGGTGAGAAAGTAACAGAGGCTGTTATCACAGTTCCTGCTTACTTCAATGATGCTCAGCGTCAGGCTACAAAGGATGCCGGCAAGATCGCTGGTCTTGATGTAAAGCGTATCATCAACGAGCCTACGGCAGCAGCTCTGGCTTACGGACTTGACAATGGAAAAGAACAGAAGATCATGGTATATGACCTCGGCGGCGGTACATTTGATGTATCTATCATCGAGATTGGAGACGGTGTCATCGAAGTTCTTTCCACAGCAGGAAACAACAGACTGGGCGGAGATGACTTCGACCAGAAGATCACAGACTATATGCTTGCTGATTTCAAGACAAAAGAGGGCGTGGATCTGTCCACAGACAAGATGGCTCTCCAGAGATTGAAAGAAGCGGCAGAGAAAGCAAAGAAAGAGCTTTCAAGCGCAACAACAACAAATATCAACCTTCCGTTCATCACAGCTACATCTGAGGGACCGAAGCACTTTGATATGAACCTGACAAGGGCTAAATTCGACGAGCTGACAAGAGATCTTGTTGATAAGACAGCTGAGCCGGTAAGACGTGCTCTTTCCGATGCAGGAATCACAGCAGCAGATCTGGGCCAGGTACTTCTGGTAGGCGGATCAACACGTATTCCGGCCGTACAGGAAGAAGTTAAGAGACTGACAGGCAAAGAGCCCAGCAAATCTCTGAACCCGGATGAGTGTGTTGCACTTGGTGCTTCTATCCAGGGCGCTAAGCTTGCAGGTGACGCAGGCGCAGGCGACATCCTTCTTCTGGATGTTACTCCGCTGTCACTGTCCATCGAGACAATGGGCGGCGTTGCTACAAGGCTGATTGAGAGAAATACGACAATCCCCACAAAGAAGAGCCAGATCTTCTCTACAGCAGCTGATAACCAGACAGCAGTTGATATCAATGTTGTACAGGGAGAGAGACAGTTTGCTAAGGATAACAAATCTCTTGGACAGTTCAGACTGGATGGAATCCCGCCGGCTCCCCGTGGGGTACCGCAGATCGAGGTTACATTCGATATCGATGCAAACGGTATTGTAAATGTATCTGCAAAAGATCTGGGAACAGGAAAAGAGCAGCATATCACTATCACAGCCGGATCTAACATGTCCGACGCAGAGATCGACAAAGCTGTCAAAGAGGCAGCTGAGTTCGAGGCTCAGGATAAGAAGAGAAAAGAGGCTATCGACACAAGAAACGAAGCGGATGCTATGGTATTCCAGACAGAGAAGGCTCTCAAGGATGTAGGAGATAAACTTGACGCAAACGACAAGGCAGCTGTTGAGGCAGATATGCAGGCACTGAAAGATGTCCTCGCAAAATCTACTCCTGAAAATACAACAGAATCTGATGTGGCTGAGATTAAGGCCGCAAAAGAGAAACTGATGGAAAGCGCTCAGAAACTCTTCACAAAGATGTATGAGCAGGCTGGAGCAGGCGCCGGAGCAGGTGCAGGCGCAGCAGGCGGCCCGAATCCGGGAGCAGGCGCAGGTCCGGCACCGGAAGGATACCAGGGCGATGATGTTGTAGATGGAGATTACAAAGAAGTATAAGATTATATAAAAGGTTACAGTGCAGACTGGAACGTATAAAGTTACGGACGGTTCCTGCCGCCGGAGATGATATCCGGCGGCGGGCCTGTAACATTAGACTCTACGGAACCGCATCAAAACGGCTGCGTAGATTTTTTACTGAAAATGAAAGGTAGAGTATTCGTGTTATGGCAGAGTCAAAGAGAGATTACTATGAGGTGCTCGGCGTAAGCAAAGATGCTGACGAAGCGACGATCAAAAAAGCATACCGTACACTTGCCAAAAAATATCATCCGGATATGAATCCCGGGGATAAAGAAGCTGAGAAAAAGTTCAAAGAAGCTTCTGAGGCCTATGCTGTCTTAAGTGACGCCGAAAAGCGCCGTCAGTATGATCAGTTCGGCCATGCTGCTTTTGAAGGAGGTGCCGGTGGAGCCGGCGGATTTGGCGGCTTTGATTTCAGCGGCGCTGATTTCAGTGACATTTTTGGAGATATTTTTGGAGATTTGTTCGGAGGCGGCGGCGCCAGAAGAGGACGCAGCAACGGACCGATGAAGGGAGCTAATATCAGAAAGAGTATCCGCATCACATTCGAGGAGGCTGTCTTCGGATGTGAGAAAGAACTGGATCTCGTACTGAAAGATCCCTGCAGTTCCTGCCACGGAACAGGAGCCAAACCGGGAACTTCTCCGGAAACATGTCCGAAGTGCGGAGGAAAAGGGCAGGTTGTATACACTTCTCAGTCCTTCTTCGGCACTGTCCAGAACGTACAGACATGTCCAAACTGCAACGGTTCCGGTAAGATCATCAAGGAGAAATGTCCGGACTGCGCGGGAACCGGATATACTTCCAGCCGGAAGAAGATCCAAGTTAAGATACCGGCCGGCATTGATAACGGACAGAGTGTCCGTATCCGTGAAAAAGGGGAACCAGGCATTAATGGCGGTCCACGCGGCGATCTGCTGGTAGAGGTCAATGTTTCCAGACATCCCATTTTCCAAAGACAGGATGTGCATATATTTTCTACAGTACCGATTTCATTTGCAGTGGCTGCACTGGGCGGAGATATCCGCATTAAGACTGTGGACGGCGATGTGCTTTATAATGTCAAACCTGGTACAAAGACTGATACGAAAGTGCGCTTAAAAGGGAAAGGCGTTCCGTCCCTCCGGAATTCACAGGTTCGGGGAGATCACTATGTCACACTTGTGATTCAGACACCTGAGAAGCTCAGTCCAGAGGCAAAGGAGGCACTCCGTAAATTCGATGCACTTACGGGAAATACCCTTCATCAGACCGATGATGACGACCGGAATGATAAAGGGGATAAGAAGAAAAAGAAAGGCTTCATGGAGAAAATGAAAGAAGCCTTTGAAGAATAATCTGATTTTATTATCTAAAGCAATCTGCAGAATGGCGTCTGTTATTTCAGGTGCCATTCTTTTTTTGTCTTTCATTCTTTCCTGATTTGTTGTATATTGCCCAGAGTTATGCTATAATGAAGTTGGCTTCATATGAAGTAAACTTCATATTACCAAATGTATCATGAAAAGTTGACCAAACTGAAGCAGATATACAGGGAAGGGGTGACGCTGAAATTTGAAAACACGAGTAAGGGAAATGCGGCTTGCTGCGGGCATGACTCAGCAGCAGCTGGCGGAACTGGTCCATGTGTCAAACAGGACGATTATTTCTATTGAAAAAGAGCAGTACAGTCCTTCTCTTATGCTGGCATACCGTATGGCGCAGATATTTGGAGTAAGTGTGGAAGAGTTGTGCTGTCTGAAAGAGAACAAGGAACAGGAGGACAGAAAGTATGAAGAATTATAAGGCAATGAATTATTCGGAAAAGATCAGATGGCGGATTCGTATATCACAGGTGATCCTGATTCTTATGATCGTTTATATGATTGTTGTCGCCGAGCTGGGAGGCGGGGACTCCAGAATTGTCACAAATCTTGCCAATATGGTAGGAGATATCATTTTCTTCGGCGGGATCATTTACGTCATTTCCAGGATCATTCACAACAGGAAACTCCTGAAAAACCGATTGCTTCTTAAAGAACAGCATCTTACAGAACAGGACGAGAGAAACCAGTACCTCCATGACAAAAGCGGCGGAATCGTCATGGATATCCTGATGCTGATTCTGCTTTTTGTTACCGTGACGACTTCCCTGTTTAACATGGCCGCGTTTTATACAGCCCTGACCATCCTGGCCGCTGCGGTCCTGCTCAAAGCCGGAGCCTACCTCTTCTACAGCAGATAAATCCGGGTTTGTCACAGAGATAACGGAATCTGCTGGAAGAAGTTTTCTCTGTAGTCGGCCGCGGGAAGGCAAGATGCTGTAACGCGGTGCAGAGCTCCACTTCTCCTCACCCGTTGGAAGGATTGTAACACAAGAGCCGGACACTCGTTCATAGGAACTCCTGTCCGGCCCTTGTTAACAATCCGAACCAACTGTGTTCGGAACGTTCCCGCTTAATGCACCGCTTATACAGCATCTTGCCTTCCCGCTCCTTTATTCAGCTGAGAACTTCTCCCTGCAGATCGGAAGTCTCTCTGCGAGAACCCTGGATATTCTAAAGTTAGTTCCAATCGGAAAGTATACACGAAACAAGAATTTATTACCGCCGCAACTTTCAGTTTCGGAAGGGTTTGGGCTTGGAGACAGTGTTGAAATTGAAACAGAAACTGTATATATGATTAACGTAAGCGGGAGGGCAGCTGTATTGCGGAAGAATGCGTTAAGCAGGAGCAGACGAAGACATTCAGCCCGGATTGTTAGAAAGAGAAGACAGGAGTCCCTTTGGACGAGTGTCTTCTCTTTCGTTATAATCCGTCTGAATGGCTAAGGAAGCGGGCGCCGCATACTGAAGCAATACAGCTGCCCTCCCGCGTACCGTAGTCAATACTAAGTTTCTGCTTCAGTTTCATCCCCTGTCTCTGTGACAAACCCGGATCCCTCTACTTCCGCACCCCGGTGAATACGATCACGGACCGTTCTCCCAACAGCAGCGTTTTTTCGGTGACAGGCATTTCTGCTTCGGAGAAGGTCTGCTGTTTTGGATCGCCGGTGTTGACAGCAATCTTCCAGCAGTATTCTTCCGGCAGATCTGGCAGTGTCAGGAGCGCGCTTTCCCAGTGAGAGTTGACGGCGATATAGACCAGATCCTCCCGGCCGTTTTCTTCGTCGTAGCCGGAAAAGAGGACGCAGGCGGCGTAAGAACTCTCAGGCGCTTCCGGCTCCCAGGGAACAAGACCGTGGATGCTCATGGAAGGAAAGCCGATGTAGCTTGGCTCCAGATCTCTGCGGATGGCAGCGTGTTCCTTTCGGAAGGCGATCATATAGCGGAAGAATTCAAACATATCGCTGTTCTTATCCAACAGGGTCCAGTCCAGCCAGGAGATTTCGTTGTCCTGGCAGTAAGGATTGTTGTTGCCGAAGCGGGTATCGCAGAATTCGTCGCCGGAGAGGAACATGGGCGTTCCACGGCTGCACATGAGTACTGCACAGGCGTTTTTCATCATCCGGCTTCGGAGCGCCAGGACAGCAGGATCATCGGTGTCGCCTTCCACACCGCAGTTCCAGCTGTTGTTGTCGTCGAAACCGTCGGTGTTGTTCCAGCCGTTTGCCTCATTGTGCTTCTGGTTGTAGCTGTACAAATCGTTCAGCGTGAATCCGTCATGGCAAGTCAGGAAATTGACGGATGCATTGCCTCCACGGTAAACGGGATCGTAGAGATCTGGGGACCCGGTCATTCTCTGGGCTGCAATATGGGCCATACCGGGGTCGCCTTTCAGGAAGCAGCGCATGTCATCCCGGTAGCGGCCGTTCCACTCCGCCCAGCGCTTCCAGGATGGGAAGGAGCCGACCTGATAGAGGCCGCCTGCATCCCAGGCCTCTGCGATAAGTTTTACATTTCCTAGGATGGGGTCAAATGCCAGGCTTCTCAGAAGAGGGGGCTGGTTCAGAGGTGTGCCGTTCTCACTGCGCCCCAGTATGGAGGCGAGGTCAAAACGGAAGCCGTCTACCCGGTAGTCTGTGACCCAGTATCTCAGGCAGTCAAGGATCAGCTCTTGTACTACTGGGTGATTACAGTTCAATGTATTGCCGCATCCGCTGAAATTATAATACTTTCCGTCGGGAGTAAGCATATAGTAAATGTTGTTGTCAAAGCCTTTGAAACAGAAGGATGGTCCGTTTTCATTCCCTTCTGCCGTGTGATTGAATACCACGTCCAAAATCACGTCTATGCCGTTGTCGTGGAGCGCTTTGATCATTCGTTTCAGCTCCATTCCCTCCCTATTATATTCAATCTCATAGGAATAGCTGGTGTTGGGGGAGAAGAAGCTGACCGGGTTATAGCCCCAGTAGTCCAGCAGCTGTTTTCCGTCTACAGTACGCTCGTCTCTCATTTCATCAAACTCAAAGACCGGCATCAGCTCAACAGCGTTTACGCCCAGATGCTTCAGGTACGGGATTTTTTCTTCCAGTCCCCGGAATGTTCCAGGACAGGCAACATTGGCAGAAGGGGATTTGGTAAAGCCGCGGACATGAAGCTCGTAAATGACCAGATCTTCCATGGGGATGGGAGCTGTTCGTTCAAGTCCCCAGTCAAAGTTATTATGCACTACCCGGGCACGATAGCCGTGACTGGTATTATTCCTGCAGCCCCAGCGGCTCTGTCCGGTAACGGCACGGGCGTAGGGATCCAGCAGAATTTTTGTCTTGTCAAAGCGAAGTCCTTTTGATTCATCATATGGGCCGTCCAGCCGGTAAGCATATTCAAATTCCTCCACATCCAGTCCAAAGACGATCATAGAGTATACAAATCCGATCTTATAATTCTCAGGAAATTTCAGTGCGGCGAAAGGCTCCTCGGCTCCACGGTGGAAGAAAAGCAGCTCGCAGGATGTGGCCCCGTGTGACTGGATGGCAAAATTCACCCCTCCCGGGATGATGGTGGCACCGAAAAAGCGGAAAAATCCCGGGCGTACCTGGAATCCGGATATGGTGTCTAGCGGTTTTAGCTGGCGTCCCGGGACGAGCACCAGATCTGATGTGTGCAGTGACATAGATGTCATCTCCTTTTCATAATAAGCAGGTCAAATAATAAGCGGGTCAATAAGCAGATCATTTTCTCTCAAGATAAAATACTGCAACCTGGGTCCGGTCCCTCAGATCAAGTTTATCAAGGATCATACTTAAATAGTTTCTCACAGTCCCCTCGCTCAGATACAGGCGGGCTGCAATTTCTTTGTTGCTCAGTCCTTCGGCTATGAGACGTATCACATCCAGTTCCCGTTCAGTGATGCCGTGAGCCCCATAGTCATAGGCCGGACGTGAGTGTGCCATCAGCCCGGGAATCCGGGAGACAATCTCATCGCCGAATACGGTCTGTCCGGCAGCGGCGGCCCGAATCGCAGGAACGATATTCTGGTAATCCTGTTTCAGAAGGTATCCTGCAGCGCCAAGCTTCAATGCTTTTATAATATATTCATCATCTGAGAAGGTTGTGAGCAACAGGATCCTGGCAGAGGGAAATTCCCTCAGGATATCCTCTGCGGCTTTCAGGCCGTCTGTCTCCTTCATGCGGATGTCCATAAGCAGCACATCCGGTCGGTGTTCACGGAAAAGGAAAATGGCATCCTTTCCGTCGGAGGCGGTTGCGGCTACCTGAAAGTCCGGCTGCGCTTCCAGTATCATTTTCAGTGCGCTTACGACAAGGCAGTCGTCGTCAATCAGTATCAGTTTCATTGTCTGGTCTCCTTTTTGGTACTGTGATCAGGATGCGGAATCCGTTTTCCGTGAAAATATGGAGGCTGCCGCCCAGTTTTTCTGCCCGGTCCCGCATGTTGGAAAGGCCCATGCCTCCTTCGTTCTGCAGAATACGGGTGCCGTTGTCCTCAATGCAGAGCTGATACAAAGCTGGATGTTCGCGGACTGTGACAGAAGCCTTTGTAGCGTTGCTGTGGCGTATGATATTGGACAGCGCCTCTTTTGTAATGCTGATAAAACTGTATTTCACATTTCTTGGAATGTCCCTTCCAGCATCGTACAGATAGTCCACAGGACAGAAGGTGAATTCACGGGTAAGAGAGCTGAGGGCTTCGTCCAGATTTACTGCCTCATCCCGCAGATCATGGACACTGGACCGGATACTGTTCATTGCAGAGTTCAGTGTAGAGTCCAGAGAATCCAGGGTAGGAGCCAGCGCCTGCTCGTGACTGACAGCCTTCATGGCCCCAACCAGCAGAATGGAGCGGGAGAGGAGGTGTCCTACATTGTCGTGGATCTCTCTTGCAATCCGATTCCGTTCCTGAAGAGTAGCCGTGTAGATCTCATAGTCCTGTTTTTCCTGGATGGAACGGTTCTTTTCCGTCAGGAGAAGATCACGTTCTGTGCTGTCGTCCTGGGTCTGTCGCAGAGCCTTTTCCAGATGTTCCTGTTCTCTTGTCTCCACCGCAAGGAGAAAGGAGATCAGAAAAGCAAAAAGCTCAAGACAGAAAAGAAAAACAGGAAGGACACGGAGAGTCAGGATACAGAATACGATGATAAATGCTGCTGCAGGAAAATAAACTCTGCGGCGGAACAATCCATATCCTGCGGCAGGGAAAAACAGTGCCAGTGTTGGGATCATGAATCCGGCAGCACAGAAAAAGACGCATATTGTCCCAAATAACCGGTCGCTTTCCAGAAATCTGTCTCCGCAGCAGACAGCCAGACTAAGCAGAAATGCCAGGATGTATGTTATATCCGGCTGAACGAAAAAAAGGGAGAACATACATAAAAGCATTACTGCAGCCATGTTCCATACATTTCTCATAGTATATAAGGACCGTAGCCCGCTCCTTTCCGAAGAGACCTGAATGCCAGCAGATCCCGTCTCATAATAACAATACAGTATCATTATATCCCATTAAAAGAAGAAAGCAAAGACTAAGAGCAAGGATATGACATTTGTCATGAGATCTTGTGACACTGCGCACTGTGATATTTCCGGGATAAAGGATATGATATCAGCATAGAAAACAGCCGGGAGGAATGTGGATATGATGATTGAAATAGAGAATCTTGTAAAACGATATGGAAATACACTGGCTCTGGACCATTTTGACCTGAATGTGAAAGAGGGAGAGATATACGGTCTGCTTGGGCCAAATGGGAGCGGAAAGAGTACGGCGATCAACTGTATGCTGTCTCTCCTGAAATATGACCGGGGCAGTATCCGGATCATGGGAGAGGAGATGTCGCCGGACAATTACCGGGTGAAGAGTCAGATCGGGATAGTCATGCAGGATGTTGCGGTATTTGAAGAACTGAATGTTTATGACAATATCGACTGCTTCTGCAGCCTGTATGTGAGAGACCGGAAGAAAAGGAAGGAAATGGTCGAGGACGCCATCCGGTTCGCCGGACTGGAGGAATACAGAAAGTCTTATCCAAAGAAACTGTCAGGCGGTCTGCTCCGGAGACTGAATATTGCATGCGGAATCGCGCACAGGCCGAAGCTGATCATCCTGGATGAGCCGACTGTGGCAGTAGATCCCCAGAGCAGAAACCGGATTCTGGAAGGAATCTGTGAACTGAACCGGCAGGGTTCCACGATTGTGTATACCTCTCATTATATGGAAGAAGTGGAACAGATCTGTACTCGAATTGCTATCATGGATCACGGTAAGAACATTGCCATTGGAACAAAGGAAGAGCTGAAGAGCATGATCAAGACAGGAGAAACTGTGACCATAGAAGCGGTCATACTGGGAGTGGATGATCTGGCGGAAATCCGGGAACTTCCCCATGTATTTGACTTGCATTATGAGGATCAGAAACTGGTGGTGAAATGTACCAGAGCAAAACACAATCTGCTCCGCATCCTGAACTATCTGCAGGAAAAAGATATTCCTTTCGGCAGAGTATTTTCCGAATTGCCTACCCTCAACGACGTCTTTCTTGAGATTACGGGAAAGCGGCTCAGAGACTGAAATCTTCAATGGATGGAACACAAAGCAGGAGGAACAGTTATGTTAACAATGATTTGGTACAGTTTTCTGACTAAGATAAAGAATATAAATTTGATCTTCTGGCCCCTTGTCTTCCCCTTTGTACTGACTACGGCGATGTATTTTTCCATCGGTCAGATCCAGGAGGCGGATTTTGAGACGGTAAGGGCGGCAGTTGTATCTCAAGCGGAGAAGGCAGATGAGACGTTTCTTTTGTTCCTGGACTCCATGGAGCAGGATTCGGATCTGCTTGAGGTAGAGAAAATGCCGGAACAGGATGCGGTATACGCTCTGGAAAAAGGTGAGATCAGCGGTATTTTCTATGCCGGGGAGAAACCGTCTCTTACGGTTGGGGGCAGCGGATTTCCGCAGACTATACTTCAAATGGTGCTGGAGAGCTACATAGAAGGAAAAGAGACATTGGAGGATGTTGCAAGTTATCATCCCGAGGGGATGGATGCGGCATTGGCTTCTATGAAAAGTTATGGAGATACTGTAGAGCAGATATCTCTCGGCGGCAGGACAACGGACAGCACGGCTCAGTTTTTTTATGCCATGATAGGCATGGCCTGCCTGTACGGATGTTTTATCGGATATGGATCTGCCATGGAGCTGCAGGCGAACCTGACTCCCCTGGCAGCAAGACGATGCGCCGGTCCGGCTAACAGAATGAAAATGATCCTTACAGAGCTGCTTGTGTCTTTTACTCTGCATTTTGTAAATATGATGATCCTGCTGGCATATATGAAATACATTCTCAGACTGGAATTCAGCGGATCCTTTGCAGAAATGCTTCCTGTTCTTTTTCTGGGCAGTATGATCGGTGTAACTATGGGAATGTTCATCACCAGTATGGGAAGGATGGGAGAAGGAATGAAGATCGGGATTATGGTGGGGGTATCTATGATCATGAGTTTTATGGCCGGACTTATGAACGGAAATATGAAGAATGTGATCGATCGGAGTTTTCCGGTGCTCAACCGGATTAATCCGGCAGCTCTAATTTCAGATGCAATGTATTGTATTAATGTATACGATTCGCCGGAGCGGTATTTTCGGGATATGATGTTGCTTGGGGGCCTGTGTGTGCTGATGGCAGCCGGAACATTTATGATCATCAGGAGGAAGCGCTATGACAGTATTTAAGATATATATGAAGATCGCTAAGAAAAACATGTGGATGATCCTGCTGTATCTTGCTGTATTTTTTGTTGTTACAGTTATGTTTCAGGGATTTGCCGGGGCAGATGTGGAAAACTATGCGGCGGAGAGTATACCTGTGGGAATCGTGGACAAAGACGGAAGCGCTGTGTCGGAGAGTTTTGCGCAATACATCGGAAGGACTAATAAAGTAGTCAGGCTGGAAGACGATAAAGAAGCTCTGCAGGAGGATCTGTTTTACCGGAATGTGGACTACATCATATGGATCCCGGAGCAGTTTATGGAAAAATGCATTCTGGGAGATGACAAAGTGCAGGTCACGGCTGTACCTGGATCCTATACCGGATCCTATGTAGAGCAGCAGATCAGTAATTTCCTGAATTTTGCCCGGGTTTACGGGGCAGCAGGATTTACGGAAGATGAGATCTCGAAAGCTATGAGCGAGAGGAAGACTGCAGAAGTGGAACTTGTGGATTTCAGCGGCAATGCCGGCAGGACACCTGCTTATGCTTATTTCTACAGATATCTTCCTTATCTGTTCCTCAGCGTGCTCTGCTATGTGCTGGGATATATTCTCATTGGATTTCGCAGAGGCAGCCTCCCCGGGCGGATGCAGGCTTCTGCCATGCCGGCCCGGGTACAGACTATCCAGGGACTGGGAGCGGCAGGAACTCTTGCGCTGGGACTTTGGGGAATATGTAGTGTGTCTGTGCTGCTTCTGTACGGACGTGATTTCCTCGGAAACGGGCGGGCAGACTGGTATCTGATGAACTCTCTTGTCATGCTGCTATGCGCCCTGGCTCTTGCTTTTCTGGTGGGAAGTCTGGTAAAATCCCCCAATGCGCTCAACGGTATCACAAATCTTCTTGGGCTTGGAATGTGCTTTCTCTGCGGTGTTTTCGTAGACATGGATTACATGAGTAAAGGAGTAAGGAAAGCAGCCCAGTTCCTGCCTGTATACTGGTATGAGAATGTTACTGTCATCCTGACAGCCCATAGGAACATAGAAGGAAGTGTCAGGATAGAAGTGCTGGAAGGTATTGGAATCCAGCTGGTGTTTGCGGTAGTGTTTGTATGTCTGACACTGGCGGCTTCCAGAGAGAAGAACAGGAGTTACATTTGAAATTGCCTTTCACTCAATCGCGGGCATCTGCCATAACGGAGCGCATGGTTCAGGCGGCCTCGCTTTCGCCTGGAGCGGGAGCACAGCGGATATATCCGAACAGAAATTATCTGAAAAGAAAATATAAAAACACAGGAGGGACCACTTGACTTGCAGCAGTGTTTTCCTTTATCCTGTAACTGGAAAGTTGTTCGCGGATATCAGACAAGTGCCGGGAGGAATACAAGTATCCCGGCAGAAACATATCGTTTGGTTTTCATACGGCAGGGCTTGGGGAAGCCCTGTCGTTGTTAAGCGCAAATATATCAGATCTGTAAGATGAAGAGGAGGACATGATCAATGGGTGGTTTTTTCGGAGTGGCATCAAAAAATGACTGTGTGCTGGAGCTGTTTTACGGAGTGGATTATCATTCCCATCTCGGGACAAGACGGGGCGGAATGGCGGTATATGGAGCAGGCGGGTTCAACCGCGCCATACATAATATCGAGAACTCTCCGTTCCGGACAAAGTTTGAGCGGGATGTGGAAGAGCTGAACGGCAATCTGGGAATCGGATGTATCTCAGATTACGAGCCCCAGCCGCTGCTTCTTCAGTCTCATCTTGGCAGCTTTGCCATTACAACTGTAGGAAAGATCAACAATCAGGCGGAGCTCCTTGAGAAAGCGTACAAAGACGGGCATTCCCATTTCCTGGAGATGAGTGGAGGACAGATCAACGCTACAGAACTGGTAGGCTCTCTGATCTGCAGGAAAGACTCTATTGTAGAGGGAATCCGCTATGTTCAGGAGATCGTGGACGGATCCATGTCTCTTCTGGTCATGACAAAAGACGGGATCTATGCTGCAAGGGACCGATGGGGAAGGACTCCTGTGGTGGTTGGAAAGAAGGAAGACGCATACTGTGTTTCCTTTGAAAATTTTGCCTATCTGAATCTTGGATACAGCCATTGCAAGGAACTGGGGCCGGGGGAGATCGTCTATGTGACTCCTGAGAGCGCAGAAACAGTATCGCCTGCCAGGGAGGAGATGCGTATCTGTTCCTTCCTGTGGGTGTATTACGGCTATTCCACATCCTCTTATGAGGGGATCAATGTGGAGGAAATGCGTTACCGCTGCGGAAGCATGCTGGCAAAACGGGACGGGGACTCTGTGCATCCCGACATCGTGGCAGGAGTGCCGGATTCTGGTACGGCCCATGCCATCGGGTATTCCAATGAGTCGGGAATTCCTTTTGCAAGACCGTTTATCAAATATACGCCGACCTGGCCCAGATCCTTCATGCCTACCAATCAGAGCCAGAGAAATCTGATCGCCAGGATGAAGCTGATCCCGGTGCAGGCGCTGATCGAGGATAAGAGCCTGCTGCTGATCGACGACTCCATCGTCCGGGGAACCCAGCTCCGTGAGACCACGGAATTCCTCTATCAGAGCGGAGCGAAAGAAGTACACGTGCGCCCTGCCTGCCCTCCCCTTGTGTATGGCTGCAGATATCTGAACTTCTCCAGATCCAACTCGGAGATGGAGCTGATCACAAGACGGGTGATCCGGGAAATCGAGGGGGATGACTGCAAGGAAGAAGTTCTGGAAGAATATACAAATCCGGACAGCTGCCGGTATGCGAAGATGATCGAGGGAATCCGCAGACAGCAGAACTTCACTACTCTGAGATATCACAGGCTGGACGACCTTCTGGCTTCCATCGGACTGGAGCCTTGCAAGGTGTGTACTTATTGCTTCAGCGGGAAAGAGTAAGGGGCTGTTTAGTGAACTAACTTCGATGATTGAACGAAACATCCATACGCATTGACAGGAATGGTTGAGAACCGGTATTCTCAAGGTGAGAGAACCGGTTTTCAACTATTTTTTGTGGGAGGGATGATAATGGATCTTTCAATGCTCATATATTATAAAGAACAGAGGGGCTATTCTCTGGAGGAGATCGCGGATCTGGCGGGTGTTCCTCTGGAAACGGTGAGGAAGATATTCAGCGGAGAGATGGAGGATCCTGGATCAGCAGCCATGGAAGCAGTGGAAAATGTGCTGCTCTCAGGTGAGACTTTATATCCTGAGACAGATGGAGAAAACATGATGCTGCGGGAGTCCGCGGCTGCGTATGGAGTAAAGAAAGACGGTTTCACACTGGAGGATTATTATGCGCTTCCGGATGAGAGGCGGGCAGAACTTCTGGATGGAGTGCTCTATGATATGGCGGCGCCCAGCACCATCCATCAATTTGTCATAATTAGGCTGGCACTTGCATTCGAATCCTATATCAGCGATAAAAAGGGAAAATGTATCGTACTTCCGTCGCCGGTAGATGTCCAGATCGACTGTGACGACAGGACTATGCTCCAGCCGGATCTTCTGATCCTCTGTGATCGTTCGAAGCTGATCAGAAGATGTATCATGGGAGCACCGGATCTGGTGGTCGAGATCATGTCGCCTTCTTCCCGGCAGATGGACGGGAAGAGGAAGATGGCAAAATATGCGACAACAGGCGTGAGGGAGTACTGGCTGATCGATCCGGACAGCGGCAAGACAGTCGTCTACTGGACAGATCAGACAGCAGTCCCGGCAATATACGGGCCTGATGACGAGGTGCCGGTGGGGATCTTCGGGGATGAGATGAAGGTTTCCATGAAAAAGATCTTTGATGCGGTAAAAGAGCTGGGGGTCGAGTGAGGGAGAAGGAAAATATGAAACATTTCTAAACCCTTCTAAAAGAACTGTGAATTCTATTGACTGAGCCGTGTTTTATAGTAAAATTTAATATCAGGGCAATGACTTGAAACTGCCCGGGACAGCCGGAATACAGCTGCCCGGGCAGTTCGGCTTACAGTCAGGTAACAGGAAGGAGCAGCAGATAAAATGGGAAAAGTAATCGGGATCGATCTGGGAACGACAAACAGTTGTGTCTCCGTGATCGAGAATAATATGCCGGTCATCATACCAGGGACATCCGGCAGCATGACCACGCCCAGCGTAGTGGCGTTTACGAAGAAGGGAGAGCAGCTGGTAGGGGAGAGCGCCAGGAGACAGGCGGTAACCAATCCGGATCGTACCATCAGCTCGGTGAAGCGCCATATGGGGACGAACTGGAGCGTGAAGATCGACGGCAAGGAATACAAGCCGCAGACCATCAGCGCCATGATCCTGAGGCAGCTGAAGAAGGATGCGGAGGAATTCCTTGGGGAGGCGGTGACAGATGCGGTCATCACGGTTCCCGCTTACTTTAATGATATTCAGCGACAGGCGACGAAGGACGCGGGCAGGATCGCGGGGCTCAATGTACTCCGTATCATCAACGAGCCGACCAGCGCAGCCCTTTCCTATGGCCTGAACCACGGGGAGGCCCAGAAGGTCATGGTATATGATCTGGGCGGCGGAACGTTTGACGTGTCTATCATCGAGATCGGGGACGGCGTGGTGGAAGTGCTTGCCACCGCGGGAGATAACCATCTGGGCGGCGATGACTTTGACGACCGGATCGCTCAGTGGATCGTGAACAGTTTCAAGGCGGAGCATCACATGGATCTGAGCCGGGATTTCGCTGCCATGCAGCGGGTGCGCGACGCGGCGGAGAGGACGAAGAAGGAACTGTCCTCGTCAGGAAGCTCACATATCGTTCTTCCCTATCTGACCCAGGTAAAGGGGGAACCGGTCCATCTGGACCTGACTCTAACCAGGGCAAAGTTCGAGGAGCTGGTCAGCGATTTGATCGAGCGGACGGCGGATCCGGTACGGAACGCTCTCAACGATGCCAGGATCACCCCCGCCCAGCTGGGAAGAGTCCTGCTGGTGGGAGGTTCCACCAGGATCCCTGCGATCCAGGAGAAGGTCCGTCAGATGACGGGAAAGGATCCTTCCAAGAACATCAATCCGGATGAGTGCGTGGCAAAGGGAGCTGCAATCCTGGGCAGCACCCTTCAGGGCAACGCCATTGTTGCCGCAGATACGGGGAAAGACCTGCTCCTTCTGGATGTGACCCCCATGAGTCTTTCCATCGAGACGGTAGGGGGCGTGGCAACAAAGCTTGTGGACAGGAATACCACACTGCCTACCCGGTATTCCAGAATCTTTTCCACGGCGGCTCCTTATCAGCGCAACGTGGAGATCCATGTGCTTCAGGGAGAGCGCCCCATGGCACGGGACAACAAGACGATCGGAAAGTTCCGGCTGAAAGGGATCAAGCCGGCTCCCGCAGGGGTGCCTCAGATCGAGGTGACATTTGATATTGACGCCAACGGCATCCTGAAGGTATCCGCCCGGGATCTGGATACGGGGAAAGAGCAGTCCATCACCATCACGGCCAACGACAGGATGTCCGAGGAGGAAATCCGTCAGGCTATGGCTGATGCTGCCAACTATGCAGGACAGGATCAGATCCGGCGGGAGGCCATGGAGGTGCTGAATGATTCCCAGAGCCTGCTGGCCAAGAGCGAACAGACACTGAAGAATGCAGGAAAGCAGCTGGATAAATCCGTGAAGAAACAGGTGAAGGCGGATATCTCCCGTCTGAGAAAACTGGTTACAAAGTGCAGGCTGGATAAGGTCACAGAGGCGGAAGTGGAGGAGATGCGCACCGCGAAGGCACAGCTGGAGAGCAGTGCCGCGCAGATGCAGGTCTGAGAAAATTATATACAATTCGATCTCAAAGTGTGATATACTGGGAACGGACTGACCGCAGGAAACTCCGGATGCTGGGATCAGATACTCATGGAGCGCCTGCGGGATCGGATCATATAAGAGAGAAGGTATCAGGTTATGGCAGAAGAGCAGAACAACGGAGGCTGCACTCAGGAGTCCTGTGCGGGCTGTGCCCATGCAGATTCATGCAGCAGCAAGAAAGAAGATTTCCGTGAGCCTGCAAATCAGTACTCATCGATCAAGAGAGTGATCGGTGTGGTCAGCGGCAAGGGCGGTGTGGGAAAATCCCTTGTGACAGCGTCGCTTGCAAGAATGATGCGGGAAAAAGGCTATACAGTAGGTATCCTGGATGCGGATATCACAGGCCCGTCCATCCCGAAGATGTACGGGATCCACGAAAAAGCGAGAGGAACAGAGGACAGTATCCTGCCCTGTATCGCAAAGGATGAGACAAGGGTCATGTCTGTCAATCTCCTTTTGGATGACGAGGATGCTCCGGTAATCTGGAGAGGCCCGATCATAGCAGGAGTGGTAAAGCAGTTCTGGACAGACGTGATGTGGGGCGATATTGATTATCTGTTTGTAGACATGCCCCCCGGAACAGGTGATGTTCCGTTGACAGTGTTCCAGTCCCTGCCGGTAGATGGAGTCGTGATCGTCACATCCCCTCAGGATCTGGTTCAGATGATCGTGAAGAAAGCCTACAATATGGCGAAACAGATGAACATTCCGGTGCTTGGTGTTGTGGAGAATTACAGCTATGTGAAATGTCCGGACTGCGGAAAGGAGATCCGGATCTTTGGCGAGAGCCATATCGATGAGGTGGCAAAAGAACTGGATCTGCCGGTACTCGGCAAGATGCCCATCGATGTCAGCCTTGCGGAAGCGGTGGAGAATGAAAAGTTCTATGAGGCGGAGAACCCCTATCTGGACGCAGAAAAGATCGTTCCCTGCTTTGAAAACGCAAAGCACTGATCATACAGGAAGCGGACAGGCCCCTGCCGGATATGGCAGGGGCTTTTTCGGAAGAAAAGATTTATGGATCTATCCGATATTTTATGGAGGAATAAGTAATGATTGGACAGAGAATTGAGATCTGGAAGGAAGATGAGTATTCATATCCCGCTGCATACGGATTTATCCCGTTCATGGTCAGTTATATCCATGAGGATGAAAAGACCCGTCCCTGCATGCTGGTTGTTCCCGGCGGCGGGTACCGTCATGTCTCTCCGTCAGAGGGAGATATTGTGGCCCGCAGATTTTACGGCATGGGATACAATGTGTTTGTCCTCGCCTATACGATAAATGTACTGGATACCCCTGCGCAGCTTCAGCCCCTCCATGATATTTCCAGGGCGGTGCGCATGATTAGAAAACACGCAGATCTATATAGAATCAATCCGGAGAAACTGGTGGTATGTGGCTTCTCTGCCGGCGGCCATCTGTGTGCCAGTCTCTGTGTCCACTGTGGCGATGTAAAGGATCCCTGCCGGGAGTACGAGCAGGTATCAAACCGTCCGGATGGAGCTGTGCTGGCATATCCTGTGATCACATCCGGGGAATATGCCCACAGAGATTCTTTTACTGCGCTCTTTGGGGAGAAACCGTCTGAGGAGGAGCTTGCGTATATGTCGCTGGAGAACCATGTTACTCCGGATATGCCGCCCTGCTTTTTGTGGCAGACCGCTTCGGATGAGACGGTTCCTGTGGAGAACAGCTATCTGTTTGCAGAAGCCTGCAGAAAGGCCGGAGTTCCTTTTGCACATCACGTATTTACAGAGGGCGTGCATGGGATGTCCGTTGCAGATGAGGACTGGATGGAACGCAGATACTGGGAACCCTATACACTGGAGCAGATTCGTCTGCTCGGCAGCGCTATCAAGGAAGGCAGGACTCCGTATCCTGCAGAAAAGGGAGAAGAAATTCTGCGTGAGTACGGGCTTACAGAGAGAAAAGAGGAAAAATGGACGCCCGAAATGAAGATGGTTCTGAGAGGAGTATTTCCGGAAGTAGGTATGTGGCCGGAGATGGCGGGAAGATGGCTGGCAAGACAGCTGGATATCCATGTTATCTGACGGCTTTTGACGAGCAGGAAAATTTGGATGGGAAAATATGATAAAAGGCAGATGCAAGGAATGGTTCTGCGGGATAAACGATATAGGAGAAGAATATGAGGATATTATTGATCAGACATGGAGATCCGGACTATGTGAACGATACTCTGACGGAAAAAGGAAAAAGAGAGGCGGCTCTTCTGGCCAAAGCGGCACCGGGCATGAATCTGGGCACTTGCTTTGTATCTCCCCTGGGGAGAGCCCGGGATACCGCTGCGTATAGTCTTGAGAAGACCGGGCTTACAGCGAAGACGCTGGACTGGCTCGAGGAGTTCCCGGCCCGGGTAGACCTGAATGAACACCCTGAATTCTCCGGGGCTTATCAAAATGTGAGAAAGAAAGACGGAAAATATGTTCCGCGTGTTGTGTGGGATATGGTTCCGGCATATTGGACAGAGCATCCGGAATATTTTGACCGTGACGAATGGAGAAAGTCGGAGGCGGCCCTCTGTTCTGATATGATACAGCGTTATGACACTGTCATTCGCAGCTTTGATGATTTCCTGGCGTCCCGGGGATATGTCAGAGAGCGGGATCACTACCGGGTAGAGCGGGCTTCCACGGATACAGTTACTTTCTTTTGTCATTTCGGGATCACCTGTGTACTCCTGTCAAGGCTTTGGAATGTATCTCCATTTGTTTTATGGCACAGCCTTGCTCTTGCTCCTACTTCTGTCACAGAAGTGGTGACCGAAGAGCGTCAGCAGGGAATCGCCTATTTCAGGGGACTCAGGCTGGGGGATATTTCCCATTTGTATGCGGGAGGAGAGCCGGCTTCTTTTGCGGCAAGATTCGCGGAGGTATATGACGACATGGAGCATAGACACTGACGGATCTTCTGCAATGCAGATATAAGGCCGCCCTCGGGCTTTGGCTTGAGACGGGAAACACCTTTTGTCTGAGGCGTCATAATATAAAGAAAAAAGGGTTTTTATATTATGGCTTATGAGACATTTCAGAAGATCGAAGGAGTGATCCAGAGTGTGAACCGGGGAGATTCCTGCTGTTCCATGATGCTCTCTTTGATCAGCAATTCCAATATCGTAAATGTTGTAGTGTCCGGGGATACGACGGTGATAGATAACGTGCGCCTCCGGGCAGGACTGCGGGTTGCTGTGTTCTATGACGCAAACCTGCCTACGCCTGCGGTTTACCCGCCGCAGTACCGGGCTGAGATCATTACATCTCTCAGGAGAGGACAGCAGGTTGTGCTTGGATATTTTGATGAAAATCTGACCTCTGATGACAATTCCCTGCAGCTTAATGTTGGTCCCATGACCAATGTGGTCACACTGAACGGCCAGCCTTATACATGCAGTCCGGAGGGGACCGAACTTCTGGTCTATTATACGAACACCACGTTCAGCATTCCGGCGATGACCACGCCGCAGAAGATCATAGTCATGTGCCAGTATTGATGGCTGTTTAGTTCAGTTGTTTCCGGGAGGCCGCTGTCAAGGCAGTGTGTTGTCACGGCGGCCGCGCCTTTGGTTTCCGGCCTGTTTGTCCACTAACTTCTGTCTTGAATAGCCCAGAAAACAGAACTGATCTCGAAAACCTTTCTGCGGGGGTGGAGTTGGCGGATGGGTGACTTCGAAAGGGTATTAGTTAAACTTGGGGTCCGGGGACAGACGTTAGGGCTGGCGGTGAAATTGTCTGAGCCGAAGGCGAGTTGTTCACCGACAGTCCTTGCATTTAGTCTGTCCCCGGAACTCTTAGTTTAACTTATATCCCTGGAGCGGAGCCCGGCCGCCAACTCCGCCCCCGCAGAATACGTTTTGGAAATCCCCCTGTTTTCGGATGCTCAATCACTGAAGTTAGTGCGCTAAACAGAAATTTTACTCTTTTCTTTTTGTATGTTATCTGGTATAATAAATAAGCTGTCGCGAAGAACTGTTCTTCAGACACGCAGCATATTATGGAGACGTATCGAAGTGGTCATAACGGGGCGCACTCGAAATGCGTTTGCCCTCCGGGGCACGAGGGTTCGAATCCCTCCGTCTCCGTTTCGAAGAAGGAGTCCTCAGCAGGAAAGCTGCCGGGGACTTTTTTTACGCAGATTTAACATTTCTCTTACCCTATCCACCTGTACTTTATTATAGAATAGATATCGTATTACAATAAAATACAATGAGAGGAATCTGTATGGTTAAAATTTACGTTGTTGATACGAATATCCTTCTCCAGGCGCCGTATGCCCTTGAGAGTTTTGAGGACAATGCGATAGTGCTTCCTATGGTCGTCCTGGAGGAACTTGACCATTTCAAGAAGGCGGAAGGCGAGATTGGGGCTAACGCCCGGAAAGTCATCCGTTTTCTGGAACAGCTGCGGCAGAAAGGAGATATGCTCCAGGGCGTGTCTCTTGAAAACGGGGGAACTCTCCGTGTAGAGAAGAATTTCGTCAATGTGGAACTTCCGGAAGATCTGTCCGCTGAGGTGATGGATAACCGGATCCTGAAAGTCTGCCTGGGACTTTCCAGATCATCCGGAGAGCAGGTGATCCTTGTAACAAAAGATATTCTGCTGAGGATCAAAGCTCAGATCCTGGGGATCTGCGCCGAGGACTTTACAACGGATCAGGTATTGGAGCATGAGAATCAGTACAGCGGCAGGTGTGAGCTGTATGTGCCGGAAGAACTGTTTAAGAGTTTCAAGAAAAAGGGAGTTCCTGTGGATCAGGTGTATGTGCTGGACGACCATGGGGAAAGCTATGTACCGAAGCTGGAGGAAAATCAGTTCGTGATCCTGAAGGCGGATCAGTCGGCGAAAAAGACACAGCTTGGAAGAGTTGAGAACGGAGTGATACGCAAGCTGGAGTATCGAAAAAGTTCTCCCTACGGTATTTCGCCAAGAAATGCCGGACAGTATTTTCTCCAGGAGGCTCTGATGCAGCCGGCCGACAAGGCGCCGCTGGTCATTGTGAAGGGAATGGCAGGCACCAGCAAGACTTTCTATTCTCTTGCAGTAGGGCTTGAGAAACTGCTGAATCATCCTACCGGTGAGTACAGAAGGATTCTCGTCTGCCGTCCAAACGCTCAGTTTGACGATGATATCGGTTTCCTTCCGGGGGATGAGCAGGAGAAGATATCTCCTCTCATGCGTCCTATTATTGACAATCTGGAACAGCTGATCGATTCCAGCGAGGAGGAGCGTTACAAAAACGAGGAAGAACTGAAAGGTAAGATAGATGAGATTTTCGGCAGAGGGATCATCCAGGCGGAGGCCCTCAACTACATACGTGGACGTTCCATCGTTAAAACCTATCTGATCATTGACGAGGCGCAGAACACAACGCCGGATCAGATTAAAGGCATTATAACCAGAGCTGGGAAGGATACGAAGATTATCCTTTTGGGAGATCCCAATCAGATTGACCGTCCTTTCCTGGATGAGAGGACCAACGGACTAAGTTATGCTTCTGAACATATGAAGGGAAGCCCGCTCTGCTGGCAGATTACTATGACTACCGGCGAGTGTGAGAGGTCTGCTCTGGCAATGGAGGCAGTCAGAAAACTGTGAAAAAGAAATCCGGGAGGCGGCTTTATGAAGACGGAGTATCAGACAGACTATAAGCAGATCAGAGAAAATGAAGAGATCAATCTCCTGATTGAGAAGGGAAATGCCACTCTCAATGAGCTTGGGTATACAGAGCACTCTAAAAAACATGCGTCAAAGACTGCGGAAACAGCAGGAAAGATCCTGAAAGAGCTGGGATACGGCAAACACAAGATCGAACTTGCAAGGATTGCGGGATATATGCATGATATAGGAAACAGTATCAACCGGCATGATCACGCCCACAGCGGCGCTATTCTGGCATATCAGATCCTGAAGGAAACGGATATGCCTCTCAAAGATATCCTTGTTGTATCCACGGCCATCGGACATCATGACGAGGCAACGGGGACGGCAGTGGACGAAATATCTTCAGCTTTGATCCTGGCGGATAAGACGGACGTGCGGCGGAATCGTGTGCAGAATCCGAATCCGGCATCTTTTGATATTCATGACCGGGTAAATTATGCGGCTTTAAGTTCGAAGTTGATTATTCACAAAGAAAAGCGTATTATACAAATGGAGCTTGAATTAGATGATACCATCTGTACGGTGATGGATTATTTCGAGATATTTTTAAAGCGCATGATGATGTGCAGAAGGGCGGCAGAGCGCCTTGACTGCAAATTTAAACTAATGGCAAACGGCAGCAAGCTTTGTTGAACCATTTTCAGAAAATCAAAATAAAGGGAAATTACGAAGGAGGAATAAAATGACAGCTATATATATGAACAGGGAACTGTCCTGGCTGAAATTTAACGAAAGAGTTCTGGAAGAGGCGGAGAACCAGGAGGTGCCCCTCTGTGAGCGGATGAATTTCGTTTCAATCTACCAGAGCAATCTGGATGAGTTTTTTATGGTTCGTGTAGGTTCTCTGCAGGATCAGATGATGGTGAACAAGAAGATCAGAGACAATAAGACGAAAATGACTTCTGAGGAGCAGATCAAGGCTATTCTGAAAGAGGTAAAGCGTCTGAATAAGAAAAAGGACGCTGCATACAAAGATGTGATGGATCAGGTGCGCGGCTATGGCATCACCCTCATTGATTTCAGCATGGCAAAATCAGAAGAGAAAAAATATCTGGAGCAGTACTTTAATCATGAGATTCTGCCCCTGAGCTCTCCGACAATCGTGGGAAAGAGACAGCCTTTTCCGTTCCTTAAGAATGAAGAAATCTATGCGGTAGTCGTTCTTGAGACGAGAAGCGGAAAAGAGCGTATCGGTATCATTCCTTGTACAAACAACATGCTGGAGAGACTGATCGAGATCCCGGGAGGAAAAGGAAGATATATGCTTTCTGAGGATCTGATCCTTCACTATATCGGAAAAGTATTTAAAGGTTATAAAGTAAAAGGAAAATCTCTGATCCGCGTGGTCAGAAATGCAGATATTGATGCAGATGCTCTCTATGACGAGGATCTGGATTACAGGGAGTTTATGGCGGATCTGATGAAAGAGAGAAAGAAGCTCTCTCCGGTGCGCCTGGATATGTCCAGAGAGATTGATGAGACGGTGGTGGAATCCCTCTGCCGCTATCTGGACGTTTCTTCCGAGAGGGTGTTCCGCAGTGAAGCACCGCTGGATCTTTCTTTTGTATACAAGATCCAGGATCTTCTGCGCATGAATCCGGAACTCTTCTATGAGAGAAGGGTTCCCCAGAAGTCAGCTTCTTTCCGCAGCGGGGAAAGCATTCTGAAACAGATCCGTGAGGAGGACAAGCTGCTTTCCTATCCATATGAGTCTATCCGGCCTTTCCTTAATATGCTCCATGAGGCGGCTGAGGACAGCAGCGTGATCTCTATTAAGATGACTCTTTACCGGCTGGCAAAGCAGAGCAAGGTAGTGGAAGCGCTCTGTGAGGCAGCAGAAAACGGAAAGGAAGTTGTAGTTCTCGTAGAGCTTCGCGCAAGATTTGACGAGGAAAACAATATCCGCTGGTCCCGTATGCTTGAGAAGGCAGGCTGCCAGATCATTTACGGTCTGGAGGGATATAAAGTCCACTCCAAACTCTGCCTGATCACACGGAAAGGAAAGGACGGTATTGAGTATATTACTCAGATCGGAACAGGAAACTACAATGAGAAGACAGCACGGCTGTATACGGATCTTTCTCTTATGACGGCCAACGACCAGATCGGTATGGATGCTGCCAGAGTATTTCAGGCTCTTGCAAAGGGGGAGACTGTAGAAGAATCTGATCATCTTCTTGTTGCGCCCAAGTGCCTGCAGCAGAGAGTGATCGATATGATCGAAGAGGAGATCAACCGCAGCAAAAACGGCGAAGAAGCGTATATTGGTCTTAAACTGAATTCTCTCACAGACAAGAGGATCATCGACAAACTGGCTGAAGCGTCCTGCGCAGGTGTAAAGATCGATATGATCATCCGCGGTATCAGCTGTCTGATACCCGGTATCCCGGGAGAGACGGAGAATATCCGTATCATCAGTATTGTAGGACGTTTTCTGGAACACTCCAGGATCTACATTTTCGGATGCGGGGAAAGAAGAAAATATTACATTTCATCAGCTGACTTTATGACAAGAAATACGGTAAAACGTGTGGAGGTTGCCGCGCCTGTTTATTATCAGCCGATCAGGGAGCGGATCCAGGGAATCTTCGATCTGATGCTCAGCGACAACAAGAAAGCTCGTCAGGAAGGACCAGATGGAAGATATACTCTTGTGAAATGTGAAGGCAAACCGATCAATTCCCAGGAGATACTTTACCAGGAGGCATATGACAGGGCTGCTCAGAGAAATCAGAATCAGGCAGAAGACAGCTTGGAAGAGGAAAAATAAAAACAGTAAGGTGATAGAATGATATTCAGGTTTGGCGAACAGTTGATCCCGGTGGAACTGGAAGAGTGGGAAGCTGATCCGGGCCCGGCGGTTTTTCTGACGGACTCCCGGAATGCAGATCAGATGCTGGCAAAGGCAGGCATTATTTACGAAAATGAGATCCAGCTGACAAAGATCGGATTCTGCCGGCTTGAGAATCAGCAGGAATGTGTGGTGGGGACGCTTTGCGTCCCCAAACTGCTTGATGTTCTCGGAAGCAGATATCGGATGTATCTCTTTGTCAACAGGACCAATGTTGTTATTGTAGATGATGATAATTTTTCCGAGCGTCTGATCCGGCGGATTCAGCAGAAGCGTACCCATCAGGGGGAGACAAAAGAGCGTTTTATATACAATTTTATTTCAGAATTTATCAGCCGTGATCTTGAGATGCTTGTGGCATATGAGAGAAGACTCCTTCGTATGGAAGAGGATATCAGCCAGGAACATATAGAGAACTTTCAGTCCAAGCTGATGCCGATCCGGAGAGAGCTTCTGAATCTGCGCAGCTATTATGACGAGATCATGGACTTCACAAAAGAGCTGGAAGAAAATGAAAATGGCTTCTTCCTGAAAAAGCAGCTGAAATATTTCGGTACGCTGACAGACCGCGCCGACCGCCTGATGAGCCGGACCAATCATCTTCTGGAGTATGCACAGCAGGTTAAAGAGGCCTACCAGGCCCAGATCGACGCCCGCCAGAACAGTAATATGCAGTTCCTGACCGTATTGTCCACCATCTTCTTCCCGCTGACCTTGATCACAGGATGGTTCGGAATGAACTTCCGCGATATGCCCGGCCTGGATAACGGTTATCCCGCAGTGATGGTGCTTAGTGTTGTTGTCATCGTGATCTGTATTATCATCTTCAAAAAGAAACACATTATATAATGTCGGGAAATTACTTTCTGACACAGAGAAAACTCTGATATGGATTGAAAATTATATGTGACTGTGCAGACGCACGGATCCAGGTGTTGCTCCCGGCTCAGGACGCTTCACTCTAATTCGCCGTTAGCAACACCTGGATCCGTGCTGTGAGTTCAGATGGGGAATTTTCAATCTATATCGGAGTTTTTCTTATGGTCAAAGAAACTCTTTCACGGTGAACTATACAGCCATTGATTGAAACGGATTCTTCAGCGCGTCAAGTACGTCCGGAATATCCCGCCCCGCACTCCAGATCTGATACTCCGGCTCATGTATATCCTCCAGATAGTGGGCGTCGGAGCAGCAGATCACATTGCACTTTTCAAAATAAGAGTGTTCCTTCCGGATTCGGTGCAGGTTCCCGAAATCGTGAAACTCTGCGCAGGTAAAGGTACTTTCCGGAGGAACGAAACCCAGGTTGGAGAGAATGCTGGTAGAGGATTTATCCACGTGTGCAGGATAGGCGATCCCGTGGAAGGATTGGGCCAGTGGAAAGACTTCGTCGAATCCAATGGATGTTGCGTTGATCAGCAGGTTCTCTACGGTGCCGGTCACTTCATCTTTTTCGTTCATGATCTGCTGTTTCCCGAAGATGTCTTCCCGGTTCCGGACCGGCATCAGTCTCTCGTATACCAGAGAATCAAAAGACAGGGCGCTTTCCAGATCAGGAAAGAGGCAGATCACATGAACCTCTTCCTGAGTGGTCAGTTCCATACCGGGGATCACAGTGACCCCATACTGAGCGCCGTGATACATGGCGGCAGGGCAGTTCCGGCAGCTGTTGTGGTCTGTGAGAGCAATCACATCCAGCCCTTTTACCGCCGCCATCCCGGCGATGTTGGCCGGCGTCATATCATCATCCCCGCATGGGGAGAGGCAGGAATGGATATGGAGATCATAGAAGAGGGGAATCATAGATCTCCTGCCTTATAGATCTGAAGCGCCATGTCAAATACCGGAAGCTCCGTTGCCGCAACGGCAATGCCTTCCTCCTCTGCTTTCGCCAGTGTACTATCGTCCAGGGAGACTCCCTCTGCAAGGACAATGCAGGCGGTATCGGTCAGTGAAGCCACGGCAAGAGTGTTCTTATTCCCCATTACAGTCACCCATACGCCGCCGGCCGGGGCTTTGCTCATGGCGATGCTGAGAAGATCACAGCAGAAGACACGGGAAATCTCCCGCTCCGGATCCCCTTTGACAAGAAAACGGCAATCCGGCAGTTCATAAATATCTTTTATTTTCATTATACAGTTAGTCCTTTCTGTTGAGCGCT
Organism: uncultured Mediterraneibacter sp.; assembly: GCA_944381495.1. Classification (GTDB taxonomy): domain Bacteria; phylum Bacillota; class Clostridia; order Lachnospirales; family Lachnospiraceae; genus Mediterraneibacter. Next base: position 33,834 of record CALWLJ010000010.1, on the reverse strand, counting down.
TTTGGTAAGCAGATGGGCAGCGCTGATATACGGCCTGGCCGTTGAAAGTTATGTATGAACCTATGTATCCAGTTCTGAATTTTGATCACGGTCATGCTGACGCTGGCTTTCCGGCACTCCGAAGGAGGCCAGCTCTGCGGTCAGTTCGCAGATGTACTGATGGAGCAGATGTCTGTCCTCATCGGACAGTTCCGGATCCGTACCATCGTCCCCGGCCAGCTGGCCGATCTTTTTCGAAAGGTCCGCAATGTTGGAGCGGAGTACATAGATGCAGTCGTTGGGAGTAGCGTCGCCCCGGACGATATCCTCTGCCAGTGTCTGGCAGGTGGGCGCCCCGCAGGAGCCGCAGTCCAGACCCGGGAATCTGGCGGTCAGTTCTTCCACCGTTCCCATCATCTGCAGGCTTTCCTTAAATGTATTGCCCAGACGGAATACGGGTTCATATTCTACATTGTCTGCCCAGTAGATGTTCTTCAGTTCCGGATTGTCCGCCAGGTGATTTCTTGATACGGGCTGATATTTCACCAGTCGTTTCGTTTTGGTAGCGGCGATGTAGGCGTTCTCTACAGTGAGGGTACCGCCTACGCATCCTCCGTTGCAGGCGCTCAGCTCCACAAAGGTAAGACCATGCAGCTTTTCATCTTCCAGTTCTTCCAGTACGCGGAGAATATTGACGATCCCGTCTGCAGCCAGATAATTGTCTACAAGCAGTCCCCCGACTTCGCCGCCTGCATTGCTCCAGCCGATGCCGATCCGGCCGGAGCAGGAGATGGGTTTCAGCTGGCTGTCATCGTGCTTCATATGGGGCAGAAGAAGAGGATAGACGTCTTTGATGGCAACTACATTGTCAATATTGCTCTTCTCAATGCCCAGAGGTGCTTTGGCATAGGAAACCTTGGATGGACACGGAGAGATAAAGATGATCCCGATCTCCTCCGGTTTCAGTCCGGTTTTCTGCATGGCACGCGCCCGTGCGATCTCAGCGGCCACTTCCACAGGAGCTTTAATGGGCAGCAGCCTGGAGATCAGTGAGGGAAATTTTACCCGGATCAGCCGGATCACAGAAGGACAGGCAGAGCTGATAAAAGGAACTTCATCCGCATGTTTCTTAATGTATTCCCGGGAGGCCTCAGATACAAGTTCCGCGGCGGCGCTTACTTCGTATACATCGTCAAAGCCCAGCTTCAGCAGTGCGTTCAGTACGATGTCAACATTGTTCAGATTATTGTACTGAGCGTAAAGTGAAGGCGCAGGAAGCGCTACCGTGTATTTAAAATTATTGATAACGGAAAGGGGATCATAGACAGCAATCTTGGCGTGATGAGGACAGTATCGGATGCATCTGCCGCAGTCGATGCAGAACTTGTCAATGATATGGGCTTTCCCGTTGTGTACACGTATGGCCTGGGTGGGGCAGTACTTGATGCAGTTGATGCAGCCCTGGCAGGCCGATTCCCGCAGCCGCACAGAACGCATGAATTTATATGTGTTCATGAATCAGGCGTCACCTCCTCAGATATGTACTTTCATTGTGATCGTCGTTCCCTGGCCGATGACGGTGTCGATGTGCATCTCATCTGTATATTTCTTCATGTTGGGCAGTCCCATCCCGGCTCCGAAGCCCAGAGAGCGGACTTCCGGCCGGGCAGTAGAATACCCTTCCTGCATAGCCTTCTCTATATCGGGAATACCAGGGCCATGATCAGCAAGTACCATGGTGATGTCGCTGTCAGAGACCGTGACGGTTATGGATCCTCCGTCTGCGTGGATGACCATATTGATCTCACCTTCGTACATGGCGATGGCAACCTTGCGGATTATATCGCTGTCGAGCCCCAGCTGCTTCAGCTTGTTTTTTACAGAGCTGCTTGCCTCTCCGGCGCGGGTAAAGTCGTCACCGTCTATTTTGTAATTAAATGTCAGAGCTTCACTCATCTGTTTTCAAGCACCTCCCCGTAACCCATGTTCATAAAGCATGCCGCAGGTGGTGAACATATAGTGATCGGTGGCAAGCACTGCGATCCCCTTGCCAACTGCCAGAGCCAGCATATTTTCATCCGGCATTTTTCCGCGGACGAAAATAATACAGACGATGTCAAGCATTTCGGCAGTACGGACAACCTGCGGGTTGCAGAGACCGGTAATGAGTACGGAACACTTGCTTCCATAGGCAAGAACATCGCTCATCATGTCGGCTGAAAAGACAAACTGTACATCCAGATCAGCCAGTTCTTCTCCATATAAGAATCTGGCATCCAGGACCTCCTGCATTTCTCTGATTGTCATATAACCTCCTGAAATAGAAATATATAATATTAGGTACAAAAAGCTTCTTTCAGTATAGCATTTGGATGTGCAAAAAGCAATGAAGGCGAAAAATGAATGAAATTATAGTGGCAAAAATATACAAAAGAATAACAATAAACAAGTGGAATTTTGACCACTCCTGTGATATCATGTTAATAATGAGCGTTAATGATACATGAAATGGAGGTTGAAGAATGGCTGAAAAGAAATCAACAGTCCCGTTCTCGGGAACAAAAGAACAGGAAGAGGCACTGCTGAAGGTTATCAATGAGCTCAAAGATGAAAAAGGTGCCCTTATGCCGATTCTGCAGAAGGCACAGGATATATATGGATATCTTCCCATAGAAGTCCAGAAGATCATCTCAGATGAAACCGGTATCCCAATGGAAAAGATTTACGGCGTTGTGACATTTTATTCCCAGTTCACTCTGAATCCAAAGGGGAAATACCGGATTTCTGTCTGTCTTGGGACAGCATGCTATGTAAAAGGGTCGGGAGATATCTACAATGCCCTGATGGAAAAGCTGGGCATCGTGGGCGGAGAGTGTACGCCCGATGGAAAGTTTTCTCTGGATGCATGTCGCTGCGTGGGAGCCTGCGGACTGGCTCCTGTCATGATGGTCAACGATGAGGTTTATGGCCGTCTGACCGTGGACGATATCGACGGTATCCTGGCAAAATACGAGTAGCCTTATGATGCCGGAGATCGCTCTGAATATTCTGGATATTGCGGAGAATTCCGTGCGTGCAGGCGCTTCTCTGATCGAGATCACGGTTTCCGTGCAGCCGGAAGAGGACAGTCTGACTGTTACGATCCGGGACAACGGATGCGGGATGACTCCGGAAGAGATGGAGAAAGTGCAGGATCCGTTTTTCACCACGCGGACAACGAGGAAAGTGGGACTGGGCGTTCCATTTTTCAAGCAGGCGGCGGAGAGTACGGACGGCAGTTTCCAGATTGATTCAGAAAAGGGCAGGGGGACTTTGGTCACAGCGGTATTCGGGCTGTCGCACATTGACAGGATGCCGCTTGGGGATATCAGCTCTACAGTCTACACTTTGATCGTGTTTAATGATCACATTGATTTCAGATATACATACAGGTACGGGGAAAAAGATTTTGTTCTGGATACCAGGGAAATGAGAGAGATGCTGGGAGACAGTATTTCTTTCTCAGAGCCGGAGGTGTCCGCTTTTATTAAAGAATATCTGGAAACAAACAAAAAGGAGACAGACGGGGGAGCAGATATCTGAATGCAGGCAGTGGAGTAGATTTGAAACATCTGGGTTACTGCCGGGGAACTGATGTTATTTGAGACAGAAATGGAGGTTATATATGAAATCACTGGAAGAATTACGCGCCATCCGGGCAAAGATGCAGGGAAAGGTAGGCGTGCGGGCAGAGAATGAGAACCAGATCCGTGTGGTGGTAGGCATGGCGACCTGCGGGATTGCCAGCGGCGCAAGACCGGTTCTTACCGCACTTTCCGACGCGGTTCAGGAGCAGAACCTGACGGACAAGATCAATGTGACCCAGACCGGATGTATCGGGCTGTGTCAGTATGAGCCTATTGTTGAGGTACTGGAGCCTGGAAAGGAAAAGGTGACTTACGTGAAGATGACTCCGGAAAAGGCGATGGAAGTGCTTCGCATTCATCTGCTGGGAGGACAGGTGGTCGCTAAATATACATTAAGCGCGGCACAGAATAACGCAGAATAGAAAAGGAGGCTTGAAAGATATGTATCGTTCACATGTACTTGTCTGCGGCGGAACAGGATGTACCTCCTCGGGCAGCCAGCGGATCATCGACAGACTGCACAAAGAGATTGACGCAAACGGACTTACCGAGGAAGTAGGAGTGGTAAAGACAGGATGCTTCGGCCTCTGCGCCCTGGGCCCGATCATGATCGTTTACCCGGAGGGCACATTTTACTCTATGGTGCAGGAGGATGATATTCCGGAGATCGTCTCTGAACATCTGTTAAAAGGAAGAGTCGTTACCCGTCTCCTTTATGATGAGACGACCAAGACAGATAAGATCATTCCCCTCAATGAGACGAATTTCTATAAGAAACAGCACAGGGTGGCGCTGCGGAACTGCGGCGTGATCAACCCGGAGAATATTGATGAATACATCGGTACAGGAGGATATGAGGCTCTCGGTATCGTGCTGACGGAGAAGAAGCCTGAGGATGTGATCCAGATCCTTCTGGACAGCGGCCTGAGAGGAAGAGGCGGAGCCGGATTCCCCACAGGATTGAAATGGAAATTTGCCGCTCAGAACCAGGCGGATCAGAAATATGTCTGCTGTAATGCAGATGAAGGAGATCCTGGCGCATTCATGGACCGTTCTATTCTGGAAGGGGATCCTCATGCAGTGCTGGAGGCCATGGCTATCGCAGGATACGCCATTGGGGCTTCCCAGGGATACATTTATGTCCGCGCAGAGTATCCCATCGCTGTAAAGCGTCTGGAGATCGCCATCGGCCAGGCCAGGGAATACGGTCTGCTGGGTAAGAATATCTTTGATTCGGGATTTGACTTTGACATTGAACTGAGACTTGGTGCAGGAGCCTTTGTCTGCGGCGAGGAGACCGCCCTTATGACATCTATCGAAGGAAACAGAGGCGAGCCCAGACCCCGTCCGCCTTATCCGGCGCTGAAGGGACTGTTCCAGAGACCCACGATCCTGAACAACGTGGAGACCTATGCCAATATTCCTCAGATTATTGTAAACGGTCCGGAATGGTTTGCATCCATGGGAACAGAAAAGTCAAAAGGCACTAAGGTGTTTGCTCTCGGCGGCAAGATCCACAACACCGGTCTTGTGGAGATTCCCATGGGAACCACCCTCCGGGAGATCGTTGAGGAGATCGGCGGCGGTGTGCCCAACGGAAAGAAGTTCAAGGCGGCCCAGACCGGCGGACCGTCCGGAGGATGTATCCCGGCGGAGCATCTGGATGTACCCATTGATTATGACAACCTGATCGCTATCGGTTCCATGATGGGGTCCGGCGGACTGATTATTATGGACGAAGATACCTGTATGGTGGATATCGCCAAGTTCTTCCTTGAATTTACGGTAGATGAGTCCTGCGGCAAATGTACGCCCTGCCGGATCGGTACACGGCGTATGCTTGAGATCCTTGACAAGATTACAAAGGGCCAGGCGACAATGGACGACCTGGATAAACTGGAAGAGCTCTGCTATCATCTGAAGGAGAATTCTCTCTGCGCTCTGGGACAGACGGCGCCCAACCCGGTGCTTTCCACCCTGCGCTATTTCAGGGATGAATATATCGCTCACATTGTGGATAAGAAATGTCCGGCCGGAGTCTGTAAGGCTCTGCTGCAGTACAAGATCGATCCGGATAAGTGTAAAGGATGTACGCTCTGTGCAAGGACCTGCCCGGCTGACGCGATCATCGGCAAGGTGAAGGAAGTCCATATGATCAATCCGGATAAATGTCTGAAGTGCGGCGCCTGCATGGAAAAATGCCGTTTCGGCGCGATTTACAAAGAATAATGGAGGGTAGAGAGAATGGAATATGTTAATTTAAAGATTAATGGCCTGAATGTTACCGCACCTGCAGGCTCTACAATCCTGGAAGCGGCTCATGGGGCAGGGATCCGTATCCCCACGCTCTGTTATCTGAAAGAGATCAATGAGATCGGCGCCTGCCGGATGTGTGTCGTTGAAGTAAAAGGGGCAAAAAGCCTGGTGGCTGCCTGTGTCTATCCGGTTGCCGAGGGGATGGAAGTGCAGACAAATACAAAGAAGCTGCTGGACTCCAGACGGAGAACGCTCCAGCTTCTCCTTTCCAACCATGATAAGAAATGTCTCTCCTGTGTGAGAAGCGGACACTGCGAGCTGCAGGAGCTGTGTCAGGAACTGGGAGTAGCTGATGAAGACTATTTTGCCGGAGAGATGAATCATTACGATCTGGATACCAGCGCTGTCCATATGATCCGTGACAATAATAAATGTATTCTCTGCCGGAGATGCTCTGCTGTCTGCGAAAAAGTGCAGACTGTGGGAGTGATCGGACCGAACAACCGCGGATTCGCCACATTTATCGGCTCACCCTTCGATATGGGGCTGGGGGACACAAGCTGCGTGGGCTGCGGCCAGTGTATCGCTGCCTGTCCGACAGGAGCCCTCTATGAGAAGGACAACGTGGATGATGTACTGGAAGCCATTGCAGATGAGACGAAGCATGTAGTCGTACAGACCGCGCCTTCTGTCCGGGCGGCTCTGGGTGAAGAGTTCGGATACCCCATGGGTACAGATGTGGAAGGCAAGATGGCTGCCGCTCTGAGAAGGGTGGGATTCGATAAAGTATTCGATACAGACTTTGGAGCTGACCTGACGATCATGGAAGAGGCTCATGAGTTTATCGACCGGGTGCAGAACGGAGGAGTCCTTCCAATGATGACGTCCTGTTCTCCGGGATGGGTGAAGTACTGTGAACATTATTATCCGGATCAGATCGATCATCTGTCCAGCTGCAAGTCGCCCCAGCAGATGTTCGGAGCTGTTACAAAGACGTATTACGCAGAAAAGCTGGGAATCGCTCCGGAAGATATTGTCTGCGTCAGCGTTATGCCCTGTACGGCAAAGAAGTTCGAGCTTCAGAGAGACGACCAGTATGCGGCAGGAGTGCCGGATGTGGATATCTCTCTTACTACAAGGGAGCTGGCAAGGCTGATCCGCAAGGTAGGTATCAACTTCCGCTCTCTGCCGGATGAAGGATTCGACGATCCTCTCGGTGAGTCCACGGGAGCGGGAGTTATCTTCGGTGCGACCGGCGGAGTAATGGAGGCGGCTCTGCGCACAGCGGTGGAGACACTGACAGGAAAAGAACTGGAGAAAGTGGATTTTGCCGAAGTCCGCGGCACAGAAGGTATAAAGGAGGCAACATACAATGTCGCCGGAATGGATGTAAAGGTGGCGGTCGCTTCCGGACTGAGCAATGCCAGAGCAATTATGGATAAGATCAGGTCGGGCGAGGCGGATTATCACTTTGTTGAGATCATGTGCTGCCCCGGCGGATGCGTCAACGGCGGCGGCCAGCCTCAGGTTCATGCCGACGTGCGCAACTTCGAGGACGTACGCGCTATCCGCGCGAAAGCACTGTATGACAACGACGCAGCCAAGAGCGTACGGAAGTCCCATGAGAATCCGTCCATCAAGAAGCTTTATGATGAATATCTGGGACACCCCGGAAGCGAAAAGGCACATCATATCCTTCATACCACATACGTAAAACGGACGGTGAACTGATCTGGGTATGACACGAAGAATGGAGCTGTAATCAGAACAGAAATGTCTTGTTGACTGAGGTCGCGATCGGGCATCTGTATTACTTCAGGATGCGGCGCCCGCTTCCTCAGCCATTCAGACGGATTATAACGAAAGAGCAGACATTCGTCCAAAGGGACTCAGGTCTGCTCTTTCTAACAATCCGGGCTGAATGTCTTCGTCTGCTCCTGCTTAACGCATCCTTCCGCAATACAGATGCCCGATCGCTTACTATATTCAAAGTTTTATTTCTATTCTCCTTCCAGCCACATTCTTCAGGATCAAACCAGATCCGATGTCTTTAAAAACCTAAACAGATGTAAAGCATACCCTTTCTGTTTCCTGTCTCCCTTTTTAACATCCTCACTGATCCCCGGGGTTCCCACAGAGAATAGCCGTCTGCCGCATTCCCCTCCGGTGTCGATATACCCGGACGGGACGGTCCATGTTGTCACGAAGGCCCGTAGCAGAGCGCCGGCACTTAAGCCGCGTCTTTTGCGGCTTTATGTGTCCGCTGCGCTATGCTCCGAGCGAGAGCGTGGCCGCCGGGGCAACATGGACCGCCCCGTCCAGACGTTTCGACAACAAATATAAACTGGAAGCCGCCACATTCTCTGTGCCAACCCCAAATCACATATTATAGTAGTGTGCGTAAAGCCCTCCTTTTTCAAGCAGGTCCGTATGTGTCCCGCGCTCGGCGATACCGTCTTCGGTAATAACGATAATCTCATCGGCATTGCGGATGGTGGACAGCCGGTGGGCGATGGTGATGGTGGTGCGGTCTTTGGAAAGTTCTTCCAGACTCTGCTGGATCCAGCGTTCGCTCTCATTGTCCAGGGCGCTGGTCGCCTCATCCAGGATCAGGATGGGCGGATTCTTCAGGAATACCCGGGCGATGGAGATGCGCTGTTTCTGTCCTCCGGAAAGTCTTGTCCCCCGTTCTCCCACATAAGTATCGTATCCGTCAGGCAATTCTTCGATAAAATCATGGATGCTGGCGCGTTTTGCAGCCTCAATGATCTCCTCCATGGATGCTCCCGGTTTTCCATAGGCGATATTTTCCTTGATGGTACCGCAGAAGAGATATACATCCTGCTGGACCATGCCGATCTGACTTCTCAGGCTTTTCAGGGTCAGAGTACGCACATCCTGGCCGTCGATGGTGATCCTGCCGCCGGTCACATCATAGAAGCGGGGCAGCAGGGAGCAGATGGTAGTCTTACCGCTGCCGGACGGGCCTACCAGTGCGATGGACTTCCCTGCAGGAATCTCGAAGGATACGTGAGAGAGTACCGGCGTGTCATCGTCGCTGTAGTGGAAGGACACATCTTCGTAGCATACTCTGCCGTGTACGTCGGTCAGTTCCTTCGCGTCAGGCGCATCCTCAATATCCGGCTCTGTTTCCATTACATCCAGGAAACGGCGGAAACCGGAGAGACCTTTCTGGATCGTCTCGATCAGTTCGACAAGGATCTGGATGGGACTGATGAAGATACCGATATAGAGAGCGTACATTGCCAGATCTCCGGGAACCATCAGACCTTCCGCAATCAGGTATCCGCCGTATACCAGCGTTACCAGATACATCATACCCTGGAAGAACAGGTTCCATCCCATGAAGTTTCCCATACAGTTATAATTGTTCTTTTTAGATATCAGGAAGGCGTGATTGCTTTTGCGGAACTTTTCTTTTTCAATCTCCTCGTTGGCAAAAGACTGAACTACACGGATCCCGGCCAGAGTATCCTGGAGGCTGGCGTTCACATCACCGATCTTCCGGCGGTTTTCCATAAATGTCTCCTGCATCCGGGTATTCTGTCTCATGGAGAAGATAAACATGCAGATCACAAGGATGACCAGCGGAATGGCAAGTCGCCAGTTGATCAGGAACAGGAAGATGAAGGATCCGATGATCTTTACCAGAGAGATAAACAGGTTCTCCGGTCCGTGGTGGGCAAACTCCGCGATGTCGAACAGGTCGGAGACAAGCTTGCTCATCATCTGTCCGGAATTATTCCTGCTGTAATAGGAAAAGGAAAGCTTCTCATAATGATCGAAGAGCTGCTGGCGCATATCCCTCTCCATGTGAGCGCCCATCATATGCCCCTGATAGCTGACATAATATTTGCACAGGCTCTGGATGATATACATGATCAGAAGACCGGCGGCGATCAGCGGGAGCACAGTCAGGATCGTATCTCTGTCCTTGGTAAATAGGGTAGAAGTGGCAGTCCTCAGGATCTGAGGATAAGCCAGATCTACAAGACTGATGAAAGCCGCACATATAAGATCTATGAAGAAGACAGCCTTATATGGTCCGTAATATCGTATGAATTTTCTCAGTGTGTCCATAATTTCCTCCTCATTTTATATTTTAAAGATACAGGATTCTGATAATCATTCCCATTAACAGAATCCGGCTCATTCAATCTTAGCACAACCTTTTTTACTTGACAAGCCGGGAAGGTTTCTGTATGGTTTTATCCGGATATTATAACAGAACAGGAGTATATGAGATGAAAATATATCTTGCCCCTCTCGAGGGGATAACCGGATGGATATACCGGAATGCAGTGCATGAGTGTTTCGGTGGATTTGACAAATATTTTATTCCGTTTATCAGTCCCAATCAGAAAGGTCATTTCAGTGCCAGGGAAAAGAAGGATATTATGCCGGAGCACAACAGCGGAATGTATGCGGTGCCGCAGATCCTGACAAACAATGCGGAGGACTTTATCAAGACAGCAGAGAAGCTGGAAGAGTATGGCTACAGCGAGGTCAATCTGAACCTGGGATGTCCGTCGAAAACAGTGGTCACCAAGGGACGGGGAGCGGGATTTCTGTCGGATCCGGATCTGCTGGACTCGTTTCTTGAGGAGATATTTGAAAAATGTGCCATAAAGATCTCCGTAAAGACAAGAATCGGAATGGAGGATTCGGATGAGTTTGGACGTCTGCTGAAGATCTACAACCGTTATCCTCTGGAAGAACTGATCATCCATCCCCGTCTGCAGCGTGATTACTATAAAAATACGCCGGATCTGGATACGTTTTCTCTGGCTGTGCGCGACGGGAAAAGTCCTCTCTGCTACAATGGCGATATCTGTTCTGCGGGGGATATGAAGCGTCTGGCGGATCGTTTCCCTTCGATCGATCGGATCATGGCCGGAAGAGGAGTGCTCATGGATCCGGCTCTGGGGAGAGAGCTGAAAGGCGGATCTGCCACGGAGAAAGAAGAACTGCGGAGATTCCACGATCTTGTCTATGCCGGATATTGCGAAGAAATGTCTGGCGACCGGACGATCCTGTATAAGATGAAGGAACTCTGGTCCTATCTGTCGCCTGTATTTAGCGATTCCAGAAAGTATGCCAAGAAAATAAAGAAGTGTGAAAAGTGTAAAGTATATGAAGAAATCATAGAGGAAATGTTTGAGAAATGTTCTCTCAGCAGTTCTCCCAATAGAGCACTCTCCGCCGGATGTCAAGAAAATATTGTACAATTATAATGGCGTTTTGTTGTGAAGTAATAAAGAATTGATATTGGTGATAGAAGATTCTTATAATCAAAATACACAAAAAAATATACAAAATATGGATACGCTCCACAGATGTACAGACTGCAACAAACGCGTTTGATTACGCAGCAGGCGAAGTGACATACCTTTCCCGTGCAGACGGATTTGCAAATTATGATCAGGCTACTGCTGTTCCGGCAACATATACTATGCCGGATGATCAGAAAGCTACATTTATCAATAACAGCAATTATAATCCGGAAGATTATAATAATGCTGATGACGAGATGCCTGCGACTGGCGCTGATAACGGATTATCGCTTGCGGATCTGCGGGGAGTTGCCTATGATGATGAACAGTGGGATCAGCTGCTGGATCAGATGACGGTAGCTGATATGGATTCTCTGATCGCACTCGGTGGATACCAGACGAATTCTGTTAAAAGTATTGATAAGGTTCAGACTATAGACTGTGATGGACCGGCGTCAATTAATAATAACTTTACAGGCACAGGTTCGGTCGGTTTCCCGTCAGTGGTGATGATCGCAAATACATGGAATACAGACATTGCGACGGCTTTCGGTGAAAGTATCGGTAAAATGGCGGATGAGATGGGAGTATCCGGATGGTATGCGCCGGCTATGAACATCCACCGTACAGCATTTGCAGGACGTAACTTTGAGTACTATTCAGAAGATGGCCTTCTGTCCGGAAAGATGGCTGCCAATGCGATCCTTGGCGCCAAAGAGTACGGCGTATATGCATACATGAATCATTTCGCACTGAATGATCAGGAGTCCAATCGACTTAGCATGCTCTGCACCTGGTCTAATGAACAGGCAATCCGGAACGGTACAGACTGTATGCTGGTTGCATATGATACTGAGACAAACCATGTGAAGGATCAGACAAGAGCTACAGGTGTTCAGGCAATGCGTCAGGCATGCAAGAACATCCTCTATACAGTAGTAAACAGCCGTGCATATGATGCGGAGAACCTGGAGACAGGACTCATGACATGGCAGATCGCGGCAATCGTGATCGATGTTGTGGCAGGCGTCATCCTCATTGCACTTGAGGCAGTTGCTATTAAGAATTACATCAAAAGGCGTAAAGCATAAAGGCTTTTGCCGCAGTAATAAAGAGCGGGCCGGCTGATAAATGACAAAAGAAAAAGTCAGGCTTCCGGAAAGAAGTTTTCTCCTTTCCGGAAGCCTGATTTCTTTTTAAAATACAGGATTAAGCTTTTGGCGGAGATGGATCATATTCAGAAACCGGGATCAGTACCTGCAGGGTGAACCAGTTGTTTTCTGAATGCAGATTCATGGAGCCTCCGTACTTTTCTGCTGCCGACTTGATACTTTTCAGACCATAGCCATGGTACTCACTGTCACTTTTCGTAGTCCTGGGCAGATTGTCGGAGCGGAGGATGAGAGGCGCTTCGGAGTAGTTTTCACATTTGATCATAAGCAGCTTGTTCTTCTGATACATGGAGAGGGTGATCAGCCGTTTCTCCAGATCGCTGTACTGGGATACACATTCGATGGCGTTATCCAGAGCGTTTCCGAAGATGGAGCAGATATCCTTTACATGCATAAATGACAAGAGCCGTCCTTCCGCCATGCAGGTAAATGTGATATTGTTTTTCAGGCAGTAGGTGTTCTTGGCAGTGAGCAGTACATCCAGCACATGGTTCCCTGTGTTGATGAGCGCCTCCTGGGAGACGATGGCATGTTCCATTTCATCCAGGTACTGGGCCTTTATCTCCGGATTCTCCTCGGCACGGATCGCTACCATATAATGCTTCATATCGTGGTATTCTCTTCGGAGCAGTTCAATATTATCAATGGAGAGCCGGTACTGATCATACTGGCGCTGGAGCATGATGTTCATAATCTGGTTCTCACTTTTTACCCTGAGTTCCTCCCGTTTCTCCATCTGTGCGATCAGCATGACCAGTCCTCCGAAGTCGACCAGAGTCCGGACATAAAGGATAGAACTGGAAGCGCTGGAGAAAGGCGTGTTGGGAAGTACGAAGCTCAGATTGCTGATGAGAAATGCTCCCAGGGCGATCAAAGCCGCTCCGAACAGTTCCTTTCCGCTGATATCCAGGCTTTCGTCTTTGGGAATATGGCCGCGTTCGTAAAAATAATATACCGTGAAGAGAGCAATGTATATGATTGTCATAATGACGGCAAGGATACGCCAGTCTCTCCATCCGGTATACATGACGAACCAGACATAAATCTGCCACTGCAGAGAGGCGGCCAGTTCGGCAAGCACGAAAGAATGAAGGCAGCAGAATCCGGCGTCTATCCGGGAAATATGGCAGAACAGAAGGATGAATACCCACATACTGACGATGGCGCCCAGCATTCCCGGAATCCAGAAAAGGAGAGGAAGCATGCCGGCGATATAGTGATAGATGAGAAACCAGGCCAGCATGCCGCCCAGAGCCGCGTAAAGTTTTACACCTGAGATCTTCCTCCGGAGCATAAGGATTGAGACGAGACATCCGCCCCATTCCGCGAAAGCGGTGCAGATTCGGGGAGTATCCATAAGGTCTGTCAGATTCATCTGTTCATCCCTCCTGTCTGGCACGAGATATAAGCCTGATTCATCGCTGCATCCCTCCTATATAGTCTGTAAGAGCATCCATAAAAGGCTTTTTTCTTGCCCGGCTGATTGGAAGCTCTTCCCCGTTGGTCAGCTGTACAGATCCGGACAAGACAGATCCGGCATACTGCAGATTTACCAGGTAGGCGTTATGACATTTGGAAAATCCAAAAGGAGCCAGCTCCTCCTCCAGCTTCTTCAGCGGACCGGCTGTCCGGTATTCTCCCCGCTCTGTGTGAAGGATCACCGAGTGCAGCTGGCTTTCCACATAGTAGATCTGATCAGTGCTCAGCCGCAGAAATCCTCCGGTGGTATCTACTGTGAGATAATGTCTGTTCTGCCGGATCTGGCATCTTTTCACCGCTTTTCCAAGAATCTGGGCAAATGCCAGATAGGGGACCGGCTTGAGGACGTATCCCAGGGCGTCCACCAGATATCCCTGGACCGCAAACTGGACGGTGGAGGTGATGAAGATAAAGATCACATCCTCATCCAGCTTCCGGATCTTCTCCGCGGCGGTCATGCCGTCCATGTGCTTCAGCTGGATATCCAGCAGAATGATATCATAATCTGCGCTGTAGTCAGAGACGATATCAAGACCGTCCGTAAATGTGACGATCTGGAAGGAGACCCCGTTCTCCTTCTCATACCGGTTCAGATAACCGGTCAGAATGTCCATATGTTCTTTTTCGTCTTCTACGATTGCTATTCGGATCATATATACCTCATTCGGAATTTGAGATCAGAGGCGCCAATCTGCTAAGACAGGCGCCTTCTGACAATGGAACTGATTTTATGGATCAGAGAACAAGAGAGGGAGCAGCATAAGTGCGTGCAGCCATCTCCTGATCCAGAAGATACAGACTCTTTGGATCTGTCCCGAACAGTTTCATCTTTTTGATCAGGTCGGAAGCATTGGTTTCTTCTTCTCCCTGTTCTTTTACAAACCAGTCAAGGAACTGCATGGTACGGAAATCCTTGACTTCATAGGCAGCACCGTAAATAGTATTGATCAGTCCTGTGACATAACGTTCATGTTTCAGTCCGGCTTCCAGAACGTCCATATGCTGTTCCGCGGAAAATTCCGGCTTGTCAATGGCTTCGTAAGTAACCCTGGCGTCATTATTCTGCATGTACTGGATGAAAAGAAGAGCATGATCCCTTTCCTCCTGTGCCTGGATCTGATACCAGTTGGCAAAACCATCCAGTCCTTCCTCAGAAAAATAATTGGCAAATGCCAGATAAAGATAGGCGGAATAAAACTCTTTATTGATCTGGGTATTCAGAAGCTCCGCAACTTTTTCATTTAACATATGTCAAGTCTCCTTTCTTATTAATTATCTGCTACATTTTATAGTATAAAACGGCGGGGCGGGAAAAGCAACGTTTTGTAAATATTCAACAAAAATCAATAAAAGAAGAAAATAGGATTGCATTTTCATATGAATATGATAGAATAAAACCAATAAAAACAACACAAATAAAATGCAAAACCAACATAAAACAAACAATATAAAGAAATTTTGGGATTTGTTTTGGTTGGAGAAGGAGGAAAACATGAAGGTATTGGATGCAAAATTTGTTCAGGGATTTATCCGTATGGCTGACGACGGATTCCAGCAGGGTTGGCATGAGAGAAACGGCGGAAATCTTTCCTATCGGATCAAGGATGAGGAAGTGGATGAGATCCGCGACCAGCTGTCTTATGACAGAGAGTGGATGCCTATCGGTACAGAGGTTCCGGGACTGGCAGGAGAGTATTTCCTTGTCACAGGAACAGGAAAATATTTCCGCAACGTGATCATCGATCCGGAGACAAATATCGGTATCATTGAGGTGGACGACAAGGGTGTGAACTACCGCATCTGCTGGGGATTCACAGACGGCGGAAGACCGACCAGCGAGCTGCCGACTCATCTGATGAACCATGAGGTGAAGAAGAGACAGACAAACGGAAAGCACAGAGTGATCTACCATGCACATACAACCAATACTATTGCCCTGACATTTGTTCTTCCTCTGACAGACGAAGTATTCACAAGAGAGCTCTGGGAGATGGCTACCGAGTGTCCGGTGGTATTTCCGGAAGGTTTGGGAGTCGTTGGCTGGATGGTTCCCGGCGGACGTGAGATCGCTGTTGAGACGAGCAAGCTGATGGAGAAGTACAATGCCGTTATCTGGGCTCATCACGGAATGTTCTGCTCAGGCGAAGACTTCGACCTGACCTTCGGCCTGATGCACACCATCGAGAAGTCAGCAGAGATCCTGGTGAAGGTGATGTCTATGGCTCCGAAGAAACTGCAGACCATCACACCGGATGACTTCAGAAAACTGGCGGTGGGATTCAAAGTGGAACTGCCGGAGAGATTCCTTTATGAGAAAGAATAAAGTGGCTGTTTAGCGAACTAACTTCGATGATTAAACATCCGAAAACAGGAGCATAATCTCTAAAACGTATTCTGCGGGAGCGGAGGATATATCCGGGTTCCGCTCTGGGAGATAAGGAAAACTAGAAAGTTCCGGGTATGGACTAAAAGCCAGCACAGGCGGCGGGCAACTCGCTTCGCTCAGACAATCCCGCCGCCTGTGCTAACGTCCGTACCCGGAGCTTTAAGTTTTCCTAATTTCCCGTCGAAGTCACCCGTCTACATCCTCCACCCCCGCAGAAAGGTTTTCGAAATCAGCTGTTTTTCTGGTCTGTTCAGGACGGAAGTTAGTGGCTATACAGCCTGGAAACCAGAGGCGCGGCCTGAAAGTCTTACAAATGATAAGTCCTTCAAGCCGCGCCAATTCACGTTTCTGTCTGTTCAGTTGTTCCCGGTATCCAGCTGTCAAGGGGGTGTGTTGTCACGAAGGCCCGTAGTGGAGCGACCGGCACTTAGGCCGCGTCCTTTGCGGCCTTATGCGTCCGCTGCGCTCCACTCCCGAGCGCAAGCGCGGCCGCCGTGACAACACACCCCCTTGACAGCGGCCTTCCGGAGACAAATGAACTGCCAGTGTTTTGTGTATAACTGCGTCGATTTCAATACGCCTGTATAAAAAACCGATCATTGTTGTAATACATATAACAGGAGCTGTCGGCATACAGGATCTCCTGATCGGCTTTCAGCACCAGGCTTCCCTCGGGATCGAGGATATAAGACCCGCTGGAAGTCCCGAACACTTCACCGACGGTTACGACCGGGTATTCGCAGTCGGGTACGAATACAGTTTCCGGAGAGTCTACAGGAGTTTCTCTGTGTTTGAGACAGCTGCTGCCTCCTGCTCTTTCTGGATATGTATTGTTGTGCCGGTATACGTCCGGATTTATGAGCCAGGGACGGAGGCGCCGGGTGAAACAGTGGGTTTCATTGATCGGAGGTATTTTGATACTGGCATGGTTTGTCTGGTCGCTTAAAATCAGGACCTGGCCTTTTTGACCATGATGCCGTTTTGATGCCGATATCAGGCTGAAATGATGGAGACCTCTGCTAAATTATTACCCTGTAAGGATTATATCCGTATGATTACGCTACCAGAATCATATGCTATAAGAATAAGGAATATACAGGAAATATAAGGGGGGAAAGATGAGCAGAGGCAGGTATTACAGAAAGAAGCAGAAAAGAATCCAGGTCGGTCACGAGAAGATTATCCCGGAGCCTGGCATGAGGAAAACCATTGGAATTGCAGCAGGAATTATAACAGGAGTCCTGCTGCTTGTCTATCTGGGCACAGCCTTCTTCTTTACTGCACATTTTTACCCGGGGACTGTTGTGAACGGACGGGAGCTTTCTCTGAAAGGACCCGAGGAGACGGAGAACTACCTGCGGGAGCTGGTGGAAAAGTATCAGCTTTCTCTGGTGGAAAAGGACGGCAGTTCCGAGCAGATCAGGGGCAGCGATATCGGACTGAAAATTCAGGAAAGCCCGGCAGTGAAGGAGGCGTTCTGGAAGCAGAAGCCCTTCCTCTGGCCGTATACATTGTTCCGTGCCGGCAGCATCCATATTCCGGTTGAGGTTGTTTATGATGAGGACAGGCTGGCAGAACAGATTGCGTCATTACAGATCGTCCGGCAGGAGCAGACGGCTCCTGTGTCCGCGACGCCGGAGTATTCCGGAGGTGAGTTCATTGTGAAAAGAGAAGAGTACGGCACTGCTCTCGATATGGATGCTCTGAACGCCAGGATAAAGGAAGCGGTTCTCGGAGTAGAAGATCAGCTTGATCTGCTGCAGTCGGGATGCTATCAGAAACCGTCCTATACATTTGATTCTCCGGAAGTGCAGAAGGCATGTGACCAGATGAACCGGTTCTGTACAGCGGAGGTGTCTTATAACCTGGGAGAAAGAGTTGTGGTTGACGGAAGTATTATATCGCAGTGGCTTACCGTGGACGATACAATGAATGTAATACTGGATGAAAACAAAGTGAAAGAATGGGTGTCTGAGCTTGCTGAGAAATATAATACAGCGGGGACCACAAGAAGTCTTACCACGCCGGACGGAAAAGCCGCCACAGTCTCCGGGGGTACATATGGGTGGAAATTGGATGAGGAGGCAGAGGCGGCCGCATTAATGGAAATCGTAAGAAACAGGGAGCGGACGGAGAGGGAGCCGGTCTGGCTTGAGGGACAGACGGCGGCTGCCCATGGAGCTCAGGACTGGGGCGATACCTATCTGGAAGTGGACATTACCCGGCAACGCATGTGGTATGTGGAGGACGGGCAGGTCCGGCTGGATGCGCCGGTAGTCACCGGCCGCCCATCAGACGGACGTGAGACGCCGGAAGGAGTATACAGTATTCTTGAGCTGAAGAAGGATAAGGTCCTGCGGGGCTCCGTGAACCCGGCGACAGGCAGGCCGTCCTATGAACAGCCGGTGAGCTACTGGATGCGGATCACCTGGACCGGGATCGGATTCCATGACGCCACCTGGCAGGAAAGGTTCGGGGGCGACTGGTATAAGTCTCATGGCTCCCACGGGTGTATCAATATGCGGCTGAGCGATGCGAGAACACTGTATGAGATGCTGGACTACGGAACGCCTGCTGTTGTACATTATTAGTGCCTTTCAGGTATGAAATCCGTGATCCGGTCCATAATGATACTGTCAGGACAAAAAGGAGGACAGATCATATGGTAAACATACAGAAAGCGGCGGTCATCGGCTGCGGATTTGTTGGATCTACTATCGCATATACGCTGATGCAGCGGGGAATATTTTCGGAACTGGTGCTCCTGGACGCAAATCATCCCAAGGCAGAAGGAGAGGCCATGGACATCAGTCACGGCCTGCCCTTTGCTCACGCCATGGACATCCGTGCAGGAGAGTATGAGGATATTGCGGACGCCTCGGTCATCATCATCACGGCGGGAGCCAACCAGAAGCCGGGGGAGACCAGGCTGGATCTGGTGCAGAAGAATGCGGCGATCATGCGCTCGGTGATCGGGTCGATCAAACGGGTCCGGTGCGAGGGAATCCTCCTGGTGGTATCCAATCCTGTGGACATCCTGACCCAGGTGGCACTGAAGGAATCCGGTTTTCCCAAGGAGCGGGTAATCGGTTCCGGTACGGTACTGGATACTGCACGTCTGAAGTATCTGCTCAGTGAGAAGCTGGATGTGGACAGCAGGAATGTTCATGCCTTTATAGTGGGAGAGCATGGAGACAGCGAGCTGGCGGTCTGGAGCTGTGCCAATATCTACGGGATCGGACTGGATGAATTTGTCAGGATGAAGGGATACCGCAGTTTTGAAGAGGAGAAGGAGCAGATATACCATGCGGTTCGTGACAGCGCCTACGAGATCATTGAGCGGAAGGGCGCCACATATTATGGCATCGGTATGGCCGCGTCCAAGATCGCTGAGGCCATTGTGCGGGACAGTCATACTGTGGCACCGGTTTCCGTGTCCTTGAACGGGGAGTATGGACTGAGCGGTCTCTGTCTGAGCATCCCGTCTATTATTGGACGAGGCGGAGCAGAGCAGATCCTGGAGATCGGTTTTGACCCGGATGAAGAGCGCAGGCTGCATCAGTCGGCAGCGGAGCTGACGGATGTGCTGAAGACCATCGGTATATAGAAAAACGTGGAGAAAAGTTCTGTACGGAACCTGTCTCCACGTTTTTTTCCTATTTTATTCTGTTTTCAAAAACCGGCTATTTACCGCCCTGTTCCGGAGCAGGCATTCCTTCTGTTACATGCTTCTTGATCGCCTCGAAGCTCTCTGCGCTGATTACATGTTCGATCCTGCATGCGTCTTCAACGGCAATTTTGGGGTCAACACCCAGGCGCTCCAGCCAGGAAGAGAGGAGTGTGTGCCGTTCATAGATCCGGTCGGCGATCTCTTTTCCTGAAGGGGTCAGCGTGATATATCCCTCCGGGGATACAACGATATGATTGCTCTCACGCAGCTTTTTCATTGCCACGCTGACACTTGACTTCTTGAAATTGAGTTCCGTGGCAATATCCACAGAGCGTACAACCGGCAGAGTCTGACTCAGCATGAGAATCGTTTCGAGATAATTTTCAGCAGATTCATTTACGTGTATGGGCATAGATTCTCACCTCGATCTAAATTTTCTTGCTTGATACTGTCAATCAGTATATCATAATCGGATGTTAACATCAAATAGATTCTTTTTGAAATTTCCTCTCAAAAAGGATTGACAATTATTGGATGTTAGTTTAAACTATCATTTGTTAGATAAAACGAATGAACGGGGATATCTATAAACTCCCGGTCATAAAATATATCAGATGTAAATATGAATTAAGATGAGAGGATCCTGATATTATGACATTGTTGGAAGCCAGGGAAGGCGAAGAGTATATTATCAAAGATATTGTGACAGATGATGAGGAGCTGGAGGCATTTCTTTTTTCTCTGGGCTGCTACAGCGGCGAACCGATCACTGTGGTTTCCCGCGTCAGGGGCGGCTGTGTGGTCTCCATCAAGGATGGAAGATATAATATCGATACTGATTTAGCGAAAGCTATTTCAATATAAAAATTTAAAGAAAAATAGTAATTCTGTTACTATTTTTTTTACACAATGGTTAGTTTAATCTAATCGCGCCAAAGGAGGAGAATTGTAAAATGAGAATTGCTTTTGCGGGAAATCCTAACAGCGGTAAGACAACTATGTACAACGCGCTTACAGGAAGAAATGAGCGTGTTGGAAACTGGGCCGGTGTTACGGTAGAGCGAAAGGAGAGCCTGATCAAGAAGGCTTACTATAACGGGGCGGAGGAACTGGTAGCGGTTGACCTGCCGGGAGCATATTCCATGTCGCCGTTTACTTCTGAGGAAAGTATCACCAGCAGTTATGTGAAGAACGAGCACCCGGACGCTATCGTCAATATCGTGGATGCCACCAATCTGAGCCGGAGTCTGTTTTTCACCACACAGCTTCTGGAACTGGGAGTTCCGGTGGTCGTTGCTCTGAATAAGAGCGATATCACAGAGAAGAAGCAGACAAAGATTGATGAAAAGCTTCTGTCAGAGAAGCTGGGATGCCCGGTCATCAAGACGATCTCTACTTCTTCCGGACATGAAGGTCTGAAAGAAGTGGTCGCTGCAGCGGTTTCCCTGAATGGAAAGGGACAAACAGCGCCTTATGTTCAGGCGGATATCGACCTGCATGATAAAGATGCGGTCGAGGCGGCCGACAGGAAACGTTTTGAGTTCGTTAACAGTATCGTCAAGCAGGTTGAGAAGAGAAAGGTCTTCACAAAAGACAAGAATATACAGGATAAGATTGACAGTGTTATTACTCATAAGATCATCGGTATTCCGATTTTTGCAGCTGTTATCTTTCTCGTGTTCTACATATCTCAGACTACACTAGGAACATGGATCGCTGACTGGCTGGTAGCGTGGATCGAGACCTTCCAGGGATGGGTCGGAGGACTGATGGAAAACGCAAACCCGCTGCTGTATGCGCTTCTTGTTGATGGTATCATCGGCGGCGTGGGCGCAGTCGTAGGTTTCCTTCCGCTTGTAATGGTAATGTATTTCCTGATCGCTCTTCTGGAGGATTGCGGATACATGGCACGTGCGACAGTTGTTCTGGATCCGATCTTTAAGAGAGTAGGACTTTCCGGTAAATCCGTTATCCCTATGGTTATCGGAACCGGCTGCGCGATCCCGGGCGTTATGGCGTCCCGTACGATCCGCAATGAGAGAGAGCGCAGGACAACAGCAATGCTCACACCGTTTATGCCCTGCGGAGCAAAGATCCCTGTTATCGCACTGTTCGCAGGAGCATTCTTTGCAGATGCATGGTGGGTATCAGCTACCATGTATCTGGTAGGCATCGTTCTGATCCTTCTGGGCGCACTGCTTGTAAAGAGGATCACGGGACAGAAATACAGAAAATCCTTCTTCATCATCGAGCTTCCGGAATACAAGATCCCCAGCCTGAAGAGAGCCTGCGTTTCCATGTTTGAGCGTGGTAAGGCATACATCGTTAAGGCCGGAACGATCATTCTGGTGTGCAACACGGTGGTACAGATCATGCAGAGCTTCAACTGGCAGTTCCAGCTTGTAGAGGAAGGCGCTGAAAGTACATCCATCCTTGCAAGCATCGCTCATCCTTTTGCCATCCTGTTCATCCCGCTTGGATTCGGTGTATGGCAGCTGGCTGCAGCAGCGATCACAGGATTCATCGCAAAAGAGAATGTGGTTGGTACTCTGGCAGTTGTTTATGGAGTTACAAACCTGATCGATGATGATTTCGCTCTGGTAGGAAGTGGAAGCGAAGTCGCAACGGTCATGGGTCTGACAAAGGTGGCAGCTCTTGCATACCTGATGTTTAACCTGTACACACCGCCCTGCTTCGCGGCACTTGGAGCGATGAACTCAGAGATGAAGAGCGGCAAATGGCTGTTCGGAGGTATCTGCCTCCAGCTTGCGACGGGATATACGGTGGCATTCCTGGTATATCAGATCGGTACTCTGATCACAACAGGAGCTCTTGGAACAGCATTTGTTCCGGGACTGATCGCGATTCTGGTATTTGCAGTTATCATCATGTGGAGAATATACAAGTCAGATCAGGAATTTGCGGCAGAATACAGTTTGCATGCGTAAGAAATAACGATTAAAATAAGTGGTGGACAGGGCGCATGCTTTGTCTGCCGCTTGACGTTAGAACAGAAAGGATGATTATCATGGCAAATGTAATTGCTGTCATTATTCTGGCGGTCTTAATCGGAGGTTCGATCGCGTATATTGTAAGAGAGAAGAAGAGAGGCGTGAGGTGCATCGGCTGCCCTGCCGGCGGAAGCTGCCCCAGCAGCGGGAAAATACCGAAAAAGAAGCTGGCAGGCCGGGTGATCGGGAAGAAGACGATGACGATCTCCGGGATGCACTGTGCCCACTGCGCGTCAGACGTGACGATGATCCTGAACCGGATCGACGGCGTGAGCGCGGATGTCAATCTCTCAAAAGGGCGTGCTGTCATATCTCTGGACAGAGAGGTGGGGGACGACGTTCTGAAAAGTGCGGTGGAGAAAATAGGGTACCAGGTTACAGGTATTTCGTAAAGGAGAGGAACCGTTATGGTTAATGCGATCATCATTCTTATTTTAGTTGTGGTGCTTGTTTTCGCAGTAAAGAGTTCGATCAAACATTTCAAAGGAGAAGGGGCATGCTGCGGAGGAGGTTCCGGTACTGTGAAGAGCAGGAAACCCCGGAAAAAGAAACTGGACGGCCCTGTGATCGGCCGCTATACGGTCAGGATCTCGGGGATGCACTGCCAGAACTGCGTCAACAGCGTTACGGACGCGATCAATTCGATTGCCGGAGCTTCGGCGAAAGTGAGCCTGCACAGCAAAAGCGCGGAAGTATCTTTCGACCGTGATATTGACAGGGAAGAACTGAAGCGGGCTGTAGAAAAAGCCGGATATGAAGTGGTCAGTATTTCCTGAACTTCCGGCGGAAAAGATTGGATATGATTGGAAAAGATCAGGAGACAGCCGTGAGTAAAAAAGAACAGATCGTTGAGAAATTGAAAGAAAATGGATGCCGTATAACAAAACAGCGGCTTATGTTAATTGATATTATTCTGGAAAATGACTGTTCCAGCTGCAAGGAGATCTTTTATCAGGCTTCCAAAGCTGACGAGAAGATCGGTGTAGCTACAGTGTACCGCATGATCAATGCTCTGGAAGAGATCGGTGCGATCAGCCGGAAGAACATGTATAAGATCGATTGCTCCGAGGACTGTCCGCCGGAATGCAGCTGCGTGATCATTCTGGATGATGATACTACATATCATCTGTCAGAAGGCAGCTGGAACCGGGTGGTGCAGGAGGGGCTGAAAAGATGCGGATATCTAAAGGATCAGAAGGTATCCAGCATAAAGATCCAAAATGAATAAGCAAGAGGGGTGTAGTAAGATCCGTTTTACTACATCCCTTTTTCGTTTAGTGATAATATTTATCGGCAACCCCTGTTAGAATTGACTACCCTGAAAAGCGGTTGCTATGATGTGACAGTAAACAAAAGTTTACATAAAATATACATAAGGAAGTGGTGCACATATGAAACAGCACAAGTTCTGGGCATGGGCTTCGCTTTTCTGCTTTCTCATGCTGTTTTATACAGGGTATAAGCACAAGTAGGATTTACTAAAAAGATTTCAGGAGGCGTTTAAAAATGTTAGAAGTATCAACAATGAAGAAAATCGGACTTTTTGTAGGAGGCGTTCTTTTCGGTACAGCCGGTGTGAAAATGCTTTCCAGTAAAGATGCGAAGAAGTTCTATACGAACTGTA
The DNA here is from genome assembly GCA_944381495.1 of uncultured Mediterraneibacter sp. Classification (GTDB taxonomy): domain Bacteria; phylum Bacillota; class Clostridia; order Lachnospirales; family Lachnospiraceae; genus Mediterraneibacter. The sequence goes on along the minus strand of CALWLJ010000010.1, from coordinate 9,337 downwards.
CGGCAGCCGCTCTGCGGGCAAAGGACTGTGTGATGCAGACCGCTGCCACCGTTCAGGAAAATGCGGAGGATATTCTTGCTGAGGCTCAGGAGATCAACGAGAAGAGAGCCGCCGAGGAGGCTGCGAAGATGGAAGAGGATGCAGCGTCAGATGAGAATGCAGGTGCGGAAGATCTTAAAGAGACAGAAGGATAGCATCCTATGAAATTTATCATAAAGCACGAGATCAGAGGCCGTCTCCGTATCCATGTCATCCAGGAAAGGATGACATGTCCGGAGGCGGATACTCTTTCCTGGTATCTGGAAAATCAGGATAACGTAACGGATGTAAAAGTATATGAGCGCACCGCAGATGCTGTCATCCGCTATACAGGAGAAAGAGAAGATCTGATCCGCCTGCTCAGAGGATTCAGTTACGACAGGGTCAGCGTGCCGGAAAATGTGTCCGCCAGTTCCGGAAGACAGCTCAACACCGAATTCCGGGAAAGGCTGATCACCAAAGTTATGGTACATTATGGGGTCCGCTGGTTTATGCCGGCTCCTGTCCGTATGATCTATACTGTGATCCGGTCCGCCGGATATATCTGGAAAGGACTGAAATGTCTGTTGCGCCGGAAAATCGAGGTTCCTGTGCTGGATGCGACAGCCATTGGCGTCTCCATTATCAGAAGAGATTTCGATACGGCGGGCTCAGTCATGTTCCTGCTGGGGATTGGCGAGATACTGGAAGAGTGGACCCACAAGAAGTCAGTAGGCGATCTGGCCAGAAGCATGTCCCTTAATATCAGGAAGGTATGGCTGAAGAGGGCGGATCAGGAGATCCTTGTCAATTCTTCTGATATAAAACCGGGAGATACGGTCGTGGTCCGCATGGGAAATGTGATCCCTTTCGACGGTGTGGTTACAGCCGGGGAAGGAATGGTGAATCAGGCGTCACTGACCGGGGAATCCCTGCCTGTTCGGAGAGCGGAAGGCAAGTCGGTCTATGCAGGCACGGTCCTGGAAGAAGGAGAGCTGGAGATCCTGGTGAAGGCCGTCTCCGGTTCCACCAGATTTGAGAAGATCGTTACCATGATCGAGGATTCCGAGAAGCTGAAGTCCTCCCTTGAGAGTAAGGCAGAGCATCTGGCGGACCGTCTGGTACCCTACACACTGCTGGGCACAGGGCTTGTATGGCTCATCACAAGAAATGTGACGAAAGCTCTGTCTGTACTTATGGTGGACTTTTCCTGCGCCCTGAAGCTTGCCATGCCGATCTCAGTATTATCTGCCATCCGTGAGGCAGGCCAGAAAGGAATTACCGTAAAAGGCGGCAAATTCCTCGAAGCCGTGGCGGATGCGGATACAGTGGTCTTTGACAAGACAGGAACTCTGACAAAGGCCAGGCCGACGGTAAAAGAAGTTGTTGTATTCGGGGATGATCCGGAAGATGAAGCGCTCAGGATCGCAGCCTGTCTGGAGGAACATTTCCCCCATTCCATGGCGAAGGCTGTGGTGACGGCTGCGAAGAAACGCCATCTTCTTCATGAAGAGATGCATTCCAAGGTGGAGTACGTGGTTGCCCACGGAATCTCTTCCTATATCGGCGATAAGAAAGTTGTGATCGGAAGCAGCCATTTCGTCTTTGAGGATGAAGGCTGCAGGATCCGCCCGGAGTATCAGGAGCGGTTTGACGCTCTTCCGGCAGAGTATTCCCATCTGTATCTTGCCATTGAGCAGGAGCTTACGGCTGTGATCTGTATTGAGGATCCGCTCCGTGAGGAGGCAGCTGATATGGTAAGGAAGCTGCGTCAGGAAGGAATCTCCAAGATCGTCATGATGACAGGGGACAGCGACAGGACTGCTGCGTCTATTGCCTGCCGGGTGGGCGTGGATGAATACTATTCGGAAGTGCTGCCCGAAGACAAGGCGGGATTTGTAGAGCGTGAAAAAGCTGCCGGACGGAAGGTGATCATGATCGGAGACGGGATCAATGACTCTCCGGCGCTGTCAGCGGCGGACGCCGGGATCGCCATCAGCGACGGTGCTGAGATCGCCAGGGAAATTGCGGATATTACGATTGCGGCGAATGACCTGAGAGAACTGGTCACGCTGAAACGGCTGGCCAATGCCATGATGGGCCGGATCCATCGGAATTACCGTGGAATTGTCGGGATTAATTCCGGTCTGATCCTGCTGGGTGTGGCTGGAATGATCCAGCCTACCACGTCGGCGCTGCTGCATAATACGTCTACACTTGCCATCAGCCTGCGGAGCATGGGAAATCTGCTGGAAGAAAGCAGTGCCAAGATGCAGGGCTGAGACAGAAACAGAAAGAAATAAAAAGAAAAAAATGGAAAAATGAAGAGAGAGGACTGCTGTATGGATGATATGAGGATCTGTGCAGCAGTTCTCTCTTTCTTTTTCTTTTGCAAAAACTTTTTCTGTCGCTTTTTCGTATATACTTATGTAAACAGAGTGAAATAAAATAACTGCTGAGAAAAACAGGGATAGATGAGGAAATTTTCATGCATTCAGACGAGCAGCTGATAAAAAAGATAAAAAGGCGGAGCGACCGGGAAGCGGCGGGCGAACTGCTCCAAAGGTACTATCGCGATATATATGCTTTCATATTCCGTCAGGTGTCTCACAGGGAAACGGCGATGGATCTGACTCAGGATACTTTTATAGCTGTACTGCGGGGCCTGCCTTCCTTCTATTCTCTGGTACTGCTGCGGAGCCTGGTTCATGGAAGGAAATCTGGGGATGAGTTTTCCAGGGGCCGAGGCAGCAGGTGTGTCTGTTCAGATCCTGCTGGCGGGAGCTGTCAGTTCAGCAGGATATCTGCAATATCGGAGACGCGACATCATATGAGCCTTGCAAAATAGTGTGATTCATACGAGTTCAAAAAAGAAGAAAATGATTAGAAAAGCCGCTGCTTTCCTGCATAACAGCGGGAAAGCAGCGGCTTTTCGATAACTGGAAACCGAAGGTTATTTTGTTAATTTTCCTGAGGCATCTTCTTTACCATATTTTTTGCTACGATAACCAGTATCACTGCAATTACTGCAAGAATGGCAGAACCGATATATCCCATGACATACGATCCGGTAGCATCGTAAAAACTGGAAGAAATCTTTGGCCCTACGAAAGCGCCGATCCCGTAACCGATGAAGATCAGGCCATAGTTCCGGTTATAGAATCTGGAACCGAAGATGATCTTGATCATCGGTGCAAACACAACCAGCAGTCCGCCAAAGGAGAAGCCGACCAGAGCAATGCAGAGGATGAAGTAAGGATAAGAATCGGCAACCGTCAGCATCAGCATGGAGATTCCGTTGATCACAAGAATCAGAATCAGAGAATTCCATCCCTGCAGTTTGTCATAGATAAACCCAAATGCAATCCGTCCGATCATGTTAAACAAAGTCATAAGACTGACGCACAGAGCAGCCGTCATAGCGGACAGTCCGACCTGATTCTGTGCGATGGGAGATGTAGCGCTTACCATCATGGTTCCTGCTGCATTGGCAAAGATGAACATTACAAGCAGTACCCAGAAAACAGGCTGCTTTACCATCTGGGGAATATTGTAATCTTTTGTGTGAAGCTCCTTGCTCTGTGTCTGCGAAGGCGTCCATCCTTCCGGAGTCCATCCATCCGGGCAGGGAACGATCATCCAGGCCACGGCGCCTACGCCGATCAGAAAGACAATACCGAGGATGATACATGCCTGCTGTGCTCCAAAATGATCGATCAGCATCTGTGCGATGGGAGACATAATGAAAGGCCCGCATGCGGCTCCGGCCTGAACCAGTCCTGAAATAGAACCGCTTTTGTCAGGGAACCATTTCAGTGCGGTAGGCAGACATGCCGGATAGATGGTTCCGGCTCCAGCTCCGGCGATGATTCCATAGGCAATGTACAGGAACGGGATGGAATCAGCGAATCCGGTCAGGATCCAGCCTCCTGCAAAAAGCACAAGTCCGATATAGATAGCTACCCGGGGCTGGAGTTTCTCTGCCAGGATACCGCCCAGAAATCCTACTGCACAGTAAATAAACATATAGATAGTATAAGCCATTGAAAAATCAGAACTGCTCCACCCGAACTGATTGCACAGTGGGAGGGAAAACAGACTGAAGAATGCTGTCGCTGAAGTGAACAGGCTCTGGATCCAGACACCTGCAAAGACACGCCAGCGTGTTGCTTTTGTAATTTTCATTTTGTACACCTCACTTACTGTAATGTTCCAAGATCAAGGGCAACTTCTCTGCCGTTGAATTTTCCTGCCTCACGGCTGGTTCCCATCCAGTAGACCATGGATGAAATATCTTCTACTTCCAGGAATGGAACACCGTTGAACATTTCTTCTACAGTCTTGAAATTTTTCCCTGTCAGATCATTGATAAACTGAACATATTCCATTGTTTCGCACATCGGTGTCTTAACTTTTGTGGGACAGAGTGCGTTTACAATGATTCCTTTTGATCCGACTTCTTTCGCCAGAGTTTTTGTCAGTCCGAGGATTCCCCACTTGGACATGCAGTAGGTGGCAAGTTTTGGTGTACCATACAGTCCGGATGTGGAGGAAATATTTATGATTCTTCCAAATCCCTGTTTCAGCATATACTGGGCTGCATACTTATCTGTTCTCCATGTGCCGATCAGGTTGATATTGATTACTTTTTCTACCTGTTCGTCTGTCAGTTCCCAGGTATAACCGAAATTAATTACACCTGCGTTGGCGATGACAACATCCAGCCTGCCAAAACGCTCCCAGGCTTCGGCAAAGAGATGTTCCATATCTTCTGTAGAAGTGATATTACATTTCATCGCCAGGACTTCGGCTCCTTTGTTTTGACATTCGGCTATGGTTTCTTTAAACGCATCCTGCTCTGGATCCTGCATATCCGCAAGGACAACATTAAAACCATTTTCAGCGTATTTGTATGCATGGGCTCTTCCTTGTCCCATAGCGCCGCCGGTGATCAGAACAACTTTTTTTGTTTCCATTTGCTTTCACTCCCGTAGTAATATATTTTGTTAATCTTTTAACAGGGATATTATAGACTTTCAAACCGTTTTAAAGTCAATACTATGTTTCGCCCTGGAATGTATTAATGTTACTTTGAAAATATGATAAAATATTATCAAAAGTCTAATATGATATGAGAGTTGGGAGAAAATGTATAAGACCTACACAATAGGAGAAATGGCAAGGATACTTGGAATAACGGCAGAGACGATCCGTTATTATGAGAGAAAGAACATTATCCGTCCTGTTCATAATGAGGAAAGCGGATACCGATATTATACGACATGGGATCTTCATATGATTATTCGGGCCAGATGTTATCTGGGATTTGGGTTCACTATTGAGCAGACCGCAGAAATCCTTCAGAAAGAGAACATTGGCGAGATTGACGATATTTTATCGGAACAGGAACAAAAAATTCAGCAGCAGATCATATATCAGATGAATGTATTGAAAAAACTTCGTATGAACCGGTCGCTGATGAAAGATTCACGGGAACAGCCGCGGCAGCTGACTATTCAGATGAGTCCTGCCATATACCGGATCAACACACAGGTTAACTATGACCTTATTCTGTCAAAAGAAGAACAGAGGGAAATCAGACAAATGTGCGAAAAAGTTCCTTTCGTGTTTTCAACCGCGCTGTTCAGAAAAGAAGACATTGAGGCGGGAAAGACGGATTTTGATTTTGGAATTGGCATAGAAGAACAGTTCGCAAGCCTTCTGCAGGTCCGGCAGACAGAAAGGGTTCAGTACTGTCCGTCGCAGCTCTGCATTTATATGAGCGTGTCATCCCGGTCAGGCCAGTTCCTTACATATCATGTTCTTCAGCCTGCATTTGATTATATGAAAGAACATAATCTGGCTTTAAGCGGAGACGTGATCACACAGATCGTAGCCATGTGCAGGCCGGAAGAAGAGTATTTTAACTGGCACAATATCTGGATACCTGTCGAGTAGCGTTGAAAAAAGACAATAAAACAGATGTCTTGCAAAAAGTAATTATCTTTGCTATTCTATCATAGAAGGAAGGTGAAGGATCATGGCATATATCAGAGGCGATTCCTGTTATATTCTGGATGAAGAGAACAAGATCATCATGGCAAAGGTTGTAGGGCGCAAGGGTTCCGGTTATCTGCTGGAGCGGGTCGGGATCTGTGGTACCCTTTTCAGAAAGGAAAAGGATATATTCCGGTCCGAGGAGGAAGCAGAGAGAAACAAGAAGCCTCTTCCACCCAAGATTAAGGTGCAGTTGTCAGATTTTTAAATGAATAATGTTTTCTTTTTATACAATCCCGGAAAAAGGATGCAGTGCAGCGGCAGTATACATGCCGCCGTGCAGCATCCTTTTTCTGTTGCTGATCTTTTGCTTTTGGATGTTCAGTCGCCGAGTCAGAGAAAACGATACAGCCATTTTACAGAATGACCTCCATGCCTGTCTTCTGAGGCTTCAGTCCGCAGGACTGGTAGAACTTCATGGCGCTTTCATTGCAGCTCCACACATTTAGTGTTACATTGTAGCATCCATGCTCCTTTGCGAAATCAAGAACCGCATTATAAAGAGTCTTTCCGATATGCATTCCCCGCTTTGCCTCATCGACACAGAGATCATCAATGTACAGAGTAAGGATATCGGTCAGAATATTATCATTTATGTGTTGCTGGAAAATACAAAACGCATACCCCTGCATAATGTCGTTTTCATCGACAGCTGCAAAGATGGGGCGGTTTTCGTCCCGGAGGATTTCTCTTAACTGGTCGTCCGTATATTTCCGCTGGCCGAATTTGAAAAGATCCGGCCGGCCTTTTTGGTGGACGAGTGCAACCTGGGACAGCAGCTCGTGGATCCTGTCTATGTCTTTTTCTGATGCCATGCGTACTTTCATAATAAATCGACTCCTTTTCCATGTGTTTGAATGCCGTGGTCGGCATATACTGCCAGTATATCACACTTTACCACGGTACGTAAACAAAGCAAAAAATAATTGACATCCGTTATGAAAAGTTTATAATACTTACGTGGGGATACTGCTGATAAAATCTGGAAAACAGATGACTCGGGAGTATCCTCTTATGTTTTATTGTCAATGCTAAATATGATTACAGGCTGCCGTATCCCGGGAAAGCGCCGAGGAGGCTGTGCCAATGGGATCCTGACAGATTGTGCCTGCACGAAATGAAAGGAAAGGTGAATGAAATGATAGTAGAACATGGATTGATTTCGTTTTTACAGAAATTTGATGAAAATCCCTTTCTGGTAAAACTGGGAGGAAAGGAGTACAAGATCGGAGAAGGAGACCCCACCTTTACCGTAAAGTTTAACAAGTCAATCCCTGTCAGCGATCTTCTAACAAGCACGTCAATCGCGCTGGGAGAAGCCTACATGAACGGGGACCTGGAGATCGAGGGCGACCTCTATGATGCTCTGGATCATTTTCTGGGACAGATGGGCAAGTTCTCCACAGATCAGAACGCACTCAAGAAACTGATTTTTACATCTTCTTCCAAGAAAAACCAGGAAAAAGAAGTGCGCAGCCACTATGATATCGGCAACGATTTCTACAAGCTGTGGCTGGATGAAACAATGAGCTATTCATGCGGATATTTCATGCATGAGGATGACAGCCTTTATCAGGCTCAGGTAAACAAAGTAGATTACATCCTGAAAAAGCTGTATCTTAAGGAAAACATGATGCTTCTTGACATCGGATGCGGATGGGGATTCCTCTTGATTGAAGCCGCTAAGAAATATAAGGTTCGCGGAACAGGAATCACCCTGAGCGAGGAACAGTACAAAGAGTGCCAGAGACGGATCAAAGAGGAAGGTCTTGAGGATTATGTGAAGGTAGAACGAATGGACTATCGGGATCTGCCGAAACTGGGCGAACAGTTCGACCGTGTTGTCAGCGTCGGTATGGTAGAGCACGTGGGAAGAGATAATTATAAACTTTTCCTTGAGTGTGCAAATAAGGTCATGAAAAAGGGCGGTCTCTTCCTTCTTCACTTTATCAGTGCTTTAAAGGAACATCCCGGTGATGCATGGATCAAAAAATACATTTTCCCGGGCGGAGTTGTGCCGAGCCTGCGTGAAATGATCCATGAGATGGCGGAATTTGATTTCCATACAATGGATGTGGAAAATCTCAGGCTTCACTACAACCGTACCCTCCGGTGCTGGAGGAAGAACTATCTGGAGCACCTTGATGAAGTACGCAAGATGTTTGACGAGAAGTTTATCCGTATGTGGGATCTCTACCTGGCAGCCTGTGCCGCAACATTCCATAACGGAATCATCGATATCCATCAGATCCTGATGACAAAAGGAATCAATAACGAGCTGCCGATGGTGCGCTGGTATTGATGCGCTGATTGAAGCTGGTTGAGATTATTAGCTGAAACAGAAATAATGGATAAAAGATAAGAAATAGCAAGGAATAAATGGATAAGACAGATGGCCGCAGCATTGTGCTGCGGCTGTTTTCATCTTGGTATCTGATCGGATGGCAACGAAGTATATGGGATTAGCTGCGGGAACAGGAAGAATATAACAGGCAGATGTATGAAATTATATTTTAGAGAATTGACACCATATAGGATATAGAGTAAAATATGGAAAGAACATTTGTTCTGGAAACTTCCCTTGATGCAGTGGGAGAAAATCAAAGTCACAGGCAAACAGTGCTGCAGGATTATGAAAATAAAATCCAACAGAAAGAGGAGTAAGAATAAATTATGGATCATTTCGAATTGGTATCAGAATACAAACCAACCGGTGACCAGCCTCAGGCCATTGAGCAGCTGGTCAAAGGGTTCAAGGAAGGAAACCAGTGTCAGACCCTCCTGGGCGTCACCGGCTCCGGCAAAACATTCACGATGGCAAATGTCATCCAGCAATTGAATAAACCGACGCTGATCATTGCACATAACAAGACTCTGGCGGCACAGCTCTACGGCGAGTTCAAAGAGTTCTTCCCGAACAACGCTGTAGAATATTTTGTGTCCTAGTGTGCCGGAGCCGGAAAATGAGGTATATTTAGTGCTTTTTCGTGCTGTTTCGTCCAGATTTTGTGGACAGAACAGGACGAAACGGACTGGATAATACCAGACGGACAAAATGATTTTGTGACTTTTTGCAGGAAAAATTCGTAATGAGATTAGATATAGAAAGTGCAGTAGCATAGAATGAGTAGTTGCGTAATATAATATAGGTACATAGTATGGTGGTTGAAACACCGAAAAATTCTGACTTGCTTTTTTTAGAGTTTTTGCTATACTATGTATAGAAGTAAATGTTTGCCGTTTGTTATACGACGGGGTACAA
>CALWLJ010000009.1 GCA_944381495.1 uncultured Mediterraneibacter sp. | reverse complement strand
CTGGTGGATGTGCTGGCCGAGATCTCGAAATATCTGTTTACCGGAGTGATCATGGAGATGATCCTGAATCTGGCAGCCGGAGAAAAACCTTTTGAGACGGTAAGTATTATAGCCATGGTGGTTGAATTTGCGGCAGCAATTCTGTTGTTTACGGTATTCTACCGCAGGAACGGATATGAGAAAGACTGATCAAAATAAAAATGTAAAGGAGAATCGTTATGGAAAACAGTCAGTTATCAAAAGGCAGAGAGCAGGGAAGAAGTGATATCAGGAATGAGCGCTGGATGAAAATGTTTCAGTCTGTAACACTGGTTTTTCTGGCATTATTCTGGATTGGATATGCTGTATCATACTATAGAGGAATCGACAATAATATTTCTACTTATGGAATACTGATCATGACATTTTCGCTGCTCAATCAGGAAGTTTTATTCAAAGGGGAGAAGGCACAGAATCGAGTGCTGGATCTTCTGGCAAAAGCAGAAGGAATCCTGCTATGTGTTTGGGCGGTCATTACGATTGTTCAGCTGATCCTGAAATGAATTAGTAACCAAGAGTGCAGGAATTCGGAAATGTATTTTGTCGGCTAAAGACGATCCGAATCCCTGCACCATACACCTACTCTGGTAATGAAATCATGTTGTCATTTTAGAATTTTCAGTAATCCACTCCCGAACTTTTTCAATGCTTACCTGAACCGCACTGGCAATCTTGTCTGTCGGTAGTCCCATTTCAAAAAGATTCAGAGCAGTTTCTCTTGCTTTTTCCGTCATTCCGTCATCTCTTCCGGACTGATAGCCCTCATCCTTGCCAGCCTGAAAGCCATCGTTATAGCTGTCTTCTTTCTCCATCTCGATATGTTTCCGGGCGTCGTACTCGTAGATACTCACCTTCATCGCCTCCGCTCTGTTTTTTCTCAGAAAATCTTCAAGGATCCCTTCCCGGATGCATTCGGTGATAGCCTGTTCCACCGCTTCCTTCAGCGGCATCTCCTTGGCGTATCTGCGGACTCGGTCTGTGTATTCCGCGTACTCGCGGAGGGTCTGGCAGGTCTCCATCAGCTGGGGATTGTGTCCCTTGTTGATGTTCAGCACCACCACTTCCAGTTCCAGGGCAGGATGTTCTTCCTTTATATAATACATATCTGACAGTTTCAGCAGTTCCCGGTCCGGACGTTCTTCCTCCCCGTTGTAAAAGACAAAGAAATGAGGAGAAGGGATCTTAATCTGTTTCCTGCCGTAGATGTTCATGTCCTTTGTCAGGTCAGAAAACTGATCCGCCACATAAAGCAGATCCCTCAGTGGCATGTTCGGATTCGGAGTGGATTGATGCTCATACAGATGCAGGTGGATCTCAAGAACTACAATAGAAAGATCATTCTTGAGTCCCATGTAGATAGCGTTCTCCAAGGTAACGATCTTAAGCATATCCGGATCTGTATAGCTGGTGCCGCTGATGGCATTGTACAATTCCAGCAGCTTTGTCTTGTCCCGGAAGAGCATGGCGAAGATACTTGACTTGTATTCGCGGTTGACGGTGTTCTCGGCAGGTGTTGCTTTTTTCGGCATAGATAAACCTCCTTTTTCTGTAGTGCGGGAGATCTCACTTTTCAACCGAAAACGTATTCTTCTTGGTTGCGCTCTGTATCAGCTCTCTTGTTCCAGTTTTTCTGTGGCTGTCAGAAGCCAGTTCGGCGTATCCGCTGATTTTAAAGGAAATCTCTCTGCTGTTGTAATGGAATCCAAAGCATTGAGATTTCTGTTTGACGCCGGATTGTCCGAAGGACTTTCCCGGTAGATAAAAGTTCAGGTATAGATATCAGAACTGACTGTCTGTATGACATATAGAAAAATAATGCTTTCCGCTATTATAATACGGGAAAAGAGATGATTCAAGCGAAACGAATGTTCACTTGTTCTCAGTTGTCTGCCAAAAGCGGGCTGATCTATGTTACAATATCTTCAACAGATATACCACAATTTTTGATATGAATTGTAAGAGGAAGGAGGAGAAAAGCTATGGCGTTTGACTACAAGAAGGAATATAAAGAATTTTACATGCCAGGGAAAAAGCCGGGCATTGTTACCGTGCCGAGCATGAATTATATAGCGGTTCGCGGGCAGGGAGACCCGAATGAGGAGGATGGCGAGTATAAGCAGTCTATTGGACTTCTTTATGGCATAGCATTTACCATCAAAATGAGCAAAAAAGGTGATCGTCAGATAGAGGGATATTTTGATTATGTAGTGCCGCCCTTGGAGGGATTTTGGTGGCAGGAAGGCGTTCAGGGGATCGACTATGCTCATAAAGAAGGTTTCAAATGGATTTCGGTTATCCGTCTGCCGGATTTTGTGACGAAAACAGATTTCGAATGGGCGATTCAGGAGGCAGCGTCAAAAAAGAAAACAGATTTCTCCAAAGTGGAGTTTTTTACCTATGACGAAGGCTTGTGCGTGCAGTGTATGCATATAGGTCCCTATGATGATGAACCTGCTACAGTAGACTTGATGCATGAGTTTATGGAAAGCCAGGGATATGTTCTTGATATTACGGATAAACGGATGCATCATGAAATCTATCTCAGCGATGCCAGGAGAGTTGCTCCGGAAAAGAGAAAGACAGTGATCCGGCATCCAATAAGGAAGGTGCTGCAATGAAAATAGAAATTGGAAAAGATTTCCCGCAGTATTATAAACCCTTATATCCGGAAGAATTTGAACTGTTTTCACATTTTGAAGTGACAGCAGGGATACCGACCGTTTTATTTGCGATCACTACCTGGAAGGAAAATGGACAGCCTAATGTATGCTTTCATTCTTGGAGCTGCTTTCACGGAGATAAGACCGCTTTCTTTGCTGTGATGGGAAATTTATATCAACACACGCATACCTATGCTAATATTCAAAGAGAAAAGTGTTTTTGCATCAATTTTCTCCCAATCAGCTGCTATGACAGATTAGTAAATACGATCCACCAAAATGACATGGAAAAAGATGAATTTGCAGCAGGGAATTTTACCCTTTGCAGCGCAAAATCCATCCATGCGCCGGTGATTCAGGAGGCTTTTATCAATATGGAGTGTACCCTGAAGGATATACAGGACTTAAGCGGCGCAGGTATTACATCTATGGTTATCGGAGAAGTGCAGCATATTTCTGTTGATGAAAAGTATGCACAAGGCTATAAACAGCGATATGGAAAAGAAGGATTTATGATGCTGATACCGGCGCCGCAGGACCTTTTTACAGGCGAGCCGAATCTGTCTGCGATCGCCACTGTCAGTATAGAAAAATATGACTGAGTAATTTCCGCAATAATTATTAAAACATTTATCAATGATTCTGCTATCATGCCTAATAGAATGGAGGAACGCAAATGTGTGATAGATCAGTTGTCAACATGGAAGCAGTCATTGATTATATTGAAAGTCATCTTGATGGAAAACTGGAATTAGAAACAGTTGCAGAGGCGGTTCATTATTCAAAATATCATTTGCATCGGCTGTTTGTGGAAACAGTGGGGATGACGCTCCATGATTATGTGCAGCGCAGGCAGCTTACAGAGGCAGCAAAGCTGCTGGTCTTTACTGACAGATCTGTTATTGAGATCGCATTCATCTGCGGATATGGGAGCCAGCAGTCATTTACATCTGCTTTTAAGTCTATGTATAAATCGCCGCCTGCGGAGTATCGGGCCAAAGGAAGCTTTTATCCTTTGCAGCTGCGTTTTACCTTACATCCTGAAATGGTGACGAAGGAATTTACAAAGCAGAGCATCCGCATGGCGGAGAATGCAGATGTTTCTGACTGGATGAAACTGATGCGACTTGTTATTGACGGGTATCCCATGATGGATGAAGCAGATTACCTGGCAAAACTGAAGGTGAGTATTTCAGAAAAGAGAGCGCTTGTACTAAGAGACAAAGAAAATTTGATTGGTACGCTGGCTTTTACTTATGCTCCAGGCAGTATTGAATTCCTGGGTATCCATCCTCAGTACCGTAATCGGGGACTTCAAAAGTTATTCCTGGATGTGTTAATGGAGAGATACCTGCCCGGTCAGGAAATCAGCATAACAACCTATCGGGAGCGGGATAAAGCAGATACAGGGCAGAGAGATATGCTGATACAGCTTGGTTTCGCTGAAAAAGAACCGCTGACGGAGTTTGGCTACCCTACGCAGCGATTTGTGCTTCCTCCTGAAAAAAGGAGGATGTAAAACATGGATGAAACACAGCATAGAGGCTGGCGCAAAAAGATTTTTCTTTCTTTGATCAGCCAAAGTATCACACTTTTCGGATCTACACTTGTACAGATGGCTCTTGTCTGGTACGCAGCCATGCAGACATCCAGCGGCGGCTGGGTGGCTGCTTTTACTGTCTGTTCTTATCTGCCTCAATTTCTTATTTCATTTTTAGGCGGTGTGTGGGCGGATCGATACAATAGAAAAAAATTGATCATAGGTTCGGATCTACTTATTGCATTCGTTACATTTATAATGATAATGGCAATTCCGCATATTTCAACAGAACCGGATCTGCTTGCCGGACTGCTGGTGATGTCAGTCCTTCGATCTCTGGGCGCAGGCATACAGACTCCGGCTGTCAATGCTGTTATTCCGCAGATGGTCCCGGAAGATCAGCTGATGCGATATAATGGCATAAATGCTACTATGCAGTCTATCGTAAACTTTGCGGCTCCAGCGGCGGCAGGAGCAGTCTTCGCAGTCAGTACATTGCGAACAATGCTCATGACAGACATTGTTACAGCAATCATCGGAACCGGACTGCTGTCCTGTCTGGACCTTCCGGAACAGGATCCCCCGGATAAAACATCCGGCATTTTTTCTGATATGAAAATCGGCATTAGGTATGCTTTTGCTGATAAAAGGAACAGAAAACTTCTGATCATCTATGGACTGTTTACATTTTTGTGTGTCCCGGCAGGCTATCTTGCGGGACTTCTTGTAAGACGAGTATTCGGTGATACATACTGGTATCTTACAGCGGTAGAAGTAGTCGGGTTCGCAGGTATGACAGCAGGCGGAGCTGTGATGAGTTTATGGGGCGGATTCAAGTGCCGGGAGAAGACTTTAGCAGCCGGCCTTTTCGCGTTTGGAATCTTTGCGATTGGAATGGGGATTTCAGAAAGCTTTATTATATACTTGACATTAATGATGTTCTATGGCGTAACTCTGACGATGATACAGACATCTCTTACGACTATGCTGCAGGAAAAAACAGATGTGTCGATGCAGGGAAGGGTATTTGGTCTGTTCAGTACAATGTATGCAGGTTTTTTACCCATCGGCATGGCGGTATTCGGACCTTTGGCTGATATTATTCCCTTGCAGTGGATCATGATCGGATCAGGGATTGGCCTTATTGTAATTGCAGGGAAAGTAGTTACATGCTTGATATGTTCATAAGAAGAGTTGGGAGGGAAGCCATATGTACAGATGTCCATGGTGTACATGCAATGATAAAATGATCCGCTACCACGATGAAGAGTGGGGCGTGCCGGTCCATGATGACCAGAAACAGTTTGAATTTCTGATGATGGAGGTCATGCAGTGTGGATTGAACTGGAATATGATGATACAGAAACGAGAGATATTCCGGGAATGTTTTGACGAGTTTGACTTCGACAAGGTGGCGGAGTATGGAGAGGACGATATTGATCGGATCATGAATACAGAAGGTATGATCCGATCACGGAGAAAGATTGAAGCTGTGATACATGATGCAAGGTGCTTTCAGAAAATTAGGGAAGAGTTCGGCTCCTTCAGTGAATATATCTGGGGATTCACGAATGGAAAGACATATCTCTATATGGGACATCAGAAGGGAAATATACCGGCCAGAAATGGTCTGTCTGACCAGGTGAGTAAAGACCTGAAAAAGAGGGGAATGAAATACATGGGTTCTGTTACAGTCTATTCCCATCTTCAGGCATGCGGGATCATCAACGATCATCTAGATTCCTGTTTCCGGTATCCGCAGCTTCTGGAAATATCAGATGCAGTCCGAAAAAGACGGGACAAAGAAGAAATATGATGAACGAGAAAATACGAAAGGAATTTTTAAGTCAGGAAAAAGAAGATCAGGCAAGGATGACGGTATGTTTTGAGAAAGCAGTCAGAGAAGAACTGGATCATCCCGAAAGATATCTTCAATTACTAAAGAAATTCAAGGAAGATGTGGTAAAACGGCACGAGAAAATGTATGGTGCGGAAGCAAGAAAGAAATACGGTGATGAGGAGATCGACGCCAGCCAGCAGAAAATCCTCAACATGACTGTATAAAGTGCGATAGGAATGAAAACACAGTTCATATTATCTGTATTGTATTATTAGCAGAAAAAAGCAACTGAGTGAAACAACAATCGAATAATAACATATTCTGAAGAGCATCGATCGAAAGGTGGGTGCTTTTCTTATGTCCTTTTTGAAAGTGGTACTTGATAAAATATAAGAATCTAAGCATAATCATATCAAAAACGATATGGCTTTATTTTATTGGCGAGAAGTGAACTTTTTTACGTGATCGGCAGTTATTTATTATGATGAGAGAAAATAAGGAGGTGGGAACCGGATGAACGACCGTGAACTGATCCGCAGGATCCGTGCCGGAGATAAGAATGCGCTGAACAGAATCATTGACAGATATTATGGAGATATTTATCGGTTCTGCCTCTATCTGACGGCTGATGAGGCGGAGTCATATGATATTACGCAAGAGGTATTTCTCCGTTTTATGAAATATATGTTTTCTTACACACACAGAAATCTGAAAGGATATCTCCTGATCATCGCAAGAAATCTCTGCCGGGACTATTTCAGCAGGAGAGATAGAGAGAATGAGATGCGGATATCAGATTCGGATCCGACATTGCTTTCTGAAGATGTTTATGGGGAGTCAGGTGGTGCGGAAAACAGGGAACTGGAACATACGGAGTTAAGATATCTGTTTCATGGGATTTTAAGCCAGCTTCCTGCGGAACAAAGGGAAGTGATCGCTCTTCGATTCGGGGAGGAACTGAAGTTCAGGGAGATTGCAAAAGTCTTAGGCTGCAGTCAGTCCACGGTGAAGTCCCGTTACCGTCTGGCAATGAAAAGGCTGAGAAAGGAGATGATGGAGGATGAAGACTGAAAAGAAAGTAAAGATGATATTTCAAAAAGCAAATGAAAAAATGCACATCAGCGAAGCTGAGAAGTCCCGGACTCAGGAATTACTGGCTGGACAGATGGAAGATTATTTTGCGGCTTCTGAAATCAGTGGAAATTCGGGATTTCGCAGGTCAAAGAGCGAGTCAGGATTTGCAGCATATTTCCGTCAAAAGATAAGAATCCTGTGCAGACAGATACGATATATGGATAAAAGAGCATGGACGGGTGATCTGATGGGAAATATCTGTTTCGCAGTTATTCCGGTTGCTCTGAGGTATTATGGAGCCGGAACGGAGGATATGATGGTTTTCCTTATGCTGTCCTCTTCTCTGTTGGGCAGTCTTTCAATTCTTGTACTTTCTCATCTGTTTTCCGGAGAAATGGGAGAACTGTCATGCACCTGTTATTTCAGTGCGCGTCAGATTGCTGCACAGCAAATGTTTGGGCTTGGTGCAGTGAACCTCCTGACTCTCGGGTTCCTGATAGGTTTTATCGGGGGGTGCTGGAAAGCGGAATTTTTCCGGATCGGGATATGCACGCTGGTTCCTTTTATAGTTACAGTATGTATCTGTATGGGAATTCTGCAGTTTGAAGGACTGCGAAACAGATCATACCCGGTGACTGCGGCGGGAGTGATCTCTTGTGCCGCGTTTCTTGTGATCGCCTCAGTGCCGCCGCTGTATTGTGCTTCTGCGATCATAGTCTGGGGCGCAGTGTTTGCAGTCGGATTGGCGGTACTTGTCCTGGAGATCAGACATCTGTTTCATACGATAGATAAAGGGGAGATATTATGCACAGACTGGAATTGATCGGAGTGGAAAAGGAATACGGGGAGAAGACGGCAGTCCATGCCACGAGTCTCTGTCTGGAAGACGGCGTTTATGGGCTGCTGGGAGAAAATGGCGCAGGGAAAACCACTCTTATGAGAATGATCTGCGGAATCCTGAAGCCAACTCGGGGCGCAATCCGATGCGACAGGATAGAGATAGGACAGATGGGGAAGATATACCGGGGAATGCTGGGATATCTTCCACAGGAGTTTGGCTATTACAAAGAATTTACCGCGTTGAGATTTTTGCGCTATATGGCGGCGTTGAAAGCTATGCCGGAAGAGGCTGCTGAAAAAAGGATCAATGATCTGATGGAACTGACGGGGCTGGAAAGTGTCAGGAAACAAAAGTTAAAAACGTTTTCCGGAGGAATGATCCGGCGGATCGGAATTGCGCAGGCGCTGCTTAATAATCCGGAGATCCTGATACTAGATGAGCCTACAGCCGGGCTGGATCCCAATGAGAGGGTGAGGTTCCGCAATCTGATCAGCTCTCTGGGAAAAAACAGAATCGTACTGCTATCGACACATATTGTATCTGATGTGGATTATATAGCGGACGAGATCATGATTATGAAACAAGGGAGAATGATCCGGAGAGGAACACAGAGACAGCTGTCCGATTCTGTGGGACAGATTGTATGGAATTGTACTGTATCAGAGAAAGACGTGAAAGATATCAGTGAAAGATACGTTGTTAGCAATATCAAGAACCGGGAAAACGGGGCTGAGCTGCGTATCATTTCCAGAACAAAACCGATGCCGGACGCTTATCCGACAGATGCAACGCTGGAGGATATCTATCTGTATCTTACCCGGAAGGAAGAGGAGGGAGAAGTGTGAGATTGTATCGGACAGAACTTTATAAACTGCTTTGCAGAAAATTTTTCCTCATCAGCGCTATTCTGACAATAGGAATCCTTTTTCTCTATTTCTATTTTGTAAATGTGGGTGATGAGCGGTCTGTGGTAAACGGTCAGGTGTATACCGGGATACAAGCAGTCAGAACAGATCGGAAGATCACGGAAGAATATGCCGGAGCATTGACTGATGCGAAAGTGGAGCAGATCATAGAAACATATGGTTTCCCTTCACAGGTTGAAGAATATTACGGAGGATTCCGGGATGAAAATTATCTCAATGGATTTGTTACAGAATATCTTGGCAACGGTTATATGAATGACTGGGAAGACTATGAAGTATCGACAGCTGTCAGTCAGATCAGGGATACGGAACTGGGAAGAGCGGCTGAGGTAACCGGCAGGGATATTGCATTTGATTATACCGGCGGCTGGGCGGCTTTTCTGGACACCCTTCAGGTGGGAATGATCCTGGGAAGTATATTGATCCTGATCGGCGTTTCGCCGGTGTTTGCCGAGGAACGACAGATCAAAACGGCGGCTCTTCTCATGACCAGTACGGAAGGAAAAGAAAAAGATGTCAGAGCAAAAACAGCGGCCGCATTTACACTGTCAGTTCTGATCTATGCAGGGATCGTGCTGTCTGTATTTCTGGCGGTGAGAGTGGTGTATGGATTTTCAGGAGCGGACTGTATGCTGGGGCTTGTGAAGGGGTATCATCTGAGGGTGGAAGATGTGAGAAATGAGGTGACAATGATAGCTGTAGGCCGTTTCGCCGGACTTGAACTGATCATGGATTTCCTTGCAATGAATGCTTTGTGTGCGTTCACAGTCTGTATATCTGCCTATTTTGAGACGACTTTTCATACAGTGGTAATTTCTTGTGCGGGATGGATATCCCCTCTGCTGTTACGGATCTTAGGCGGCGGAGGAGGATATGTGCTCCTGGCAGGCACACCGCTCTTTCTGGTCATGCCGGGAGTGCTGCTCGACCTGTATAGAATCTTGTTTATACCGGCTGGCATGGCGGCCGGTATACTCGTTTTTTGTACCGTTCATGGAGCAAGAAAGTATGCTTTGACCGGCTGACTCGGGAGCAGGAAAACCGGGAGGAGCAACTCCGTTGCTGCTTTCTCCCGGTTTTCATCTGTAAAGTGGATCAGTAGGGGAAAGCGCAGGAATTCGGAAAAGAATTATGTCAATTGACGCTGATCTGAATCCCGCGCCCCAATTTGCGGGTACGTTTTGAATATGTTAAATAATCCCAGTCCATCCATACAGCGGCCATACTGAGAACCACTTCATGATATCAAGCCCCATTTCTGCCAATGCAAGAGGGGCAGCCAGCAGGAGCATGGTCAGAAACAGTGCCTGGAAATAATTCTTTCTCCATCCGGATATAAGTAGAACCGACGCACAGACAAGCAGAACTGCGATTACCTGGCCGAGAAGTGCCAGCAGCAGGAATACAAGGAGCGGCAGATCTACAGGAAAACTCTGATACTGCGGGATGTCCCTGATACATGCAAGAAACTGGTCCATGGGATAAACCTCAGAGATGGTCAGAAAGCGGAACATCCAGGAAAGCAATGTAATACCTGTACAGCTTAGTGCGCATATGCTCCATTTGCAGCGGATGATCGTTTTCTTCCCAAGCCGTGTGCAGGACAGAAGATCCCAGAGGCCTTTACTGTCCTCCATAGCCATTACATTAGAAAAGGCGAAGGAGACACACAGAGCGATCAGAAGCAGATCCGTCAGGAAACTGTCATCCATCCGGCCGAAGAGATAGAGATAACCGGTATCATAGAGAAACACTCCGCCATCAGAGCGGATCCTGTCATACTGAGACTGTACCTTCTGGAACCAGGGATAGAAAGCCAGTTCGCCGTACCATCGTTCTTTCATACTGTCTCCGGCATCTTCACTGATCTTTCCGTCAGCTGTCATCTGATCGATCCGCTCGATCTCTGCAAATGCCTTGTCATAACGGGACTGTTCTGCCTTAAGCCTTGCTTCCTTTTCTGCGGTGAGTTTACCTTCCAGAGACAGCATCATACTCTGATAGTACTGTTCGCCGGCCGATGGGGTGTATTTGCGGCTAAGACTGCTCCATCCCAGGAGAAGGAGAAATGTCAGCAGGATCAGCAGGCTGCGGCCGGCAATGAGGATCTTGTACCCTTCATGCCGGAACAGGCTTCCGTGGGGGCGGAACGGCAGATGAAACAGCTTCGCCGTCCGACTGAATGTCAGATGATCACTATACCGGAACAGCAGGAGCACAGCAGCAATACCGGCAGTGATCAGAACAGCCAGAAGCAAAAATGCACAGCTTAAGCGGCTGAACGGGTATCCTCCAATATTCAGATTAAGATAAGTCCCATATAATTCATCTGTCTGAAGCAGACCAAAAAAGGAAAGGTATTTCAATACATTCAGACTGGAATAAGACGGGATCAGTACATATATAAGCCAGTTCAGTCCCAGAAATCCGATTCCTGCCAGCTGGGGTACAAAGCTGTGTGAGCTGTATACTCCACAGGCTGTCAGCAGTAATCCCAGTGTGAATACTACGATAATCTTTGTCAGCAAGCACAGGATTAGAAAAATTCCTACGGATATAGGAAGACTGCTCTCCAAATATGGGGCCAGGGACTGGAGAGGAGCGGAGAGATCGACGAATCCGACGGTAATCCATGCATAGAGCAGACCGGAGCCATAGAGCAGCAGACCGGCCGATATACAGTGGAGTAGTAATGCAAGAATCCTGGCTTCCATATCCATGTACATTCCGCGTCTGGCGGCACGGGTGACCGCCAACAGTCCCTTTCCTTTTTCCTCCATGATCAGCTGGCCTGCAAAAAGAAAAACAGAAAGAATAAGCAGCAGATCCGCTGCCGGAGTCTTTACGGCTGTTGTGATTCCTCTGGATGGAAACCAGCAGATATCTGACGCGGACATTCCTGCATGATCAGCGGCACTTTTAGCAATATTGCGGGTGCTGAAAGTTTCCGCGGAACTGCCAGACTGAAAGATGGATATACCGCCAAGCTGGCTGCTGTTTTCCTGCACAGAGTCCAGATAATCACAGTAACCTGAAACGACAGAGATTTCTTCGTACAGTTCCTCCAGCAGAGTGCGTTCCTTTGACAGAGAGTCTGTGTAAACCAGATAGCTTCCTGTCCGATAGAGCTCTTCATATTTTTCATAGATTTCGGAATTGCTTTTCTTTAACTGTTCTGCCGGAGCGTCAACTGATTCGCCTCCCTGGCTGTAGAGAGCCTGCACCTGTTCCACAAGAGAAAGACCGTCAGCCCGATCTTTCAAATCACTGATATAAGTAAGTTTTTCATATTCTGTCATGCCGGAAATATCCTGGCATACGGCTTTGTAAGCAGAAAAGGAAGGTTCATCTCCGGAAGGCTGATTCAGATACCAGAGAAGGAAAATATTTATGATGAGGAGCAGCGCCATGAGACACAGGAAACTCCCTTTCCGCCAGACTTTCTGTATTTCAAATCGGATAAGCGCTGTCATGTTCGTCCTCCTCTCCAAATACTTGCAGATAGACCTGCTCCAGGTTTTCTGCCTCTCTGTATTTCCTGCATAGCGCTGATACGGTATCATGATTAATGATCTGTCCATTCCGGAGCAGGATGATCTCGCTGGCAATGGATTCGATATCCGAAACAACATGGGTGGATACCAGGATGATCTTATCTCCGGAAATATTGCGTATATTTTCACGTATTCTTACACGCTCCCTGGGATCCAGTCCGGCTGTTGGTTCGTCCAGGATAATCAGTCTGGGATTGCCAAGGATAGCCTGGGCAACCAGAATCCGCTGCTTCATGCCGCCGGAATAGCTGCCAATGGGCTGCCTTGCTTTTTCGGTAAGATTTACATAGTCCAGAACACGGCGGATCTCTTGTTTCTGTTCTTTCTTTGGAATCCCTTTCAGCGCCGCCATATAGGAGAGGAAGCGAATGCCGGTGAAGGTATCATACAGTCCCTGCTGCTGGGGTGCGTATCCCAGCAGGCTCCGGTAGGCGGCTCCCATATCCTGAACACACTTTCCGTCCCAGAGGACCTTCCCGGAGGAAGGCCTCAGATTGCCGGTGATAATATTCATCAGGGTAGACTTCCCGGCGCCGTTTGGACCGAGAAGGCCATAGATACCATTTGTCAGAGTGATGGAGACGTTATCCAGTGCCCTCCGGGTTCCATATTGCTTTGAAATGTTCTTCAGTTCCAGCATATTCAGATCCCCTTTCCTGTCATTTGAATGGGCTTATAATCAGCCACACTGTTCATAAGGTCTTCCATGGTGATCAGCCCGTATTGATACCTGGTAATATCATAGGAATTATTTCCTAAATCTGTATATTCATAGTCGTAGACTGTCAGTACACGGTCACCGGTTGTTGCAAGAAATTCCAGCTGCCATCCCAGCGCTTTGTTGGTAAGACTGCAGTAAGTAACTTTTCCTGTCTCTGTATCTGCCAGATAGTATCCATAATCTGCTGTCATATCCTGACTGGTACAGCAGAGCAGATTTCCCAGGGTCCCGTAGATATAGTTGGTGGACATGCTGCATAAGGTACTTACTTCTCCCGTTGAAAGATCAACTTTTGCGATATCCTGGCTGGCGGAACTGGAAGTGTACAGGAAGCCGCCAAGAACTGCTTCGGAAGCAGAATTGTCTCCTGCGGGCTGGGAATAAAGCTGTGTATTTTCGCCTGTAGACAGGTTCAGAGCAGTATAGACGATCTGCGTGTCCCTGAGGATATCCAGATAGCTGCCTTCATCCAGGCCGGATACGTCTTCATCCGTCATACCGTCAGGATACCGGTATGCTTTTAGGATTACCTGATCCTCTGAACATCCTACGGCCTCCCAGTTTAGTCCGTCTCCGAAGTCCAAAGAGCAGACTGCATGATCTTTGCCTGTGTCGGGATCCAGGCAGATCAGCTGCCGGTCAGAGGTCGTGGTGTATGTGCCTGAGGAAGACTTGCTGGCGCCAAGCTTCTTGGTGATAAAATATAAGCCGTCTTTGCCGCCGAAAGCAATATCCTCTACGGTGGCGTCCGCCTCAAAACTGTAGATACGTTCCCGGCCGGTACCGTCCAGATCCATCCGGTAAAGTTCAGCCTGATCTGCTTCTGTACCGCCGTCGGATTCACCGATGGCATTAAAAATAACAGTGCCGCTGCTGTCCAGCGGTCGGTCAAGGAAATACAGATATCCGTCCCAGATAAAGATCCTGCCGTCCGAAGAAGCTCCAGCCAGTACGGAAGTGCAGTCTTCCGTATCATGGCGGCAGCTGCTGTCGCTGCACAGGTAGACTTCCTGACAGGTCGCATAATCCATATACATCAGATGGGGAGCGTAACTGCCATCAGCAAGTTCCGCGGCTTCCTCTGTGAGATAATAGAATCCATCCTCAGTACTGCAGTAACGTGTGAATATACCGGTGTGATGAATAAGAGATGTCAGACCGCCTGCAGTATTGTCGCCGGTTGATTCTGGTGTGCCCTGACTGACCTGTTTTTCTGTGCTGCTGTTATCCCTGACCTGTTCCGGGGCGTGTTCTGAATCAGCGTTCCCACAGGCAGAGAGAGTCAGAACGACCAGAGCGGTCAGCATCCGTGTGATCCATTTTTTTCGCATAAAAAAACCTCCTTGTGTGAGGCCGCAGGCAGCGGCCCCCGAATACAAGGAGATCATATTGGAGAAATGTCAAGATCCGGTCAAGATAAGACGATAAATTTTACAACAGCACCTCCCTGATCAGAGTTGGACAGGAAAAGCTGTCCGCCCTGTTTCCGGCAGAGGATGCGGCAGATGGACAGTCCTATTCCGAGATGGTTTCCCTCATTACTGCCTGCACAGGTATAGCTGTCTGAGCTGTTTAATACTTTTTGAGAAAAGCCGGGGCCGTCGTCAGAAACCGTTACTTCCAGATATCTTCGGGCAGGGGAAGCAGAAACAGTTGTCTTATGACAGCAGGAGAACTGAACTGTTATTTTTCTACTGGCGAACCGCACAGCATTGCCGATCAGATTTTCCAGAATGCGATACAAGATCCGGGTATCCAGAGTCAGTTCGCGATCAGGAACATTATTTTCCCATTCCAGTTCCAGACCTTTTTCTGCGGTCAGCAGCCTAAGATCCTCTTTCATGTCAGATGAGAGTGATGCAAAATCCACGGGCTGGGGATGCATTTCGAGTTCCTCCAGACGACTGACGGTGCGCAGAGAGTCTGTATATCGCTCCAGGCGCAGAGAGGTCTGGTAAATGTTTGCGGCAACCTCAGATATTTTTTCCTTATGGATCCTGCCGCCGGAAAGATTGAGCTGAAGATATTGGGCATATCCCTGAATAATGGCAATGGGATTCCTGAGGTCATGAGCCACGGAACTCTGAAGTCTTCTCCGTTCTTCCACCATGTCCCACAGCTTCTGACTATTGTCTTTGAGAGTCTGCCGCATCTCCTCAAAGGAGACGCACAGCGCTCCCATTTCATCTTCAGATGGATAGGAAATCTGAAAGTCCAGATCCTGATGTGCAATCCTTTCAGCAGCAGTGGAAAGAAGTTCGACAGGAGTTTTCAGCTTTCTGTGGTAAAACAGAAAACCGCAAATGAGGATACCGGTCAGAGAGAACAGCACTGGCAGGGCAACCATTGCAATCTGACTGATCTGATAGACAAGCTGTCGTTTCGGAGACAGGGCGGAAAAGCTGTTCTCTATTTTGGTGACAGAATACCTGACATTCTGTTCGTCAGATAAAATGTCCCCGTCTGTATCCTCCATAGAGATCATGGACGGAATTTCTTTGAGTACATCGTTTAGCGGCATGGGGACAGTAGTAGTCGTTTCGTTTCCCTGGTCATCGCTTCTCTGGACTGTGAGATAGACAAGATCAGAGTCCGGCAGGAGATGATCCTGCAGAGACAGGCAGACCCATATGACCGTACCGGACAAAGCTGAGACGAGAAGAAAGGTAATCAGGACATACAGGACAAAGGCCCTGCGAAGTCCTCCGGATTTTATTGTTTCCATCGATATCCCACCCCCCAGACTGTTTCGATATAGTCCTGACCGGTACTGGTCTGCAGTTTCTGCCGGATTTTCCGGATATGTTCTTTTACAACACCGCTGTCCCCGGAAGCATCCAGACCCCATACCGTTTCGTAGATCCGTTCCCGGTCAAAGACCTGTCCGGCGTGAGTGAGGAGCAGTTCCAGAATGTCAAATTCTCTTTTCGAGAACGCAATCTCGTCCCCTTTATAATAGACTGTACGGCGGGAAAGATTGACGAGCAGCCCGCGGGAAGTCATCAGACGGGAGGAATCATGGGAACGTGCTTCTCTCCTGAGATGAGCAGAGATCCTTGCGGCCACTTCAGGCAGGCTGAAAGGCTTGGTAATATAATCGTCACCGCCAATGAGCAGTCCGTTGATCCTGTCCTGTTCGGCGTCCCGGGCAGTGAGAAAGAGGATTGGGCATGTTACCTCTTCTCTTATTGTCCTGCAGAGTTCCAGCCCGTTCATGCCGGGCATGTTGATATCCAGCAGAATGAGATCCGGAGACACGGCCAGCTTTTCCATTGCCTGCAGGCTGTCTGAAGCAGTATAGGGCAGATATCCTGCATCAGTCAGGTAATCAGCCAGCAGCTCCGTCAGCATAGGTTCATCATCTGCGATAAGGATTTTGTATTGCACGAGAAATGCTCCTTTTGTCTGTTTTCTGTTATATTACTTTGTAAAAGTCAAGATTTGGTCAAACCATTATAAAACACAGAAGGAACAGATCTGTTCCAGTCCATTTTTTGCATAATGATAAGTATAGTGGATCTATAATTGTTTCGCAAGAATCATTCTTGAAAGGGTCTGAATGCTGTCTGTAGTCAGACCCTTTCCTTGTCTGCTCTTTATGCTCGTGTACGTCTAATTTTGTTAAAAAAGATCAAGAAAGATGATTGTTTTGCTCTTGAGGTATATTATTGCTTACAAATTTATTATTGTAATTTGCAAAAAGTGAACCTATAATTGGATGATATATTACAGGAGGCGATAATATGGACAGAAAGAAAGACTGGAAAGACAGTGTCCGCGTGATCGGACCTGTGGAAAATATAAACGGTGTCCTGTGTTTGAAATGGTCCGCATCAGGAGTGGAATTTGTAACGGATGCAAGAAAAGTTGAGGCTGTGATTGTCTCGGAATGGATCCTGCCTGAGGAGACGGCCTGGCTGGGGGTTATTATAAACGATGAGGAAAAACCGTACAAAAAAATCGCGGCCAGTCAGAAAAAGGAACGCTGCGTCATCTACCAGTCAAAAGAAAAGACCAGGGTGAGGATACGGCTTGTCAAGCTGACTGAGGAACAATACGGTCGGATCGGACTGGCGGATCTGTCAGCCGACGGAGAGATGCTGCCTGTGGGATCGCCTGACAGGAAGATCCTGTTTATCGGAGATTCCATCACGGCAGGGTTTGGTGTGGACGGGATAGATGGGATCAGTGAATTTACTACCACGGATGAGGACGTGACGGCAGGTTATGCATGGCAGACTGCCAGAGCTCTTGGCACAGACAGCCGGATCATCGCCTACAGCGGAAATGGTGTGTTGTCCCGTTATATTCCTCCCGAACAAGATGTGCCGCTGACGACTGCTCTTCTTCCGGATATTTTTCCGTATGATCTGGATTATGATCCCTCTCTCATTGTCTGTAATCTGGGTACAAATGACGCAAGTTATACCCGCGGGATTCCGGAGCGGGAAGAAATGTTTGTCAAACGTTATACGGAGTTTATTACAAGACTCAGCAGAACATATGCCGGGGCGGATATTCTGCTTGTCTACGGCATGGTTGAACAGACGCTGTGGCCCTGCGTAAAAGAGACTGCTTCTCTCTGCAGCACATTCTGTATGAAACTTCCGCTGCAAGATAAGAGGGATGGAATCGGAGCCCAGGGACATCCGAACAGAATAACACACAAGAAAACAGCCGGCATACTGGAAGAATATATACGTACGATAAAGGGGTGGCATTAAGATGGACAGCAGCTATATGATATTTTTTCAGAATGAAACAAAGCAGAATATGGAGTCACTTTATGATAAGATGACGGAAGTTGAGAGAAGTATTGCTGACTTTTTCATCAGCAATAAAGAAGTGATGGATTTCTCATCAAAAAACATGTCAAGAGTTCTTTATGTATCAGAATCCTCACTCTCACGTTTCGCACAGAAATGCGGATATAAAGGATACCGGGAACTGATTTTTTCCTACGAGCGGGATCTGGAGGCGGAACGGAAGAGTGAGAGTCATGAAAAAGATATCAGTGTCCTTACAAAAAAAGTACAGAATACCTATCAGAAGCTTCTCCGGGAAAATTTCAGGATCCTGGATGAGACCCAGATCCGCCGTGTGGCGAATATGTTGAATACAAGCAGCAAAGTACTCATTTTCGGAAGCGGAAACTCTGGTTATGCGGCTGAGGAGTTTCAGCTCAGGTTCATGCGGATCGGAATGGATGTCAATGCATTTACAGATTCTCAGATGATGAAGATCAGTGCGGCTCTTGCGGATGAAGAGACGTTGATCATAGCTGTCTCCCTGAGCGGAGAGACAGCGGAAGTGCTGGAGAGCGTTCGGATCGCGAAACGGAAAGGTGCATGCGCGGTATGTATCACAGCCCGTCAGGATTCAACTATAGCAAAGGAGTGTGAAGAAGTGATCCGGGTCGCATCTCTGAAAAACCTTGATACAGGTACAAAGATTTCACCGCAGTTTTCGATACTCATGGTGGTGGATGTACTGTATACATATTATTTTGCCAATGATTCATACTTCAAGACGCAGAAGTATAAGGATACTCTGTCAGCGGTCAGAGGAAGTAAGGATTACAGAACTAAGAAGGAAAACGGAGGAGAAAAAAATGTCTGAAAAAATGTATCTGGGGGTGGATATCGGCGGAACGGCAGTTAAGATCGGTAAAGTGACGGAAGAGGGAACTGTACTGGAAACAGAATCTTATGCTGTGAATTTTGACGGGTATGAGACTCCGATTCTCCAGACTGTGATAAAGAGCTGCCGGAAATTTATGAACCGGTATGGTATGGATCAGGATAACTGCCCGGGGATCGGAGTCTCAGCTACCGGTGCAATCAATACAAAGACAGGATGTGTGGATGGATCCGCCGGTCACATTCGAAATTGGGAACACAGCAGAATCAAAGAGTCGATAGAGCGGGAATTCGGTATCCGGACGTCCGTGATCAATGATGCAAATGCAGCGGCACTGGGAGAAGTGTGGACCGGTGCGGCCAGGAACCGGGAAAATGTGGTTGTGATAACCATCGGAACCGGCGTTGGCGGCGGTATTATCACGGATGGAAAGATCTTGCTCGGCAGAGACGGATTTGCCGGAGAGATTGGTCATATACCGATACAGATTTCAGGAGAACGCTGTTCCTGTGGAAACAGGGGATGTCTGGAAAGGTACGGTTCGGCATCAGCTCTTGTCCGGGATGTAAGAAAGGCGGTGAGAGAGGGCAGGATCAACCATCTTTCGGAGGATGAGATTGACGGCAGAAAGATATTTGAGCTGGCGGATCATGGAGACAATGTGATCCTGGAGATCATTGACAGGTGGATCGGCTGTATTGCGTCAGGAATCGTGGGTCTTGTCCACATATTCAATCCGGAACTGATCCTTATTGGCGGAGGTGTTTCGGCTCAGGAGAAGTATTTTATCTCACCGCTTCAGAAAAAGGTGAAAGAAAGTGTCATGCCTCATTTCGCACGTGGTCTGGAGCTGAGATCAGCAGATCTGGGCAATGAGGCGGGGCTGGTTGGAGCAGTGTATTATTTTATCCAGACGACGGAATGCAATATTCTGCCTAAAAATTATAAAGGAATTTAAATAGATTTATAATTGAAAGTATTTTCTGATAAATTGAGCGAATAAAGTTCCACTTTCAGAATCTGGCGGTTTTATTGAAAGAGTTTTTGAGGATTGCTATAATCGTCAACAAGAAATCACATAGAAAGGGAGGAAACAACGATGAAAAAAAAGATTTTGTGTGCGATGATCTGTGCGGCAATGACAGTATCCATGCTGGCAGGATGCAGTTCAGGCTCAGGGAACAAAGGATCCGGCGGATCAGATGACAGCAGTTCAGGCAAGGATGTGACGATTGATTTCTGGACCATTGATCTGAAGGCATCTTTTGAGGATTATTTTAATGATCTGATCGAGAAGTATGAAGCGGATAATCCAGGTGTCACCATCAACTGGACAGACGTTCCTTATGATGACATCCAGTCCAAGCTGGTTACAGCCATTGCCGGAGGAACAGCACCGGATGTAGTCAACATGAATACCCAGATGACTCTGACACTGGCAGGCGAAGGCGCTTTGGTTGATCTCAATGCGGAAGCAACAGACGAGCAGAAGAGCATATATATAAAAGACCTCTGGGATTCAGCAAAAATCGGCGATTCTGTTTATGCTTTTCCATGGTATGCTTCTCCTGATATTATGTTCTACAATCAGGATCTGTTCGATAAAGCCGGAATGGAAGTACCGAAGACCTTTAATGAAGCTCTTGAAATGTCCGAAGAGTTCTATAATAAGACAGGAGCTTACTTATTCCAGCCGGACGAGTTCTTTAACATTCTGTTTGAAGAAGATATTAATGTGTTGAACGAGGACGGAACTGCTGCAGCTTTCAATACTGATAAAACGGCTGCGCTGCTGGAAAATTACAAACAGTACACAGACAAGGGAGTTATCCCCAAGAATAACTGGGGAGACTGGGACGAGGCACTTAAGCTGTTCGAATCCGGAAAGCTGGCAATTGTAAGCTCTTCAGGTTCGTCTCTTTCAAGAATTAAGGATGAGGCTCCGGATATCTATAAGACGATCGCAGTGTCTACACCACTTACAGGAGCTAACGGACTGAGCCGTAACCCGCTGATGAACCTTGTTGTTCCAGAAGCAAGCGATAATCATGAAGCAGCCATTGCATTTGCAAACTATGTGACAAACGATGACAATCAGCTCGCTTTCTGCAAACTGGTATCCATTTTCCCGTCTACTACGAAGGCAAGTGAGGATTCGTATTTTACATCTGATATGGATACACTGGAAGGACAGGCCAGCGCAATGTCTGCACAGGCAAGCCAGACTTCAAAAGACTTTTCACTGGGTGTAGCTAATCAGGGCAATATCCAGACAGCAGTGGACAAGGCATATGAAGCTGTCATAATCAACGGTGATGACATCCAGACTTCACTGAATCAGGCGGAAGAGGATGTAAATAAATTACTGGCTGAAAATTAAAAAAACAGATGCAGTTTCCCCGGTTTTCCGGGGAAACTCTTTACTAGGAGGGATCACATGGCACAGGCAGTTAAAAAAATCAGCAGACGTAAGAAAATGGAGAATATAAGAGCTTATGCTTTCATGACCCCGGCCCTGATCATTATCATTTTATTTACGATTATTCCGATCATAGGCAGTCTTGTACTGATGTTTTTCGATTATTCGGTAGTGGGGACTACAAGCTTTGTAGGATGGGACAATTTTGTAAAAGCGTTTCAGGACAGGGAATTTATCATCGCGATCAAAAACTCGATCACATTTGTCGTGATCGTGCCGGTGATTCAGATCCTTTCAATCCTGCTTGCCCTGCTGGTCAATCAGAAGCTTCCGGGGATAACTGTTTTCAGAACACTTTTTTATATTCCGGTTGTTACATCAATGGTAGCAGTATCCATTATGTGGGGATTTATCTTTGACACACAGGGAATCATAAACACTCTGCTTCAGGATCTGGAGCTGATCACACAGCCTCTTGGCTTCCTTAACAGTAAATATACAGCCATGCTCTGTCTGATGTTTATCACAGTCTGGCAGGGACTTGGATATTATATGATGATGTATCTGGCAGGGCTTCAGGGGATACCGCAGGAGCTGACCGAGTCAGCACAGATCGATGGAGCAAATACATTTCAGACGATTTTTAAGATTAAGATTCCGCTTCTTAAGCCGTATATCTGGCTATGCAGCCTGAATTCGGTGATTTCGGCGATCGGTGTGTTTGACGTAGTATTTGTATTGACAAAGGGCGGACCGAATAATGCCACAATGGTAATCAACTATTACTCATACACGAAAGCCTTTGGAGATTTCCAGTTTGGATACGCGGCAGCCATAGGAGCAGTCCAGGCCGTGATCACAACGATTCTCAGCATCGTAGTTTTCGTATATGGCAAAAGAGGAGGCATGACAAATGAGGAGTAAGGCGAAAGGAAGCAGAAAAAAGAAACGAATAGCCGGAAAAATATCGACTTATATCATACTTGCGCTGATCGCGGTCATATGCGCCGGACCGTTTATCTGGCTCCTTCTTTCATCCCTTCGGACAGGAGCCAATATTTACAGCCTGCATTTTTCACTGAAGGATTTTTCCATTTCTAATTATACAGGCGTAATAGAGTATATGGATCTGGGAAAATATATCTGGAATACTATCGTAGTAACATTAGGAGGAATTATCATTGATGTGCTCTTCTCGTCAATGTGCGCCTATCCTCTGGCGGTCATGGACTTTAAGGGAAAGAAGATCATATTCGGCCTGCTGGTAGCTACGATGATCATCCCCGCGGCAGCCGGTATGATCATAAACTACCTCACAATCTCAAAGATGCATCTGCTGAATACCCTGCTGGGTGTTATCCTGCCTACTTCGGTGAGTACTTTCAGTATTATTCTCATGAGACAGGCATATCTGGGCATCCCCAGAGAACTGATCGAGGCGGCAAAGATTGACGGAGCCGGTGAGCTGAGAATCTGGGCGACGATTATGATACCGGGTATCATGCCAAGTATTTCGACGGTAGTGATTTTTGACTTTATCAAGAACTGGAATGCTTTCCTGTGGCCTATCATCGTTCTGCAGGATCCGGAAAAATATCCCCTTGCTACAGCACTTCAGTATCTGAATGGATCATTCAGCTACAAGTTCGGTTATGTCGCGGCAGGAACGATCATCTCGATCATACCTGTGCTGCTTGTATTTATGATCTGTCAGAAGAATTATATTGAGGCGGTCAGCGGAGCAGTAAAAGGTTAACTGCAAGTTTTGATGTAAGGACAATTGTATGGAAAAGAGAGGAACGTACATTGAAAAAAATAGTACTGATCCCATTGGATGAGCGGCCGTGCAATATGCTTTTTCCGGAACGCTTATTTTCAAAAGAACAATTTCATATCGTAAGACCTGATGTTCTGGGAGATAAAAAGACGCCTGCGGATTTCCGGTCTATAGAAGGTTTCCTGAAGAGAGAATGCAGGGATGCGGACGGGCTGATCCTCTCTATAGATATGCTTCTGTATGGAGGGCTTGTCCCTTCCAGGATCCATCACGAAACAAACGAGGAATTATTTGCCCGGCTGCAGGTTGTTCGGGAAGTCCGGAAAATGAATCCGGAGATGCTGATTTATGCCTTTCAGGTTATTATGCGGTGCCCGAACTATTCCAGCAGCGATGAGGAGCCGGATTATTATGAAAAGTATGGTAAAGCTATCCACGATGCAGGTGTTGCTATCCATAAAAGCCGGCTGGGGTTAGAAGGAGATTCCAGTCTGTCTGAGCTGATGCTGCAGATTGACAAGACTGCACTGAATGACTATGTCGACAGACGTGAGCAGAATCTTCAGATGAATATAAGGACGCTGGAGCTGCTGAGAGAAGGTGTGATAGACGCACTGGTGATACCGCAGGATGATTCTGCCTCCTATGGATATGCAGCTATGGATCAGCAGAGTGTAAGAGAAAAGACAGAGGAAATGGATCTGACTGACCAGGTACTGGTCTATCCGGGCGCTGATGAAGTGGAACTGACATTGCTGGCAAGGATGGTCAATGTCATGTCTGGCAGACATCCCAAAGTATTTGTCAAATATGCGGCGGAAAAGGCAAGAGAACTGGTGCCGCTGTATGAAGGCGCTGCTTTGGCGGATACATTGAAATATCACATCCTTTCTGCAGGATGTCAGCAGACGGAAAGCTGGGAGCAGGCGGATATCATCCTGGCCGTCACAGCTCCGGCCGGAAAAATGGAAGAGGCGGAATATCAGCCGTCCAGACAGCCGGGATATTATAGAGAACGCAATATACCGGAACTGATTGAATTTATAAAAAAATGTATCCGGGAGGGAAAAGTGGTATCAATCGCGGATAATGCCTATGCAAATGGCGGTGAGACCAGCTTTGTCCATCTGCTCGACAAAAACGGACTTCTTCTGAAACTGGGCGGATATGCAGGATGGAATACTTCTGCCAACACCATCGGGACGGCTCTGGCAGAGGCTGTAGATGTGTTTTACTTTGGTTACGGAAGCCAGCATCAGGATTTCCTTATTGAAAGATATCTGGAAGACTGCGGTTATTGCTCGGTAGTGCGCTGGCAGGTAAACAGATCACTTCCGGATGGAATGGATTACTTTCATGTGGAAGACGGAAAAGGGGAAGTCTGCGATGTCATCCGAAAGGGCCTGATGGATTTCGCAAAAAAGATTCTTCCTTCGATCGTGTCAGGAATCACGGTCACAAAGATAGAGCTGCCGTGGAGAAGGATGTTTGAAGTGGATCTGGAGGCAGAGTACCGCGGATAACATGACAGAATGGCGGAAGGCAGAAAAAGACTAGGGTGTGTATCAAGGAGGAGATCATGATGGATGTAATGGAGAAAATAAAAGGCGGGCTGATTGTGTCCTGTCAGGCTTTGAAGACCGAACCACTCTACAGTTCCTTTATCATGGCGCGTATGGCTTATGCTGCGGAAGAAGGCGGAGCTGTCGGCATCCGTGCCAATACGCCGGAAGATATTCTGGCGATAAAGAAAGAAGTGGATCTTCCGGTGATCGGACTGTACAAGGTGGACTATGATAATTCCGAAATATATATTACTCCTACTATGAAAGAAATCGATGCCCTGATGAAAGTGGAACCGGATATTATAGCTATGGATGCGACGAATCGGATTCGTCCGGATGGAAGTACGATTGAGACGTTTTTCCCGAAAGTGCGGGAAAAATATCCAGACATGCTTTTTATGGCGGACTGTTCTTCCTATGAGGACGGGATGCGTGCCGCGGAGCTGGGGTTTGACATGGCGGGGACGACTTTGTGCGGATTTACAGAGGAGACGAAAGGACAGGAGACACCATGCTTTCCGATGGTGAAGAAACTGGCGGAGGATATGAAGATCCCTCTCATTGCGGAAGGGGGAATCTGGCTCCCCGAACAGCTGCAGCATGTGTTTGACTGCGGCGCTTATGCAGCAGTCATAGGGACTGCGATCACAAGGCCGAGAGAAATCACGAGGAGATTTGTATCAGCCATTGCCTGACGAGAATGCCGGTCTGTGAGAGACCGGCATTTTTCTGTTGAAATTTATCAGACCTTACTGCATAATCATAGTGCAGATACAATACATTTAAAGAAAGGTGGTAGAGGAATTATGCAGTTTTTACTGACAGGGGATCCGGAAGCGGTCAGACGTGTGGAGAAAGGGACCAGGATCCTGATGGAGGAGATCGAAGGAGCAGATAATGAGGAGCCGCTGTGCGTGACCGTATATTTTCACGACGATGAAGAACTCCATGTAAAGAAGAAAAAGGGAGAAGTCAGTATCGAATGCAGAGAGCCTGCACATTATTTCCGTGCCCTGAACTGGGCGCTTCATCGTATGAAAGATGAAACTGCCGAGAAAACGGAGAACGTGTATTTCCCAAAGAACGGTTTCATGCTTGACTGTTCCAGGAACTCAGTCTTTCAGGTCGATACAGTAAAAAAAGTGATCCGCAGGCTGGCAAAACTGGGGATGAACATGCTGATGCTCTACACAGAGGAAACATATGAAGTGCCAGAGGAGCCTTATTTCGGTGCTTACCGTGGGAGATACTCGCAGGAGGACATCAGAGAGATGGATGCGTATGCCGGGCTCTTTGGCATCGAGCTGGTGCCTTGCATCCAGACACTTGCTCATCTTCGCAACGCGCTGAAGTGGCCTATGGGCGAGCCGCTGAAGGATACCGCGGATATACTCATGGTAGGAGAGGAGAAAGTTTATAAATTTATCGAGGAGATGCTTACATCGGTGCGCGATTCCTTTTCCACACGGAAAGTCCATCTTGGAATGGATGAGGCTGCGGAGCTTGGATTGGGCAGGTATCTGAAAAAGAATGGATATCGGGAGAGTGCAAAGTTGATGAAAGAACACTGCACCCGGGTACTTGCTATCTGTAAGAAACTTGGTCTTGAACCTATGATATGGAGCGATATGTATATCACATCCAATACAGGAAAAGGTTATTACGAGATCGATGCAGATACGGACACTTCCCAATGGGAAAAGCCGGACAAAGACCTGGGCTTGATCTATTGGGATTACTATAATAAAAACGTTGAAGTCTATAGAAATATGCTGCGGGTCCACAAAGCACTGACAGATCGGGTCTCTTTTGCAGGAGGAGCATGGATCTGGAATGGGATCGCACCTAATTACGGGCGGGCTTTCCGCTGTACTGCCAGTGCCCTGGAAGCCTGCAGAGAGTATCATGTTCCACAGATTATCTGTACGGCCTGGATGGACAATGGTTCTGAAACTCCGCTTGACGCCGTCTGGCCGGGAGTCGTCCTCTTTGCCCACCTGGGATTCCATGACAAGGAGGAAAGGGAAGAACTGAGCAAAGAATTTGAAGAATGTATCGGCGGACGTCTGGAAGACTTCTGGCAGCTTGACGCTTTCGATTCCCTGTTTACAGGTGTGGGACAAAACATTACATCCGATAATCCTTCAAAATATTTCCTGTATGAGGATGCCATGCTGGGAATGTTTGATCATCATATCCAGGGAATCGATACGGAGGATTATTATAGAAAACTGGCTGAGAAGATGAAGACCTGCGCTAAAACTTCGCCTGCTTTTACCGAGTTGTTCCGTTTCTATGAGGAACTGGCTCTGGTACTCTCGAAAAAGATGGATCTTGGCATACGGATCAAAGAAGCTTATGACAAAAAGGACAAACAGACCCTTCAGCAGATATGCAGCCAGGATATTCCATATATCATTGCTCATCTTCACGAGATGAAGCTTTTGCGGGAGCAGTTGTGGATGCGGGATGCGAGACCTTTCGGCTATGAGCTACTGGATATTAAACTGGGAGGAGTACTCACGAGACTGGAGAGTCACAGGAGAAGGATCGAATCATACCTCTCCGGTTCCATTTCCCGTCTGGAGGAGCTGGAACAGGAGAGGCTGCCGTATTTTACTGTAGACAAATCCATGGGGCATGATCCGGATCAGTCCATGAGCGAAAACAGATGGCATTTTATCGTCAGCGGATGCTGTCTGATGGATACCATATGATTGGAAACCATCTGATCAGATACCGTCTGATGCCATATCGTCTGACGCTCAGCCCTTTCTTATCAGAAAGAGACGGATCAGCCAGAACGCCATTCCGCCGAAGACCAGGATCAGCGACGCGGGTGTAAACCATCCCGGCAGAGGGCTGCACTGAAGGCTGGTTATGACCAGAAAAGCAAAGATCAGTGTTGTGGAGAGCTTCAGTGTCTTGATGAAATACCTCAGGGTGCAGTATATTTTCTCACGGTTTGCAGGGGTAACTTTTACCCCTGTATTCCAGCTCTCCGGATATTTAGGCCACATATCATATGTGGTCTTTTTTGATGCATAAACAGCCCTACTTCTTGACAAAAGTATTATCTATATTATAATCAATAATACAGATAATACTTTATAAAGGAGGCGGTTCTGATGATCATTTCTCTTGATATGAGCAGTGATACGCCAATCTATGTGCAGCTGCGCAACCAGATCGTCAAGGGCATTGGAAAGGGTGAGCTGAAAGCCGGAGAGTCTCTTCCGTCTGTTCGTCAGATGGCTCAGGATGCAGGGATCAACAGTATGACGGTCAACAAGACATATCAGATCCTGAAGGCGGAAGGTTTTATCGAGATTGACCGGAGGAAGGGAGCTACAGTCTGCCCGGTACGGCAGGGAGAGGGAGCATTCCGGGAGAAGCTGGAAGCGGAACTGGAGCTTCTTTCTGCGGAAGCCTGTCTGAAGGGGATGCATAAGGATGAATTTTTGCGCATCTGTGAGGAAATGTTCAAGACTATGCACCCGGCGGAAAGTGAGGGATAAGATATGGAGATTACGATGTTTATCATCTTCCTGCTTTGTGATCTGCTGATCGTACCGATCTGCTGGTTTTCCTTCGGGAAAAACATGGGAGAATATAAAGAGGGGATGGTGCTTGGAGTCCATATTCCTTCGGAGTGCGTCCATCATCCCGACGTCAGCAGTCTCAGCGGGAAGACGCAGAAAAGCTGGGCGATATTTCAGAAGATCAATTTTGCTGCAAGTATACTTATATGTTTCCTGTGCTTCTGGGATTTCCTGATCTTTCTTATTGTCTGGATGATCTGGATCATGGAATATGTTGCCGGACTCTATTACCTGATCATCATCCCTCACAGGAAGATGTACCGTCTGAAGCTGGAGAACGGATGGGTAGATTACAGCAGAAAAATGATCCGTATTGATACATCTGTCTCAGCAGTCTCGGAGAAGCTGGCATTAAGCTGGAAATGGCATCTGCCGATTTTATTCCTGACAGCTGCAACGGCCTTTCTTGTGGTGGCTACGGAACAGAAGTATGATATGTTCCCTTCGGAAATGACTCTGCTTTGGGCTCTCTATGGATCTGGGCTTGGTGTATGTCTGATGTTCCTGGCTCTTCATATCGGTATTATGCGTATAGCGAACCGGGTCTACAGTGAAAATTCAGAGATAAATCTGGCTGCAAATCGTGTGACGAAACGAGGCTGGACGGAAGGACTGACCTATGCTTCCTGGATCAATGGGGCAGCATGGATTCTTCTCAGTATCTGCTATTATTATTTCGGGCCGGATATTCCAGTCTGGCTCTATGGAGGATATACGATCCTGATCACCGCGGCGGCAGCGGCGCTTCTGATTCCTATCGGAATGACTGTTGGAAAACGAAGAAAGATTCTTGAGTCAGATCGTGAACCATATTATACAGACGATGATGAATACTGGAAATATGGCTGGTACAACAATCCGGATGACAGGCATATCCTTGTTCAGGACCGGTTCAACAGTATGAATTATGCATTTAATTATGGAAGACCGGGGGTTAAAGTGGGGGTCGGTATTCTATGGGGTGTTCTGGGCGTGATCACAATAGGAGTCATTATATGGGTGTGCTTACTTATGGACTCTTTTGATAAGGCGGAAGTGATCTTTACAGAATATGATGGAATCTACAGCTTTGAAGCTGCAGGATATGACAGTGAATTCAATATAGACGAGATTGTTTCGGTCGCGCTTATTGATGAACTGCCGGAAGAGGACTACACAAGAACAAACGGCGGCAGTACGGATAAAGTGAATATCGGTCATTTCCGGGGAAAAGAGACAGGAAAGTGCATGATGTTTCTTTTCAAAGGGTACACCCCGATTCTCGAGATACAACTGGATGGGATGACCATATATGCAAACAGCAAAGATCCGGGAGAAACCGAAAGCTGGTATGAGGCTTTGAAAAACAATTAGCCGGAAATGGATTCTTTGAAAAGGGAGAAAAAGACATGCTCGTAAACACATCTTTTTCTCTCTTTTTCCGGTTACTGCAGCAGCATTTCATAAGTAAAACGCCCTGCCGCTTTTTTCAGAAGAAACAGTGCCAGCAGTACACACAACAGGCTCAGTCCCAGGAGAATCCATAGGCTGACCAGCAGCACTCCGGTAAATTGTCCAACGATCAGCAGCAGGACAGGTATGATCATGAAGACGGCTCCTTGCTGGGATTCCTCTACACTCTGAGCCTTGGCGGATCCTCTGACGATCAATGTCACTGCGATCATGGAGACGGCAGGAGAGAGCAGAAGCAGGATCACAGGCCAGTTTGCAGAAGGAAGCAGGAGGGTTCCCATCAGCAGAAAGACTTCCAGTTCTACTACGGTCAGCATGACAACGAAAGAAATCAGTGAAACTGTCATGCTCATCAGGAAGGAGGCAAGGATCTTTGCCTGGAAGATCTGTCCCAGTGTGAGCGGGGAATAAAGGAGCGTTTCCAGTGTGTGCTTTTCTTTTTCCCCGACAAAGGAGCTTGCAGCCATGATCGAGGATGCCATGATGGGGATCATGAGGAAAAATACCGGGAGGATATTGTTGAAGATCAGACCGGTGACGGTCAGTTCCATGGTGGACGCCCATGAGCTGCGCGGAAGCAGTTCCAGAAGCATCTGCAGATCTTCATCTTCCGGCATAAAATGAGCAATTGTTATGAACATCCCCGGCAGAAATACTGTAAGTACTATCGGTACGATCAGCAGAGAGAGGAACAGCCTGCGGTTGGCAGTGATCCCCCTGAAGTCCTTTTTGATCACGGCGGTTATTGCATGGTTCATATTGTTCTCTCCTTTCCCTCTTCCCGAGCCTGCTGAATGCCGGGAGTTTTCTCTGCGTTTTCAGTTCTTTTTCTGTCCCTTGTCAGGGTAAAGTAAATCTCTTCCAGAGAAGGATGCTTTACTTCTACGGAGTAAACGTCTCCGCCGCCTTCTATGATCTGCCGGACAAGAGATGGTATCTCATCTTCTGTACGGATGGACGCCTGATAAATATTTTCTCCGCCGGCCTGCTGGAATGGAAGTCTATGAGGCATATGCTCTGCGCGGACAATAAGCGGCAGCTCCGGCATGATCGCTTTCTGCAGCTCATGGAGTGTGCCGGATGCCAGAAGCCTTCCCTCATCGATGAGACCGTAACGGGTACAGACCTCCTGGGCATAGCGGAGCTGATGGGTGCAGAGAAAAACGGTAATGCCTTCTGTTTCTGCAAGATCACGGATCATCTGGTTCACATTCTGGGCGCTTTCCGGGTCCAGACCGGAAGTGGGCTCATCGAGAAAGAGTACTTCCGGACGGTGAATTAATGCTCTTGCAAGTGATAGCCTTTGCCGCATACCTGTGGAATAGGCGGACAGTTTCTTATCGGCAGCATCTTTCAGATCAAGCTGTCGGAGCAGCGCGGCAGCGCGGGTCCGGCTGTCTGACGGCGACAGGCCGAAAACAGAGGCGTAGAAGAGCAGATTTTCTATTCCGGTCAGATTGTCGTACATCTGTGCATGTTCCGTGACCACGCCGGTATGTGCGTGGGCCTTTGCCGGCTCAGCTGACGGGTCGATCCCATATACACGGCAGGAACCTCCGGAAGGCGTGAGCGTACCGTTCAGCAGTTTGACTGTGGTCGTCTTCCCTGCTCCATTTGGCCCAAGAAAGCCGTACACTTCGCCGGGATCCAGAGCAAGGGAAATCTGTCTGACAGCCTGCCTGCCTCCGGAATAAGTTTTGGATAGATTCTGTAATATTATAGTCTGCATTTTACGAGCCCCCTTCATTCTTTTGTTACTGGATCGGTTTGTTCTGTTGTCAGCTGCTCCAACCGCCGAATGACTGCCAGAAAACGCGCATCATTGGAAAACGGCGCAAATGTGGGATTTGCTGCTACAGACTGTACAATGCTCTGCCGGATGACAGATTCGTCTCTGGGAAGCTGTGTCCCGAGAGGAAGATTATTTTCAAACCAGTCGTCTATCAGATCAAAATAATCATCTCCTTTCAGGCGAAGAGGCCATATTTCACCGGTAGCCAGATCTGCATATTTCTCAAGCAGGGCAAGGCACTGATCTTTTTCACTCATAGATGCCCATCCCTGTGCCATTGTGATCAGGCATGTGAGCAGGACAGAGGGATGGAGCCGGTCCAGGTGAAATGCGTCTGCAATTGCCAGGATACGTCTGCATGTCTCCTCATAGGCCGGGCGGTCATCCAGGCAAAGGTTCATGTACTGAGGCAGAAGATTGAGCAGGGATAATATCTGGTTATACATACCGACCTGGAGAATCCGTTTCGCTTCCGTAATATTTCCCAGCATCTGCCAGGCTGAAGCAATCAGCGGCTCTGGAATCATGAAAACGGAAGTGTCCCGGCTCAGGAGCTCCAGTACTTCTTCCGGACGGTTTAGTCTGAGGAGGCAGAAGGCTTCCATCATAAGCGCTTCTGTACCAAGAGAAGGGGCATCAGTTCCGGTCTTCACTTTTCTGAAAAGTGTTATGGCCTCATCTGTGATGCCGTCAGCCCCCTCCGGCCCTGCCATCATGGAGTGGTTGATGAGCAGAGAACCGATCTGAAAGAGAAGCGGATAGCAGGAGCTGTATTTCCGGATTGCTTCCCGGCAGTGTGCCAGTGCCTGATCAAAAGGAAGAACAGCAAATTCTTCGGACAGACGGGCGTACAGCTCACGGATCTGTCGGGTATCCAGTTGTGGTTCATATCCCATTAATTCATCGATAGTGATGTTAAAATAAGAAGCCAGCCGCGGCAGCATAA
Source organism: uncultured Mediterraneibacter sp. (assembly GCA_944381495.1). GTDB lineage: Bacteria > Bacillota > Clostridia > Lachnospirales > Lachnospiraceae > Mediterraneibacter. The sequence goes on along the minus strand of CALWLJ010000009.1, from coordinate 98,564 downwards.
GGATATCCGGATAAGTGGTCTCTGTCTCCCATTTGGATACTGCCGCTTTGGATACGCCCAGATATTCTGCAAGCTCATCCTGTGTGATACCCAGCCGCCGGCGGTTTTCCAGCAGTACCCGGCCAAGATGTATTTCTTTCATGAATGGTCTCCCTTCTGTATATTGAAGCTTATCTTTGTGGTTTATTTTACGGCGAAGACAACGGTTTTACAATGGAGTGTCGGTTAACTTTCGGTGAAAAAAGTTGATGGGTGAGAAACATTGTTTTGGGACTGACAAGAAAAGGATGGTTAAGCGGGTATGGAGATGATATAATATCCGTGGCTGTTTTTTTATGAATAAATGGAAAATGAGCGATGATTTCCGAGTGGGAATAGTGCCGAGATTGCACGCTCATAATAAGCAATTTACGAGAACCAGATAAGGGGTGAATTTATGCCGCAGCATATAACCGTTTTGAATTATGACACGGAATGGCCGTTAAAATATATGAGAGAACGGGACAAGATTACCGGAATACTGAAAGATAACTGCATTTCTATCTATCATATTGGAAGTACATCTGTTCCGGGATTGGCCGCCAAACCAATTATTGATATTATGGTGGTCGTTAAAAGCCTTGAGCGAGTAGACATCGCTGCAGAAAAGTTTGCGGATATAGGCTATGAATATCTCGGTGAATTTGGAATAGCAGGCAGACGCTACCTTCGCAAAGGCGGCGATGAACGGACCCATCAAATTCATATTTTCCAGGCGGATGACTGGAATAATATCGGAAGGCACCTTGCCTTTCGGGACTATATGCGTACCCATGAAAAAGAGCGGGTCGAATATGCAAAGATCAAAAAGGCTCTTGCACAAAAGTTCCCTTACGACATAGATGGCTATTGTAAGGGAAAAGAAAATTTTGTCCGTGAGATGGAGGAGCGCGCGCTTTCTCAATACGATGGAACATGGGATAAATTGTATATTGCCGCAAGGAAAGTGCAGCATGAAAGAAATATTTCTCCGCTGATTGAGGCTGGATCTGTTTCTGCCGCGCTGCTTACAGCAAAGGGAAATATCTATGTAGGCGTCTGCATCGACACGGCCTGTTCACTGGGAATGTGCGCGGAACGAAATGCGATCGCAAATATGATAACAAAAGGGGAAAGCCAAATCGTAAAAATAGTCGCTGTCATGCCAGATGGAAAAGCAGGAATGCCCTGCGGCGCCTGCCGGGAATTTATGATGCAGTTGGACAAAGCGGCAGGAGAAATAGAGATTCTGTGCGATTATGAAACGAAAAAAGTAATACGGCTTAAATCATTGATCCCAGATTGGTGGAGCACAGAACAATAATAAACGGAGGAAGTAAGGATGATACAGGATAAGGATTACATCATGCGGATGGTACACGAGGCAGTGCGAATGTTGATCCGTCTGATCTTCGGTAAGGATATAGATAATGAAGAAAAAGATCTGGTCTCCCTGGAAAAGCTGAAACTTTATAAAAAGCTGACAGCCATGATTGATGACGGAGAGATCAATGAGGCAGAGAATCTCCTGCTGGACGGACTGGATCCGGATGACCGGGATTATTTTGAGATGGCGCTTTTATTTTATGAGAAGCTTGGAGCGAAAACGGAGGAGTTTCTGCTTGAGCATGATTACACACAGGATGAAGTGATCGATGGATTAAAATATATCGTGGATTATTACGGACATGGAGAACTGTGGGATATAATCAGCAAATAACATTCTTATATATACGAATATTGACATAAAAACGGAAAATGAGTCATTGATGAATCCGGGCTCTTCCTGTTAAATACAGTAAGACAATGGAACACTGGCAGAATATGCCTTCCTAAGTTCCGTTATACTGAAGGAGAAAGGAGAGCTACACAATGAAAAAACATCTGCGGTTTACAGCACTCTCGTTAAGTGCTGCTATCGCGGCGACTACTCTGGGGAGTCTCTATGTTCCAGCTTCTACGGCAGAGGCGGCGGAGATTTCACAGAGTGATGCCAGAGCAACTGCAAGTCCCTCAGGAGTCATCTATGCGGACAGCAGGACGGATTTCCGTGATGAGTCAATTTATTTCCTTATTACAACACGATTCTACGACGGCGATCCAAGCAACAATGAGCATTGCTCAGAGGATGCGAAAGCCAATAATCCAGATTCAGATCCTGCATGGAGGGGAGATTTCAAGGGGCTGATCGACAAGCTGGATTACATCAAGGCTCTTGGTTTCACAGCTATCTGGATCACGCCTGTTGTGGAGAATGATTCGGGTTATGATTATCACGGGTATCATGCCTATAATTTTAGCGCAGTGGATAACAGATACGAGTCCAATGGCATAACCTATCAGGATCTAATTGATGCGTGTCATGAAAAAGGGATTAAAGTTATTCAGGATGTGGTCCTGAATCATACGTGCAACTGGGGAGAAGAAAACCTTCTCCAGCTGACAAGCGACGTTTATACAGAGCGGAATCAGACAGTCATGAACGGAGCCAACGATCCGGAGAATATCTATCATCACAATGGATTCTGCGGAGGCGCTGATTATGATACTTATGACGCTCAGATTAAGACGATTGCAGATGACTGTTTTGATCTGGAGACAGAGAATCCAAAGGTTTATGAGTATCTCGTTGACTGTTATGAACAGTATATTGATATGGGAGTGGATGCATTCCGTGTTGATACGACCAAGCATCTCTCACGTCTGACACTGAATTCTGTTTTTGTTCCTGCTTTTAAAGAGGCGGGAGGAGATGACTTTTATATGTTCGGAGAGGTGTGTACCAAGGGACATGATGTGTGGTACCGCAATGCCCCGCCGATTTCAACTTGTTTTTATACATGGGCGGATGATGAAAGCTGGACCGGGCGCTGGAGTGAGAGCTTGGAATCCAATGAGGCACTTGTAGAAGAACACTATTATGAACATATGGACACGAATGCTCAGCCGACCAGCGATAATGCATTCTTATATGGAAATGAATATCATGAGCCGGACTATTCTGAAAAATCCGGACTGGATGTAATTGATTTTCAGATGCACTGGAGCTTTAATGATGCGAACAGCGCCTTTAACACGGCTCTTGGCGAAGACAAGTATTTTAACGATTCTACATGGAATGTGGTTTATGTAGATTCTCACGATTATGCTCCGGATCAGTGCCAGACAGTGCGGTATAACGGGGGAACAGATGCATGGGCGGAAAACCTCTCACTTATGTTTACGTTCAGAGGGATTCCCTGTATCTATTATGGAAGCGAGATTGAATTCCAGGCTGGCAAACCGATTGATGTGGGTCCCAACGCACCGCTCAGTGAGACCGGACGGGCATACTATGGTGATAATATCGAAGGAGATGTTGTGACTACAGATTTCGGTGAATACTTCGGCGCTACCGGCACGATGGCAGAGACATTAAATGCTCCTCTTTCCAGACATATCCAGCGCCTGAACCAGATTCGTCAGGCGGTGCCTGCTCTTCGCAAGGGGCAGTATTCCACAGAGGATATCAGTGGAAACAACATGGCATATAAGAGGCGCTACACAGATGATAAGACAGACAGTTTCGCACTGATCACAGTCAGTGGTACGGCTACATTTCATAATATTCCAAACGGAACTTATGTAGACTGTGTTACAGGCGATACGAAAAAAGTCACCAACGGTTCATTGACAGCCGAGTGTTCCGGAAAGGGCAACATGCGGGTATACGTTCTTGATACAGAGAAGACTCCTGCTCCGGGCAAGATCGGACAGGACGGAATCTATCTGTATACAGACAACCCGGTGGAAAATACTTCCCGTCAGTGCATTTATTTCAAAAATGAATCCGGATGGAGCAGCGTAACAGCAAATCTGTTCAGCAATGGCATTCTTGTAGAAAGCATTCCCATGTCCTATGTTGAGGGGCAGGACTATGCATGTGCATATACCGGAGACGCAGACAATCTGACCGTTGTATTTACGGACGGCTCATCTGTAAGTAAATCAGCTGATTTCAAGGACGGCGGCTATTATGGAAATGACGGATATATGAAGCAGTATCAGATCGGGGAAGAGGTTGTAGAGGTGACCTCGGTTGAACTTTCCGAGGATTCTATAGATCTTACTATGGGAGAGACTGCTGCAGTTACAGCGACTGTGCTCCCGGAAAATGCTAAAAACAAAGCTCTGACCTGGATGTCTTCGGATCCGGATGTGGCAACAGTTAATAATAAAGGTGTCATCACGCCACAGGGAGACGGAACAGCTGTTATCACGGCAACATCGAATAACGGAATCTCAGATACGGTAACGGTTAAAGTCACAGTCCCGCCATATGATTACGAAGCTGTGCCGGAAGGACAAACGGCGATTTATTTTGAAAAACCGTCTGAATGGGGATCGAACATCAACTGTTATCTGTATTATGGCGATGGTATTACAATTGCAGGTGCATGGCCGGGAGCAGCAATGGAAAAGCTGCCTAATGGAGTCTATCGGTATGTGTTTGATACACCAGATATGGATGAAGCGCTCAAGGTACTCTTTAACGACGGAAGCAACCAGGCACCGGCAAGTGTTGGATATGATGTTACAGCTTATGGAAAGTATGACTCCTCGGGACTGAATGAGGTAATTGTACCGAAAGAAGAAGAGGAGCCGGAACAGAAGCTTGCTGTCAGTCTCTCCGCCGAGAAGGTTTCACCCCAGGTCCAGGGGACAACAGTTAAGCTGACAGCGTCCGCAGAGGGCGGCACAGGAAAACTGCAGTACCGTTTTTATCGTATAAAAGATGATGCCACCACGGTATTCAGAGACTATTCCACCAGCACGGTCGCTTACTGCAATCCTCCTCAGGCGGGAGATTATACTATTTATGTAGATGTACGCGATGAAGCGGGAAATACAGCAACCGCCCAGATGGATTTCACCTGGGATGCTCCGGAAAGCAGTATAGTGATAAAATCATTTGAAGCATCCAAAGTCTCTCCGCAGATACTGGGCAGTACCGTGAAACTGACCGCATCTGCATCCGGTGGAAGCGGAACACTTCAGTATCGTTTCTATCGTGTAAAGGATGGGGTTACTACAGTGTTCAGGGATTATGCTGCAAGCAATATTGCTTACTGTAATCCTTCTGATACAGGCGCATACGAATTATATGTAGACGTCCGTGATGAAAATGGAAAAACAGCAACAAAGAAAATGGAATTCAGCTGGAATTCTTCGGAAAATACATTGAAACTTGATTCCATTTCTGTTTCAAAGAAATCACCGCAGCCTCAGGGGTCTACCGTAGTCTTAACGGCGAATGCATCTGGCGGAACGGGCAAATTACAATATCGATTCTACCGGACTGTAAATGGCAGAACAACGGTATTCAGAGATTATTCGACAAGCAGCGTGGCTTACTGTAATCCTCCGGAACCGGGAAATTATACGATCATGGTAGATGTAAAGGATGAGGCGGATAATGTGGTGACAAAGAGTATTGCATATAAGTGGGAGTAGATCCAGGACATTTAAACATACTTTTTGTCGGCGGGGAATCAAACCCCCGCCGTTTCTGCCTTACGGTATTCTTTCGGACTTTTACCAAGCTTTCTGCGGAAGGTCTCAGCATAGTAGCTGGCGCTGCCGAATCCCGTTGAAAGCGCGATCTCTGTAACTGACATATCCGTATCAAGCAGCAGTTCCATACTTTTTCTCAATCGATAGTGGGTCAGATATTCATTGGGAGAACGTGAAAAATATCTGGCGAAGAGACGGCAGCATTTACTCTGTCCCACGGCTCCGGAAGCTGCGATCTCTGCGAGAGATATCTTTTTCCTGTAATTATTCTGAACAAATCTTACCATCTTTTTTATGATCAGAAGGTCCTGGCTCTTCCGGGGCTTTTTTTGTCCGCTGTCCGGAAGGTGTCTGATGAGCTGTGCCCAGATCGCCGCAAAGGAAGAAAGTACTTCGAGCGGAGCATAGGCGGAGTCTCTGTCGTGATATATGAGATGCAGACGGGACAATATCTCCTGATGCCAGTCGGTATTGGAATACAGCTTAAGAAAAGGCAGTCTGCTGTTTCTCAGCAGTGGTTCTATAAAATCATTCTCATAGGCCGGAAGAGAAGAGAGAAGCACCGGATGAAGCAGGATGCAGTAAAAATCGCATTCCTGTTCCTCATCGGAAAAGCCGAAATGCATCTGCCCGGCATTTACAAATATTCCATCTCCTTCCTCAAGTTCTGTAATATCCCCATTTACATTATATTTCATCTTCCCGGACAATACACAGAGAAATTCGATGTCGTCATGCCAGTGGTCAGGCGCCCGGTATTCCGGATAAGTTGACAGCAAACCTCTGCGGATGTAGATTGGATAATCCGGGTTGTTGTACTGTACTTTTTCTGAATAGTCTTCGTTCAGTCTGATAGAAGGTGTCATTATATTACCTCGCAGGATTGTTATTGAATCAGGCAGATATCTGATAGAAACTCTGCAAAATGTACAGTAAAATCATATTATGAAAAAATCCTGAAGTCAAGTTCGAAAGGAGTACAGATGTTTGCCGATTATCATGTACATACGGAATTCAGCGATGATTCCATATATCCGATGGAAGATGTGATCCGGGATGCGGTCCGCATGAATATGGATGAGATATGCATAACCGACCATGTGGATTATGGTGTGAAAGACGACTGGGACTCCGGATCAGAGATCATCTGGCGGAACGGAGAACCTCTCGCAAACGTAGATTACCCTGCATATATGGACAAGATTAAGCTGCTGAAGAGGCAGTACGAAGGGAAGATCCGGATAAAAACAGGAATGGAGTTTGGTGTTCAGACACATACGATTCCTCAGTTCGAGGCTCTTTTTCGCAGATATCCTTTTGATTTTATTATCCTGTCCGTCCATCAGGTGGAAAATAAAGAGTTCTGGACACAGGACTTCCAGAAAGGCAGAACACAGAAGGAATACAATGAGCTGGGAGGGGAGATAGTCACGATCGGCAGCGACAGTCATAAGCCGGACCAGCTGGGATACGGTATCGCTGAAGCTCAGAAACTTCTGAAAGAGATTGGATTTCAGAAAATCTGCACATTTGAAAAAATGAATCCGGTCATGCATGAATTATAAAGCAATGTCAGGAGAATAACAAACCGATGAACGATAAAAATTTTAGAAAAAAACTTCTTGCCCTTGTACTGCCGATCACATTTCAACAGCTTATGCTGGCTGTTGTCAGTGCGTCAGACGCCCTTATGGTAGGAGTGATCGGGCAGGATCTGCTCTCAGCCGTATCGCTGGCGAGTCAGGTCACATTTGTATATAATCTTTTTCTTGCTGCCCTGACGATCGGTACGAGTATGTTTGCCGCACAATACTGGGGAAAAGGGGATAAAAATGCGATCGAAAGGATACTTGGGATTGTACTGAGGACGTCCGCGACGGTTTCAGCCGTATTTTTCACCGGAACAATGTTTACCTCGGGACTGCTGATGCGGATCTTTACAGAAGATCCGGCGCTGACTGTTTATGGAACTGGCTATCTGAGGATCGTGAGTGTTACCTATCTGATGTGCGGGATCTCGCAGATCTACCTCTGCATTATGAAAAACAGCGGGCTGGCCGCGAAAAGTATGGTCATAAGTTCCACAGCGGCAGGACTCAATATCATCCTGAATGCGGTTCTGATCTATGGGCTTTTTGGGGTGCCGCGCATGGAAGCGGCGGGAGCGGCCGCGGCGACGGCTATTTCCAGAGCGGCCGAGCTGGCATGGGTACTGCTGGAACTGGGAAAGGCGGGGAGGATCAAGATCCGCATCAGATATATCCTGCACCCGGATCAGCCGATGAGGAAAGAATTCTGGCACTATACATTGCCGGTGCTGGGAAATGAACTTGTCTGGGGCGGCGGATTCACCATGTATTCGGTGATCATGGGGCATCTGGGAACAGACGCCGTGGCGGCAAATTCGATAGCAAATATTGTGAAAAACCTGATCGCGAGCCTTGCTATGGGTATCGGAAACGGAGGAGCGATCATTGTAGGAAATGAGCTGGGAGCCGGAAAACTGGAGAAAGCAAAGCTGTATGGCGGGAAGCTGTGCCGCATTGCGGTTATAAGCGGGATCTGTTCCGGCATTTTTCTTCTGGCTGTAAGTCCGGCTGTTCTGCTCGTTTCGGATCTGTCGCCCACAGCAGAAGAATATCTCAAATGGATGTTGGTCATGTGCAGCTATTATATGATCGGAAAATATGTAAACGGAACAACGATCAGCGGAATTTTCTGCGCCGGGGGCGATTCCCGGTTCGGCTTCCTGTGCGATACGATCACGCTCTGGTGTTTTACGGTTCCGGCAGGTTTTATAACCGCATTTGTCTTAAAAATGCCCGTGCTGTTTGTATATTTCATTATTAATCTGGATGAAATGGTAAAGCTGCCGGCAGTATACCGTAGGTATAAAAAATACCGCTGGCTGAAGGATCTGACGATAAATCAAGAAGAAAAATAAACATTATTAAGTTGGATGGAGGAAAGCAAAATGACAATGAGAGAGCGTATCAGAGAAGGAAAGTTATTTACAGACGAATGTGAAGGGCTTCCGGAAGAACGGATGTCTGCAAAGATCAGAATGTGGAAATTCAATCATCTGATGCCGGATGAAACAGAGAAAAGAAGTGCCTGTATAAATGAAATATTCGGCAAAGAAACAGATGCATGGATCGAACCGCCGTTTTACTTCTGCTATGGAACACATATTACGGTCGGGGATGGAACTTACATAAATATGAACTGTAACTTTATAGACGACGGAATCATACAGATCGGAAAAAATGTATTATTTGGCCCAGCCGTCACGATCGCGACCGTGGGTCACCCGGTGAACCCTGAGCTGAGAGAATATATGTATGCTGATCCTGTTGTGATCGGCGACAATTGCTGGCTGGGGGCGAATGTGGTCGTATGCCCGGGCGTAACGATAGGCAGAAACAGTGTGATCGGCGCGGGAAGTGTAGTGATCCATGATATTCCGGAAAATACAGTTGCAGCCGGAAATCCATGCCGCGTGATCCGCAGGATCGGCGAAAAGGATAAGAAATATTATTATAAAGACCGAATGATAGATTCTGAAGACCTGAAAGAAGCGAAATTGCTGCGGGAAGGAGTTGAATAAAACTGATAAATGCCAGGCAGAGGAGCAGATCAGGTTATCAGATAGATCTCGAAAGAGAAAAAATACGGGAGGAAAAAGTAGATGTTATCAATTAACATGAATGATGTGATAACAGCAATCCAGAGCGCCAGACCGCAGATCATATTTTTCTGTGTGATCCTTGTGCTTGCCGTGATTGCATTTATCACTGCGGCAGTACTGAAAAAGCTGCGTCAATCCAAAAAATTTCTTATAAGGGCAGAGGCTGGGCTCTGTATAGTACTGGCCCTGGTGATTACGGTAAATATGATCTGTTTTGGACCGATGTCCACCATGATATCTCTGGCCACAGGTTCCGGGACAATCTCAGACGAGAGTATGGAAGAGGCTTATGATTATGTGAATCAGATCGGCGAGGAGTGAATGGTCCTGCTGAAAAACGACGGAAGCCTTCCGCTGGAGAAAGGAACAAAGCTGAATGTGTTTGGCTGGGCGTCCACCAATCCGATCTATGGCGGAGTGGGATCCGGAGCAATCTCGCAGAACTATGAGATCATCTCTCCGCTGAAGAGCCTGGAAAACGCTGGATTTGAGGTCAATCAGGATCTTGTGGACTTCTATACCGAATATAAAGACGCCCGTCCGGAGATCGGGATGTGGAATCAGGACTGGACACTGCCGGAACCGGCTGTCAGCGATTATTCCGAGGAACTTCTCTCAGAAGCAGAGACATTTTCCGACCAGGCGGTATTCTTCATCTCACGCCCGGGTGGAGAGAATGCTGATATCCCTACAGATATGACTGCTGTTGTAGACGGATCCTGGGCCGCATCCGGGAAATCCTATGTTCGCGGTACATATGATGACACAATGAATGAAGGAAATGACTGGGAAGAAGGCCAGCATTACCTGGAACTGAGCAACAGAGAAAAGGAACTTCTGGAGCTGGTGTGTTCCAAGTTTGACAACGTTACAGTCATTGTCAATACCAATAATGCAATGGAACTTGGCTGGCTGGATGATTATGAACAGATCGGAAGTGCCATATGGGCTCCCTGTCCGGGACAGAGCGGTTTCAGCGCTCTCGGAAAGATCATGAGCGGTGAAGTGAACCCGTCCGGAAGAACAGTGGATACCTTCCTGAGAGATCTGACGCAGACACCGATCGTAAATAATTTCGGAGATTTTGTCTATGACAATATGGAGGAACACGCCTATGTTTCGACTGACTGGATTACACAGGAGAAAATGACTACAATCCCCACGTTTGTAAACTATGTGGAAGGAATCTATGTGGGGTACCGATATTATGAAACTGCATATGCGGAAGCACAGGCAGGGAACATGGATTTTGACTATGATGAAGCAGTGGTTTATCCGTTCGGTTACGGGCTGAGCTATACGACTTTCAGTCAGACCATGACAGAGCCCCAGGCAGACGGAGATGGAAATATCACATTTGATGTTACTGTCACGAATACAGGAGAGGTAGCCGGAAAAGATGTGGTTGAGGTTTATGTGAATCCGCCTTATACCAACGGCGGCGTGGAAAAGGCGGCGGCGAACCTGATTGAATTCGATAAGACGGATCTGCTGGAGCCGGGAGAGAGCCAGACCATTTCCTTCTCCTTTAAGGAAGAGGATATGGCGTCTTATGATTATTCCGGCGACGGGGCGTATATCCTTGAGGAAGGCAGCTACGGGATATCGATCCGCATGAACTCTCACGATGTGATCGAAGAGCACAGCTATGTGGTGGAGGATACGGTCGTCTACGATGAGACGAATCCCCGTTCCACAGATGATACTGCTGCCACAAACCAGTTTGAACAGGCTTATGGAGACAAGGTAACCTACCTTTCGCGTGCAAACGGCTTTGCAAATTATGATGAGGCAACGGCAGCTCCGGCGGATTACAGCCTGAGTGAGGAGTATAAGGCACAGTTTATCAACAATCAGAACTATGATCCGGAGGACTATAATGATCCGGATGATGAAATGCCGGTAACGGGCGCAGACAACGGGATGACTCTGGCGGATCTGCGTGGAGCAGACTATGACGATCCCCGGTGGGATGACCTGCTGGATCAGCTCACAGTAGAGGATATGGATCGTATGATCGCATACGGCGGATACTCTACAACGGCTGTTGACTCTGTCGGTCTGGTATCGACGACAGACTGTGACGGTCCTGCATCGATCAACAATAACTTTACACAGGTAAGTTCTATCGGTTTCCCGGGCTGTACGCTGATCGCTGCGACATGGAATCGTGATATGTCTTATAATTATGGATACAGCATCGGAAGAATGGCTGATGAAATGGACGTTTCCGGCTGGTATGCTCCGGCTATGAATATCCACAGGTCAGCGTTCTCAGGCCGAAACTTTGAATATTTCTCAGAGGATCCGGTGCTGAGTGGCAAGATGGCTGCACAGGCAGTGATCGGCGCCAAAGAGCATGGGGTATACTCCTTTATCAAGCACTTTGCCTTTAATGATCAGGAAACGAACAGAAATGATATGCTCTGTACCTGGTCCAACGAACAGGCTCTGAGAGAGATCTACCTGAAGCCCTTTGAAATCTGTGTAAAAGAAGGCGGCGCCGGGGCAGTTATGTCAACCTTCTCTTATATCGGAACCATATGGGGCGGCGCTTACTATCCGCTTCAGACAACGGTCCTCCGTGATGAATGGGGATTCCGGGGAATGGTGCTTACCGATTATTACGGCGTATATGGCTATATGGACGCCGATCAGGCGATCCGGGGCGGCACGGATATCTGTCTGTCGCCGATGGACAATGAGACAAACCACCTTACGGATACTACAAGCGCAACATCGATCAAAGCGGCAAGGCAGTCCTGTAAAAATATCATGTATACGATCGTAAACAGCAGAGCTTATGAGCCGGAAAACCTGGATCAGGGAATGGCTGGATGGCAGCAGATCGCCATCGGAGTCGATATTATCTTAGGACTGATCCTGGCAGGATGCGAGGTTCTTATCATAAGAGAGTATTTTAAAAGAAAGAAGGACGTTATAGTTATTATAGAAGAAAAGTAACAAGTGGAAAATGTCAGAAAGACTGATCAGGCGGGAGACAAGGGGGCTTCCGCCTGATTGCTGTTTATTGGTTGCCTGGCTTCCGCCATAGCGGAGCTGTATTGTCACGGCGGCCGCGCTTTCGCTCGGAGCATAGCGCAGCGGACACGTAAAGCCGCAAAGGACGCGGCTTAAATGCCGGCGCTCTGCTACGGGCCTTCGTTACAATACAGCTCCGTTATGGCTGGAGACAGAGATACGGTTGAACAGTAATCCGGCCGGAATTTTTGTATCAACGGTTTATGTTTGACTGCTGCGAGGGCCTTTGAGTGTTGACTTCATATATTTGTATATCTATAATAACGTTACTGGTTAAAAAACACTTGTTTTGAGTGAAGATATGCATACATAGATGAAGGGCATAGATGCAGATACAGTGTAGATAGAAATACAGGATCGCAGGGGAGGACAAAATGAAGGGGAAACAGATTAGAAGGATCAGGCCGGTTCCGGGGCTGAGACGGGAGGATGAGGAAAAGCAGCTGAAACAGATCATCGATATCGCTCAGGAGAATCTGACCAGAACAGAAGAGCGCGTCACGGATTTGTCCGGCGAACTCCATGAACTGATGGAGACATACGGGACGAAGGATAAAGAAGCGCTTACCATGTTTCATAATACTCAGTCACAGCTGCGTGAGAGCAGGAGAGATCTGGTGCGGTGCCGGAAGGCCAGGAGAAAGCCATATTTTGGCAGGATCGATTTCCGAGATCCCCATCAGCCGGCGGATGAGTCCTTTTACGTTGGCAGGGTGGGAATTTCCGAAAATACATCAGAGCCTGTAGTTATAGACTGGAGGGCGCCTCTTGCGTCTGTCTATTATGAAAACAATACCGGACAGTGTACATATACTGTCAAAAACGAAGGTTCTTTTACCATTGATCTGAAGAGGAAAAGGACATATGAGATTGAAAACGATCAGCTGAAAGACTTTTTTGACTCGGATGTGGTGGCAAACGATGAACTGCTGACAAAATATCTTGCAAAGAATAAGACTGCTGTGCTGGGTGAGATCATTGCCACGATCCAGAAAGAACAGAATGCGGTGATCAGAAGGTCGCCGAAGATGAACCTGATCGTGCAGGGAGTGGCGGGCTCCGGAAAGACAACTGTCGCCATGCACCGCATTTCCTATATTCTGTATAATTATGAAGATGAATTCCGCCCGGAAGACTTCTATATCATCGGCAGCAACCGGATCCTGCTGAACTATATTACCAGTGTTCTGCCTGATCTTGATGTATACGGTGTGTCACAGATGACCATGGAGCAGCTGTTCATCCGTCTTCTCTATGAGGACTGGGATTCCGGGAAGTATTCGGTCCGTCCCATTGACAAGAAGGATTCCGCTGTCTGCATTAAAGGCGGCAGTGCATGGTTCCATGATCTTGAAATGTTCTGTCAGAAATATGAAGCGGAACACATCTCTCCGGAAGATGTCCGGATGGAAGGAAATCACATCCTGCTTCTGGGCAGTGATTCCATTCGGTCGTATGTTGAGAACAACCCTGGTGTTTCTATGCAGGGCAAGATCAATATGTTAAATGAGATCCTGATGGCAAAGCTGGAAAATGAGCTTGCAGGCAGGTATGTATCCTATCCTCCGGATGTACAGAAGGAACTCCGGCGTATGTACCGGTGGCATTTCGGTCGAAAGGAATGGAAAGGGTCTGTTTTTGAGGTCTATGGCAGATTCCTGGAAGAACAGGCGGAAAATGGAAGGGCCGTGCCTTATACGGAAGGTGAATTCGATCTGTATGATCTGTCTGCTCTTGCCTATCTGTATAAACGAATCAAAGAGACGGACGGGATCCGGGAGGCCAGTCATGTGATCATTGACGAGGCCCAGGATTTTGGAATGATGGCGTATCATACTCTCGCATACTGCCTCCGGGGCTGTACATATACGATCATGGGAGATGTGTCACAGAACATTCATTTCGGATATGGCCTCAACGACTGGGAGGAGCTCCGGCAGCTTCTTCTGCCGCCCGGTTCCACCGGATTCTGTCTGTTGAAGAAGAGCTACCGCAACACGGTGGAGATCTCTCATTTTGCCACGGAGATCCTGCGGCACGGACACTTCCCCATCTATCCGGTGGAACCTGTGGAAAGACATGGAAGTCCGGTGACAGTACAGGACTGTCCGGATGAAGAGGCCATGCTTCTGGAAACGGAGAAAAGTATCCGGAAATGGCTGGAGGACGGCCGGGAGACCATCGCTGTGATCTGCCGGGATGCGGAAGAAGCTGCGGAAGTGAGAGACTGGCTTGGAACCAGACTGCCTCTGGCGGACAGTGATCCGGAGACGGCGAACTTCACAGAAGGGATCATGGTCCTGCCGGTAGAGTATACGAAAGGACTGGAATTCGACGCCGTGCTCCTGTATCATCCTTCAGACGCTGCCTATCCTGCGGAAGACCGGTATGTCAAGCTTCTCTATGTGGCGGCTACCCGTGCGCTCCATGAGCTGACTGTTGTACACCAGGGCGACCTGACAGATCTGATCGCGAAGCCGGTGCCTGATGAAAAGAGGCCGGAGCTATTGGGAAGCGCAGAGAAGAGCAGAAAACAGGATGAGGCTGAACCCAGGCAGGAAAGAATCAGAGCACGCCAGGAAAAGAAAATGTCAGATACGGTGTCCGGCAGGGGGCAGACGCCAGCTGCCAGAACAGTACCACAGAAGATCAATCCCTCCCCCCATCATTTCGGTGAATGTCCGGATGTCAGTATACTGCGCCTGAAGGATATACCTGAAATGGACTGCTCCATCCGGACTATCAGGAAAACAAAACGATATCTTGATCTCATCGGTCCATCTGGTACGCTGAGGGTGACGCCCATAGCCAGTGACATCATCCGGATACGTTTTATACAAGGGACAGCTGCCGGATCCGCAGATGGATACTGGAACCTGGAGCCGGATCATCCGGTTGTGTGGACGGCAAGAGCAGGGAAGGATCTGGCGGAGGCGGCGACGGACAAGATTGCAGTACGGATTAACAGACGGACGGGAGCGCTCCGCCTCCTTGACCAGAACAGGAAGATCCTGTTGGCGGAAAGACAGGTGGCGCCGCGCCAGATCAGAAGGGGTGCCGTCTCAGAAACATGGAATCATTTTGAGTGGCAGGAAAAGGAAAAGATCTATGCAAAGGGATTCCTGAAGGAAGATCTGGAGCGGATCAATAGAAAAGCCAGATACATTAACTTCGGCGGGAAAAAGATGCGAATGCCGCTTCTCATTTCCGACCGCGGATACGGGATCGGCGTTGCTGCGGAACAGACGGTGCTCTGCTGTATGATTTCCATGTATGGGAATTATCTGTATACAGACGGTAGTGATCAAATTGATTATTATTTCCTGTATGGGGGAAGCACTTCCGGAACACTGGAATTATATAAGAAGATCACCTGATCAGCTGATATAATTATGATTGAGCAAATAGGAAGGAGGGCAAGCCATGGCGGAGAAAACATACCTTGCAATTGATCTGAAATCATTCTATGCATCTGTGGAATGTATGGAGCGGGGACTGGATCCCATGACTACCAATCTTGTGGTAGCGGATCTGACCAGAACAGAGAAAACCATCTGCCTTGCGGTCTCTCCATCCCTGAAAGCATATGGGATACCGGGACGCACCAGGCTGTTTGACGTGATCCGCAGAGTGAAGGATATAAACGCGGAGAGGAAAAACAGGGCTCCGGGGTATCAGTTTACGGGATCTTCAGCAGATGACACAGAACTGAAGGAAAATCCCTCTCTGGAACTGGATTATATCACAGCTCCGCCCAGGATGGCTCTGTATATGGACTACAGCTCCCGGATTTATGAAGTTTATCTGAAGTATATCGCACCGGAGGATATCCATGTCTATTCCATTGATGAGGTTATGATGGATGTGACCGGATATCTGAACACTTATGGCATGACGGCAAGGGAACTGGCGGCGGAAATGATCCTTGATGTCCAGAGAACTACGGGAGTAACTGCTGCTGCCGGGATCGGAACGAACCTGTATCTGTGCAAGGTGGCTATGGATATCGAGGCAAAGCATATCCCTCCGGATGAAAACGGAGTCCGCATTGCAGAGCTGGATGAGATGAGCTACCGGAGACTTCTGTGGAGTCACAGGCCGCTGACGGATTTCTGGAGGGTAGGCAGAGGATATGCGAAGAAACTGGAGGAACATGGCCTGTTTACCATGGGTGATATTGCCCGGTGCTCTCTTGGAAAGGATAGGGACTATTATAATGAAGACTTGCTGTATCAGATGTTCGGCATCAACGCGGAGCTGCTGATCGATCACGCATGGGGATGGGAACCCTGTACTATCGCTGACATTAAAGCGTACAAGCCTGCGTCAAACAGCATCGGATCCGGGCAGGTGCTGTCCTGTCCTTATCCTTTTCACAAGGCCAGACTTGTACTCAGAGAAATGGCAGATATGCTGGCGCTGGATCTTGCTGACAGGAATATGGCGACAGACCAGCTTGTGCTGACTGTGGGCTATGACAGGAATAATCTGAAAAGCGGAGACGGTTACAAAGGAGAGACTGCCTCAGACCGATACGGGCGCGCTGTTCCAAAGCATGCTCACGGAACAGAAAATCTGCCCCGCTATACCTCATCCACAAAGCGGATCCTTCAGGCTGCCACAGAGCTGTTTGACCGGATCGTGGATCCGGACCTGATGGTGCGCCGTCTTTATCTGACCGCTTCCCGTGTGGCCGATGAATCGGAGGCCGCTGAGAAAGACAGCTATGAGCAGCTTGATTTATTTACTGATCAGGAGGCTGCCGAAAAGGCAAAAGAACAGGAAAATCAGCAGTTGGAGAAGGAGAAGCGATGGCAGAAAGCCATGCTGGACATTAAGAAGAAATACGGCAAAAATGCGATCCTCCGGGGGATGAACCTGGAGGAGGGAGCGACTGCCAGAGAACGGAATAATCAGATCGGAGGTCACAAGGCATGAAAGGACAATACGATGATATCATAGATCTCCCCCATCATGTATCTGCCAGACACCCGAAGATGCCTATGTCCGAGCGGGCGGCTCAGTTTTCTCCATTTATGGCGCTTGCCGGTTATGAGGATGTGATCCGTGAGACTGCAAGACTTACCGGGCAGAAGCCGGAACTCAGTGAAAACGTCTGTGAGGAGCTGGAGGGGAAGATGAGGATTCTGGCGGAACATATTGCTGAACATCCGGAGATAACGGTCAGCTATTTCCTGCCGGATGAGAAGAAAAAAGGGGGAAGCATGGTCCGGGAGACCGGAAGGCTGAAGAAGATAGATGAAACAGAGAGAATCCTCCGGCTGGAGAACGGCTGTGAGATTCGGGTGGATGATATACTGGAACTGGAGAGTGAGATGTTCGGAGAATTATTTTAAAGCAGAATACTTGATGATGTCGATCAAAGAGGTTGGGGAACCAGCCTCTTTTTGTGTTGAACAGTAGTATCTTCTATTAAAATAGTCAAATGTATATGCAAGTATGTCCGCCTGGATCGTTGCTCGTGGGAATAAATGAGGGGGATTATTGAGAATGAATCTTATTTAGAACTTGACATCATATAATTATGCATGCTATAAATTGTTAGTGAGATTGACATGACTAACCAAAGTAACACATAACTTACTCTTCGCTTTTTCAGACAGATTGCTGCAAACTTCAGTACATGTTTAATCTAACAAAATTTATATGCAGAAAGGAAAATGTCATGAAAAATTTGAAAAAGAATCCTCTCAGGCTGATCTGGCTCATTCTCGGATTTCTGTTTATGGGAATCGGAGCGGTGGGAGTCGTGCTCCCGGTACTTCCGACCACGCCGTTCCTTCTCCTGGCGTCCTTTTGCCTGGCAAAAGGATCAGAGTGGTTTCACAGATGGTTTACCGGTACGAAACTTTACAAACGCCATCTGGACAGCTTCGTAAAGAACCGTGCCATGACGCTGAAAACAAAGTTCAGCCTTCTGATCCCGGCCTCATGTATGCTGCTTCTGGCGTTTCTTGCCATGCAGAATATATACGGCAGGATTTTTATTCTGTTTCTTATCCTTTTCAAGTATAGTTATTTCTTCACAAGGATCCGTACGATTCCGACTGGGAAATCGGTGATTCTGGAGCCGGAGGAGTAGGGGCATGAGAGATATAGACAGAAAGAGGAAAAAGGAACAGCGGGTAGTGGAGGAAATGATCCGCCTGTACTGCCGGAAAAACCACAGTGCCTACGACAAAAAATCAGGGCGGATGTGCCCTGACTGTCAGAAATTGTCAGATTATGCAAGGATGCGCAGTGAGAAATGTCCTTTCATGGAAAATAAAACATTCTGCAGCAACTGCCGGGTCCACTGCTACCGCCCGGAAATGCGGGAGAAGATCCGTCAGGTCATGCGGTTTTCCGGACCCCGCATGCTGCTATACCATCCTGTGATGGCCATATGGCATGTTGTATGCAGCATGAAGGAGAAGAAAAAGCAGAGAGGGGATAACAATGATTAAAAAAAGACTGGTGGGACTGTTGTCCCACGCAAAGAAATATATCGTATATAACATTCTGTGGCAGTGGATAGCACTGCTTGCCCAGATTGCGGCGGTATGGACCATTGCCGGCCTGCTGGAAAGCCTGATCTTTGATGAAGTAACGGAAAGCGGCATCTTCCGGACCATTCCCGTACTGGTCATCTGTGTGGCAGCCCGATTTTTTTGCGAGCGGATGGCGGCAAGAGCATCCTACCAGGCAAGTGTGGATGTGAAGAAGATCCTGAGACAGAAGATCTATGGCAAAATGCTCCGGCTTGGACCTTCCTACAGGGAAAAGGTATCAACCTCTGAAGTAATGCAGGTCAGTACGGAAGGCGTGGAGCAGCTGGAGACATATTTTGGAAAATATCTTCCGCAGCTTTTCTACAGCCTTCTTGCTCCGATCACACTTTTTGCCGTGCTCTGCCGTGTAAATCTTAAGGCCAGTGTGATCCTTCTGATCTGCGTGCCTCTGATCCCTTTGTCTATTGTGGCAGTACAGAAGATCGCGAAGAGGCTCCTGAATAAGTACTGGAGTATTTACACGGGACTGGGCGACTCTTTCCTTGAAAATCTTCAGGGGCTGACAACTCTGAAGATTTATCAGGCAGATGACCAGAAAGCCCGGGAAATGGATCGGGAAGCACAGCATTTCCGGAATATAACCATGAAGGTGCTGACCATGCAGCTGAATTCTACAAGTGTAATGGATATTGTTGCCTATGGAGGAGCTGCGGTGGGAATGATCACTGCATCATGGGAATTCCTGGCGGGAAATCTTTCATTTGCCGGCGCACTGACGATCATCCTTCTTGCCAGTGAATTCTTTATCCCGCTCAGACTTCTGGGATCCTTTTTCCATATTGCAATGAACGGCATGGCGGCCAGCGACAAGATCTTCCGGATCCTTGACATGGAAGAGCCGGAAGCGGGGAAGGTCAAACTGCCGGATGGATCATTAGATGTGGAACTCTCTGACGTATATTTCTCATATGAAAAGGACCGGGAGATACTGAAAGGAATCGACCTGAGAGTTCCATCAGGCAGCTCTGCGGCTCTCGTCGGAGAGTCCGGCTGCGGCAAGAGTACCATCGCAGGTCTGATCTGCGGAAAAAACCGGGAATATAAGGGCAGTGTGCGAATCGGCGGGATTGATGTCCCGGATATCCGGGAAGAGGATCTGATGCGGAAAGTTGTGCTTGTACGTCACAACAGCTATCTGTTTAAAGGAACGGTAGAAGATAATCTGAAGATGGCAAAGGCAGATGCATCCGTCAGTGAGATGGAGGCAGTGCTGAAAAGAGTAAATCTGCTTGGATTTCTGAAGACTCGTGAAGGCCTTGGGACACAGCTTGCGGAACGGGCGTCCAATCTGTCCGGGGGACAGTGTCAGAGGCTTGCGATTGCCCGGGCGCTGCTGGCAGACGCCCCTGTCTATATTTTCGACGAGGCGGCCAGCAATATTGATGTGGAAAGTGAAGAGCTGATCATGGAGGTGATCCGGGAACTGGCGAGAACAAAGACGGTGATCCTGATCTCCCACAGGCTTGCCAATGTAGTGGAAGCAGACTGCATTTATCTGGTGTCAGAGGGGCAGATCTGTGAGCGCGGGACGCACAGTGAACTTATGAGAGAGAACGGAGCTTACCGGAGACTTTACGAGAGTCAGATGGAGCTGGAAAGTTATCGAAAGGAGGATGCTTCATGAGTGGAAAATGCATGAGTAGTAAAGAAATGAAACGCCGGAGCGCCCCTGCTGTCATGGGAGGTCTGATCGGCCTTGTAAAGCCGCTCCTGCATATTATGATCCTGGCAGTCTTTCTCGGCACAGCCGGATATCTGTGCGCAATCTTTCTTACGATCCTTGCGGGGCAGGCCCTTCTACATGGTATCGTTCAGGGAGCCGGAGTGGCAGATGAGCTGTCTCTGCATCCGATATCACCTGTGAAATATTTATTCCTGATCATGGCGGTGCTGGCTGTGCTCAGAGGAGTACTTCATTATATGGAACAATACTGCAACCATTTCATCGCGTTTAAACTTCTGGCAATCATCCGGCATAAGGTGTTTGCGGCTCTGAGGAAGCTCTGCCCGGCAAAACTGGAAGGCAGAGACAGAGGAAATCTGATCTCCATTATCACAACGGATATCGAGCTTCTGGAGGTGTTCTATGCACATACGATATCGCCTGTAGCTATTGCAGTGCTCACTTCTCTTATCATGACGTTTTATATCGGCCGGTATCATATCGGAGCAGGTATCTTTGCTCTGGCTGCATACCTGATCGTCGGAGCTCTGATCCCCTTCTGGAACGGACGCAGAGGAGGAGCCAGAGGAATGGAGTTCCGAACCGGTTTTGGCGAGCTGAACAGTTTCGTACTGGACTCACTGAGAGGTCTGGATGAAACAATCCAGTACAGGCAGGGACAGAAACGGTCAGGGGAAATGGAGAAAAGATCTGACAGACTTGCCGGAATCCAGAAGGAGCTGAGCCGTATGGAAGGTTCCCAGCGTTCGGTCACAAATATGGTGATTCTCCTGGCTTCCTTCGGAATGCTTTTTCTGACGCTGTTTTTATCCAGGCAGAATGCCATTGGATTTGACGGAGTACTGATCTGTACCATATCGATGATGGGATCATTCGGCCCTGTTGTCGCTTTGTCCAGTCTTTCAAACAATCTGAACCAGACACTGGCCAGCGGAGAACGGGTTCTTTCGATCCTGGAAGAAAAGCCCCAGGTGGAGGAAATCAGCGGAGAGGGAACAATCCGGTTTGAAAAAGCCGGGGCAGAGCATGTGGACTTTGCCTATGACCAGGTACAGATCCTGAAAGACTATTCAATGGAAATTCCGAAAGGAAAGATCATCGGCATCCACGGCGCCAGCGGTTCCGGAAAGTCTACCCTTCTGAAGCTGCTGATGCGCTTCTGGGATGTACAGGGAGGCAGGATCAGTATATCGGACAGAGATATAAGAAAGATCAATACATCAGATCTGAGAAATATGGAATCCTATGTGACACAGGAGACTGTGCTGTTCCATGATTCCATCGCGAATAATATTGCCATAGGCAGACCCGGCGCTTCCAGAGAAGAGATCATGGAAGCAGCCAGAAAGGCTTCTGTCCATGATTTTATCATGACTCTCCCGAAAGGATATGACACAGAAGTCGGAGAACTGGGAGATACACTGTCCGGTGGAGAACGGCAGCGGATCGGAATTGCCCGGGCTTTCCTTCATGATGCGCCGTTCGTCCTTCTGGATGAACCTACCAGCAACCTGGATTCTCTGAATGAGGGAATCATTTTAAAATCGCTGAAAGAAGGAAGAGGAGATAAGACCGTGCTTCTCGTATCCCACAGAAAGTCCACAATGAACGTGGCGGATATTGTATTAGAAATGGGGCGTGAATCAAAATCGTAGAAATCCCCATAGTCCGGCGGAAAAGAACGAATAAATTTACCTGTCTAAGGATACTGTCTTATTGTAAATGGAAATAAATTATTATATAATAGGAGGCCGGGGGCTAAAGTCTAGACTTTGGGCCCCGTAAAATATGAAAAATTATTACATAAGACAGGGGGAATCTCTTTGAGCGATATACATTTTTCGAGAATGGTCAATAATATTCAGCCGGGGATCTTTGGCGCGCTGAATGAGAAGAAGGAAGAACGGCTGAAAAACGGAGAGAAGGTATACAACCTTTCCGTAGGAACACCGGATTTCCCGCCGGCACCTCACGTGATGAAGGCGATGCAGGAGGCCTGTGCTGATCCGGAAAATTACAAGTATTCACTGGCTGATCTGCCGGAATTGCTCCAGGCGGTACAGTACCGCTATGAGAAACGTTTCGGAGTGCAGCTCGAGACAGATGAGATTATGTCTGTTTATGGATCTCAGGAAGCAATGGCACATATCGGTATGGTCCTCTGTGATCCGGGGGACACGATCCTGGTGCCAAATCCGGGGTATCCCATGTTTGAAATGAGCGGTATTATGGCAGGAGCCCGGATTGAATATTATACGATCCGGGAAGAGAACGGTTATCTTCCGGATCTGGAGGGCATACCGGAAGAGGTGCTGAAAAGGACCAGATATATGATTGTTTCCTATCCGCTGAATCCGGTCTGTGTATGCGCGCCGGATGAATTTTATGTACGTCTTATTGATTTCGCGAGGAAGAATCATATTGTGATCCTTCATGATAATGCATATTCAGATATCATATTTACGAGAAAGCAAGGCAGGTCTTTCCTTTCTTTTGAAGGAGCGAAAGACGTGGGAGTAGAGTTCTATTCTCTTTCCAAATCCTATAATCTGACCGGTGCCAGGATTTCCTTTGTAGTGGGAAACAAGGAGATCGTCAGCAAGTTCCGGCTGCTCCGCTCTCAGATCGATTACGGTATTTTTTACCCGGTTCAGTTGGCTGCAATTGCGGCCATGACCGGACCGGATGACTTTATCGAGGCCCAGAGAGAGCAGTATGCTGCCCGGAACAGGGCGCTCTGCGGAGGCTTGAGGAGCATCGGCTGGAATGTGCCTGACAGCCAGGGAACCATGTTTGTATGGGCAAAGATCCCGGACGGATTCGATTCGTCTATGGACTTCTGCCTGAAGCTGATGGAGAAGACCGGTGTCATTGTAACTCCGGGAAGCGCTTTCGGAAGCGAAGGAGAAGGCTACGTCAGGATGGCCCTTGTAGTGGACGAAGATATGATAAAAGAGATCATCGGTGTGCTGGATGAGTCCGGCATATTCCGGTAAGACAGGGGAGGAGATCAACATGGATTATCAGGAAGCAGTAAAGAATGCCCGCAGCTGCATCGGGCCATATTGCAAGGCATGTACTGTATGTAATGGTGCGGCATGTAGAAATACAGTCCCTGGCCCCGGAGCAAAGGGAACAGGAGAACTGGCAATGAGAAATTATCAGAAATGGCAGGAAATCCGGATTAATATGGATACGATCTGTGAGCAGCGGGACGTCTGTACAGAGACGGATCTGTTCGGGAAGAAATTTGCCTATCCGTTTTTCGCCGGACCAGTCGGCGCTGTCAAGCTGCACTACGGAGATAAATACTCAGATCAGGAATATAACGAGATCCTGCTCCGGGGATGCGCGGAGAAAAATATCGCCGCATTTACAGGAGATGGAACAGATCCGAATGTAATGAAGGAGGCCGTCTCTGCAATCCGCAAGCTGGGCGGACTGGGAATCCCCACGGTAAAGCCATGGGATATGGAAACAATCCGCGAAAAAATGGATATGGTAAAGCAGTCCGGCGCCTTTGCCGTGGCGATGGATATCGACGCTGCCGGCCTTCCTTTTCTTCAGAACCTGACTCCGCCTGCCGGCAGCAAGTCTGTCGATCAGCTGAAGGAGATTGTAAAGATGGCGGAGATCCCGTTTATCCTGAAGGGTATCATGACGCCGAAGGGTGCTCTGAAGGCGATGGAGGCAGGAGTGCAGGGAATCGTGGTATCCAACCACGGCGGCCGTGTGCTAGACCAGTGCCCTGCTACAGCGGAGGTCCTTCCGTCAATCGTTGAAGCAGTGAATAGCAGGATGAAGGTCTTTGTAGACGGCGGCATCCGTACCGGCATTGATGTTTTCAAAGCACTGGCCGTAGGAGCAGACGCTGTGCTGATCGCACGACCTTTTGTGACAGCTGTATATGGCGGACAGGAAGAAGGCGTGGCTGCTTATGCGGACAAGATCGGTGCAGAACTGATCGATACAATGAAAATGTGCGGAGCCTTTTCCATTGACGAGATCACCAGAGACATGATCTGGAACAGACAGTAGCCAGCAGTTACAGAACAGGAGAATACAGATGAACAGAATTGCTAAATTTGAAAAAGTCAGCCTGAAACAGTTCCGTGAAGGATGGACAGATACCTTTGGCCCTGCAGATGAAGATGAGGTGGAAGTGATCTATTCCCAGATTGATCTTCCCCGCCGCGCTACAGCGGGAAGTGCGGGATATGATTTTTATGCTCCGGCAAACATTATATTAGAACCGGGACAGACAGTGCGGATTCCAACAGGTATCCGTGTCTGGATGGAACCGGAATGGGTGCTGAAATGCTATCCAAGAAGCGGACTTGGCTTTAAATACAGACTTCAGCTGAACAATACAGTGGGAATCATTGACAGTGACTATTACTATTCTGACAATGAAGGGCATATCTTTGCAAAGATTACCAATGATTCCAACGAAGGAAAGACCGTCAGCATCGCAGCCGGCGAAGGGTTTATGCAGGGAATCTTTGTGGAATACGGCATCACTCTGGACGATGACGCTACGGAGATTCGGAATGGCGGATTCGGAAGTACAACAAATAACAAGCAGGTATAATCAATTTAAGTAGGAAAGGGGAGTGTTCTTTCTAGGAACATTCCCCCTTCTTTTTGGCTCATATAATAAAGTTAAAATGTATTTTAAAAATACACATAAAATACTTGAAGAAAAATACTTCAGATGTTATACTTCATTCACATCAAAATCCCGGACAGATTATTTCTTAAAATTTCAAATGTCCGGATGCGGAACACCTGTTTTCAGGATGCAGATCTCATTTTTCATGGCAGTTTCGCCCGAGATTCCAGTTTTTGATGAATAAAAAATAAGGAGGTCCTACTATGGAAAAGCATATTTGTAGCCAGATAAAATGTGTAATGATTAATAAAGAATTGCTGTGAAAGGAGACGTGCTTATGGTGAAATTGAAACACATAACGTCAGTCGTTCTGTTATCCATTCTTTTTATGCTTTTTTTATGCGGAGGGTTATTCTGTCAGGAACTTACGATACAGGCGTCGGAGAGTGCTGATTCTGTGCTCAGTGAAGATGAACGGCGGGATCTGGCAGATACTCTTGGCCTGTCGGATTATCTTGATTCCAGGGGATATCTGGAAGAATCTTATATAGAGGGCAGGAGCAGCAGAGAAATGGAAGACTCAGGAGCGGCAGAACTTCTGGACAGTTATGATTCCGAGACAGAGATAAATGTACAGGAGCAGACGGTCTCTTCCTTAATGCTTTTGTCATCTTCTGGAGGAACAGTTACCGCATATGAGCCGGTCAGGTATAAGGATTCTACTTGCGGTTACTTTGAGGTAAATGGAATCCCGGCATTTTGCGCAGATCACAGTGCAGCTACGCCCGTGGCAGGAACAAAGACATCGGCTCCGGTATCTGTGACGGATAACAAAGTACGTAAAGTTTTGTATTACGGATATGGAGCTCCGGGAGAGTGGAGCGGGATCAGTGGCTTTGCCCAGGGAAGGACGATTACTTCTCTTGCCTTGAGTTATTATCATGCCGGTGCAGATTCGCTTAGTTACAACATTCATGGAAATTATGCCACAAGCCTCGGACTGTCGGATTTTATTTATTTTGTTGAAAAAGCTGCTGTTCCGCCGGCCGGTTTTCATGTATTTAAAGTGAAAACCGGAACCGGGGGCACACAGGACCTGATGTACTGGCAGTACGAACCAAATGGTTATCTTACACTGGAAAAAAGTTCTGCTGATCCTGATATTACATCGGGAAACAGCCAATATAGTTTGTCGGGGGCAGAATATGGTATTTATACATCTCAATCCTGCGATGAATCTTCGGCGGCAAAAGCAGCTGATTCCGGAGTAAAAGCAGTCCTGACTACAGATGAGTCTGGAAAGAGCAACACAGTCTGCCTGGCACCGGGTACCTACTACATAAAAGAAACGAAAGCGCCGCAGGGATTTGTATCTGATACAGAAGTGAAATCCGTGAAGATTACAGCGGAGCACACAAGTTCTTCCCCTTATCGTCTGTCTGTGTCTGATGTACCGATAAAGATTAAGCTGAATCTGATAAAGCATTCCTCTGTCCCGGAACTAAATGACTGTACTGCCGGCTATTCTCTCAAGGACGCCGTATATTCCATTTATGAAGATGAGGAATGTACATCTCCTGTCGGGAATATTACAACAGATAAAGACGGAAAAGGAAGTTTTTCCGGGCTTCCGCTTGGAACCTACTGGATCAGAGAAATTCAGGCCTCCAGAGGATTTAAAAAAGATCCTGCAGTTTACAAAGTCGATGTGGCATCCGGAGACTTGCCTTTGATTGAAAAAGATATTGTATCTGCGGAAAATCCGGTTATGTACCCATGCGGCATATTATTGCAGAAAGTCGATTCAGAAACAGGCGGAAGAGCACAGGGATATGGAACCCTGGGAGGAGCACTTTACCGTGTCAGATTTTATGACGGGATTATGGATGCAGATCCGGAGAAAGAAGGAGAGGAGCCGCTGAGAGAATGGGTATTTCAGACGGATGATAACGGATATATTAAATACGCATCGGATTATTTGGTATCTGGAGACGGGCTGTTTACAGATGAGAACGGTAAGGATGCCCTTCCGTATGGAACGTTGACCTTTGAAGAAATCGAGCCTCCTTCCGGTTATCTGCTAGATCCGCAGATTATTATGGCACAGGTGACAGAAAATGGAGGACAGGAAGAGACGATCAGCTATCAGGCGCCTGTTCACGAAGAGAATATTTTTAAACTTAAAATTGTGAAAAAGCAGGATGTAATAGACAAAGGAATTCCGGGAGTGGTCTTTCAGCTTACACAGCCGGATGGGATCATATCTGAACTTACTACAGATGAGAATGGAGAAATAGAAATTATGGGATTACAGTGCGGGAAATATACGATGCAGGAAGTGTTTGCTCCGGAAGGACTTGAGATTGCTCCGGAATCGTTTGCTTTTACTGTAAATGATAACAGAAGTATCACAATGGATGAGGAAAACCATGAAGATCTCCTCTCCAGAATACAACTGAAAACAGGAGAAAACGGAGATAATTATCTTGAGATCATAAACTATCCTTCACCGTTCAGCCTGAGATTATATAAGGAAAATGAAAATGGAACCGCTCTGGAAGGCGCTGAATTTACATTATATACAGATGAAAAGTGTATAGATAAACTGATGAGACGGACAACAGATCATACAGGAACACTGGTCATGTCCGGACTTCAGGTTGGACAGGTGTATTATCTGAAGGAGACAGAAGCACCTGACGGGTACAGGCTGCCGACAGATGAAAATGGCGAACCAATCGTCTGGGAAATCTGTACGGAAAGCGACGTGGCAGATAATTCATTTGTATTCTGGGTAAACGATAAAGCCTATACAGGGAAAGATGGGCAGTATCGTGTAGCCGGAACCCGTGCGGAACGGATTGCCGAAATGACAGTATATAATTTCACAGGTTCAGAATTGCCCGAAACGGGGGATTCTGGAATGATCCTTCAGATTGCTGCAGGGTCCCTTCTCATTCTCGTTCCATTTTTGACAGGATTAAACAGGAGAAAAAAGGAGGATGCATATGACTAGAAAACGAATAAAAATTTTAAGTATCTGTACTATGATCGCTGTGGTCATGCCATTGTGCGGATGGTGTGGGGACAGCACTGTTCTGGCGGCAAAATTATCTGCTGATATAAGCGGAGGACATACAGTATATAACGGAAGAGTTGATCTTGGACAAGGCAGTGCGGAGATTACGATTATCGGAAACAAAGGACAGTCTTTATCAGGAAAGCGTTTTGAGATGTTTCAGCTCTTTCATGTGGAAAAAGCGGAAAACAGTGAATCAGTAAACTATACATTTAATGAAAAATATAAACTGGCACTGCAGAATGTAACGTGGAAAGCACTGAGTACACCTGAGAATGCAGAGCAGGATGCTTTACAGATAACAGAGTACCAGATTATAGATTATATTCAGTCGCTAAACGGTGGAATTAAAGCAGATGCGGGGAAGAAGACAGAAGGATACTATTCTGAATTCCGATATTTTGTAGAGGATCTGCGCGATGAAATAAAGAGTCAGGGAATAAGCGGAGAATATTTCTATGTGGACAGTACAGATACAGATAATGCGATCGCTGTTTCCGGACTTCAATATGGATATTATGTTATTGATGAGGTGTCCGGCAGCGATGCTGACGGCGGTGACTGGTATGCCGCTTCTCTATGCATGGTTGATACTGCCGCTCCTTCAGCTTCAATACATATAAAATCCGACTATCCCGACATCGTAAAAAAGATAAAGGAAGATGATAAGGTGGATGCTGTAGGCAGCGATGGCTGGAATGACATTGGAGATTATGAGATCGGTCAGACAATACCGTACAAATTTGAGTCATCGATCAGTAATATGAATGGGTATGATACCTACTACTATGCGTGGCATGACCAGATGGATGAGGCACTTACATTTCAAAACGATAAAAACAGGATACAGATAACAGTATCTGACGGGAAAAAGGCGTATAGCCTGAAAAACGATGAATATAATGTTATTACAGATTCCGCTTATATGGATCCGGGAGATACTTTTGTGATCGAAGTTGAAGATATCAAGCAGATTGCAGACCGGGAGTTTGATAAGAAGGATCATCTGGGACATAATGATTATTCCGGCATGACGGTTACTCTAACGTATGAGACTGTCCTCAATGATCTTGCTGCCGACCGTACCGGAAGGCCGGGATTTGAAAATAATGTCAGACTTGAGTTCTCAAATGATGCCGATACACAGGGCAAAGGAGAGACAGGCTATACCCCGTGGGATACAGTTGTCTGCTTCACCTTTCAGCTGTGTGGATCCAAGATTAATGAGACAGGCCTCCCGCTGGAAGGAGCCAGATTTCGCCTGTATAGTGATGAAGCGTGCAGAAATGAGGTGTTTGTGAAAGCAAAGCCAAGCGAGTCAGGAAGTTATATTATCATAAACCGGGACAGTCTGGGCGGAGAGGATCATACAGGAGGTGTGGTACCGGAAGAAGCCGCAGAGATGAGCTCATCTGAAGATGGCAACTTTACAATCTATGGTCTTGACCAGGGAGTCTATTATTTGAAGGAGATATCAGCTCCGGCCGGATACAGACAGCTTACGGAACCGGTCGTACTCACTGTCTCCCCTCAATATACATCGGACAGAAATAATTATATACCGGGCGAAGGCGCATCTTCTGAAGTCCTGAAGGAGTTGAAGGCAGAAGCGCATATCAGAGAATTCTATGAAGGCCTGCACAGTGTGGAAGAAGTGACCTTGAATACAGATACGGAAGAAGGGACCATGGATCTGAGAGTCATCAATAGAACAGGAAGCAGACTTCCGACTACAGGATCCGCAGCAATGCCTGTACTGATAGGGGTGGGAGCAATCCTTGTTTGCGGAACATTTTTCAGGAGCATAAAAAGAGGAAAGGCCGGAAAAAAGCAGAACCGGAAAAGGCGGGCACTATGAGGAAGAAGTGGACCATAAGATTTGTTATGGCAATTGGATTTTTCCTGCTTCTGTATCCGTCGGTCGGAAATATGATTCAACGGTACCATCAGAGTAATATTATTGCATCATATCAATCGGAAATAAAGAAAAACAATAAAGAGGAAAAAGAGAAAGAGATTCAGCGGGCACAGGAATACAACAGTATGCTGTTTCAGTCTGCAGGGGCAGTAGTTGACAATATGGATGAGAATATTCTGAGCGACGAAAGCTATCAGAGTATCCTGAATCAATCGAATTCGGTCATGGGCAGTATAGAGATTCCCAGAATAGATGTAGATCTCCCGATTTATCACGGAACCTCAGAAGAAGTACTGTCCGGCGGAGCGGGCCATCAGCAGGGGACCAGTCTGCCTGTCGGAGGGGAAAACACACATTGCGTTCTTACAGGACACCGGGGATTGCCTGGAGCCAGTCTTTTCACACGTCTGGACGAGCTCGCGGCAGGAGATCTGTTTTTCCTGAATGTGATGGGACAGACACTTGCATACCGCGTTTTTAATACAGAAATTGTAGAACCGGATAATACGGATATTCTGGGCATTTCTCCGGGCCGTGATGAGTGTTCGCTTGTCACTTGTACGCCCTACGGCCTGAATACCCATCGTCTGGTCGTTCATGGAGAACGTGTTCCTTATGAAGAAACAGAATATGAAGCAATATCCGCCGGCATCCCATCCGGAAGAGAATGCTTCTTTATCCTTTTTCCGTTTATTCTTGCAGGAGTAATATTTGTTGTGAAATTATGGGATTGGAGGGAAAAGAAATATGCTCAGAAATATAAAAAAATCAGTAAAGCTGGCAGGCGTTATCATGGGAATGATCATATTTGCCGCAGTACTTCCGGCCGCAGCAGCGGAACAGGAAAGCAGAGAAGGCGCCGGAGATATCGGAAGTATACCGTTAGCGGGTGAATTCGATGCTGCACTGACAGTTGACCTCACAGGAAATGAAGGAGAGCGGGGACTGCCGGACAGCAATAAACTGCAGTCAGCATATGATATGAGCGGCACTATACGGATCGTATTGACGAATGGCTCAGAAGGGACGTCGAAAAGTGGCGTAGAGATAACCTGTGAAAAAGTGGGAGATATTCAGAATGGAAGATATGTCCTGACAGATCGCTACAGTGATATGGACCTGGATCTGAACCAGTTGAAAAATGCAACGGAACTTGAACAGGCAGCCCGGAAGATATCAGAAGCAGGCAGCAATATCACTGTATCCGAAGGGAAGGCTGCATCCGATAAGCATCCAGATATATATAGGGGAACGACAGACAGTGAGGGGATACTTTATTTTGATGATCTTCAGAAAGGCATTTATCTCATCCAGGCATCTTCCGGTGAACATTATGATGAGATTACCCCTTTTCTTGTTTCTGTTCCGAACTGGAGCGAAGAATCAGGAAAAATGCTGTATGATATTGAAGTTATCCCCAAGCATTCGCCGAAACAGCAGCCGGAGGCAGAAAGAAAGGAAGCGCCGCAGACAGGAATTGACAGCCCGATAGCGCGCCAGCTTGGATGTGCAGGTATTATTCTTGTAACACTCCTTTTTATTGTCTGCAAGGAATATATAGAAAGAAAAAAAGAACAGCAATGAAGCAGAGAAGAGTAATGATTGCGGTTCTGATTCCTGCTCTGGTCATCTTGCTGATCATGGGAATAAGCGAACTGTGGAGCTTTCAATGTATTGAGGAAGAAAACACCGGGCTCAGATCCATAGCGATTCTGGTCCCGGAGAAAAACCAGGGAATTGATCCGGATGATCCAATGAACAGAAGAATTGATTTTGAAAGACTGAGAAAAATAAATCCTGATATTGCAGGATGGATTTACATACCGGGAACAGGGATTGATTATCCGATCCTTTCCGGTGTAACAGATACGGAATATCTGGAAAAGGACTTCGCAGGAAATTTATCCCGGAGCGGATCACTGTTTACATATGCAGGTGCGGATCTGTCAGAAGACGGGCATGTCTGTATATTCGGCCATAACATGATCTCGGGACAGATGTTCGGCAGGCTAAAGCAATATTTGACAGGGAATTATGCATCTGACTGCAGAGATTTATACCTTTATACGCCGGAGCGCACGAAACATGGAACCTTGTATTCGGTTTTCCGGTGCGGTAAATATGATTCTGTATTTGAACTGAACCAATTAAATACTCAAACGTTTGTTAATGAACTTGCTGAGAAACTAAGTTCGAGAAATACAGCGGATTTTAATGGAAAAGAGAGAGGCAACCAGATTTTTACCCTTGCTACATGCATCGGTTCCGCCGGTTCGGATCAAAGACTGACGGTACATTTTGCAGTGACAGAAGAAAAATATATCCTGTGACATACGCTTATCCGCATAAATTCCTCCCGGTCCGGGCAATCTAAATGCAGATGATCTGAAACATAACGAAATGCATCGGGTCTGCAGAAAGGAATGCTGTTCTATGGTCAGAAAAAACGAAAAGAAGATAAGTGCATCTTTTGAAGAAAACATCACATATATGAATGAGATCCTGCCGGTTACAGAGAGCTTTGATATTATCCGCCGGGAAGTGGTGATTGGGGAAAAACAGGCTGTATTTTACTATATTGATGGTTTTATCAAAGATGAAGCAATGCTGAAGCTGATGGATTCATTTCTGTCGGTGACAGAAGAAGATATGCCGGATGATGCAGAGGAGTTTATAAAAAGACATGTGCCATATGTGGAGGTAGATATACTGGAGGACTTTGATGAAGTACTGCGGAATGTACTGTCCGGCGCAGCGGTTCTGTTTATTGAAGGATATGCGGAATGTATCTGCATTGACTGTCGTACTTATCCGGCAAGAAGTGTGGATGAACCGGATAAGGATAAATCATTAAGAGGATCCCGGGATGGATTTGTAGAAACAATTGTATTCAATACGGCGCTGATCAGACGACGGATTCGTGATCCTCATCTGGTAATGGAAATGACAGAGGCAGGGCAGTCTTCCCGTACAGATATCGCTATCTGCTATATGCAGGACCGAGTGGATGAAGGGCTTCTGGACAATCTGAAACAGCGGATCACCAGTCTGAATGTAGGAGATCTGCGAATGAATCAGCAAAGTCTTGCGGAAGCGCTGTTTAAAAGAAAATGGTTCAATCCGTTCCCTAAATTTAAATTTACAGAACGTCCGGATACCGCGGCAGCCTGCATTCTGGAAGGCAAGGTTGTGATTCTGGTAGATAATTCACCTTCTGCTATGGTGCTTCCCACGTCTATTCTGGACATGATTGAGGAAGCAAATGACTATTATTTTCCGACGCTTACCTCAGTTTATCTGAAAATAACGAGGACCCTGATCACAATTGCAACGGTATTTTTCACTCCACTATATCTCCTTTTTATGCAGAATGAGGACTGGCTGCCTAAGGCTTTTGAATTTGTTGCAGTGCAGGATACCGTGAATATACCGCTTATATTTCAGTTTCTGGTTCTGGAGCTTTCCATAGACGGTCTGAGACTGGCGGCTATGAATACGCCAACAATGCTCAGTACACCTCTAAGTGTTATTGCAGGTATTGTCATGGGAGAATTTTCGGTTCAATCTGGGTGGTTTAACAGCGAGGTGATGTTATACATGGCCTTCGTTGCCGTAGCAAATTATACACAGCCTAATTTTGAACTTGGATATGCGTTGAAGTTTATGCGTTTGATGTTGCTTGTGCTGACTGCATGCTTTAATTTATACGGTTTTATTGCAGGATGCATTCTGGTATTCTGTTTCCTTGCGTTTAACAAGACACTGTCCGGAAGAAATTATCTGAATATTAAGTTAAACTAGAGATATGTTTTATCCGGATATTTCTGTTATCTCTAAAATCTTTTGCGATATCAGCAAAATGATGATATGATAGAAAAGGAAATTATCTTCTGATTTATTTGGAAGCATATCAGAATACGGGAGGAAGCAGAAATGAGAGAGTATGTTATTACAGTCAATAGTACCGTGGATCTGCCGAGGGAATGGCTTGAGGAACGGAATGTCCCGGTGATTCCTTTAAAATATACAATTGACGGCGAAACATATACAGATATGTACGGCCTTTCGGCAAAAGAGTTTTTTGCAAAACTGCGGGAAGGCCATATGTCCGTTACATCACAGATTAATCCGGATGAGGCGGTCGGAATGCTCGAACCATTCCTGAAAGAGGGAAAGGACATTCTTCATCTTGGATTTTCATCTGGCTTAAGCGGCACATATAACAGTATGAGAATTGCCGGGGAAGAATTATCCGAGAAATATCCGGAAGCGAAGATTATCATTATTGATACGCTGTGTGCCTGCCTGGGCGAGGGGCTTCTTTTATATAAGACG
This sequence comes from uncultured Mediterraneibacter sp., assembly GCA_944381495.1. Lineage (GTDB taxonomy): Bacteria > Bacillota > Clostridia > Lachnospirales > Lachnospiraceae > Mediterraneibacter. The sequence continues at coordinate 64,063 of CALWLJ010000009.1, read as the reverse complement.
CTTCAGCTGAAAGAGCGGGGCAAGACGATTGATGAGGTTGCTGCCTGGGTTGAGGAGAATAAGCTTCATATCTGTCATGATGTAACGGTTGATGATCTGAATCATCTGCACCGGGGTGGAAGAATTTCAAAGACAACGGCTGTTCTTGGGACTCTCGTCCAGATCAAGCCGATCATACATATGGATAATAACGGCAAGCTCCAGGTGATCGGCAAAGAACGGGGGAGAAAGAAATCTTTGAACAAGATTGTTGATATGGCTGTCGAGCAGGCAAAAGGTTGGGATAACGACATTATTATGATCACCCATGGGGATTGTCTGGAAGATGCGGAATATGTGGCGAAGCTTGTTCGGGAGAAAATGGGAATTGATAATATACTGATCAATAATATCGGGACTGTTATCGGTAGTCATACAGGTCCGGGAGTTGTAGCGGTATTCTGCATGGGAAGCAAACGATGATTTATCTGATTTGCAGAGAAAATTGAAAATAGAATAAGACAGAGATCAGGGCAGAGATTCGGATAAACAAGAACCTCTGCCCTGATTATTGACTGATAATGAAAGGCAATGGGCTTTCATTTCTATTTCTTAGCCGATGCCTCCGAAGAAAATCCCAAGGATATATACGAGCACAGCTACGCCGCAAAAAACATATTTTGTCATTGGCTCAAACCATTTTCCAAGTGTGCGCTTTCTGCCAAGCTGAACCGCGTTCCGCGCAAACGTTTTGCCGCAGATCCAGAACATGGTAATTCCGGCAAGAACCGCGCCAAGAGGGATGACATAAATTGAAATGGTATCCATCCAAGGGCTGACAAGGTCCCCTTCTACAAAAATTCCGATGCCTGCAGTCACAGCTCCAATAAGTATGATACAGCTGCGCCTGGACCACCCGAACCATTTCTGTAAGGCTTCCACAGGGCTTTCCAGCAAATTCATCAGCGATGTCATTCCGGCAAAAAGAACAGCGATGAAAAACAGGATCGCAAATATCTGACCGAAGGGGATGCTTCGGATTACGGCAGGAATCGTGATAAAAAGAAGTCCCGGCCCGGAGTTGGGTTCCATATTAAATGCAAATACGGCTGGAATAATAACTATGCCGGCGAGAAGAGCCGCGCAGGTGTCGAATATTGCAACGTATTTCGCACTGCTTACAACATCAACATCTGACTTCAGATAACTGCCATATACTACGGTTCCGCTTCCTGCAATGGATAGCGAGAAGAACGCCTGTCCCATGGCGTACACCCATGTCTGCGGATCTGCCATTGCAGACCAGTCGGGCTGGAACAGGTAGGTATATCCCTCTGCAGCACCGTCGAGAAGCGCCACCCGTACCGCTAGAAAAAAGAAGAGAATGTAAAAAGCAGGCATCATGATCCGGTTAACCTTCTCAATGCCTTTTGAAATGCCAAAAGACATGAAGACAAGGACAATAATAAGTCCGGCTAAATGCCAGGGAATGCTCCCGAAATTCTGTGAGAGGGAGCCGAAAACAACAGCTGGATCCTCAGAGTTCAGGATATTGCCTGTAAAGGAATCTGCAAGAAACTTAAGGATCCATCCGATAATGACACTATAGCCGATTGCTATTCCAAGTGAGCCGATAACAGGGAGCAGACCGATCGCTGTCCCGACTCTGGCGCCTGCTTTTTCAGAATATCCTTTCTTAGCGGCCGCCATTGAGAAAGCTTTTCGGAAAGCGCCAAGCGGACCAGACTGCATTGCACGGCCGAATGCCATTTCTCCAATCACCCCGGTAAAACCCAGAAGCAGTACGAAGATCAGGTAGGGAATGAGAAAGGCGGCGCCGCCGAACTCACCGATCCTGTAAGGAAACATCCAGATGTTGGCCATCCCTACGGCGCTTCCGATACAGGAAATGATAAATCCCCACTTGTTATTAAACTTATCTTCTGTTACACTCAATGAAGTAAATTCTGAATCTGATTTCATAGTTTATGAATTTCCTCTCTGAAGTTTGTCTCGAACTATTATAGCATTTGGACAGAAAAGTGAGAAGATATAATAAACAAAATAAAAATTTAAATTCTCATTGACAAGAATGAGCGAGTATGGTATTTTAGATGTTGCGTAAAGCAAAAAACAAAGTAGAGTATCCACTCTCACCGCAGCACAATCGCGTGACTTCGGTCTGATATTGATCAAATGGTTTCTGTGAATTTACTGATCTGTATACAGAGACGGGTTTTTGATTGTCGGGTGGATATGATATTCACTCGTTTTTTTGTGTCTTCGCGTAAGGACCTGAAAGGAATTCATTTGACGGAGGTATACGACAATTAGCGATTTAATGATTAACGAGCAGATCAGGGACAGAGAGATCCGTCTGATCAGTGAGGATGGGGAACAGTTAGGTATCATGTCAGCCAGAGAGGCAATGAAGATCGCCCAGGAGAAAGAACTTGACCTTGTGAAGATTGCGCCTATGGCAAAGCCGCCGGTCTGCAAGATCATTGATTACGGTAAGTTCAAGTATGAGCAGGCGAGAAAAGAGAAAGAAGCTAAAAAGAAACAGAAGACTGTAGAGATTAAAGAAGTACGTCTTTCGCCCAACATCGACACAAACGACCTTAATACCAAGGTAAACAATGCAAAAAAATTCATTACCAAGGGAAACAAGGTTAAGGTGACTCTGCGCTTCCGCGGAAGAGAGATGGCTCATGTACAGCAGAGCAAACATATTCTCGATGATTTTGCGGAGATGCTTGCAGATGTTGCATCAGTTGAAAAGCCTGCAAAACTGGAAGGCAGAAATATGAGCATGGTTTTAACTGAAAAACGTTAAAAATATTTACCCGGGATGGATATCCGGAAGGCAGCACAATAAAGGAGGAAATCATCATGCCAAAAATCAAAACAAATAGAGCGGCAGCAAAGCGCTTCAAAAAAACCGGTACAGGAAAACTGAAAAGAAATAAAGCTTATAAGAGCCATATCTTAACGAAGAAGTCTACTAAGAGAAAGAGAAATCTCAGACAGTCGACGATCACTGATGCAACAAATGTTAAGAACATGAAGAAAGTCTTACCGTACCTGTAAGATCTTGAAGTTGATGAAGGAGGATTAAGAAATGGCAAGAATCAAAGGCGGAATGAACGCTAAGAAGAAACATAACAGAACACTGAAACTGGCGAAAGGATACAGAGGAGCCCGTTCCAAACAGTACAGAGTTGCTAAGCAGTCTGTAATGAGAGCTCTTACATCCGCATATGCAGGAAGAAAACAGCGCAAACGTCAGATGAGACAGCTCTGGATCGCACGTATCAATGCAGCTGCGAGAATGAATGGACTTTCTTACAGCAAATTTATGCATGGCCTGAAGCTGGCAGACGTTGACATGAACAGAAAGATGCTTGCTGAGCTTGCTGTAAATGACAGAGAAGCATTTGCTACTCTTGCAGCTCTTGCAAAAGAGAAGATTGCGTAGTAAAATAGAAACCAGAAGCCCGGTCCCGGTTGGGATTCGGGCTTTTTTGTTATTTTAGTCCCGGTTAAAGTCCGGATTCATGAAAAAGGAGTGATATAGATGAGAAACCATGAAGTAACTGAGAAACAACAGCTATTAAACTCTGAGGGCAGGATCCAGGAGCCGGGGTGGGCCCGCAGACCCGTATGGAAATATGACAGGTCAATGATACGGTCCCCAAAGTTCCGGATCAAGGAATGGGATTATTATCTGGTGATGAATGAGAAATACGGGGCGGCATTTACCTTATCAGATGAGGGATACATCGGACTGCAGTCGGTTTCTTTCCTGAATCTGAAGGAAAAATGGGAGCATACGGAAACAATCCTCAACCCTTTCCCGATGGGAAAGATTAAACTGCCTTCTGCTTCGGATTATGGAACTGCTTCATATAAGGATAACCGGCTTCGGCTTGAGTTCAGAGTAGAAAATGGCAGGAGAATGATTTCCTGTGATTTTAAGGATTTTTATATGGGAAAACCATTCTACTGCGAAATTACATTGGATCAGCAGAACATGGACAGTATGGTGATTGCTACTCCCTGGACAGGGAAAAAAGCTTTTTACTATAACAGAAAGATTAATTGTATGCCAGCAGAGGGATATATGGCTTTTGATGATATGACGTACTGGTTTGATCCAAAACATGATTATGGAACGCTGGACTGGGGGAGAGGAGTCTGGACATATGATAATACATGGTACTGGGGATCTGGAAACGGGACAATAGGAGGCAGACCTTTTGGATTCAATATTGGATATGGATTCGGAGATACATCTGCCGCGTCTGAAAATATTCTGTTTTATGACGGAATAGGCCACAAGCTGGATGATGTGGAATTCCATATTCCGGGAGAAGATTATATGAAACCATGGAATTTTACTTCCAGCGACGGAAGATTTGAGATGGAGTTCCAACCGTTTCTGGATCGGGCGGCTTCAATATCAGCAGGTATTGTTTTTACGGAACAGCATCAGGTCTTTGGAAAGATGAGCGGCCGCGCCATACTGGACGATGGAACATTCATAGAGTTAAAAGATTTTATGTGTTTTGCAGAGAAAGTGCATAACAGATATTGAAGATGACTTGTTTCAGTTTTTGAAAAGAAAAACTTCAAAAATAATAAAAAATTTCTTGCAAAAACGTATTGACATTTATGGGAGAAAATAGTATTATATTATTCGCGGTCGCGAAAAGACTGCTGTTAATAAGTTGCGGAAGTGTCGGAACTGGCAGACGAGCAAGACTAAGGATCTTGTAGCTTTCGAGCTGTGTGGGTTCAAGTCCCATCTTCCGCATTGGAAAGTCCCTCTTTAGAGGGATTTTTCTTTTATAAAAAAGAAACTGCTAAGTGTATTATTTGCACGAAAATCCATTCTGATTGGTATATAAAGGAAAGACAATATTGGGATAATGTTGTTTTATAAATATAATAATTTTTTTAAAATAATAGTTGACTTTTGGAGCATAAAATAGTATTATATCACTTGTGGTCAGCAGACAGGTGCTGAAAACACGAATTAAAAAATGCGGAAGTGTCGGAATTGGCAGACGAGCAAGACTAAGGATCTTGTGACATCCGTGTCGTGTGGGTTCAAGTCCCATCTTCCGCACCAGACCATGATAATCCGAACCCGGTTCCAATCGGGGACGGATTCGGATTTTTAGTATATCTATGCTAAAGCAAAAGCGGCGGTATCATAACGATACCGCCGCTTTTGTTATACGCTTTTATGTTGTTCTGCTTCCTTTGCCCTCTGTGCTTTCCATTCTTCAAATTCTTTCTGCCCCTCCGGGCTGGCAAAGAATTTCTGAATTTCGGGAAGCAAGCACCGGGCAAGGGCATTTATCTCATACTGTGGGATTTTGTCCGAGTGCTTTTCTGCCATAGCTCGCCTTTCTTTATTCAGTTGTCAAGGTACAATGCCGCATAGGGGCGGCGTAAAAATCTGCTTATAATCAATCACCTTTCCTTTGTGTGTCGCTGTTGCCGTTTCAATTCCGCCAGCACCTCCGGCGGGATACGGTCAACAAGTTTCTGAATGTTCTGTAGTTCGCTTTCCAGCTTCGCCCGTTCCATACGGTCTTTCATCTTGCCGTTTTCACTGGCTCTGGCTCTTGCTTCCAGCTTTTCATTTTCAGCTAACAGGTCACTTATCGTGACCTTGTATTTTTTGAGCTGCCCGGAGAAATTCTCCATCTGGGGAAACCACTTTTTCAGCATGGAGAGGGCTTCCTCTTTCTTCTTCCCTGCATTGAACGGGGTAATGCCGTCCAGCGTGGCTTCAATAGCTCTTGCCTGTTTGGAGAGATTGACCGCCTGCTTGAACAGCCGGGTGGGAATATGCTTCCTGCCTGTCTTGCTGGCACTTTCTCCACGCTCCAAGTCTGGATATTTCTCCACCATATAGGCGTGAAAATCGTCCTGCCACTTTGTGAGGTTGGCTCTGTTCCCAATAATCTCCTTTGCACACAGCCGGTTGTCCTGCGTCAGTGGAACAAAGACCAAATGCAGATGGGGTGTTTTTTCGTCCATGTGTACCACCGCCGACACGATATTTTCTTTGCCTACCCGGTTAATGAGGAAGTCAGCCGCCCTCTGAAAAAACGCCTGTATCTCCTTTGGGGGGTTGCCCTTGAAAAACTCCGGGCTGGCGGTAATCAGCGTATCGACAAACCGAGTACTGTCCTTACGGGTACGGCAGCCTGCCTGTTCAATACGGTTCTGTATAAAGTGGTAGTACCTGCCCTCCGGCTTGACAATGTGGAAATTGTACTTGCTCCGGCTGGTGTCAATGTCGGGATTGCTGGCGTACTGTTCCTTTTGCCTTTCGTGATGGGCTTCCAGCGGTCTTGCCGGGTTGCCCTTGTGCTTTTCAAATCGCAAAATTGCGTGTTGTGCCATAAACTCCTTTCCTCGTTCCTTTCCCTTCCGTTCCCGGGGTTTTCCACAAGGAAAATCCCGCCCCAAATAGCTCTGATAGGATTGGAATGGAATCGATATAAATAAATCATTTTAATCTCTGTATTTCTATACCGTCCGATTTCGGTACTCCAAGAGGGCTGATTTTTGTACTCGTCAAGTACGGTTTTCAGCTCTCCGGCGTACCAAAATGGAAATTCAAGAAGTCAGAGATTGGAACTGCCCTCATAGGATTTTGGGTAAATGCGGTTGGGTTTTCCACAGCCCTGTTTCTTGATGTCGATCAGCTCTGCATACTGTAATTCCCGCAGGGTGTTGACTGCCTTTTGCCGCCCACAGTGAAGCAGGCCCACTACCTCACAGATGGGATAGTACAGGTAAATCCGTCCGTACTCGTCAGCCCATCCATTTTTGCGGGATAGGTCTGCCCGGCGCAGGATAAAGGCGTACAGCAGCTTTGCTTCATTGGATAATGGCTGATAGGTTGGTGCTTCAAACAGGAAATTGGGAAGCTGGGTGAAGCTCTGCGCCCGTTCCTGTTGGTAGTGATAGATAAACTTCGTCATAGTGTCTTATGGACAATTAGAAGCCCTGTTTTGAGAGTTAGCGATAAAGAATACCACCTGCCCTGGTTTGGTGTTCGGAAAGCCCCATAAATACAGGATTTTTTCGCCCCTAATTGTCCACGCACGCCCTCCTTTTCCGTTCACTTTCTGCTTTCTGCCGCCTGTGAACGCTGACGGCACAATCCGGGCAGTATTTCGCCCGATTAGAGCCGGGAACAAAAGCTCTCCGGCAGACAATACACCGTTTTGTGTCCTTATCCCGGAAAATCTCTGCTTCCAGCGTCCGATCCAGCGGCAGGACAGCCCAGCGGAAATGCTTGCAGCAGACCGAGAAAGAAATCGTCTGCGGACAGATACAGGTATCGCCATCATCCAGCACAATGCAGTTGCCGCTGTCATAGCTGCAACATTCCCGGCGAATCAAGGCGTTTGCCCGTTTCCGCTGTGCTGGGGTCATGCGGTACAGAGAGCCGTCCGGCTTGCGCTCCAACGGCGGCAGCTTTTTGAGATTGTTTTCCATGTGTGTCCTCCGCTTTGTCTGATTGCCGTTTTCCCCGAAAAGGCTTCCTGCCCCATTTCTGCGGCGTGTGTTCTCCGTTGGTACGCAAATGCGATACTTCGCCGGGAGAAATATTCCTTTTTCGGACGGTCATTCTGTTTTCAAGGTGCAGCTCATCGATGAACTACCCTAAGTCTACACGAAAAAAATGCAATCCTCGGAATTTTGCGAGAATTGCATTTCTGTGAAGTTTACACTTTTAAAATTGCATTTTTGCAATTTTGCTGTATAATAGAGTTATACGGAGGAGGTGCATACTATGGCTTTACCCGGAACACCCGGACAGAGGATTTCTGACCTATGCAACGGAAACAAAATCAAACAAAAAGAACTTGCAGAGAAGATCGGCGTTTCCGCTTCCCAGCTGAGCCGCATTGTCAGCGGCGAAACAAGGACAGTCAGCAGCGATATTCTCATTGGTGTGGCAAAGGAATTTAAGGTGTCCACCGACTATATACTGGGGCTATCCAATATCAGCGTCCGCAAAAGCTATGATATATCCGAGCTGGGCTTGTCCGAGGGAGCAGTCAAAGGGCTTGTGACGGGTGCTGTGGATGTGCAAATCCTAAATCGCTTGCTGGAACACAGGAACTTCCCGAAACTGATAGATTTGATACGGATTTATTTTCAGGACACAGCGGCAAAGGGCATTATGGCACGAAACCAGCTTATTGAAATGGCAACGGCTTCCCTGTCTGATCTGATGAAAGAACACCCGGAACACCGGGCAGAAGCAAGACAGGACTTGCAGTTCTTGAACGCACAGAAAATGGGCGACCATGAAGCAGAGATTGAGAAAATCAAGAATGTGTTCCTTGCTATCCTGCGGGACATTAAGAAAGAGATGGACAGCGGCGAGCAGCCGGGAGAAACCATTACCGCTGCCATGTTCCAAACTATGCAGGAAGCCATGAAAAACCACCAGCAGGAGCCGCTTTCTATGGATGATGTGACCGCTATGATTGCCGGACGGGTCGGGCAGCTTCTTCCGATGGACGAGGAAACTGCCGGGCAGTTCCAGCAGTTGGCGAAGAAAATGATTGAACTGGCAGGCAAGGAAACAAAGATAGATGGAGGAAATCATGATGTTACGACCAAAAGAAGTAGTATGTAAATGGGTAGATGCTTTTAACGACCACGATGTTGAGGCAATCGTGAGTCTGTACCATGATAACGCAACCAATCATCAGGTAACAAATGAACCGGTGATTGGGATAGAGGCAATCAGAGAAATGTTCACAACAGAATTTACCACAGCTGATATGACAGCCATTGTAGAAAATATATTTGAAGATGGGCAGTGGGCAATTTTAGAATGGAGAGACCCATTAGGATTAAGAGGCTGCGGATTTTTCCATGTTGTGAACGGGAAAATTTTATTTCAAAGAGGTTACTGGGATAAACTTTCCTTTTTGAAACAACATAATTTGCCTATTGAATAGATAGAAAACTTCTAATTGAAGGAGGAATTATGCGATACTCAAAAGAAGAAAGTAAAATGATATGGGATCAAAATGCTGAATTTTGGGATTATACAATGGGTGATGAATCAAATGATTTTCACAGAAACGTGGTCCGTCCAAAGGTCACAGAACTTCTAAATCCCAATTCCTCAGATTATATTTTAGATATTGCGTGTGGAAACGGAAACTATTCGGCATATCTTGCTGAAAAAGGCATTTCAGTTGTTGGCTTTGATTATGGTGAAAAAATGATTGAACTGGCAAAGAAACGAAGAAAACACAATACTGATAGAATTGAATTTTACGTAGCAGATGCCACTAATGAAATCAGTATGAAGACGTTAAAAAGAAACAGGATGTTCACAAAAGCGGTTTCAAATATGGCGGTCATGGATATTACCGATATTAAGCCGCTTTTTACCGCTGTTTACAATTTGATTGAGGATAATGGAGTTTTTGTATTTGCAACACAGCATCCGTGCTTTGTTACACTGACAGATAAATACATGACACCACACAGCTACTACGATATTGCGATTGAAGGACAACCACAAAAGCAATGTTACTATCATCGTTCTTTGCAGGATATTTTTAATATGTGTTTTGACACTGGTTTTGTAATTGATGGTTTTTATGAAGAATGCTATTTTAACAAGGAAATTCCAGATATTATAATTGTTAGGGCTAAAAAAGTAAGCGGAGCATTCCATTCCCTGCAAGTTCAAAGAAATTAGATTTTCAGTTATAAACAAACCAATCCACTTCAAAAATTTTTCAAACTGATTGACAATCTATCTGTTATATGATATTCTGACAATCAGTTTGAAGTTGAAAGGAGGCTTACGTGTGTTAATTTTTGTACGCTAATAAACAACAAAAAGTCGGTTTTTCATTCCATGTGATGGGCTTTTTTGTCGTGCGTACAGAGAAACACGTAGGTCAATCCTTTATGACAATGATTGTCATAGAGTATTTCTTGTCGTGCCTTTTGTTATGCAGGTATATGCCCATAGTGGAGCATATATCTGCTTTTTGTTGCGCAGAAAAGAGTATGTGACAAAAACAGGAGGTATTGATATGACAACAGAAACTAAATTTTGGAAAAAGAAGTATTTTACTATGCTGGCGGGACAGAGCGTTTCTCTCATTACAAGTGGGATTTTGCAAATGTCCATTATATTCTATCTCACAGCAAAAACAAATTCCGCTATGGTCTTATCCATTGCAACCTTGATGGGCTTTCTTCCTCAAGCTGTGATTGGCCCCTTTGCAGGGACTTTTGTGGATCGCCATAGCCGCAAAGGAGTGATGATCGGAGCAGACCTTATGATTGCCGCAACAGGAGGATTTCTGGCAGTCGTTTCAGTGTTTATGGAACTGCCCATATGGCTCATTATGCTGGTCTTATTTGTCAGAAGTATCGGCAACGCTTTTCATTCTCCTGCGTCCAGCGCAGTTACACCGCTTATGGTTCCGCAAGACCAGCTAACCAAATGTGCCGGTTATAATCAGACCATGCAGGCCGCCGTGTCCCTGATCAGCCCAGCCGCTGCCGCTTTCTTATATAGTGTCTGGTCATTAAGCACGATTATTCTATTGGATATTATCGGCGCAGTTCTGGCTTGCGGCGTTGTTGCGGTTCTGTCGATTCCAAATCCGCCAATATGCCCAGGCGAAAGCCAAAACAGCTTTTTCCGGGATATGAAGGAGGGATATTTTGAGTTAAAGAAAAACAAGGGTTTGTTCGCATTACTTTGGATTGGAACGGCATATATGTTTTTCTTTATGCCTATCAGTGCATTGTACCCTTTAATGAGCATGGGATACTTTCGTGGAACACCTACCCATGCGTCCATAGCAGAAATTGCTTTTGCAGGCGGTATGCTTGCAGGGGGAATTTTGCTCAGCGTTTGGGGTGGATTCAAGAACCGGATTTTTTCAATCGGTCTATCGGTTCTTGTGATGGGGGTAAGCATTGCGATTTCCGGTTTGCTGCCCACCAATGCGTTTTTTATATTTGTAATTTGTTGTACAGTCATGGGATTAACTTCTCCATTTTACGGAGTACAAAACGCCTTGTTTCAAGAGCAGCTTCCACCAGAATATCTGGGACGGGTTTTCTCATTGCTCGGAAGCGTGATGTCCTTTGCCATGCCGCTGGGTTTGCTGTGTTCCGGTATTTTTGCAGAACGAATTGGTGTGGAAAAATGGTTTTTACTTTGTGGAATAGGGATTATTGCGGTTGCCGTTTTGGTTTTCGTATTGCCAGTTTTACGAAATGTTGATTGTCAATCCCAAAACAGTTTTGCTCGTAAAAGCGACGATTGAGAAGAAAACGCATTTATTAAAGTGATGGGAAATCGCAAAGCCAGCCGATCCAGTCAACGGTCAAGATGAACGGCGCATAAATGCGCCGCCGTTGACAGTTTCGCCTACCTTTGCTGATAGGCAATCAAGGCGGGAAAGCCCTTAAAATGGCTTCCCGCCCATTTCAATTTTGAGAGAAAAACCCACCCGCTTTTTCGTGAGTGTGTCCACAAGTTCGGGACATTTTGTCCCGAAGTCCGACGTGGGACGATGGACGGGGGCTTTCCTATACGCCCTGTCTGCTGCTGAAACCAGCCCTGTATTTGCGGCTTTACGCCATGCAACCACAGCCCTGTTTTCTTGCTACTTCAAATGTACTTGCCCTCCCCCGGCAACTTCATTTTCGCAGCAACGCCGACAGAGCGTATAACACACTACACTTTGCAAGCAAAGTCGTGTGCCAAAGGGATACCCTTTGGAAACCCTGTTTTGCGGTCATGTGTACCCACATTCCCCGCAAAACGCAAAAATAAGCGGTTTCAGTCTGCTGTAACATCACAGTCAGATTGACCGCTTATTTTGGTGCTGCATTCCCTGTTTCCTCTGCTCTTTATGCGAGCATTTATCATAATAATTATGCTTATTGCGGATTGAAAATAAAACGCATAAATGTTATAATAAGCACAGAGAAAACAGGGAGGTCGCAGCTATGAAAGAATTGGGAGAACGTCTGCGGATATTGCGGGAGAGCGTGAAACTGTCACAGGTAAAGATGGCGGATTTGCTGGGAGTAAAACAGTCCAGCATTAACCGCTATGAACAGGGACAATCTGCTCCGTCTTTGGAAACGCTTGTGAAGTATGCAGATTATTTTGATGTGTCTATGGATTACCTGTTTGCCCGGACGGATAAGCCCCAAGGCAAGCTGTACGAATACCGCCCTAAAATTGCAACGGGCAGTGAGGAAATGCGGCAGTTTATTGAAATGTGTTTTGACCCGCAATCGCCAATGAGTAAAAAGTTAAAGCAGACGCTTCTTCAAATGATGGAGGTGGATAAATGAAAGGTGTGATCTACGCCCGCTATTCTTCCGATAATCAACGAGAAGAAAGTATTGAGGGGCAGTTGCGAGAATGTAAGGATTATGCAGAACGAAACGGTATCACGATTTTAGGAACATACATTGACCGGGCTTTATCAGCAAAAACGGACAACCGCCCTGAATTTCAGAAGATGATTAAAGACAGCGCAAAGGGCTTGTTTGATGTTGTCCTTGTCTGGAAATTAGACCGCTTTGCACGAAACCGTTATGATAGCGCACGCTACAAAAATCTCTTGAAAAAGAACGGTGTGAAAGTCATTTCCGCAAGGGAAAATATCTCCGAGGGCAGCGAGGGAATTATTCTGGAAGCTATGCTGGAGGGCTATGCAGAATACTACTCTGCGGAACTTTCTGAAAAGGTTATTCGAGGTCTGACTGACAATGCGCTGAAATGTAAATACAATGGCGGTACTGTCCCGATGGGATATTACATTGACGAACAGCAGTTTTATCAAATCGACCCCAAGACCGCCCCGGTGGTACTGGAAATGTTTACAAAGTACAGCGAGGGTGCGACCATGCAGGAACTTGTCAATCTGTTAAACAGCCGGGGTATGCGTTCCATTCGTGGCGGGAAAATCACATTGAATATTATGAACCACCTGCTAAAGAACCGCCGTTACATGGGAGAATACAGCTATCGTGATGTAGTCAAGGAGGACGGTATTCCGGCGATTGTCCCGAAAGAGTTGTTTGAACGGGTACAGGAACGGCTGGCAAAGAACAAAAAAGCTCCTGCCCGTCACAAAGCCGAGGATGATTACCTTTTGACAACGAAGCTGTACTGTGGGAAATGCGGCTCTTTCATGGTGGGAGAAAGCGGCACAAGCCATACAATGAAAGTACACCGTTATTATCGCTGTGTGAATACTAAGAAAAAGAAGCTCTGTGACAAGAAAGCGGTCAAGAAAGACTGGATTGAAGATTTGGTTGTCAATTATACCATGAAAGCAATTATGAATGATGAAGTCATGGAGCGGCTGATTGATACGCTGATGGAGTTGCAGAAGAAAGAAAGCACCGACCTGCCACTTTTGAAAAAACAGCTTGCAGAAACGGAAAAAGGTATTAACAATATGCTCAACGCTATTCAAGCAGGGATTTTTACCCCATCCACCAAGCAAAGGCTGGACGAGTTGGAAGAAACAAAAAGCCAGCTTGAAGTCAGCATTTTGCAGGAAGAAATGCACAAACCCCTGCTTACAAGAGAACAGATAGCATTTTTCATTTACCGTTTCCGCAAGTTTGATGTGACAAAGCGGGAACAGCGGCAAAGGCTGATCGACAGCTTTGTAAATGCGGTGTATCTTTATGAGGACAAGATAATCCTTACTTTCAACTATAAGGATGGTTCCAAGACTATCACTCTGGCAGATGTTGAGGGTTCGGATTTATCCTCATTCGGTGCAGTTTGTCTGAAGGGTAACTCTTTATACAAGAGTTGCCTTTTTTGTATGATAAAAAGCCGCATAATATCTTTTCATCTATTCTTTTCTTACAGGAGCTCTCCCTGACAGTTCATCCAGAGACACTTGGAAAATATCTGCAATACGGATAAGAGTGAAAATATCCGGAATGCTCTTGCCGAGCTCGTATGAGGATACAGTTTGTCTGCGGATATTCAGAAGTAATGCCAGATCATTCTGCTGCATGTTTTTTTGCTTTCTAAGGCTTCGGATATTCCTTCCGATTGTGTTCTTTGTCATAATTAATCACCGATAATCATTTTATCATTCATCTGTATCAGATAATACTCTAATTCTGAGTACATAAAAATCCAATATATGGATAGCACGCTGATGTATTTTCGCTACAATAAATAAGAAAAGCAAATAAGCTTTGAAAATGGAAAGATCCAATCGGAGATAAAGGACGGGAAAAAGTGGTGGAGAATCGGGTGAAAGAATTACGGCTGGAAAAGGGGCTGAGACAAACTGACCTTGCGAAGAAGATCAATGTATCACAGCAGACGATCAGCCGGATTGAAAAAGGAGAAAATTCGTTTCCGGCGGAAACTCTTGTTCAGCTTTCGAAATACTTCCAGGTATCTTCAGATTATATTCTTAAGCTTTCTGACAGCAGGATGACCGTTGAAGGCCGGATTGAAGCAGAATGCCTTATTGATCGAAATGTTAATTTTATCCATTATTTTGAACGTATGAACCAGAAAAACAAAAGTCTGATCTGCAGCCTGATGGAGCAGCTGGCTGAACAGGCATGAAAAGCATATTTAAGAAAAACATGTAAAAAAGGAAGAATCTTTAATAGGATTTTTCCTTTTTTGCTTATATTGTATGATATAATTACTATAATTTATAGAAACAGGCAGATAATATTTTGATGCTGGGGAAAAATATTTTTGACCCCAACGTTTGAAATGGAGGGAATGCTATGCTGGAAAAAGTGGATCTGACAAAGAAAATATCGAAAGAGGAATATCGGGAAAAAATGCCGCAGCTGGAATCAAAACTGGGTTTTCTGCAGAGGCGGTGCAAAGAGCTGAAAATTCCTGTGCTTATCGTTTTTGAAGGATTTGGAGCATCGGGAAAGGGGCTTCAGATCGGACGGCTGATTCAGAGCATGGATCCCAGAGGTTTTCAGGTTTATCCGATAAAGAATGAAACGGAAGAGGAACGGATGCATCCTTTTATGTGGAGATTCTGGACTAAAACACCTGAAAGAGGGAGAATTTCAATATTTGACGGCAGCTGGTACAGGAAAGTTCTGATTGACCGCTTTGAGATGCGCACAAAGGAAAAGGATCTTCCGGATGTTTTTCATTCGATTAATTCTTTTGAAGAACAGCTGGCAGATGATGGAAATGTAATTATTAAACTTTTCCTTGATATTGACAAAAAGGAGCAGAAAAAAAGATTTGATAAACTCAAAAAGAATAAGGAAAGTGCGTGGCGTGTCAGCCAGGGAGATCTTGAGAGAAACGTCAGATATGATGAATATGCTTCAATGATGGAAGATATGCTGTTTAAGACAGATTCCGATTATGCGCCGTGGACGATAATAGAATCCATGGATCGCCGTTTCGCAACGGTTAAGATCTATACTACGGTAATAAAAGCACTGGCAGATCAGATCGAGAAGATTCAGGAGGAAATAGAAACAAGAGACGCCAGGAAGGCAACTGAATCAGAAAGTACCCATATATCGGATCCGGCGGCTGAGCTGGCACGGGAAGCGGATCGGGAGATGCGCGGCCTGCAGGTATCTATTCTTTCAAAAGCAGATCTCTCTCTGAAATATACAAGAGAGGAGTATGAAGAAAAGCTGGATAAACTTCAGAAAAAACTGGAAAAGCTCCATGGGGAACTGTATCGTCGGCGTATCCCGGTCGTTCTCGGATTTGAAGGATGGGATGCCGGAGGAAAAGGCGGTGCGATCAAGAGGCTGACGGCCAAAATGGATCCCAGAGGATATGCGGTGAATCCTACGGCATCTCCAAATGATATTGAAAAGGCACATCACTATTTGTGGCGTTTCTGGCGCGCAATGCCAAAAGACGGACATGTAGCGATATTCGACCGTACATGGTACGGACGTGTCATGGTGGAACGGATAGAAGGATTTTGTACAAAAGAAGAATGGCAGAGAGCCTATAAAGAAATCAATGATATGGAAAAAGATCTTCATGATGCCGGAGCCATTGTAATTAAATTCTGGATGCACATTGACAAGGACGAGCAGGAACGCCGTTTTAAAGAACGTCAGGAAAATCCGGAAAAACAGTGGAAGATTACGGATGAGGACTGGAGAAACCGTGAAAAATGGGATCAGTACGAAGATGCCGTAAATGAAATGTTGCTGCGGACATCTACAGACTATGCGCCATGGGTGGTCGTTGAAGGAAACGATAAGTATTATGCCAGAGTCAAGGTACTTCGTACAGTTGTAGAAGCAATTGAAAAACGGATCAAGGAGATGAAATAATGGGAATCACGATTCGGGAACAGCTGGAGGAACGGGAAAAAGAGTATCTTAGTCCCTATGCTGTTCTGAGCAGTAATTCCAGAGGGCGGATGCGTGAAGAAGTCCAGTGTGACATCCGCCCGGTTTTTCAGAGAGACCGGGACCGCATTCTGCATTGTAAGGCTTTCCGCAGACTGAGGCAGAAAACTCAGGTATTCCTTCTCGCTATGGGGGATCATTATCGCACAAGACTGACACATACTCTTGAAGTATCCCAGAATGCCAGAACGATCGCAAAAGCTCTGCGTCTCAATGAAGAACTGGTAGAGGCTATTGCTCTTGGACATGATCTTGGGCATACACCATTTGGACATGCTGGAGAAAAGGCGCTGAATCAGATCAGTCGTTTTTCTCATAATCAGCAGAGCCTTCGCGTTGTGGATCACCTTGAAAAACAGGGAAAGGGATTAAATCTTACATGGGAAGTAAGGGATGGTATCTTAAACCATAAGACAGCGGGACATCCACATACACTTGAAGGGAAAATTGTCAGGCTTTCAGATAAAATTGCCTATATTAATCATGATATGGATGATGCGATCCGCGGAGGTATTCTGACAGAGGAAGATGTTCCGGCTGAGATCCGGGATGTGTTGGGCAATTCAGGCAAAGCACGTCTGAACCGGATCGTCCATGATGTAATTACGAACAGTATGGATAAGCCGGAGATCATCATGTCTCCTGAAGTAGAAAAAGCAATGGCGGATCTCAGAAAGTTTATGTTCGAACATGTTTATCTCAATCCGAAGGCAAAAGGAGAAGAAGAAAAAGCGGTACATATGATACAACAGCTTTTTGAATACTACATGAAGCATCTGGAGCTGCTCCCCGGGCAGTTTCATGACGCGCTTATCCGCTCGCAGGATCCGCCTGAGCAGATCGTTTGTGATTATATAGCAGGTATGACGGATCATTATGCTGTAAAAAAATTCGAAGAATTTTTTATCCCTGACTCATGGAAATTTTAATAAAAATAAAGGAAATCAAAAAGTTTTGTCGAATATATATTATGTGGAGGCAGACATGTATTATTCGGAAGAACTGATTGAAGAAATTAGAACGAGAAATGATATTGTTGATGTGATTTCCGGTTATGTCCGGCTGCAGAAGAAAGGCAGTTCTTATTTTGGACTTTGTCCTTTTCATAATGAGAAATCACCTTCTTTTTCTGTGAGCCGCCAGAAACAGATGTATTACTGCTTTGGATGCGGTGCGGGCGGAAATGTTTTTACTTTTCTTATGGAGTATGAGAATTTTACTTTTATAGAAGCAGTAAAGTATCTTGCGCAGCGGGCCGGGATTGAGCTGCCGGAGGAAGAATATTCAGAAGAAGCCAGACAGAAAGCGGATTTGCGTTCTACAATTCTTGAGATCAATAAAATAGCCGCAAAATATTTTTATGTTCAGCTGAAATCTGAGCGCGGGAAGCAGGCGTATACATATTTAAAAGACAGAGAACTTACTGATGCCACGATTACAGCTTTCGGACTTGGATATTCCAATAAGTTCAGTAATGATCTTTACAAATATCTTCGCGGCAAAGGCTACAGCGAGGAAATGATCCGGCAGGCCGGGCTGATCAGCACAGATGAAAAAAATGGTGTGTACGATAAATTCTGGAATCGGGTCATGTTTCCGATTATGGATGTAAACAGCCGTGTTATAGGGTTCGGCGGAAGAGTGATGGGCGATGCAAAGCCAAAGTATTTGAATTCTCCGGAAACGCCTGTTTTTGACAAGAGCAGAAATCTATACGGACTGAATCGTGCCAGAACATCGAGAAAACCATATTTTCTGTTATGTGAAGGGTATATGGATGTTATTTCTCTTCACCAGGCTGGATTTACAAATGCGGTGGCTTCGCTTGGCACAGCCTTGACAGCGGGGCATGCATCTCTGATTAAACGGTATGTCAAAGAAGTTTATCTTACTTATGACAGTGACGAGGCCGGGACAAGAGCTGCTCTCAGGGCTGTTCCTATTCTGCGTGACGCCGGGATTACTGCCAAGGTTGTACGCATGGATCCATATAAAGATCCGGATGAGTTTATTAAAAATCTGGGCGCTGAAGAATACGAAAAAAGGATCGGTGAGGCCAGAAACGGATTTATGTTCAGCATTGAAATGCTGGAGAAAGATTTTGATATGGGGTCGCCAGAGGGCAAGACTGCTTTTTTCAGAGAGACGGCAAAGAGGCTCCTGGAGTTTGAGGATGAACTTGAGCGTGAAAACTATATAGAAGCCGTAGCGTCAGCCTATAGGATCAGTCGTGAAAGCCTGGAAAAAATGGTTGCAAAAACTGCTGTCAGTGCCGGAATGGCAAAGCCTGTTACAAGGCCGAAACGCGCAGAAGGAAAAGAAAGAAATAAAGAAAATGGTATTTTGACTTCTCAGAAGGCGCTTCTGACATGGATGATCGATGATATGAAGATGTTCGATCAGATCAGCCGATACATAACTCCTGAGGATTTTACCGGTGATATTTACCGCAGGGTTGCAGAACTCCTGTATGACCAGCGAAAAGAAGGAGAGCTGAATCCGGCAAAAATATTGAATCATTTTACTGAGGAAGAAGAACACCGGGAGGCAGCGTCTCTTTTTCATACCAGAATCAAGGAGCTGAAAACGAAAGAAGAACGTGAGCAGGCTCTGAAAGAAACGATCCTCAAGGTGAAGTCTCACAGTCTGAATACGCAGACGATGAATCTGGATCCGGCTGATATGGCAGGACTCCAGCGACTGATGCAGGAGAAGCAGAAACTTGAGGATATCCGCAGACTGCATATTTCTATTGATTAAGGATAAAATAAAACAAGATGGCCAGCGCATATGCGTCGGTAAAGGAAGGATGGACACATGGAAGAAAACACACAGAAATTTCTGGAAAAATTGAAGGAACTGGTTGCTCTGGGAAAAAAGAAAAAGAGTATACTGGACGTTCAGGAGATCAATGATCATTTCAGTGATATGGAGCTGAATCCGGATCAGATGGAGAAGGTGTTCGATTATCTCGAGGCCAACAATATCGATGTTCTCCGTATCAGCGGTGATGCAGAGGACGATGTGGATGTGGATTTGGACATGATCCCTGAGGGGGAAGAGGTTGATATGGAAAATATCGATCTGTCGGTTCCGGAAGGAGTAAGTATCGAGGATCCTGTCCGTATGTACTTAAAAGAAATCGGAAAAGTGCCCCTCCTGAGTGCTGAACGTGAAATTGAACTTGCCCAGAGAATGGAGCAGGGCGATGAAGATGCAAAGAAGGAGCTGGCTGAAGCAAACCTGCGTCTGGTTGTCAGTATCGCCAAAAGATATGTTGGGCGGGGAATGTTGTTCCTCGACCTGATCCAGGAAGGAAATCTGGGGCTGATTAAGGCAGTGGAAAAGTTTGATTATCATAAGGGATATAAGTTCAGTACTTATGCCACTTGGTGGATCCGCCAGGCAATCACCCGCGCCATCGCCGATCAGGCAAGAACAATCCGAATTCCGGTTCATATGGTAGAAACGATTAACAAGCTGATTCGTGTTTCCAGACAGCTTCTTCAGGAACTTGGAAGAGAGCCGCTCCCTGAAGAAATTGCAAAAGAACTGGACATGCCCGTGGATCGTGTGCGCGAGATCCTGAAGATTTCTCAGGAGCCTGTTTCGCTGGAAACTCCGATTGGTGAAGAGGAAGACAGTCATCTCGGCGATTTTATCCAGGATGACAATGTACCTGTGCCGGCAGAGGCGGCTGCGCAGACACTGCTGAAAGAACAGCTGGATGAAGTGCTGGATACATTGACGGAGAGAGAGCAGAAGGTATTGAGACTCCGTTTTGGAATGAATGACGGGCGTGCGCGTACCCTGGAGGAAGTGGGCAGAGAGTTTGATGTAACAAGAGAGCGTATCCGTCAGATCGAGGCAAAGGCTCTTAGAAAGCTTCGCCACCCAAGCCGAAGCAGAAAACTCAGAGATTATCTTGATTGATTTCCGGCAGGTGGATCATGGAATTATCAAAGAGGTTAACGGCGGTTGCAGATCTTGTGACCGCCGACAGCAAAATAGCAGATATTGGGACTGATCATGCTTATATACCGATCTGGCTTGTTCAAAAGGGGCGCATTCCGTTTGCAATTGCCATGGATGTGAATGTGGGACCGCTTGAAAGGGCGCAGATTCATGTGAAACAGAATTGTCTGGAAGAACAGATTGAACTTCGGCTTTCTAATGGATTTGAGTCATTAAAACCCGGTGAAGTCGATGCAGCTGTGATCGCAGGAATGGGTGGGGGACTTCTCATCCGTATTTTGCAGGAAGGAATGGATATTGTATGCACATTAAAAGAATGTATCCTTCAGCCGCAGTCTGAGATTGAAAAAGTCAGAGCCTTTCTTTTAGAGGAAGGTTTTTTGTTTGTCCGGGAGGATATGGTAGAGGAAGAAGGTAAATTTTATCCGATGATGAAGGTTATACCTCCGGGACAACCGAATAACAGAAGTGAAAAGTGTATAAAGACTTGGAATGAGACGGAACTTCGTTACGGGAAGCTGCTTTTAGAAGAGCGCAATCAGGTACTTTATGATTTCCTGCTCAGAGAGATCCGAATAAAGCGTGGAATATTGAGCAGTCTTGAAAATAATGGCTCTGAAAGAGCTGGACAACGAAGAGACGAAATAAGAAAAGAACTTGCATATGCACAGAAAGGAGTGGCATACTATGCTTTGTAAGGAAGTTATACAGGTGATTGAAGCGTCTTATCCGAGAGACGCTGCTCTTGATTTTGATAATGTTGGTCTGCTTGCCGGGCGCCTGGATAAAGAAGTAAACCATGTTTATCTTGCTCTTGATGCCACAGATGCTGTGATCAGCCGGGCAATTGATTCGGGAGCCGATATGCTTATCACTCATCATCCTCTGATCTTTTCACCTATGAAGAGCGTTACCGATGGAGATTTTATTGGAAGAAGAGTTGTCAGACTGATTCAAAATGACATTTCATATTATGCCATGCACACAAATTATGATGTGCTTGGTATGGCTGAACTGGCTGAAAAGATCCTTGGCATTCACAATGCCGAGGTGCTTGATGTGACGTCGGTTACGGATGAGAGAGAAGAGGGAATCGGCCGGGTCGGCGATCTTGAAAAACCGATGACTCTGGAAGAATGCTGTGTTTATGTCAAGCATAAACTGAATCTGGGCACCTTAAAAGTATTTGGAGACATGCAACAAACGGTGAAAAGAATCGCTGTATCGCCCGGCTCCGGAAAAAGTGCGATCCGGCCTGCAATAGAAAAGGGAGCCGATGTTCTGGTTACTGGAGATATTGGACATCATGATGGGATTGATGCAGTGGAGCAGGGGCTTTCTATTATTGATGCAGGCCATTATGGAACAGAGTATATTTTTATTGAAGATATGAAAGACTTTCTGAACAGTAGACTTCCGGTACTGGAGGTTGTGACGGATCCGGTGATCCATCCGTTTCAGGTTGTATGATAGAACTGGTTCTCTGATTCAGGAGATGCAGGAGGTAGGAATGGAAGAAAGGAAATGTTGCGTCACGATTGGCGGAAAATCCAGATATTATAAAACTGGAACATCATATCAGACAATTGCCGAGGAGCTGCAGAGTGAGTTTGAGCATGATATTGTTCTTGTATATGTAGACGGATTCCATCTTCAGGAGCTGAGAAAATCAGTGACGCGGGATTGTGAACTCAGGTTTATAACCACAGCGGATCCGCTCGGACATGAGGCTTACAAAAGAAGCATATGCTTTCTCCTTGTAAAGGCCGTGCATGATGTGGCGGGCCATGAGAAAATTCAGGATGTACGTATTCATTTTTCACTTGATAAAGGTTACTATTGTACTGTAAAGGGTGATATACAACTGGATGACGAGTTCCTAAAAAAGGTTGACGCCAGGATGCGCGAACTATCAGATGAAAAGATCCCGATTAATAAACGGTCTGTTCATACCGATACCGCACTGCACATGTTCCATGATTACGGAATGTATGATAAAGAACGTCTGTTTGAATACCGACGGGTATCAAAGGTAAATATTTACAGTATCAATGAATTTGAAGATTATTATTATGGATATATGGTGCCAGATACGGGGTGTCTCAGATACTTTTCACTTCATCTTTACGATGATGGATTTGTTATCCAGATGCCTGTCAGAGAGCAGCCGGAAGTCGTGCCTGAGTTTGTTCCAAGTCCTAAGTTGTTTCAGGTACTCAAACAATCTGTCTGCTGGGGAGACCGGCAGGGGATCAATACAGTAGGCGCGCTGAATGATATGGTTACCCGGTCGGATATGCGGGAAGTAGTTCTTGTCCAGGAAGCATACCAGGAGATGAAGATTGGGGAGATCGCAAAACAGATTTCAGGACGGAAAGGTGTCAAATTCATCCTTATTGCGGGACCGTCATCTTCTGGCAAGACGACCTTTTCCCATCGTCTTTCCATTCAGCTCCGAGTGAATGGCCTGAATCCTCATCCGATTGCTGTTGACAATTATTTTGTAGACCGTCAGCATACACCCAGAGATAAGGATGGCAATTATAATTTCGAATGCCTGGAAGCAATTGATATTGCGAAATTTAATGAAGATATGGAACGCCTGCTGAAAGGAGAAGAAGTGCATCTTCCCATTTTTGATTTTAAAACAGGGAAGAGGAGCTTTGAGCAACATGCAAAGCGTCTCGGGCCACAGGACGTTCTTGTAATCGAGGGGATTCACTGTCTCAATCCGAAACTATCTGAAATGCTGGATGACGATAGAAAATTCAGAATATATATCAGTGCGCTTACACAGATTAATATTGATGAACATAACAGAATTCCCTCTACAGACGGCAGATTGATACGAAGACTGGTAAGGGATGCAAGAACACGAGGTTCCTCTGCCATGCGTACCATAGCAATGTGGCCCTCTGTGCGCAGGGGAGAAGAGGAAAATATTTTCCCGTATCAGGAAAAAGCGGATGTGATGTTTAATTCATCGCTGCTTTATGAACTTGCGGTACTAAAGCAATATGTAGAGCCGCTGCTTTTTGGAGTGGATAAGGACTCTGTTGAGTATTTAGAAGCAAAAAGACTATTGAAATTCTTTGATTATTTTGTGGGGATTGGAAGTGAAAATGTACCGACGAATTCTCTCCTCAGAGAATTTATAGGCGGAGGGTGTTTTCGAGTATAAGTATAGTGAAAAAAACGGATCGGGGCTGGTTCAGTCCCGATCCGTTTTTGGGAAGAGGCAAAAATTACAATTTCACATCTCTGGTGTCTTTTACTGCAGATATACTTTTTTTATATTTTCGATTTTTGAAGACATGTTCTGCAGGAGCAGATCCGCAAGAGTAATTGCTGTCATTGATTCCACTACTACAACGGCTCTTGGAACAATGACCGGGTCATGTCTCCCGTGAATGGAAATTTCTACATTTTCTCCGGATTCGTTAACTGTCTGCTGAGACTGGGCAATGGAAGCAGTAGGTTTAACAGCTGCTCGCAGAATCAGGCGGGAACCATCGCTCATTCCGCCTAATGTACCGCCGGAGTGATTTGTCTTTTTGCGGACATTTTTTTCGTCCATATAGAAAGGATCATTGTTGTCTTTCCCGGTTGAAAGAGCCGCCTGAAAACCATCTCCGATTTCTACACCTTTCACTGCTCCGATTGACATGACCGCCTGAGCCAGGAGGGCATCCAGTTTATCAAAGACCGGCTCGCCCAAACCAACGGGAAGGCCATCGGCTGTACATTCGATGATACCTCCGCAGGAATTACACTGAGACATAAGAGAGGACACATACTCACCTGCTTTCTCTGCAGTCGCATTATCGGGCATATAGAAACTGTTTTCATTGATTTCTGAATAGTGATACGCCTGTTCAGGTATGGAAAAAGGTCCGATGGCTTTGGTATATGCCCGGACTGTAATGCCAAGTTCTTTCAGCAGAAGCGAAGCAACTGCGCCGGCAGCAACCCGTCCGATTGTTTCGCGTCCGGAAGAGCGCCCTCCTCCCCGATAGTCGCGGAAACCATACTTTTCTTTATATGGATAATCCGCGTGCCCTGGACGGAATGTCACAGCGATATCTCCGTAATCTTTTGATCGTTGATCTTTATTATGTACAACGAGGGAAATCGGTGTTCCGGTTGTTTTGCCCTCAAATATACCGGACAGAATTGTAACTGTATCGGACTCATTCCGCTTAGTTGCGTATTTGCTCTGCCCCGGCCGGCGTCGGTCAAGAAAAGCCTGTATATCTTGTTCGGAAAGCGGGATGCCTGCAGGACAGCCGTCAATTACAACGCCCACTCCGGGACCGTGGGACTCTCCCCAGGTAGTAATACGAAATATTTTTCCAAAAGTTGAACCACTCATTTCATACTTCCTTTCTGCTATACTGTAGGTGAACGACAATCGTTCAGTCGGTTGAACTGTTGCGATAAAACAAATAAAACACAAATTTTTAAACATTTGTGCAGCGATTTTATTATATAGGAAGAACCCTGTGTATGCAAGCATGTAAAGTCTCATAATTTTCATTTAAGGAAAAAGAATCTCTGTACATTTCCTGAAATAAGTAATATAATGTTGCAGAAGTACTGGAATTAATAAGGAGAGAGATGGTTATTTAATGGATGGCAAAAAAAAGAAAAGAAACGATGCATTTACTCCGGAAGAACAAATGAACGGTTCACAGTATATTTCAGAGGAAGATACAGAAACAACAGAGGATACGCTGTCGCCTGATGATACAGAGAATACGGAAGATAGTGAACTTTACGATAGTGGATATTCATATACAGAGGATACTGATATGGTACAGGAACATGGAAAAACATCCGAACAGGAAGGAGAGGCGCGGGGAAAAGTGAGAAAACGCCGCAGACGCCGCAGAAGGCAGAAAAAGGAAAGAAAACCGCTTGGCAGAAAACCGTTTATTATTGCAGGTTCTGTGGTGGGGGGCATTATTGTTATCTATCTTGGAATATCAGCGTTTTTTATCAGCCATTTTTATATGAATACGGTGATAAACGGACATGATTTTTCCGGGAAAACGGCGGTAGCTGTAGAGAATTATATCAAAAAGCAGGTATCTGATTATAAACTGACCGTTCGTGAACAGAATAATGAGACTTCAGAAATCAACGGTTCAGATATATCACTTGCCTATGAAGCGAATGATGAAATTGAGAAAACTCTTAAAAGTCAGAATCCGCTGCTTTGGCCGACAGCCTTTTTCGCTAAAAGTACTACGGATGTCACTGTCAAGGTAAGCTATGATGAAGATGCATTAAATAAACAGATAGCGTCATTAAACGCAGTGACCAGAGAACAGACACAGCCTGTTTCAGCGTGTCCTGAGTACAATGGGGAATCATATGTTGTCAAGGCTGAAGTGTACGGTACGGCTGTTGATATGGATGTACTGACAGAAAAAGTAAAACAATATATCTCTGAATTTAGGGATGAACTGGTTCTTAGAGACGAAGGGTGTTATGTACTCCCGGCATATACAAGCAGTTCACCGGAAGTACAGGAGGCTTGCGATACAATGAATAAGTATATCCAGGCCAGCATCACATATACAATGGATGATGAAAATGTTGTTGTTGATAAGGAACTGATTACAAAATGGCTTAGCTGTGATTCTGATATGCAGGTAACACTGGACGAGGATGCAGTCAGACAGTGGATGCGTGAATTTGGAAAGAAGTATGATACTGTCGGTACAACACGAAGTATTACGACGCCGACAGGCAAAACTACAAAAGTTACCGGCGGCACATACGGCTGGTCGGTTAATGAGGATGGAGAGACGCAGACTCTGATCCAGAATATTAAAAACGGAGATGTGACTTCGAAAGAGCCGGCTTACAAACAGACAGCAGCATCTCATTCAGCCCAGGACTGGGGCAATACTTATCTGGAAGTGGACATGAGCACGCAGCATATGTGGTACATTAAAGATGGATCGGTGGTGCTCGAAACAGACGTAGTTACAGGAAAACCTACAGATGACAGGGAGACACCGCAGGGAGTCTACTCTATCATTGAAATGAAACGCGATAAGGTGCTGACAGGATCTATCGATCCGTCTACTGGGGAACCTTCTTACCGGACTCCGGTGTCTTACTGGATGAGGATTACGTGGACTGGGATAGGTTTTCATGACGCTACATGGCAGGCCAAATTTGGAGGAGACTGGTATATCAATCATGGATCACATGGATGTATCAATATGCCTCTTGACAAGGCTTCCCAGCTGTACGGTATGTTGGAAATGGGAACGCCAGCCATTGTTCATTACTAAAAACAGGAGCAGAAAAAATGTATGAACTGATTAAAAAAGACGGACGTGCCAAGAGAGGAAGGCTGCATACAGTGCACGGCACGATAGAGACACCGGTTTTTATGAATGTGGGAACCGCAGCCGCTATCAAAGGAGCGGTCTCGACGGATGATCTTCGTGTGATCAAGACTCAGGTTGAGTTGTCCAACACGTATCACCTTCATGTCAGACCCGGCGATGAGATTGTAAAAAAACTGGGTGGACTCCACAAATTTATGAACTGGGACAGACCTATTCTTACTGATTCGGGCGGCTTTCAGGTGTTTTCACTTGCTTCCCTGAGAAAGATCAAAGAGGAGGGAGTACATTTCCATTCCCATATAGACGGACGAAAGATATTTATGGGCCCGGAAGAGAGTATGAGGATCCAGTCCAATCTGGCATCTACCATTGCTATGGCCTTTGACGAATGTCCATCCAGTGTTGCGGACAGGAAATATATGGAAAATTCAGTGGCAAGAACAACACGATGGTTAAAACGATGTAAGGATGAGATGGCAAGGCTGAATTCCCTGCCGGATACCATCAATCCTCATCAGCTGCTGTTCGGGATCAACCAGGGCGGTGTCTACGAAGATATCCGGATCGCGCACGCTCAGCAGATTGCGGAAATGGATATGGACGGATATGCGGTAGGAGGTCTTGCAGTAGGTGAGACTCATGAGGAAATGTACCGGATCCTCGATGCGGTTGTGCCTCATCTGCCGGAGAATAAGCCGACATATCTTATGGGGGTCGGTACACCGGCAAATATCCTTGAAGCAGTAGAACGAGGCGTAGACTTTTTCGACTGCGTGTATCCGTCAAGAAATGGCCGCCATGGACATGTTTACACAAATGAAGGAAAGCTTAACCTCTTCAACGCCAAATATGAACTGGATGACCGGCCTATTGAAGAAGGATGCGGATGCCCGGCATGCCGCAGTTATAGCAGAGCATATATCCGCCATCTGCTGAAAGCAAAAGAGATGCTGGGTATGCGGCTCTGTGTTCTTCACAATCTCTACTTCTATAATACAATGATGGAGGAGATACGGGATGCAATTGATGCCGGAAACTATAAAGAGTACAAGAAAAATAAGCTGGAAGGCATGATGAGAAAGTAAGAATTTTTAAATTCCTCTTGAAGATTATGCCAAATTTGTGTATAGTAGATTTATTGTGGAAGACAAGTTAGTTAGGAGGAAACACAATTATGGATATTCTTGGTATCATTGTGCTTTACGCGGTCGTGATCGGAGGTATGTGGTTCTTACTCATGCGTCCTCAGAAGAAGGAGCAGAAGAGAGTGCAGGCTATGCTCGCCAATATGGAAGTTGGTGACACTGCTCTTACGACAAGCGGTTTTTATGGCGTGATCATCGATATTACGGATGACGATGTGATTGTGGAGTTCGGAAATAACAAGAACTGCCGCATTCCGATGCAGAAATCTGCTATCGCCCAGATTGAGAAACCCAGCGGAGAATAAAGAGAATGGACAGACCGGAAGGCTGACAGCTGCCCGTTTAGAAGGCAGTGTTATGCTTTCCGGTCTTTTTTGGCGAATCCTTATAACAGAGTGCCCTCTATTTTTTGGCATAAATACTTGAAAGAAACAGGAAAATGCGTTATGATAAGGATTAGTATTTTTACATTTGGAAGGATGAGTTGATATGGAGATGAAGATTGGTGTCATAAAAGGGGATGGAATTGGACCGGAGATCGTTGATGAGGCAATGAAAGTCCTCGACAAGGTCGCAGAGGTCTATGGCCATTCCTTTTCTTATACGCAGCTTCTTATGGGCGGAGCTTCAATTGATGTAAACGGAGTGCCGCTGACGGATGAGACGCTTCAGCTTGCGAAGAAGAGCGACGCTGTGCTGATGGGATCGATCGGCGGAGACGCGAAGACTTCTCCCTGGTATAAGCTGGAACCCTCTAAGAGACCTGAGGCAGGACTTCTTCAGCTCAGGAAGGGGCTGAATCTTTTTGCCAACCTGAGACCGGCTGTTCTCTATGAAGAGCTGAAAGGTACATGCCCTCTTAAGGAAGAGATCGCCGACCGCGGATTTGATATGATGATCATGCGTGAGCTGACCGGCGGCCTGTATTTTGGAAAGCGGAGTACAGAAGAGATCGACGGCGTGCTTACTGCTAAGGACGAGCTTGTATATAATGAAAATGAGATACGCAGGATCGCAAAACGCGGATTCGACATCGCCATGAAGCGCAGGAAAAAGGTAACAAGCGTGGATAAGGCGAACGTCCTGGATTCCTCCAGACTATGGAGAAAGATCGTGGAGGAAGTCTCTGCGGACTATCCGGAAGTCACACTGGAGCATATGCTGGTAGATAACTGCGCGATGCAACTTGTGAAGGATCCGGCTCAGTTTGATGTGATCCTGACAGAAAATATGTTTGGGGATATTCTCTCTGATGAGGCAAGTATGGTGACCGGATCCATCGGAATGCTGGCCTCCGCAAGTCTGAATGATACAAAGTTCGGTCTCTATGAACCAAGCGGCGGATCAGCGCCGGATATCGCAGGCAAAGGGATTGCGAACCCCATTGCGACGATTCTTTCCGCTGCAATGATGCTGCGTTATTCCTTTGATCTGGATAAAGAGGCTGACGCAGTGGAGAGTGCGGTGGCATCCGTATTAAAGGACGGATACCGTACCATTGATATTATGTCAGAAGGAAAGACACAGATCGGGACAAAAGAGATGGGAGACCGAATCTGTTCTTATATAAAATAATAAGAACTCTGATAACAGGATCATCAGCCTGGATCGAGAGATCAATATAATATCATACTTGAATTCTGAAAGCGAGGAAGAAAAATGAGAAGTGATACAGTAAAAAAAGGATCACAGCAGGCTCCTCACCGTTCCCTGTTCAACGCACTGGGAATGACACAGGAGGAACTGGACCGTCCCCTGATCGGCGTGGTCAGCTCATATAATGAGATTATCCCGGGACATATGAATCTAGACAAGATCACTGAGGCGGTAAAGATGGGCGTCGCCATGGCAGGCGGCACACCTGTCGTCGTGCCGGCTATCGCGGTATGTGACGGAATTGCCATGGGCCATATTGGAATGAAATATTCTCTTGTTACAAGAGATCTGATCGCAGATTCGACGGAAGCGCTGGCAATGGCCCATCAATTTGACGGACTTGTTATGATTCCCAATTGTGACAAGAATGTTCCCGGACTCCTTATGGCGGCAGCCAGAGTAAACATACCGACGATCTTCGTCAGCGGCGGTCCCATGCTTGCGGGGCATGTGCAGGGACAGAAGACCAGCCTTTCCAGCATGTTTGAAGCAGTAGGTGCATACGCAGCAGGTAAGATTGATGAAGAACAGCTCTGTGAATTCGAAAATAAGGCATGTCCTACATGCGGTTCCTGTTCGGGAATGTATACAGCTAACAGTATGAACTGCCTGACCGAGGCTCTTGGTATGGGACTGAAGGGCAACGGAACAATTCCGGCAGTATATTCCGCAAGAATCCAGCTGGCGAAACATGCGGGAATGCAGGTTATGGAGCTGGTGAGAAAGAATATCCGTCCGAGAGATATTATGACAGAAGATGCAATTCTTAATGCTCTGACCGTGGATATGGCTTTAGGATGTTCTACAAACAGTATGCTTCATCTCCCGGCAATTGCTCATGAGATTGGCATGGACTTTGAGATTGACTTTGCCAATACGATCAGCGAGAAGACCCCGAACCTCTGCCACCTTGCTCCTGCGGGACATACATATATCGAAGATCTCAATGAGGCCGGCGGCGTTTACGCTGTTATGAACGAGCTGAATAAAAAGGGACTGATCCATACGGACTGCCTGACGGTAACAGGAAAAACCATCGGTGAGAATATCGAAGGATGTGTGAATCTGAATCCGGAAGTGATCCGTCCGATTGACAATCCGTATTCCGAGACAGGCGGACTTGCAGTACTGAAAGGAAATCTTGCACCTGACGGAAGTGTTGTGAAGCGTTCCGCCGTATGCGATGAGATGCTTGTCCATGAGGGGCCTGCAAGGATTTTTGAGAGTGATGAAGAAGCAACAGAAGCCATCAAGACCGGTAAGATCAATCCCGGTGACGTGATCGTGATCCGATACGAGGGACCAAAGGGCGGACCGGGCATGAGAGAGATGCTGAACCCGACATCTGCCATTGCAGGATACGGCCTGGGCTCAACAGTTGCCCTGATCACCGACGGAAGATTCAGCGGTGCTTCCCGCGGCGCTTCCATCGGACACGTATCTCCGGAGGCGGCAGTCGGAGGTCCCATCGCTCTTGTGGAAGAGGGAGATATTATCAAGATCAATATTCCGGAGCTGAAGCTGGAGCTTGATATATCCGATGAAGAGATGGCGGCCAGAAAGGCGAAGTGGCAGCCGAGAGAGCCAAAGGTGAAAACAGGATATCTTGCGAGATATGCATCCATGGTTACATCTGGAAACCGGGGAGCAATCCTGGAAATACCGAAGAATAATCAATAAAAAACCTGGAGGAAAGCGCCATGCAGTTAAATGGAGCAGAGATTGTAATAGAGTGCCTGAAAGAACAGGGCGTGGATACTGTGTTCGGATATCCGGGCGGAGCGATCCTGAATGTTTATGACGAGTTGTACAAACATAGAGATGAGATCCGTCATATTCTGACTTCCCATGAGCAGGGAGCATCTCACGCCGCTGACGGCTATGCACGGGCCACCGGAAAGGTGGGCGTGTGCCTTGCGACCAGCGGCCCCGGTGCCACAAACCTTGTCACCGGTATCGCTACAGCTTATATGGATTCCATACCGATCGTCGCGATCACATGTAACGTAGGTGTATCCCTTCTGGGAAAGGACAGTTTCCAGGAGATCGATATTACTGGCATTACAATGCCGATCACGAAATATAATTTTATTGTTAAGGACGTGTCAAAACTTGCAGACACCATCCGCAAGGCATTCCGGATCGCAAAGTCCGGAAGACCGGGCCCGGTCCTTATCGACATCCCAAAAGACGTCACATCAAATGTGACAGAGTATGAGCCGGTGGTTCCGGAAGAGTATGTACCGGACGGCTCAAAGATCAGCGAAGAGGAGATCGAGGCTGCTGTTTCCATGATCGAAGCGGCTGAGAAGCCTTATGTGTTTGTAGGAGGCGGCGCGGTGCTGTCAGGCGCCAGTGAGGAGCTGCGAACTTTTGTAGACCTTGTGGATGCGCCGGTGACGGATTCCCTTATGGGAAAAGGCGCCTTCCCGGGAACAGATCCCCGCTATTCCGGCATGCTTGGAATGCACGGGACGAAAGCATCCAATTATGGAGTCAGCGAATGTGACCTGCTCATCGTTGTGGGAGCACGTTTCAGCGACCGTGTGACAGGAAACACTGAGAAATTCGCCAGCAAGGCGAAGATCCTTCAGATCGACATTGATCCGGCCGAGATGAACAAAAATGTGATTATCACTCAGGGAGTGACCGGTGATATCCGTCTCGTCCTTGAGAAGCTCAACGCAAGACTGAAACAGCAGAACCATCATGAATGGCTGGAGAAGATCGAAAAGTATAAAGAAAAATATCCGATGAAGTATCATCATGATGCGCTTACAGGTCCGTTCATCGTAGAAGAGATCTACAGACAGACGGAAGGGGACGCACTTATTGTTACAGAAGTGGGACAGCATCAGATGTGGGCTGCGCAGTACTACAAGTATACGAAGCCCAGGACTCTGTTGACTTCCGGCGGACTTGGCACTATGGGATATGGCCTGGGTGCTGCACTTGGGGCAAAGACCGGATGTCCGGACAAAACAGTTGTCAACATAGCCGGAGACGGATGCTTCCGGATGAATATGAACGAGATTGCCACAGCAGTAAGACATAACATTCCGATCATTCAGGTCGTAGTTAACAACCACGTTCTTGGTATGGTACGGCAATGGCAGGATCTGTTCTATGATGAGAGATATTCTGCAACTGTGCTGAGAGATAAAGTGGATTTTGTGAAACTTGCCGAAGCTATGGGGGCGGAAGGTGTACGTGCCGAGTCTCAGGAAGACTTCAGGAATGCCTTCGCCGCAGCATTGAAAGCGTATCATCCTGTTGTAATCGACTGTCAGATCGGCAGCGACGATAAGGTGTGGCCGATGGTAGCGCCGGGAGCGCCCATCAGTGAAGCTTTTGATGAGGACGATCTCGGTAAAAAGTAGTATAATAAAGTCAGAAACAAAGCGGTCAAAGAACTCCGTTTTGCAATAGAAAGAGAACCAGGAGGTAATGAAGAATGAGCAGAGTGTATAACTTTTCGGCCGGACCGGCGGTCCTGCCGGAGGAAGTGCTGAAAGAGGCAGCCGCAGAAATGCTGGATTATAATGGGACCGGCATGTCTGTTATGGAGATGAGTCACCGCTCCAAAGCTTTTGAGGAGATCATCACCACAGCAGAGCAGGATATTCGGGATCTGATGAACATTCCGGATAACTATAGAGTGCTGTTCCTTCAGGGCGGAGCTTCCCAGCAGTTTGCAATGATCCCCATGAACCTGATGAAAAACAGAGTAGCTGATTACATTATCACAGGACAGTGGGCTAAGAAGGCTGCAAAAGAAGCTGAAAAATATGGAAAGGTAAATCGGATTGCTTCCTCGGAGGATAAAACGTTTTCCTATATTCCGGATTGCTCCGATCTTCCGGTTTCAGAGGACGCGGATTACGTTTATATCTGCGAGAACAATACAATTTACGGAACAAAATTCAAGGAACTCCCGAATACAAAGGGCAAGACTCTTGTTGCTGACGTATCCTCCTGTTTCCTCTCTGAGCCTGTTGATGTGACAAAATATGGTCTGATCTATGGCGGTGTTCAGAAAAATATCGGACCTGCAGGTGTTGTTATTGTGATCATCAGAGAAGATCTGATTACTGAAGATGTCCTTCCGGGCACGCCGACAATGCTCACATATAAGACGCATGCCGATGCAAAATCACTTTATAATACTCCTCCGGCATATGGCATCTATATCTGTGGAAAAGTATTCAAGTGGATCAAGGCCATGGGCGGACTTGAGGCTATGAAAGAGAGAAATGAGAAGAAGGCAAAAGTCCTCTATGATTTCCTGGACCAGAGCAAACTGTTCAAAGGCACTGTAGAGAAGAAAGACCGCTCTCTTATGAACGTTCCCTTCGTGACCGGAGATGCGGATCTGGATGCGAAGTTTGTCAAAGAAGCGAAAGCCGCAGGACTGGAAAACCTGAAAGGACACAGAACTGTAGGCGGAATGCGCGCAAGCATTTACAATGCGATGCCATATGAAGGAGTAGTGGCTCTTGTGGACTTTATGAAGAAATTTGAAGAGGAGAATCTGTAAGATGTATAAATATCATTGTCTGAATCCAATCTCTCAGGTGGGACTGGATCAGCTGGACGAAAACTATGTGATTACGGACCAGGCGAATGACGCTGATGTGATCCTTGTACGCAGCGCAAAGATGCATGACATGGAGTTTGGATCTAATCTGAAAGCCATTGCCAGAGCCGGAGCCGGTGTAAACAATATTCCTCTGGACAGATGTGCGGAAGAGGGAATCGTAGTATTCAATACACCGGGAGCAAACGCAAACGGTGTAAAGGAGCTGGCAATTGCCGGAATGCTCCTGGCAGCCCGTGATATTATCGGCGGCATCAACTGGGTGCAGGAATATGAAGAAGACGGCGATATTGCCAAGATAACGGAGAAGAAGAAGAAGGCTTTTGCCGGAACTGAGCTTCAGGGAAAGAAACTTGGTGTGATCGGCCTGGGAGCCATCGGTGTGCTGGTGGCGAATGCCGCAACGCATCTCGGCATGGAAGTGTACGGTTATGATCCTTATGTGTCTGTTGACTCTGCATGGAGACTGTCTCGCAGTATTCATCACGCAAAGACTGTAGATGAATTATACAAAGAGTGTGATTATATCACGATCCATGTACCTGCATTGGAAGATACAAAGGGAATGATCGACAAAAATGCCATCAGTCTGATGAAGGACGGCGTTGTTATTCTGAACCTTGCACGTGATGTTCTGGTCAACCAGGAAGATATCGTAGATGCCCTTGTATCCGGAAAGGTTCACTGCTACGTGACAGATTTCCCGACAAAAGAGATTGTAGGAGTAAAGGGCGCTATCGTTATCCCTCATCTTGGAGCTTCTACAGAAGAATCCGAGGATAACTGCGCAAAGATGGCTGCAGCTGAGGTACGCGACTTCCTGGAGAATGGTAATATCACACACTCCGTAAATTATCCGGACTGTGATATGGGAGCGAAGGGAGTAAATCCCAGAATTACGATCCTTCATAAGAATATTCCGAATATGCTCGGCCAGTTTACGACACTTCTGGCTGAAAGCGGCATAAACATCTCTCTGATGACAAACAAGAGCCGCAAGGAATATGCATATACAATGATAGATGTAGACGCTGAGGTCCCCGCTGAGCTGGAAGAAAAGCTCAATGCTGTTGATGGGGTGCTCAGAGTCAGAATTCTGTAAGATATTCTGCGTTTTACAGAAAAGCGGAAAGCTTGAAAAATTAATGCATGAAAAGAGAAGCGGAAAATATCCGGCACAAAGAGGTGTTTACTCCATTGTGCCGGATATTTTTTTGTTGACAAATTGAGTATTCGTGTATACAATTATACAAAAATGCAGAAAAACAATTTGCCTGTTCTTCTGCAAATACATATCTGGAGGTAATTCCATAATGCAGGACAGAAAAGTTTTTATGAATAAGCATACCAATCTTCTGGAGCTGGAGGAGCATATGTACCAGCTCGTCGATGTGGATACGCCTAATGTATTCCGCAACCTGTTCCACTATGATGAGATACCGAAGATCGCGTTCAACGACAGGATCGTACCACATAACATGCCGGATGAGATATGGATTACAGACACCACGTTCCGTGACGGCCAGCAGTCCCGCGCTCCTTATACTACGGAGCAGATCGTGACCATATACGATTATCTTCACCGCCTGGGAGGTCCTAAGGGAAAGATCCGTCAGAGTGAGTTTTTCCTTTACAGCAAGAAGGACCGTGACGCGGTATATCAGTGTCTGGAGAAAGGGTATGAGTTCCCGGAAGTAACAAGTTGGATCCGTGCCAGCAAGAAGGACTTTGAACTGGTGAAAGAGATTGGTCTGAAAGAGACTGGTATCCTGGTCAGCTGTTCTGACTATCATATCTTTTATAAATTAAAAATGACAAGAAGGCAGGCCCTGGAGCATTATCTTTCTGTTGTGCGTGAGTGTCTGGAGACGGGAATCCGTCCAAGATGTCATCTGGAAGATATTACCCGTTCCGATATTTATGGATTCGTCATTCCCTTCTGTCTGGAATTAATGAAACTCATGGACGAGTATAAGATTCCTGTGAAGATCCGTGTCTGTGATACAATGGGCTATGGGGTCAATTTCCCCGGAGCTGTGATCCCGAGATCAATCCCGGGTATCATTTACGGGCTTATGACTCATGCGGGAGTCCCCAGCGAACTGATCGAGTTCCACGGACATAATGATTTCTACAAAGCGGTCAACAACTCCACTACAGCATGGCTCTACGGCGCCTGCGGAGTGAACTGCTCCCTTTTCGGGATCGGTGAGAGGACGGGAAATACACCGCTTGAGGCTATGGTGTTTGAATACGCT
Organism: uncultured Mediterraneibacter sp.; assembly: GCA_944381495.1. Classification (GTDB taxonomy): domain Bacteria; phylum Bacillota; class Clostridia; order Lachnospirales; family Lachnospiraceae; genus Mediterraneibacter. The sequence goes on along the minus strand of CALWLJ010000009.1, from coordinate 27,627 downwards.
CAGCTTCGGGGTACCCTGGATGGAATGGATACAAGAGTGATCACAGAGCTGGCGGAATACTATGAGAAAGAGATCGGATATGAGATCCCGCCGCGCACGCCTTTTGTCGGAAAGAACTTCAATGTGACCAGAGCCGGGATTCATGCAGACGGGATGCTGAAAAACGAAGAAATCTACAATATATTCGATACAGACAAGTTCCTGAACCGGCCGGCCCTTGTATCTGTGTCAAATACATCCGGAGCAGCCGGTATCGCGTACTGGATCAATGCCTACTACAAACTGCCGGAGGACCGTCAGATCGATAAGAATTCCGAGCTTGTAAAACGACTGAAGGCATGGGTTGACCAGGAATACGAAGATGGAAGAGTTACAGTCTTGACAGATGAAGAATTAGTTGCCAAAATAGACAGTGTGTGCAAGGAACTTTGCATAACATTGTAACCAGGAGGACTTCGTATGGAAGAATATCAGGAGCATTCCCTGGGCGGACGTGTTTTTCAGAGAATCCGCGAAGATATACTGAACGGAAAATACAAGGAGCATGACGAACTGCGGGAGAATACTCTGGGAAAAGAACTTGGGGTAAGCCGTACCCCTGTAAGGGAGGCCCTGCGTCAGCTGGAGCTGGAAGGCCTGGTGACGATCATCCCGAACCGCGGAGCATATGTGACAGGAATAACAGGAAAAGATATCTGGGACATCTATGTAATCCGCTCAATGCTGGAAGGACTCTGTGCCCGCTGGGCGGTGGAACACATCACGGATGAACAGCTGGATGAGCTTGAGGAGGCGATTCTGCTCTCTGAATTTCAGATGAAAAAGACGAGTGGATTCAACGCGGAACAGGTGACGGAACTTGACGGCAGGTTCCATTCTATCCTGTATGACGCTTCAGGCAGCCGGATGCTCAGTCATCTGCTGAAGGATTTTCACAATTATGTGAAGGTTGCCAGAAAGAACTCTGTAGTATCAGAAGAACGCGCACGAAAGTCAATTCGCGAACATAGACAGATTCTTCGCGCAATCCGTGACAGGGATGCGGATATGGCTGAACAGCTCGCCAACGAACATATCCTGCATGTCATGCAGAATCTGAAGAAGCAGGGCTTTGAAGCAAAATAAACGATGCTGTCCTGCCGGTGCTGTTGACGGGAAGGAAAAGCATGGGAAACAAACTAATATCAAAAACAGCAGCAATTTAGTAAACAGGAGGAGACAAACAATGGAGAAAATTAAAATGACAACCCCGCTGGTCGAGATGGACGGGGATGAGATGACAAGAATTCTCTGGAAGATGATCAAAGAGGAGCTTCTTGAGCCCTATATCGATCTGAAAACCGAGTATTACGATCTGGGACTGGAGCACAGAAATGAGACGGATGATCAGGTTACCATTGATTCCGCTCTTGCCACAAAGAAATATAAAGTGGCTGTTAAATGTGCTACCATTACACCCAATGCCGCACGTATGGATGAGTATGATCTGAAAGAGATGTGGAAGAGCCCTAACGGAACGATTCGTGCCATCCTTGACGGCACCGTTTTCCGTGCTCCTATCGTTGTGAAAGGTATCGAGCCCTGTGTAAAGAACTGGAAGAAGCCGATCACTATCGCAAGACATGCATACGGCGACGTATACAAAGGAACGGAGATGAAGATCCCGGGAGCTGGAAAAGTAGAGCTTGTATACACTGCAGAAGACGGTTCCCAGACAAAAGAACTGGTACACGAGTTCGACGGACCGGGCATCGTACAGGGAATACATAATATCAACAAATCCATTGAAAGCTTTGCAAGAAGCTGCTTCTCCTATGCACTGGATACAAAGCAGGATCTTTGGTTTGCAACAAAGGATACGATCTCCAAGAAATATGACCATACCTTTAAGGATATCTTCCAGGAGATCTTTGACGCAGAGTATGCGGATAAGTTTAAAGAGGCAGGAATCGAGTATTTCTATACTCTGATCGACGACGCGGTAGCTCGTGTCATGAAGTCAGAGGGCGGATACATCTGGGCATGCAAGAACTATGACGGAGATGTAATGAGCGACATGGTTTCCTCAGCATTCGGTTCTCTTGCCATGATGACATCTGTTCTCGTTTCTCCGGAAGGATACTATGAGTATGAGGCTGCTCACGGTACAGTACAGCGTCATTACTACAAACATCTGAAGGGAGAGGAGACGTCTACAAACTCTGTAGCAACAATCTTCGCATGGACAGGAGCTCTCCGCAAGAGAGGCGAGCTGGATGGCAATAAGGAGCTGATGGAGTTCGCGGACAGATTGGAGAAGGCTACAATCGATACGATTGAAGCTGGAGAAATGACGAAGGATCTTGCGCTGATTACGACGATTGAGAATCCGACCGTGCTTAACAGTGAAGGATTCATCAAGGCAATCGCGAAGAGACTGTAGGACTTTGGAAGATCCGGGAGCTTTGAGTGAGTGGGTCCGCCGCGGGGATATGCCGCCGGCGGGCCCACTTTCGTTCGGAGCGTTTATTCCCTCTATTCCGCCAGCATTTCCCACTGCTCATACAGCTCTTCCAGGCGTGCATCGTTATCCGCCCGTTCGCTGGAGAGTTCCTGGCATTTCTGTGAGTTTGAATAGACCTCTTCCAGGGTCAGCGTCTGGTCGATCTCGGCGTTTCGGGATTCCAGGCGTGCGATTTCTTCTTCTGTCTTTTTCAGGTCGTTAAGCCGCTTGCGTTCCCGCGCCTGCTGTTCCTTCTGTTCCTGCCAGCTCTGTTTGGAACCGGCGGAGGATTCCTGTAAGGAGATAGGCTGTGGGGAAGACACTCCGGCAGTGGAGGTAGAAGAAGCGGCTGCCGCAGCAGCTCTTGTCAGTTCTTCCCGTTTCTCCAGGTAATAATCGTAATTGCCGATGTAATTTACAAAGTTTTTGTTTACAAGCTCCAGGATGCGGGTGGCGGTCTGGTTGATAAAGTAACGGTCATGGGATACATACAGTATGGTACCGCTATAATCGTTCAGAGCCTCTTCCAGGATCTCCTTGGAGGTGATGTCCAGGTGGTTGGTGGGCTCGTCCAGAATCAGGAAATTTGCCTCGGAGAGCATAAGCTTGGCAAGAGATACCCGTCCTTTCTCTCCGCCGCTAAGTGAGCTTATCACCTTAAATACATCGTCGCCTGTAAACTGAAAGGCTGCAAGTGTATTGCGGATCTGGGTATTGTTCATATCCGGATAGGCATCTGATATCTCCTGAAAGATTGTCTTATCGTCATGAAGGACATGATATTCCTGGTCGTAGTATCCAATCTGTACTTTCGCGCCCAGAGTAAAGGATCCGGCATCTGCCTTTATAACCTGATTCAGGATTTTCAGGAGGGTAGTCTTTCCGGTTCCATTGTCTCCTATGACAGCTACATGTTCACCACGGCGTATGTCGAAACTGACGTTCTCAAAGAGGACCTGGGAGTCAAAGGACTTAGTAAGTCCTTCCACAGACAAGACGTCATTTCCGCTTATAACTGCAGGCTCCAGTGCAAAATGAATCTCGCGGACGCTGTCGGCAGGCTTTTCGATGACCTGCATCTTATCCAGCATCTTTTCCCGGCTTTCCGCCCGTTTGATAGACTTCTCCCGGTTGAAGGAGCGGAGCTTTTCGATGACGGCCTGCTGATGTTTGATCTCCCTCTGCTGGTTCAGATATTCTTTCAGCCGGGCGTCCCGCAGCTGCTGTTTTTTCTCAGCATATGCCTTATAATTGCCCATGTACATGCGGAGTTCGCCGTTTTCAATCTCGACCACCTTGGTAACGACCCGGTTCAGAAAATACCGGTCATGTGATACGATAAGCACGGCTCCGGGATAATTGATCAGATACGTCTCCAGCCAGGCGATAGAGCTCATATCCAGATGGTTGGTGGGCTCGTCCAGCAGAAGGATATCCGGTGTGGTAAGAAGCAGTTTCCCCAGAGATACACGGGTCTTCTGTCCTCCAGACAGGGTGTCGGTCTGTTTGGAGAAGTCCTCTTCCGAAAATCCAAGTCCTTTCAGCACGCCCACAATCTCGCTTTCGCAGGCGTATCCATTCCGGTCTTCAAAGGCAGACTGGAGTCTGTTGTATGTTTCCAGCCGGTTTTCCAGCGCTTCTCCGGTGAGAGACTTCATTTCCTTTTCGATGGCTCGGAGCTGCTGCTCCATTTCCAGGATATCAGCCTTCGCTGTCCTTACTTCCTCGTAGATCGTATTGCCCGGAGCAAGATTCTGGTGCTGAGCCAGATAGCCGATCGTCTTTCCCTTTGCCAGGACAATATTGCCGCCGTCCAGTGGCTCTTCACCCATAATCATCTTCAGAATTGTAGATTTGCCTGCTCCATTTACGCCAACGAGGGCAGCCTTTTCACGTTCTTCGATGTGGAAAGAGCCATTCCTGACGATGCTTTGTTCTCCAAATGATTTTTCTATATTCTGACATGCTAATATCATGATGTTTCTGTAACTCCTTAAAATCTTGTTAACGGCAAAATACCTTTTGCATCAAACATCATTATATAGGAAACATGGTAAAAAACAAAGTAAAAGTTGAATTTGACATAAACTTAACTATTCTATATAATAAATCTGAAACTATAAGCGGAGGGCGATAAGATTGGAACATAGAAAAATATCCCGCGCGGTTATCTCCAGACTTCCAAGATATTACAGGTATCTGGGGGATTTGCTTGAAGCGGGTGTGGAGAGGATATCCTCCAACGATCTGAGCAAAAAGATGCATGTAACGGCATCGCAGATCCGTCAGGATCTGAATAATTTCGGTGGATTCGGACAGCAGGGTTACGGGTATAATGTGAAATATCTCTACACGGAGATCGGCAAGATCCTTGGCCTGGACAAGACACATAACTTTATCATCATCGGTGCTGGCAACCTGGGGCAGGCACTTGCAAATTATGCGTCCTTTGAGAGAAGCGGATTTGTTCTGAAAAGTCTGTTTGATGTGAATCCCCGATTGGAAGGAGTCTCTATCCGGGGCATTCCGGTCAGGATGATGGACGAACTGGTAGATTTTCTCCAGAACAATGATATTGAGATTGCCGCTCTGACCATTCCCAAATCCAGGGCAGTGGAAGTGGCGGATATACTGGTTGAAAACGGCATTAAAGCGATCTGGAATTTTGCACATACGGATCTGACACTGCCGAAAGACGTGATCGTTGAAAGTGTTCACCTTTCTGACAGCCTGATGCAGCTTTCTTACAACATCAGCCAGCGCAGCGAACCGAAAAAGAAATAAAGATGATCTCAGAAGGGAAGAGCCTCCGGCAGCAAGCCGGAGGCATTCTTAAGAGCAGGAACAGATTGACGATAACTGATCCAGTGCTTTACCAAGGCACTGCGAGTCAGAGGAAAGGCCAGGGTGATTAAATGATGAGATATCTGCCGGACGGCGGACAGATGAAAGCGGCGGACACTTATTCCATCCGGACATTGGGTGTGCCTTCTATGGTACTGATGGAGAGGGCAGCACTGAAGACCGTCGAGGTAATGGAACAGTCCGGGATTAATCTGGAGAGGGCGCTGATTGCCTGTGGCAGCGGCAATAACGGGGGCGATGGATTTGCAATAGCCCGCCTCCTTCATGAGAAGAAGATGAGGCCGGAGATTTTGTTTGCTGGCCAGGAACAGTCGCTGACAGACGAGTGCCGCTGTCAGAAGGAGATTGATGAGAGACTGGGAATCCCGGTATTCACAGAGATTCCTGATCGGGAATATACTGTAATCATAGACGCTGTTTTTGGTGTGGGGCTGAGCCGGGAAATCACGGGACATTACCGCAGTTTGATCGATCAGCTCAACAATATGAAGGGAAGTAAAGTCGCTGTGGATATTCCTTCCGGCGTCAGTTCCCGTACCGGACAGATCCTGGGAACGGCATTTCAGGCGGAACTGACTGTATCAATGGCCTGCGTCAAGCTGGGGTGTGAACTGTTTCCGGGAAAAGAGATGGCTGGAAGAACGGTACCTGTTCCCATCGGCATTGATCCGGGCTTTTTTGATGACAAGAAGGATGTTTGCTTTACATTAGACAGGGAATGTCTGCCTTCTATGCTTCCGGAAAGAAAGAAGGACTCCCATAAAGGCACGTATGGCAGACTTCTTATGATCACAGGATCTGCCGGTATGGCTGGCGCTGCATATTTGTCAGCTATGGCGGCATATGCAGTAGGAGCCGGCTTGGTCAGAATCTACACATCAGAGGATAACCGGGTGATCCTGCAGCAGCTTTTGCCGGAAGCTGTGATCACCTGCTATAAAGATTACGAAGAGTCGGATATCCGGGAACTTCTGGAATGGGCGGATACTGTCTGCATCGGATGCGGTCTGGGACAGAGTGAGACATCAGAACAGATTCTGTTGTCTGTCATGAAATATATCAAGGCGCCCTGTGTGGCGGATGCGGATGCTTTGAATCTTCTGAGCTGTCATATGGAATTGCTCAGAAATGTGCAGGCGCCCATTATATTGACTCCCCATATGATGGAAATGTCCCGCCTGACGGGAAAATCTGTAGCAGAGTTAAAAGCAGATCGTGTCAGTGCGGCAGAAAGGTTCGCGGCGGAATACCCCGCTGTCTGTGTGCTGAAGGACAGCAGGACAGCAGTCAGCTGTCATGACAGGAAGACATTTGTCAATCTGGCAGGCAATTCCGCCATGGCAAAGGCCGGATCAGGCGACGTACTGGCAGGAGTCATTGCAGGCCTGCTGGCTCAAGGAAAAAATCCGTATGATGCGGCATGTCTGGGCGTTTTTCTGCACGCATGCGGCGGAGATGAAGCCCGGGAGGCGGAAGGAGCTTACAGTGTCCTTGCCAGAGACCTGATCACAGGAATCCGGCAGTGTATGAAAAAATATCAAGGAGAGAACTGAGATGAAACAGTACAACAGAGTCTGTGCAGAGATCGATTTTGATGCCATAGCATATAATATGGAACAGATGAAAAACAGGATCGGGGAAGGCGCCCGTCTGATCGGCGTAATAAAAACCGACGCATATGGTCACGGCGCGGTCCCCATTGCTCAGATGTTTGAGAAGATCCCTTATATATGGGGCTATGCAGTAGCCTGCCTGGATGAAGGGCTGGTATTGAGAAAGCATGGAATTCATAAGCCTATACTGGTACTTGGATGTGTTTTCCCTGACCAATATGAGGATATGATCCGCCAGGATATCCGTGCCGCAGTATATACCGAAGAGATGGCGGATGAAATGTCCAGGATAGCTGTCAAACTTGGAAAGGATGTATACTTTCACATCAAGATTGATACAGGGATGGGCAGGATTGGATTTCCGGTTACAGAGGAGAGCGCCGATAAGATTCAGCGAATCTGTAATCTTCCAAATGTCTGTCCTGAGGGGATGTTTACTCATTTTGCAAAGGCGGATGAGACGGACAAAAGCTATACTATGATGCAGCATGAGAAGTTTGTGTGGATGAAGAATCAGATGGAAAAAAGGAATGTGCCGATACGGTATTTTGACTGTGACAACAGCGCCGGTATCATTGATTTCCCAGATATGAAGCATGACCTGGCCCGTGCCGGGATATCGACGTACGGCATGTATCCTTCCGATGAGGTAGATAAGAGCGCTGTGGATCTGAAGCCGGCGTTATCCCTGAAGAGCCATGTGATTTTTGTCAAGGAGGTTGAGCCGGGGACATCTATCAGCTACGGTGGTACATTTACCGCTGACAGAAAGATGCGGATCGCTACGATTCCGGTAGGTTACGGAGACGGATATCCCCGCTCTCTGTCCAATAAGGGATATGTTCTTATTCGGGGAAAGAAGGCAAGAATCCTGGGGAGAGTATGTATGGATCAGTTCATGGTTGATGTGACAGAAATCCCGGACGCAGCCTTTATGGATCCGGTTACCCTCATCGGATCGGACGGAAATGAGAAGATTACAGTGGAGGATCTTGCAGAATTGAGCGGACGGTTCAACTATGAATTCGTATGCTGCCTGGGGAAAAGAATTCCCAGAGAATACAGGCAGAACGGGGAGATTGTACTTCAGACAGATTATTTCTTCTGATGCTGAATACTTCCGATGAAAATGGTTAATAATCAAGTATGTTTCCTGGAAGGGGGACAGAGATCATGTAAATCGGAGTGTGGACGAATTGGTAATCAGACGAGGAGATATCTATTATGCCGACTTGAGTCCGGTGGTCGGTTCAGAACAGGGCGGTATCCGCCCGGTGCTGATCATACAGAACAATGTGGGGAACCGGCACAGTCCGACAGTTATATGCGCGGCCATAACATCCCGCATGAACAAGGCTAAACTTCCTACTCATATTGAGATTAGCACAAAAGACTACAGGATCGTAAAGAATTCTGTCATCTTGCTGGAGCAGATCCGTACGATCGACAAGCAGCGTCTCAGAGAGTTTGTCTGCCATATCGACCCGGCAATGATGAAGAAAGTCGACGCGGCAATCTGTGTCAGCCTCGAGCTTCCTACATAGATTGTAACAGTTCAGCACGCGACGTTTGGAAACTCCACTGCTTGCTTACGGCGGCTGAACCGTACTTTACAGATTCTGAAAAGAGTGATAAAATTTTAAATCGGAAATACCATAAAAGAGGAGAATTTATATATGTCAGGACATTCTAAATTTGCGAATATCAAGCATAAGAAAGAGAAAAACGATGCTGCCAAGGGAAAGATCTTCACTAAGATCGGCCGTGAGCTGGCAGTAGCGGTCAAAGAAGGCGGCGGTCCGGATCCGGCTAACAACAGCCGGCTCCGTGATGTGATCGCCAAGGCAAAATCCAATAATATGCCTAACGATACGATTGAAAGAAATATCAAGAAAGCAGCCGGTGAAGGATCTGCTGACAACTACGAGCATATTACATACGAAGGCTATGGCCCGGGGGGGACAGCTATCATTGTGCGGACGCTGACAGATAACAAGAACCGTACTGCTTCCAACGTAAGAAATGCTTTTACCAAAGGAAACGGAAACGTGGGAACTCCGGGATGCGTATCCTTCATGTTTGACGAGAAGGGACAGATCTTTGTGGCAAAAGAAGACTGCAGCATGGATGCGGACGAGCTGATGATGCTTGCTCTTGATGCCGGGGCAGAGGATTTTACAGAAGATGAAGAGAGCTATGAGATCCTTACAGATCCGGCATCCTTCAGCGATGTAAGACTGAAGTTGGAAGAAGCTGGCATTCCCATGGCAGAAGCAGAGGTGACGATGATCCCTCAGACCTATGTGGAACTGACCAATGAGGAAGACATCAAGAATATCCAGAAAACCCTTGATCTTCTGGAAGAGGATGACGATGTACAGGACGTATATCACAACTGGAACGAATAAACAGCATTTACAGGAGGAACACAAATGAGCGACTATAAGATTGAAACCAAATGCATACAGTCCGGTTACGAGCCGGGAAACGGCGAGCCCCGAGTTCTGCCGATCTATCAGAGCACAACATTCCGTTACACGAGCAGCGAGCAGATGGGACGTCTGTTTGACTTAGAGGAATCAGGATATTTTTATACCCGTCTTCAGAATCCGACCAACGATGCTGTAGCAGCGAAGATCTGTGATCTGGAGGGCGGTGTGGCCGCCATGCTGACGTCTTCTGGACAGGCTGCCAATTTCTATGCAGTGATGAACATTGCCCAGGAAGGCGATCACATTGTCTGCGCTTCTGCACTTTATGGCGGTACATATAATCTTTACGCTCATACGATCCGCAAGATGGGCGTGGAGGCTACATTTGTGGATCCGGACTGTACGCCAGAGGAGCTGGAAGCTGCTTTCCAGGATAATACCAAGGCTGTATTCGGAGAGTCTATCGCGAACCCGGCGCTGGTAGTCCTTGACTTTGAGAAGTTTGCCGAGGCAGCTCACAGACACGGAGTACCGTTTATCGTTGATAATACTTTTGCCACACCGATCAACTGCCGTCCTTTTGAATGGGGAGCAGATATTGTAACTCATTCTACGACAAAATACATGGATGGGCATGCTACATGTGTTGGCGGCGCTATTGTAGATAGTGGAAATTTTGACTGGGAGGCACATGCAGATAAGTTTCCGGGTCTTACTACGCCAGATGAGACATATCACGGCATCATCTACACACAGAAGTTTGGAAAAGGCGCTTATATTACAAAAGCAACAGCTCAGCTGATGCGTGATCTTGGCTCCATCCAGTCTCCCCAGAATGCATTCCTGCTCAATATCGGACTTGAGACACTTCATCTGCGGATGCCGAGACACTGTGAGAATGCACTGAAAGTTGCTCAGTATCTTCAGAACCATGAGAAAGTGGCGTGGGTAAATTATCCATCTCTTCCTGGAAACAAATATTATGACAGAGCTCAGAAATATATGCCCAATGGAACATGCGGCGTGCTCACTTTTGGCCTGAAGGGTGGAAGAGAAGCAGCGGTAGAGATGATGGATAAACTGAAAATGGTTGCCATCGTAACCCATGTTGCTGATGCCAGAAGCTGTGTCCTTCATCCGGCAAGCCACACACACCGTCAGATGAACGAGGAAGAGCTTATCGAAGCTGGCGTTCAGCCGGAGCTGATCCGTTTCAGCGTAGGAATTGAAAATGTCGAAGACATTATTGCAGATGTAGAGCAGGCACTGAGATAAGGCTGCAGCTCAGCATGGTATGGAGATATTTATTTGAGCTCCATACCATGCTTTCTTTTTCATATCCCACGGCTGTTCTATTTATTATATGTAATATCATTTCATGTATAAAAAATATATCCTTTGTAATAATTAAAAGCAGGCAGTTCAAAGTAAATAAGAGGAGGATATATTGGGAAATGATGAATGAAGATTCAGGGACAGAAGAACAGAAGAAACGCAATCAGGAAAATGAAGAGATCCAGGAAATGGGAACTCTTAACTTGGATAAAAAGGACGGAAAGCACCGCATTCAGCTTTTGACGATCATCGGAGAAATCGAAGGACATGAGAATGTTTCCGGAAATACAAAGGCGACAAAATATGAACACCTCCTTCCCAGACTGGCAGAAGCGGAAGAAGATGAAAACATAGAAGGGATCCTTATTCTTCTGAATACGCTAGGCGGGGATGTGGAAGCGGGACTGGCAATCGCTGAGATGATCGCATCGATAAGCAAGCCTACGGTTTCTCTTGTTCTGGGGGGAAGCCACTCCATCGGCGGACCGCTGGCTGTATCGGCGGATTACTCTTTTATTGTACCAACAGGTACAATGATTGTTCATCCGGTTCGGTCAACAGGGATGTTTATCGGAGTCATTCAGAGCTACAGGAATATGGAAAGAACACAGGATAGAATTGCACGTTTTATCTCAGAACATTCCCGGATTACTCAGGAGCGTCTCCTTGAGCTTATGCTTGATTCCACACAGCTTGTAAAAGATGTCGGAACAATGCTGGAAGGGGAAGAGGCTGTCAGGGAAGGGCTCATTGATGAGGTTGGCGGAATCAGTCAGGCTTTTACCAAGCTGCATGAAATGATTGATGAAAGAAGGCGCCATACAGTGCAGGAGAAATGAACGGACAAATGCCGGATGAATTCAGATTAAGGATTATTATTTGAAAGCGCAAAAACTTTATGGTGACATGAATTTCAAATAATGGTATATTAAATATAATGTTCTAAATAATAAGGGGGATTTACATGGCTGCTAAAACAACAAAACGTAAAAACACTACAAAGAAAAAAAGCACGCCAAAGAAAGCACAGCAGAATACAGAACTTCAGGGGGAAATTCTGATTCTGATCCTGCTTGCTGTCTGTATTCTTCTTGTGCTGAGTAACTTCGGGGTGGGAGGAACCGTTGGGGAGGCGGTTTCCTCCGTCCTTTTCGGCGTATTTGGTTTTATGAACTATTTACTGCCGTTTCTCTTATTCGGCGGCATAGCTTTTCTTATGTCCAACAAGGGAAATACTCATGCTTACATAAAGGCAGCGGCAGCGGCGGCACTTTTTCTCGTTCTGACAGCGCTTCTTGAGCTGATGTTTGATCAGTACAGCGCTTCGGAGTCAATTCTGGCATATTATAAAGATTCAAGCGTACATCAAAATGCAGGAGGAGTTACAGGCGGCTGTATCGTCAGTCTGCTATGGCCTTTGATCGGTGAGATTGGCACATATGTTGTGCTTTTGATCTTATGTATTATCTGTGTAATACTGATTACAGAAAAATCTCTGTTGGCTCCTCTTGGAAGGCAGAGCAGAAAAGCGTATGAAGAAGCAAAAAAGAAAAAGCAGGAGACTGCCGTTCTAAGAGCGAAGAAAAAAGAAGAAAAAGAGAAAAGCGGGCAGGCCGGCGGAACAACTGAACGAAAACGCAGAGACCGTAAAGCATCCGGTGTTTCTTTTGCAACGACGCTCAGTGTAGAAGATGGATTCAGAAAGAAGGGAAAATCACCGGAAATATTTGAGCTCACCCCGGATTTCGAGGGAGAACCTTCGGTTGAGGAACCGGATTTTGTCATTAATCGTGCTGAACCGGAAGAATCTGCCGAGCCTGAAACTTTTACAGAGAATGCCTCTCCCGATTATTCAGTCGGAGCAGAGCAGCCGGAGAATGAACCTTTAACTGCGGTACCAGGAAAAAAGCGCCGGGCCAGCGCACGTGATACAGCGGAAGTAGCGGCTGAAGCTGCAAATGTGGCGGCCTCTGTACAGGAACAGGAATCCAGGCCAGTACAGATTTATCATACCCCGCCTCTTTCCCTTTTGAAAAAAGGAAAGAAGAGCGGCGGTGATTCCGATGCCCATCTCCGTGCAACGGCTCTGAAACTCGAGCAGACACTGCAGAATTTTGGCGTAGGGGTTCATGTGACAAATGCCAGCTGCGGTCCGTCCGTGACCCGTTATGAACTGCAGCCGGATCAGGGAGTCAAAGTCAGCCGGATCGTAGGATTGGCTGATGATATCAAACTGAATCTGGCGGTGGCAGATCTGCGTATTGAAGCTCCCATCCCCGGAAAAGCAGCTGTGGGAATCGAAGTCCCAAACAGTGAAAATACTGCTGTAATGCTCAGAGATCTTCTGGAATCAAGGGAATTCAAGGAAAGCAGATCCCCGATATCCTTTGCAGTCGGAAAGGATATCGCGGGAAAAGTGGTAGTGGCAGATATAGCAAAGATGCCTCATCTGTTGATCGCAGGAGCAACTGGGTCCGGAAAATCGGTCTGTATCAATACTCTGATCATGAGTATTATTTACAAAGCAGATCCGGAAGACGTGAAGTTGATCCTTGTAGATCCGAAGGTTGTAGAACTCAGCGTATATAACGGGATCCCGCATCTTATGATCCCCGTTGTTACAGACCCGAAGAAGGCAGCCGGCGCTCTTAACTGGGCAGTAGCGGAAATGGAAAAGCGCTATAAGCTTTTTGCAGAATATAATGTACGAGACCTGAAAGGCTTTAATGAGAAAGTGGAGCGCGGTGAGACGGGAGAGGAAGTCAAGAAAAAACTTCCCCAGATTGTCATAGTAATTGACGAGCTTGCAGATCTTATGATGGTTGCACCTGGAGAAGTGGAAGGCGCTATTTGCCGCCTGGCTCAGCTTGCAAGAGCTGCGGGACTTCATTTGATTCTCGCGACACAGCGGCCTTCAGTTAACGTTATTACCGGCCTGATCAAAGCAAATATGCCGTCAAGAATCGCTTTTTCAGTATCTTCAGGAGTGGACTCCCGGACGATCATTGATATGAATGGGGCGGAAAAGTTACTCGGAAAAGGTGATATGCTGTTTTACCCGTCCGGCTATCCAAAACCGGTGCGTGTGCAGGGCTCTTTTGTTTCTGATGAAGAGGTTCAGAGTGTAGTAGACTATCTGATCAGTAAAAACGGAAAAACAGATTATGATAAGGCTATTGAAGAACATATCAGTACAGCTGAAGCCGTTTCCGGCCAGCCTTCGCCGGAAGGCGGTTCCGATAAAGATGTGTATTTCACAGAGGCCGCAAGACTTATCATTGATAAGGAAAAAGCTTCAATCGGAATGCTGCAGCGTATGTTCAAAATCGGTTTTAATCGTGCGGCTCGGATTATGGATCAGCTTGCAGAAGCCGGGATCGTAGGACCGGAGGAAGGAACGAAGCCGAGAAAAATTCTAATGACAAAAGAAGAATTTGAGCAGTATATAGAAAGTAATTCTAATTCATAAATAACAAACAGTTTCAAAAGGAGGACTACAGATGAAAACAGATATTCAGATCGCTCAGGAAGCAAAAATGGACCACATCAGAGATGTTGCCGCATCAATCGGAATTACGGAGGATGAACTGGAATTTTACGGTAAATATAAGGCAAAACTTTCAGATGAACTTTGGGATCGTATTAAAGATAACAAAGATGGAAAACTTGTTCTTGTTACGGCAATTAATCCTACACCGGCCGGAGAGGGAAAGACAACAACTACAGTAGGTCTTGGAGAAGCAATGGCAAAGCTTGATAAAAAGGCATTGATCGCGCTTCGCGAGCCTTCTCTGGGACCTTGCTTTGGAATAAAGGGTGGCGCTGCCGGAGGCGGTTATGCCCAGGTAGTTCCCATGGAAGATCTGAATCTGCATTTTACAGGAGATTTTCATGCAATTACTTCTGCAAATAATCTGCTTGCGGCAATGCTTGATAATCACATTCAGCAAGGAAATGTGCTCCGCATAGACCCACGGCAGGTTGTATGGAAAAGATGTCTGGATATGAATGATCGTGTCCTTAGAAATATTGTTGTTGGTCTTGGCAGCAAAATGGACGGAATGGTGCGGGAGGATCATTTCGTAATTACTGTTGCATCTGAGATCATGGCGATTCTTTGTCTGGCTGATGATCTTCAGGATCTGAAAAAGAGACTTGGCAGAATTATTGTTGCATATAACTTTGACGGTGATCCTGTTACAGCGGATGATCTTAAGGCAACAGGTGCGATGACAGCTCTGCTGAAAGATGCTATTAAACCCAACATTATTCAGACTCTGGAGCATACCCCCGCACTTGTACATGGCGGCCCCTTTGCTAATATCGCTCATGGCTGCAATAGTGTGCGTGCCACTAAGATGGCTCTGAAACTCAGTGATATCACAATTACGGAAGCCGGATTCGGTGCGGATCTTGGAGCTGAAAAGTTTTTTGATATTAAATGCCGTATGGCAGGACTGAAGCCGGATGCAGTAGTTTTAGTTGCAACTGTCCGCGCTTTGAAGTATAATGGTGGCGTTGCAAAGAGCGATCTTGCAGAGGAAAATCTTGATGCTCTTGCAAAAGGAATTGTTAATCTTGAAAAACATATAGAAAATATACAGAAATACGGTGTCCCTGTTATTGTTACACTAAATTCTTTCGTGACAGATACGGATGCTGAGAATGAATTTATCCGTAAATTCTGCGAAGAGAGAGGTTGCGAATTTGCTCTTTCAGAAGTATGGGAAAAAGGAGGAGAGGGCGGAATCAAACTGGCGCAAAAAGTTCTTGATACTCTTGAAAATAAAGAGAGCCATTTCAGACCGCTTTACGAGGATTCTCTCTCTCTGAAAGAAAAAATAGAAAAAATCGCGAAAGAGATTTATGGAGCCCGCGGTGTAGTTTATGAACCGGCAGCTGAAAAGCAGCTTGCTAAGATTGAAGCAATGGGATTCGGTTCTTTCCCTGTCTGTATGGCAAAGAATCAGTATTCTCTGTCTGATGACGCGAAAAAGCTGGGCAGACCTGAGAATTTCGACATTCATATCAGAGACGTATATGTCAGTGCGGGAGCAGGTTTTGTTGTGGCTCTTACCGGAGCTATCATGACTATGCCGGGACTGCCAAAGGTTCCTGCTGCGAACGGTATTGATGTAACGGAGGACGGAAAGATAACAGGACTGTTTTAAAGGAGAAATGAATGGCACAGTTAATTGATGGTAAGAAAATATCAAATGAGATCAAGGACGAACTTAAAGAAGAAGTTGCTGAACTGAAGGGAAAAGGCGTATCCATTTGTCTTGCGGTTATCCAGGTAGGAGATGATCCGGCTTCGTCTGTCTATGTCAGAAACAAAAAAAGAGCCTGTGCATATATCGGAATTGAATCAAAAGCTTTTGAACTTCCGGAAAAGACAACAGAAGAGGAGCTGGTTACTCTTGTGGAAGAATTGAACAGAGATCCGTCAGTAAACGGCATTCTTGTTCAGCTTCCTCTGCCTGCGCATATTAACGAGGATCGAATCATCCGGACGATATCACCTGATAAAGATGTGGACGGCTTCCATCCTGTCAGTGTGGGCAGACTTTGGATCGGAGAAAAAGGCTTCCTTTCCTGTACCCCGGCTGGAATTATCCAACTGCTGAAAAGATCCGGCATCGAAATCGAAGGAAAGGAGTGTGTTGTGATCGGCAGAAGTAATATTGTCGGCAAACCTATGGCGGCACTACTCCTCAGAGAAAACGGTACGGTAACTGTGGCTCACTCAAGGACGAAGAATCTTAAGGATGTAGCAAAGAGAGCAGATATCCTGATCGTAGCTATTGGGAAAAAGCAGTTTATTACTTCGGAATATGTAAAGAATGGCGCTGTTGTGATCGATGTGGGAATGCATAGAGATGAAAAGAATCATCTCTGCGGTGATGTTGATTTTAATGATGTTGAACCCGTTGCTTCTGCGATCACACCTGTTCCCGGAGGAGTAGGCCCCATGACAATTGCGATGCTGATGAATAACTGTGTCGAAACTGCACGGATGCAGGAGGAATAGTTATGAGGTGTACACATTGCGGTGCTATTATCCCGGATGACCAGATGATATGCCCGGAATGCGGGGCAGAAGTCCAGATTGTACCGGATTATAATCCTCTGGATGATGTCCTGGCGCGGGAAGTAAAAGGCTCTGTAGAAGGTGCTACCAGACAGCTGCATACGGAAGATATCAGAAGACAGCGCAGACCACAGCAGCCTCGGAATATAAATTCAACCCGTGTTATGAGCCAGGGAGAGATGGACAGACTTAGGGATGCGAGAAGAGCAGCGGCTCGGAAAAGCAGTGCTCAGTCTGGGAATTCCTACGGTTCACGAACCTCAGGCCGCCGGAATACTGGGAGCGTACGCAGCGGAGATAGTGTAAAAAATCAGAGCGTGTCCCACAGCACAGGTAATGACCGCGGAAATACTGCTTCACGGAGAGAGACAGGAAGAGTTCGGCAGAATACAGAAGTTCTGCGACGAAGCCGGGAGGAAAGACGCCGGCAACAGGAGATGCGCCTTGCAGCAGCAAAAAGAAAGAGAAGGAATCTTCTTACTGTAATTTTTGTTGTGCTGGCTATGATTGCGGCCGGTATATATCTGATATACCAGAATTCCTATACTGGTATGCTTCAAAAAGGATATAAAGCGCTTCAGGAAAATAATTATACTTCGGCAGAAAATTACTTTAACCGCGCTGTTGTAAAAGACCGGTCCAGACCGGATGCATATACCGGATTATCGGAAGTGTATATGGCTCAGAATGATCAGGATGGAGCGGAAGCTGTTTTCCTTTCAGCAATAGAAACTCAGCCTTCCAATGCGCAGCTTTATCAGGCGGCAATCGATTTTTATATGGATACAGAACAGTACTCCAGCATATCGGTACTTCTTGCAGATTGTAATGATAACAGCGTATTGAGTGCGGTATCAGATTATGTATCTGATGCCCCGGAGTTTAGCATGGATCCTGGAACATATGATGAAGTGATTCAGGTTGCCCTTACTTCGGATACCGGAGGAACGATCTATTACACAACGGACGGTTCAGATCCGACAACTTCCAGTACGGAATATACAGAACCAATCCTGTTGAATACAGAAGCTGAGACCGAGATAAGAGCCATAGCTGTAAATGAGAATGAGATTCCGAGTGTCGTATCATCTGCCAAATATACGATTTCATTTCCGATTGCAGATGCTCCGGTAGTGAATCCTGCGACCGGTCAGTACACGGAGCCTACTCAGATTACAATTACAGTACCGGATGGTTATACCGCTTATTATACAACAGACGGTTCAACTCCTTCAGCGGATTCCTCTTCTGCCCAGAAATATACGGGCCCTATTGATATGCCGCAGAATGATCAGATTATATTCAGTGCTGTACTTGTTAATGATGATAATGGGAAGGAGACCGCTGTTACGACGAGAAATTATATTACAACAAATGATTGACAGTATTCTTTTCTTCAATAAAACATGTGCTTAAAAATAACCCCGGCATTGTGCAAAAATTTATGTATTTTTTACAATACCGGGGTTGCATTATGTGTAAAACAGAGTTATAATGACCGTGTTAAAAATATAACAACTTCATAAAGGAGATAATGGACATGAGCAGATTTTGTTTACCAAGAGACATTTATCACGGAAAAGGCTGCCTGGAAGAACTTAAGAACCTGAAAGGCAAAAAGGCAATACTTGTTGTGGGCGGCGGTTCCATGAGACGTCAGGGATTTCTTGACAAAGCTGTGAATTACCTGAAAGAAGCCGGAATGGAAGTCCAGCTGTTTGAAGGTGTTGAGCCTGACCCGTCAGTTGAAACAGTAATGAAAGGCGCTGAGGCAATGCGTGCTTTTGAGCCTGACTGGATCGTGGCAATGGGTGGTGGATCACCAATTGATGCTGCAAAAGCAATGTGGGCATTTTACGAGTATCCGGAGACCTCCTTCGAGGATCTGTGTACACCGTTTAATTTCCCGGAATTGAGACAGAAAGCGAAATTTGCAGCAATTCCTTCTACATCTGGAACTGCAACAGAAGTTACTGCATTCTCAGTTATTACAAATTATCAGACCGGAGTGAAATATCCGCTTGCCGATTTTAACATCACTCCCGATGTTGCTATTGTTGATCCGGATCTTGTATCCGGACTGCCGGTAAAACAGGTTGCATACACAGGAATGGATGCACTGACACATGCTATTGAGGCATATGTTTCTACGTTAAACGGACCATTTACAGATCCTCTGGCTCTTCAGGCGATCGAGATGGTTCTGGATTATCTGCCTGCATCCTATAATTGCAACATGGAGGCGAGAGAACAGATGCACTACGCACAGTGTCTTGCAGGAATGGCATTTTCCAATGCTCTCCTTGGAATTGTACACTCCATGGCACACAAGACCGGTGCTGCGTTCTCTACAGGACACATTCCGCATGGATGTGCAAATGCAATTTACCTTCCTTATGTAATCGCATATAATGCCAAAGATCCGGTTGCAGCATCACGCTATGCTGAGATCGCACGCAGAATGGGACTTCCGGGAACATCAGAGAAAGCTCTGATCAACAGCCTGAGAGAGAAGATTAATGAATTCAATGTGAAGCTGAATATTCCGAGAACTCTGAAAGATTTCGGAATCAATGAAGATGAATTCAAAGAGAAAGTTGCTCATATTGCTGAGCTTGCTGTCGGAGATGCATGTACAGGCTCTAATCCACGTGCAATTGATCCGGCTACAATGGAGAAACTTCTCACATGTACATATTACGGAACAGAGGTAGATTTCTAATCCGAAAATCGTATATTTAGAATTTTTACACCGGGGCAGTTTACGAACTGTCCCGGCTTTTGTGTAAGTGCATTTATCGACAAAAAGTATGTCATATTAGCGCGAAAGAATGCTTGCCATTCTGTTTGTTATGGCGTATTATAAAAGGTGTGATTTTTTGCATTCTTATTTACAAGGAGGAAGACATGTATAAGATATTAAAGGCAAAAAAGCTGGCCGATAAGATCTTTCTGATGGAAGTGCATGCGCCACGTGTCGCAAGTCACTGCCAGCCGGGCCAGTTTGTTATTGTAAAAATGGATGAGAAGGGCGAACGTATTCCGCTTACGATCTGTGACTATGACAGAGAAGCTGGAACAATTACTATTGTGGTACAGGAAGTGGGAGCTTCGACAACAAAGATGGGTGCGCTGAAGGAAGGAGACTATTTCCGTGACTTCACCGGGCCGCTGGGATGCGCCTCTGAATTCGTAAGTGAAGACCTTGAGACGCTGAAGAATAAGAAGATGCTCTTTGTTGCCGGTGGAGTAGGTGCAGCCCCTGTCTATCCTCAGGTGAAATGGCTTCACGAGCGCGGGATTGATGCAGATGTTATCGTTGGAGCAAAGACAAAGGATATGTTGATCCTGGAAGACGAGATGAAGGCTGTGGCAGGCAATTACTACCCTTGTACAGATGATGGTACATATGGACATGCGGGTATGGTCACCACTATGGTAGAAGAGCTTGTTAACGAAGGCAAGAAATATGATGTCTGCGTTGCGATCGGACCGATGATTATGATGAAGTTTGTCTGTCTGCTTACAAAGAAGCTTGAGATTCCTACTATCGTCAGCATGAATCCGATCATGGTAGACGGTACAGGTATGTGTGGAGCATGCCGCCTCCAGGTAGGCGACGAGATTAAGTTTGCATGTGTAGACGGCCCTGAGTTTGATGGACATCTTGTAGACTTTGATCAGGCTATGAAGAGAAGCCAGATGTATAAAACACAGGAAGGACGTGCAATGCTGAAGCTTCAGGAGGGTGATACCCATCACGGCGGATGCGGACATTGTGGAGGTGACGAGTAATGGCTGATATGTTAAAGAAAGTACCTGTCAGAGAGCAGGATCCGAAAGTACGTGCGACAAACTTTGATGAAGTTTGCCTTGGATATAACCTTGAGGAAGCCATGGATGAGGCCACAAGATGCCTGAACTGCAAGAATGCAAAATGTGTGCAGGGATGCCCGGTTTCCATTGATATTCCGGCATTTATCCATGAAGTAAAGGAAGGAAATATCGAAGAGGCATATAAAGTGATCGGAAAGTCCAGCGCTCTTCCGGCTATCTGCGGACGTGTGTGTCCTCAGGAGTCTCAGTGCGAGGGAAAATGTATCCGCGGAATTAAAGGAGAACCTGTCTCCATCGGAAAACTTGAGAGATTTGTTGCGGATTATGCGCTGGAGAATGATATCAAGCCGGTAGGCGCAGAGAAGAAGAACGGACATAAAGTAGCAGTGATCGGTTCTGGTCCTTCCGGTCTGACCTGTGCCGGAGATCTGGCAAAGATGGGATATGATGTGACTGTATTCGAGGCGCTCCACGAACTGGGCGGAGTTCTTGTGTACGGCATTCCTGAGTTCCGTCTTCCTAAACAGAAAGTTGTTGCCAAGGAGATCGAGAAGGTCAAAGAGCTTGGCGTTAAATTTGAGACAAACGTTGTTATCGGCAAGTCTACGACCATCGATCAGCTGATGGAAGATGAAGGATTTGAGGCTGTGTTCATCGGTTCCGGAGCAGGACTGCCCATGTTCATGGGAATCCCGGGTGAGAATGCAAACGAAGTATTCTCAGCAAATGAGTATCTGACCAGAAGCAACCTGATGAAAGCGTTTGATGATTCCTATGATACTCCGATCGCAGCAGGCAAGAAGGTTGCTGTCGTAGGAGGCGGAAACGTGGCAATGGACGCTGCCAGAACAGCACTCCGTCTCGGCGCTGACGTACATATCGTGTACAGAAGAAGCGAGGCTGAGCTTCCGGCCAGAGTCGAAGAGGTACATCACGCAAAAGAAGAGGGTGTTGTCTTTAATCTTCTGACCAATCCGAAGAAAATCAATGTAGATGAAAACGGAAACATTACAAGCATGACTGTTGTTAAGATGGAACTTGGTGAGCCTGATGCTTCCGGAAGAAGACGTCCGATTGAGATTCCGGGATCCGAGTATGATATCGAAGTTGATACTGTGATCATGTCTCTGGGAACATCACCAAACCCGCTGATCTCTTCCACGACAAAGGGCCTGGAGACAAACCGCAGGAAATGTATCGTAGCAGATGAGGAGAATGGCCAGACATCCAAGGAAGGCGTATTCGCCGGTGGAGATGCCGTGACAGGCGCTGCTACAGTTATCCTTGCAATGGGCGCAGGAAAAGCCGGCGCCAAAGGTATTGACGAGTACCTGAGAAGCAAAGAAAACTAATATTTTGTTCGGTATATTATCGGACTAATCGTATAAAATATTTGCAGACCGAAAAGGACTGACATCAGATCAGAACACCTTTCGGTCTGTTTTTTGGATAACAGGTGAGAAAATATGGTTCAGGAAATAAGAGAACAGCTCTTCCAGCTCAGCGAAGAGTCATATAAAGACTTCAACCGAAATATCGTACCCGGCGAGGAACGGATGCTCGGGGTACGCCTTCCGGCCCTGCGGAAACTGGCCCGCGAAACAGCAAAAAACTCCGGAAGAGAGTATCTTGATGAAGCGGCGGAAACCATGGGACCGGATTCCCTGCACGAAGAAATTATGCTTTACGGTATGATTCTGGGATATGTCAAAATGGAAAAAGAAGAACGGGCAGAGCGGCTTGACCGCTTCGTCCCGCTGATCCGCACATGGGCTATATGCGACAGCTGCGTGACCGGATATAAGTTCATGGAAAAAGAGCCGGACTACTGGTTCAATTATCTGAAGCGGTATGAGACAAGCAACAAAGAATTTGACCTCCGGTTCATGATCATTTCTATGATGTCCCACTTTATTGACGATCAGCACATCGATGAGGTCCTCCGCCTCTGCGGCTCCATACGCAATGACGGCTATTATACAAAGATGGGCGTGGCCTGGGCCGTATCCGTCTGCTATGTAAAATATCCTGAAAAGACAAGAAAGCTTCTGGAATCCGGCGTAATGGATGAATTCACACATAACAAATCCATTCAGAAGATACGAGAATCCTACCGGGTAAGCCGGGAAGAAAAAGACGAGTTGAAGAAACTGAAGAAGGGATGATGAAAAATCACTCTTTGACACAGTTAGAACCTCCGATATAGATAGAAAATTGTGATTGACTACGCAGACGCATGAATACAGGTGTTACTCCCGGCTCAGGACGCTTCGCTCTAATTCGCCGTCCGCAACACCTGTATTCATGCTGCGAGTTCAGGCAGGTAATTTTCTATCAATATCGGAGGTTTTTCTTATGGTCAAAGAATCTATTTTTCAGGAGGCATCCGGTTGGATGCGGCTGACGTTTTGCTCCCGACCGGGATGCCATCTGAAAAAGCCAGTCTTCCGTCTTAGATAAAGTAAGTCCCCGGGCAGGACATCACGTGAGCAGAATATTCCGCGGAAGCGTTCCGAAAAGCATTTGCTTCGGATGTTAGTCGGAAGCAAATGGAGTGTCTTTACACGAACATTTGGTTCCGGCGTTACATCCGGTCAAATCTTTGAGGTAGAGCGGAGCGGATTCTGCGATGTGATGTCCTGCCCGGGGACGAACCTTTATCGATACCGGGAAGACTGATTTTTACTCATAAATCCCATTAATCGTTACGGTGAAGACTGCTTCGGCTCCGCTGAGGTCGGTGTTGAGGCTATAGGGATCGGGGAAAGTTACGTTTACTTCCACGGTATCGCCCGGGTGTGCGCCGATGAGCTGGTCTTCGAAGTCGTCGATGTAGCTGCCGGATCCGATCACAAGATCAGTGCCCATTCCCTGTGTGCTTCCTCCGTCGAACTCTACGCCGTCAACTGTTCCTACATAATCGATATTGACAGTGTCGCCGTCTTCGACGGTGAGAGAAGTGTCTGTAGAGTAAGCAGTGGAATTATCTGATCCATCTGCGCTGTCAGAAGATCCGTCCTGAGAGGAGTCTTCGTCAGAGGATCCGCTGTCAGAATCTGTATTGTCCTGAGAATCTGTACTGTCTGTTCCGTTTGTGCTTTCTGTAGTCGTGTCATTATTTGAATCTGAGCTGCTTCCGTTTGATCCGGTGAAAACAGCGATTATGACAACAAGCAGTACGACAATAAGAATAGGAATACAGACGGCAAGGATCTTACTTACCTTCCTGCGGATTTCTTTTTTTCGGCGTTCCTCAGCTCTTCGCTGTTGAGCCATTTTTCTGTTTTCTTTTTTCATACTATGTAATCCCTCATTTCATTCGATTCTGGCCATAAGCTTATAGTGATGAAATCCCACTTCGGCCGATTTTTCTATCATAAATAAAAAATATGACTAATTTGTGATTTTATTTCAAAAAATACATGTTATACTATTACTAATGTCCTGGCATGTATGCCGGGATATATCAGACTTTAGAACATCAGAGTGGAGAACGAATGAATGGAAAATAGCATGAGAAAATTTGACGGGGACCTTTTTTTGCAGGATGTGACAGAAAAACTGGAGACGCGTCTTAATGAGATAAAGAATGACTTGGTCGAAGGACAGAAGGAAATCGAAAGTATGCATGAGTATTACTGGGAGAATTATACGGAGATGGACCAGTACGGCTATGAAGATTATGATAACCAGCAGGCCCTCCTTCACCAGGTCAATGCAAATGACGAGAAGCTGAAATTGAAGCATCGTTTCGATCGGATGCTGGATTCTCCCTTTTTCGGAAGGGTTGATTTTGCCTTTGATGGGGAGGATGAGGCGGAGCCTTTTTATATCGGTATCGGGAACTTTGCGGAGAGGGCAGGCATGACGCCTCTGATCTATGACTGGAGAGCGCCCGTCAGCGGCCTGTTTTACGATTTTGACAAGGGACCGGCGTTCTATGAGGCTCCTGCAGGACGGATCGAGGGTGAGATCTGTTCCAAGTGGCAGTACAAGATCAGGAATGGAAAGATGGTATATGCGTTTGAAAGCGATACGAAAATTGATGACGAAATCCTGAAACAGGAGCTTGGAAACAATGGAGACGTAAAGCTGAAAAATATCGTCCGCACCATTCAGAAGGAGCAGAATGCGATTATCCGCAATACAAAGGATAAGATCCTGGTGATACAGGGAGCCGCCGGGAGTGGAAAGACATCGATAGCTCTCCATCGGATCGCATATCTGTTGTATCATGACCGGAAAAATTTAAAGTCATCCAACGTGCTGGTCTTGTCTCCGAACAGTGTGTTCGCGGATTATATTTCCCATATTCTTCCTGAGCTGGGAGAAGAAAATATCAAGGAAATGAGCTTTGACCTGTTTGCTTATCGTGAATTGAAAGATACAGCCGCAGACTGCGAAGATCGATACGATCATCTGGAGCGGATCATGGCCTTCCCGGATGAAGAAGAGAAAGAGCGGTTCCGTATGAAACAGTCAGCGGATTTTGTGGGAATGACAGAAGGCTTTCTGGCCACACTGGAAGACCGGCTGGTAGATTTCCACGAAATCAGCTTCCGCGGCATGAGCCTGACAGAAGAGGAACTGATCCGAATGTTTTATTTCAAGTTCCAGGATACGCCGCTGCTGGCGCGGATGGACGCGGTGAAGGAGTATTTCATTGATTCCTATGAGACTCTGAAAGGACGGGACATCTCAGAGGAGGACCAGGAACTGCTGCAGCGTAAATTCGATGACATGTATGTTACAAAGGATGTTTATAAGATCTATAACTGGCTTCTGGAAGATTACGGATATGAACTTCTCCCGGATGTGCCTTATGAGAGAAGAAAGATACAGTATGAGGATGTGTTCCCCATGCTTTATCTGAAATACAGGCTGCTTGGGCGCAGTTCGCAGAAAAACATTAAACATCTGGTCATTGATGAGATGCAGGATTATTCATACCTTCAGTATGTCCTCCTGAACGGACTGTTCCAGTGCCGGATGACGATCCTGGGCGATTTTGCGCAGACTCTGGATACGAAGCAGCACGATGTCACAAAGTTCCTGCCGAAGATCCTGGGCAAAGAGATCCGTCAGCTCACACTGAACAAGAGTTACCGCAATACTTATGAGATTGCAAAGTACGCGGAAAAAATCACTGGGATCACCGGCCTTGAAGTACTGGAGCGTCATGGCAAGGAAGTAGAAGAAAAGGCGTTTTCGTCCATTGATGATGTTATAGAAGAAGTGATGACTCGGCTGAATGTGAGCGATGACGGCTACGAGACAGCCGCCTTGATCACCATGACTGAAGAAGAGGCTTACGACATTTACAGACTGCTCAAAAACAGAGGTGCAGAAGCCTCCTATGTGGACAGGAACAGCTCTGCATTTAAAAAGGGACTGACAGTGACTACCTTTTACCTGGCAAAGGGACTCGAGTTCGATCAGGTATTCGAGCTGAGAGGAAAGAAAGAGAACCCGCTTCGCGAACAGGCGGAATATATCTGCGCCACCAGAGCGCTGCAGGAACTGTATGTGTATGACATAATTTGATCAGCAGGAAAGAAACAGAAGAGGAACCGAATGAAGATCACAATAATCACAGTAGGAAAAATAAAAGAAAAATATCTGAGAGACGCCATCGCGGAGTACAGTAAAAGACTCAGCCGTTACTGCAAGCTGGAGATCATTGAAGTGGCAGACGAGAAAACGCCGGATCAGGCAAGCGAGACACTGGAAGAGCAGATCCGCAGCAAAGAAGGTGAGCGTATCCTGAAGTATATCAGAGACGACATGTATGTGATCACACTGGAAATCGGAGGAAAAATGCTTTCCTCGGAAGAATTTGCAAAAAAGATCGAGACGCTCGGCGTGCAGGGGCAGAGCAGTATCGCTTTCGTGATCGGCGGATCCATCGGTCTGGGAAAAGAAGTGCTGAAGCGGTCTGATTATGCACTGAGCTTCTCGAAAATGACCTTTCCCCATCAGCTGATGCGGGTGATCCTGCTGGAGCAGGTGTACCGGGGATACCGGATTATAAATGGGGAACCATATCACAAATAAGGGAGGAGTGGAAGAGAGTGGACAGAGGATGTTCTGCTCTCTTTTTGTATAAGCGAGAATAAAATGACAGAGTAGTAAACGAATGATATAATGAAGAAAAGTAAGGATGACAAATTGGAATTTTACGGTGTGTTTAACAGATTGCAACTGTTGGTTAACACATTTCCACGTTTAAATGGTAGCTTTGCAACTGATAATTTTGTTACAATGACACCAAACGAAAGGAGTGCTGATAAATGAATATTGCAGACAGAATACAATATTTAAGAAAAACTAAAGGAATGTCTCAAGAAGAATTTGCAGTTCAAATCGGTGTTTCAAGGCAAGCTGTTTCTAAATGGGAAAGTGGGCAAAGCACACCAGATTTGGAAAAAATAATTATAATGAGTAACTTATTTGAAGTTACAACAGATTATATTTTGAAAGGGATAGAACCTGTTGCACCCCAAAATAAAAAAACTCTGAAATCTTTGTATGTTGGTTTTGTACTAATCTTTGCTACCATAGCAGGAATATGGTCTTTTACAGCCAATAGATTTAATTATGATGAGTGCTTTTTTATTATTTTGGCAGGTGCAGTTGTGGGATTAGGAATAGGTTTAGTTTTTCAAGTAATAAGTAGTTTGTTTGTGAACAAATAGAGATAAATCCTAATTTGTGAAGGAGTAAAAAGTATATGATTTTATATCATTGAAGCAATGTTATAGTCCAAGAACCGCAGATTTTGGAAAATGGTTTTTATAAAGATTTTGGCTACGGGTTTTACTGTACAATTATAGAAAAGCAGGCAAAACGCTGGGCTTTGACAAAGCGTAGAAAGCATATTGTAAATCTTTATGAATATTCACCCGATAAGAGCCTGAATATTAAAAAGTTTAGTGAGATGACAGAGGAGTGGTTACAGTTTGTTGAAAACTG
>CALWLJ010000008.1 GCA_944381495.1 uncultured Mediterraneibacter sp. | reverse complement strand
CTGAGCCAGGATCAAACTCTCGTTAAAAGTGTTTGTTTCCAGTTCAGAACTAACTACTAGCTAATTCTTCCCTTTTTACTGTTGTTTGGTTCGTATGAACCGTTCTTAGAAATTTCTCTTCAAAGAAATTTTCAAGGGTTGTTGTCTATTGTTCAGTTATCAAGGTTCCTGTCATTCTTTTTCCGCGACAGCTTTGATATTATATCATAAGCAATTCGCTTTGTCAAGAACTTTTTTATTTTATTTTTTCGCTTTCTCGCTCGCTCACGAGTCAGCTTAGATATAATACCATTTCTGTCGTTAATTGTCAACAGTTTTTTTAATTTTTTTCATCTTTTTTATCAGGTACTACATCTTGAGTTTTTTACGATGTCAACCACAAGTATTGTTTTGGCATAGAAAAACTACTGGTTCGCCAGTAGTTTTTCGAACGACATCGAACGGAGAAAGAGGGATTTGAACCCTCGCGCCGGTTTCCCGACCTACACCCTTAGCAGGGGCGCCTCTTCAGCCTCTTGAGTATTTCTCCAGATTCTGAACTCGACTACATAATAATGTAGCATTTATATAGTTATAAACAGCACATCAATAGTGCGATATTTATTCTAACAAACACAATAAATATTGTCAATATGTTTTTTATTTTTTTCAATTCTTTTTCTCAATATGTTTTCCTTTAATATGAAAACTACGCAGAGTCATCTCTGCGCAGCATACACATCAAATATTAGCATCTATTTTATTTTGAATTCTCTTTTGCACCGTTTCTGCAATTTCCGTTGTTTTCATATTTTTGTATTCTTCATATTCTAGAGGTTTCATGAAATGAACCTGTACAGTTACAGGGCGAATTGTATTTGTGTCAAATGGTTTAAATGAGTCTATCAATGCAACCGGCACAATAGGACATCGCGCTTTAGTCGCACACTTAAAACTTCCTCCTTTAAACGTCCCCACTATATTTCCTTTTTTTGATCGGGTTCCCTCAGCAAATATTAAATAATTTCTCCCATTTTTCACTTCTTTTGTCACATTGACGATCACCTGCATAGCCTGACGTACATCTTCCCGATCCAGCATATATGCTTTCATGCAGGCAAAAACCTGTTTGAGAAAAGGAATATTTCCAATTTCTTTTTTTGCCACTACAGAAAAAGGACGCGGGCACGCTTCAATTATTGCCAGCACATCATACAGACCCTGATGATTCGGAAAGAATACAAACCCATTTTCTTTTGGAAGGTTTTCCAGCCCATGTACATCAATATGAACACGCCCACCTTTATTCGCATGCAGATCAATCCAACGAAGAAATTCATACATATCTTCTTCTGTATACTTATCCACATGGGACGCTCTGTAACACAATCGGAACCAGGCAAATGGAACCATATATAAATTTCTCAGAACCATCATTAGTATTCTTTTCATTTTTCAGTTTCCTCCAGCCTTCGGTATTCCTTTACCGCCATTTCATATAAATTATTCCCCTTACTGTCAATTACAACAATAGCAGGAAAATCTTTTACCTTAAGCTTCCGAATCGCCTCGGTCCCCAGATCATCATAAGCAACTACCTCTGATTCTATAATACATTTCGAGAGAAGCGCTCCTGCCCCTCCTACAGCCGCAAAATATACAGCTTTATTTCTTATTATAGCATCTATAACCTCCTGGCTTCTTTTCCCTTTCCCGATCATTGCTCCAAGACCAAGATCCAGAAGCTGCGGAGTATATTTATCCATTCTGCTTGCCGTTGTAGGCCCTGCAGATCCGACAGGACGCCCCTCTCGCGCCGGAGACGGCCCCATATAGTAAATCACCTGTTCTTTTAAATCAATCGGTAAATTTCCATTTTTTTGCAAAATTTCATACATTCGTTTATGTGCTGCATCTCTCGCCGTGTAAACAATCCCCGAGATATAAACGTAATCGCCGGCTTTTAATGACTCTATGGCAGTTTTATCAATAGGTGCTGTAATATACTTATTCATAATCCTTTCCTTTCTTTCAGAATATTCTGAAATTATTTTCAAAAGTACCTGTCCGCTTTTCTGCCGTTTTCTAAATGATCCGGACAATATGCCGATTTACATGACAGCAGATATTTACCGCAACAGGGAGCCCTGCAATATGTGTAGGATATGTTTTTATATTGACAGCCAGTGCCGTTGTTGTTCCTCCCAGTCCTCCAGGACCAATTCCAAGCATATTAATTCTTTGAAGAAGTTCTTCTTCCATTTCTTTTATATAGGGAATTTCCGAATGACTGCCAACAGGACGTAAAAGAGCTTCTTTTGCCATTAAAGCACATTTTTCAAATGTTCCGCCAATTCCAACACCCACGACCATTGGAGGACATGCATTAGGTCCGGCGTCCTGTACCGCAGTAAGAACAGCATTTTTTACACCTTCTTCTCCTTCTGCAGGTTTTAACATAAAAACACGGCTCATATTCTCGCTTCCAAATCCTTTGGGAGCTACAGTAATCCGTATTTTATCACCATCTACAATCCTTGTGTGAAGAACGGCAGGGGTATTATCCTTGGTATTTTCCCTGATCAATGGATCCCCTACAACAGATTTTCTCAGATAGCCTTCCGTATATCCACGGCGCACCCCTTCATTTACCGCTTCTTCCAGACTTCCTCCGATCAGATGAACATCCTGGCCGATTTCCAGAAAAACAACCGCCATCCCTGTATCCTGACAAATCGGGATACTGTCGGCTTCAGCAATTTGTAAATTTTCTTTCAACTGATCCAGAATCTGCCTGCCCAATTCAGATTTTTCTTTCTTTCCTGCTTTTCCGAGGGCACAAACCATATCATCAGACAACGAATAATTTACATTAATACACATTTCCTTTATATTTTCTGTAATATCTTTTACCTGAATCTCACGAATCATATTTCCTCCTGCAAACAGGTACGCGGCAAACCGCGTACCTGTTCCATCTCATTTCTACTTATTATTATATTCCGGTAATCCTCTATTTAGATTATACTTCTATCCTGATTTCTCGCCCGCTTCTTTCATAATGGCGATATTTGACCCCCGCAGCATCCATCATCTTTTTCGAAGCCATTACTTCCGGGGTGTCCGCATACTTATCGCAATCATAAATAACCTCACGGATTCCAGACTGTATAATAGCCTTTGCGCACTCATTACAGGGGAATAATGACACATAGAGCTTTGCTCCAGCCAGGCTGCCTCCATTATAATTTAGGATAGCATTCAGCTCACTGTGCGTGGAATAAACATATTTCGTCTCCAGCGGATCCTCTCCTTCCCGCGCCCAGGGAAATTCATCGTCCGAACATCCGATCGGGAAGCCATTATATCCCATTGACAAGATTTTATTATCCGGACTTACAATGCAGCACCCGACCTGTGTATTAGGGTCTTTGGACCTCATACCGGAAAGCATGGCAACTCCCATAAAATATTCATCCCAGCTAAGATAATCCATTCTCTTATCAGACATCTCTGTTACCTCCTCTGTAAAATCCGGCTTATTTTGTACCGAAAATACGATCTCCGGCATCCCCCAGTCCCGGAACGATATAGCCATGTTCATTGAGTTTTTCATCGAGTGCGCCAATATAAAGATCTACATCCGGATGCTCACGTGACATACGCTCGACCCCCTCTGGTGCGGCGATGATACAAAGGAAACGGATATTCTTTACCCCCTTCTCTTTCAGCATGCGAATTGCAGCTGTACTTGACCCGCCGGTTGCCAGCATTGGATCGACAACAAAAACTTCTCTTTCTTCACAGTCAGCCGGAAGTTTACAGTAATATTCTATCGGCTCCAGCGTCTCCGGATCCCGGTAAAGTCCGATATGCCCCACCTTTGCAGCCGGGATAAGCGACAACATGCCGTCTACCATTCCTATTCCAGCCCGAAGGATCGGAACAATTGCCAGTTTCTTTCCTGCCAGCATCTTTCCCGTCATTTCCGCGATCGGAGTTTTGATCTTTACTTCTTTCATTTTTAAGTCCCGTGTTGCCTCGTAACACATCAGCTGTGCAATTTCCCCGATCATCTCACGGAACTCCTTTGTCCCCACCTCTTCCCGTCTGATATAGTTAATCTTATGCGTAATCAGCGGGTGATTCATCACATGTACTTTTCCCATTGTGGTTCTTCTCCTTTCGCCAGTATATTTAACTGATCCGCCAGTTCGTCGATCAGCTTTTTCAACACTTCACAGCACTCCCCATATGCTGCCAGCGGTCCTCCGTATGGATCAGGGATCTCGGTGTCATCTCCGACAAATTCATTTAATGTGAAAACATTCCTGATCTGTGGATATTCTGCAAGAATCTTGCGTTTCTGATTCTCATCAATTGTCAGGACAAGCGTATCATCCATGATATTTTCCCCGTCAAACATTTGAGAAATATGCTTTTCCAGCGTCATCTGAAAACTCTTCATGATTGCTTCCGCTTTCTGATTCGCAGGCTCCGGAAACAGAACCACCATCCCCTGAGAATCAATTACGTATTCCTGCTTCAAATCCTGGTTTCTCAGAAGTTCTGCAGCCATGGGGCCTCTGGCGGAATCCGTACCGCTTACGAAAATAATCCTGCGGTACTTCTGTCCCGCAGCAATTTCTGCCGCAGGAATCCTCATGTGCCCTGCAGCTTTTTCCAGCCGATTCATAATAGCTTTTCCGATTCCCTGTACCGCAAATGATTCGCTGTAGATCACTTCAACATCTTCTTCATCGAATTCCCTGAGTACGCGGTAAAGGTTCCTTGCGATTGTTTTTTCATTCTCACGGCTTCCTATATTCTTTACAAGCCCATATTTATAGAACTGAAGCGTCTCTGCTGTCGCGATAAGACCTATTTTTTTCTTTCTCCGATGTGCTTCATAAGCCAGCTGCCGGATTGCAAATATCTCATCCCTCAGGTCTCCCTCTACAATCATAAGCGGCGCTTTCGGCGCATAATGGCGATACTTCATACCAGGCGCTTTCGGATGCTGTCCGCTGTCCGGTTTCAAGATTGTCTCATCTACATCAACAGGGCCGATGACCTCGGCAAACATGTCTGCTGTAATCGCCCCCGGGCGAAGAATCATAGGCGGTGTTACCGTCATATCCAGAATAGTAGACTCCAGTCCAATGTCAACAGCTCCACTGTCAAGAATCATATCAATCTTTCCGTCGAGATCCGTCTTAACATGATCCGCAGTCGTAGGGCTCGGCCTTCCCGATGTATTCGCGCTGGGCGCGGATACAAACCCTCCTGCTGCCCGGATCAATTCCGCTGCTACAGGATCGCTCGGCATCCTGACAGCTACCGTATTCAGACCGCCTGTTGTCCCCAACGGAACAAGATCACTTTTTTCAAAAATCATGGTCAGCGGTCCCGGCCAGAAATGAGCTGCAAGAGCGTCTGTCTCAGGCGGAATATTCACGGCTATCTTTTTCAGATCTTCATAATCCGCGATATGCACGATCAACGGATTATCCGAAGGTCTTCCTTTTGCCGCATAAGTCTTTCTGGCAGCGGACTCATCCAATGCATTTGCACCTAATCCGTAAACGGTTTCTGTTGGAAAAGCTACCAGACCTCCCTGTTTCAATATTGCACCGGCTTCTTCTATTATGTTTTTATCAATTTGGTTTTTATCAATCTTTTTTACTATTGTTTCCATAATCTTTATTATATCATTATTTGTATCAAAAAAAAACTGTTTTATCTGCTTTCATTCAAGACTCGCTTGCGAGTCTTGGCGCGGGATTCGGGTCAGCTTTAGCTGACATAATACATCTCCGAATCCCTGCGCATCCTCGCGGAGCGTATATCAGATGGGGAATTGACACCCGCCACTGATACTAATTTGTCACTCACCGCCTGTAGAGGCGGGAGTCATCCCACATCTGATATATTCGCTAATCCCCTTTGCAATGGCTTTCGCCAGCTCCTGTTGATAACTGTCATCCGTCAGTTTTTCAGCATCGGAATAATTACTGAGAAAACCGCATTCCACGATCACAACGGGGACTTCCGTCTGTTTTAGAATATAATATGTATTATTTCCTTTCTCCTCTTTTGTATTTTCCGGATCCAGTCCTTTCAGGGCTTCCTGCAAAATCTGTGCAGCCAGCTTTCCTTCTGCTGAATCCGTATAATAGAATACCTGTGCTCCGCTGACACCGGCTTCATGATAACTGTTTTGATGAATACTGACTGTAAGAACTGCATTTTGCTCATTCATAAGGGACGCCCTTTTTTTCAGATCTTCCACCTGCGATTCAGCAAGCCTCTGATCATCCTCCCTTGTCATTACTACTGTCATCCCCGCATTTTCGAGGGTTTCTTTTATTTTTAAAGATATTTTCAAGTTAATTTCCTTTTCTTCCGCACCGTTGACTCCTATTTTTCCTCCATCAATCCCGCCATGTCCCGGATCCAGAACGATCAGGTTTTCGTTCCGTTCTTCTGATGCTGCAGTCAGTCTTCCGACAGTATCTCTCCCCTCTGCCAGATGCTCTCTCAGAAATTCCCCCGCTCGAAAGCAATACACTGCCAAAAGTCCCAAAATAACTGCCACCGACAGAATCTTAACTTTCTTTTTCAAAATAAAACATCCTCCTTTCACATATATCATATATATGCAAAAAGAGGATGTCCCTTTCTGATTCCGCAGTTTTTCCAATACAACGCAGCAGTCTGACTCCAGTCCCTAATTCAGATACGACCGGATCAGATTCCAGACAGCCTGATTTTCCATTCCCAGGCTCCATTCGGCAATTCCAGCCAGTTCGTTCTCATTGATGACCTTCAGCTTTTCTTCCAGCGAATCTGCATCTTCCAGCCATATCTTATAAGTTCCGCCATCTGTTTTCCATTCAGCATAGTTCTGTTTTGTTTCTTCGTCCCATACCGTCTGTGCTCCCGCATCCGCAACCGTCTGCGCCGCTTCGTCCATTCCCATGGCCTTACTTGATATTTTATCCGGATAGGACGCTGCTTCTGTCCCCGCTTCCCCAGCAAGCTCATCCTCAGTCTTTGGCGTCTCAAGCCACAGCCGGGTAAAGAAAGGAACACCTGCTATCAGCCGGTCCCGGGGTACAGAATCCAATGCATCTGCAATGCCGTTCTGTAGGTAACTGATCGATGCGACCGATCCCGCTTCATAAGATGCATCCGTATGTTCATCATATGCCATAATAATAACATAGTCCGCTACAACGCCCTGCTCTGCAATATCATAATGTTGATTGTAGGGCTGAGGAACATAATTATCAACAGAAAATACCAGTCCATTCTCTCTGCATGCAACTGACAGCTCTCTTACAAACTGGATATAATGAGGGCCGCATTCAGAAGAAACAAGTTCAAAATCAAGATTGATCCCATCCACGTCAGATGCCAGGGCTGCCTGGATCACCTGTGAAATCAGCCTTTGCCGCTTCGAGGTATAACTAAGTACCTGATACGTCTCATCATATGAATTGATCCCACCATGAAAATCTCTGAGGACCGCCCAGACCTCCAGACCAGACTGATGCGCATAGCTGACATAATCCGCACTTGCAATCGATGTCAGATTTCCATCCGTATCAGAGATACTGAACCAAGTGGGAGCAATCGTATTCAAACCTTCTGTGCCAGCAAGAGACTGCTGAATGTAACCGTTTGCCGTTGCATTCGAAACATTATGCCAGACCATATTAATCCTGTAATCTTTGGAAATATTCGTATATACAGGCTCCTTAAAATCTCTGGATATGTTCTCTGTTCTTGCGTCTCTCAGATCACTCTTTCGGACATATCCTACAAATCCGTCCTCCGTTGCGACCTGTGTCCAGTTATCTTCCTCTTCTAATACGGTAACTTTATCCGATTTTTTCACATTTGTAAGAATCGGACTCTTTACGCCGCCGCGGTACCGTACCTGTGTATCATGCTTTACCATCGCAGTCTGGATTTCGCCCCATCTGGATGTAATAGCCACTCTAGTCGGATCTTCATATACAGAATAATCCATATTGGTATATTCCTGGATAAACGGAAGCGCAATGTACGCTGTCGAACCTTCCGTCTTCATAATAATATAATCTTCGCTCTTCTGTTCTGTAACATCAGTATATTCACTGCTGTCGGCCTGTACCACAACACTGCCTTCAGGCAGGGTGTACAACAGAATATTTTCATTGGAATCCCAGTAAAAGCGGCTGTTGATCTGAGTTCGGACAACTGAATATTCAAGATAGTACTGCCCGTCAAAGATTTTACCCGGAGCCGGGGTTTCTGTATCTGTTCCTTGAGAATCCGAATCAGCTGTAATAACGGTATTATTGATCACAACAGCAAGATCATTTTCCTCACGCAGTCCATAATATTGTTCTAAATCTGCTTTCACGTCTGACGGACCGTATCTCTGCCAGATCAAAAAAGCTCCTGCTGCTGCCAGAATGAATAAAATAAGAATAAGTATGCGGATAATCATATTCCGCCGCCTTCTTCTTGCTCGTCCGCTCTTCTTGCTCCTTCCGGATTCTTCCGGTATATTCCCCCGGATTTTTTTCTTCCTGGTTTTCCTTCCGGAATGCTGTCTGCGCGTACTCCCTCTGTCTGTACGCGAGGAGCCTGCATCCCTACTTTCTCTTTGGTCCATGCCGCACCTCCTATCAGCACATATTATACCATGATTTCCGAATAATTCATTAATAATATGCCTGTTTAAGAAGATTTTAAATATTAATTAAGAAAATACCGATATCACATATTTTCTGACAATCAAGGGGTGATCTCGGCCTGTACATAATCATTTATATTGGTAAATGCCAGCGATTCTATATTACCTTCCGGATTCAGAACATAATCCCGCATGTATGTTCCTTCTTCTTTCATCATATATGCAGTTACAATCTGAAGCGGGCTTGCCAGACAACCGTCAATCAATATATCAATGCCGCTTTCTTCATATTTTTCCAGTTCCGCATAAAGCTCTCTGTACTTTGCTTCTTCCGCTTTCATTCCAGTATACTCCTTTTTCCCGTGCGGACATTGATAAATAGAAGACTCCTGCCGTTAAACCAGCATAAGGAAGTAATAAGTATTCGTGACATACTCCAGGACTTCGGCAGGACAAAAAGACAGTACATGTCCGCATCAGTTTTGCATTTTCGTGGTTACCGTCCGGATATTCGGACATAAGATCTATAATTCATATAAAAAAGACTTCTTCCACTAAGAGACTGACTATATGAGAAAATAGAAATGAATGTGTGTTCCTCCTTCCGTATAGCATTTATTTATCAAGGGATACTATCTTTTGTATCTGCAATTATATGGGGCAGCCATACTGTTTGCAATGTGTTTTTTGTTAATAAGTGGATGGGATTTGTTGATAACTTCCTCTCCCCGTCTGCATACTATTTAAAATCAATAATAACCGAAAACTCTGTTCTGTTTTACTTTACATCAGAATAGTTTTTGTTTATACTAACAATGAAAAGATATATCTTATCGAACTTTTCCATATCGGCATGCATATATCTTTATATAGGATAAGGATGTGATCGTATGAAAATTGAAAAGCTCAATGAAAATCAGATTCGTTGTACGCTGACACATGCTGATCTGGCAGCACGCCATTTAAAACTGAGCGAGCTCGCCTATGGTACCGAGAAAGCAAAATCTTTATTTCGTGATATGATGCAGCAGGCATCTTTTGATTTTGGTTTTGAAGCGGATAATATTCCGCTGATGATCGAAGCAATTCCGGCATCTGCGGATTCAATCGTTCTTATTATAACAAAGGTAGAGGATCCGGAAGAACTGGATACCCGTTTTTCAAAATTTACACCTTTCGGTGATACAGATACAATAAGCACAGGGCCATTGGAAAAACTGGAAGGGGCCGATGAATTTCTGAATCTTCTTAACAAGGTCAAGGAAGCAGCGGCAGAAGTCAGCGCACCTTCCGAAGAAACAGGCAGTCAGACTTCTTTCCCGATCCGTCTGTTTTCTTTTGAAAACCTGGACGGCGCAATCCGTGCCGCAAAACTTATTGCACCGCATTATAACGGAGCCAACACATTATATAAAGACCGTGAAAACAGAATGTTTATTCTGGCACTTGCTCCTTCAGAACACACGGCGAATGAATTTAACAAGATTTGCAACATGCTTTCCGAATACGGTACACCTGAAAAAGGCTCACCGGCTGTTCTTGCTTTTCTGGAAGAACATTGTGAAACCTTTATTTCAGCTGACGCAGTACAAAACCTGTCCCGAATATAGACGGGACAAAAAACAGGAGGAAAATGAAATCTCTGTTTCAGATTTCATTTCCCTCCTGTAATTTTATTCACTATTTTCCTGCTGCCTGCATAGCTGCATTAATCTTCTCAACAAGCAGATCTCCATCGATTCCATGAACCATTGCTGCTTCTTCAAGAGTCTCCATCTGAGACGCCGGGCAGCCAAGGCAATGCATACCGATTTCCATCAGGATGGGAGCGGACTCCGGAAAGATATTCATTAATTCACCGATTTTTGTATCCTTAGAAATTTTTGCCATTTCAGTTTCCTCCTTAATATTTGATGAACGGATTTTATTATAAGCCCTGTCCCCCAATTTATCAACACTCTTTTCTGAATTTTCAGACATGTCAGACGCTGTTTTTTTGTTTTTCAGCATACTTAAAAGTCAAGAATTTTACCGGGATTTTTCGACAATTTTTCATTTTCATGATAACTCACCAAAACATCCGTTCTTTTTTTTGCTCCGAGTAATTCACCAAAAACATATGTTTTTGTGTGGATAATGTGAATAACTCATATATGAGATGCGGTTTTTCCACGTTTTTTCGGATTTGGAATGTGGATAAGTTGAAAACTTCTTTTTTTTCGATTTCGACTTTTTTTTACAATTTAAAACATTTTTGTGCATTTTGCTCATTCCCCTTCCGCTTTCTGTCGAACCCTGCGATTGAAAGCTTTGGAAATTATCTGGAAACTGCCTGCAAACACATAAATGTTCTCAACAACAAAAAAGGATTATACACTTCTTATCCTCTGTGCATAATCCTTTGCGTCCGGCCGCAGCTGCCGGAACCGACAGATATATTAAATTACTCTCCTCACTGCAATGATTCTGGTATAATCTGCATTGCAGATTCCTATACCCTTTTTCTCATTCATTGCATTAACGATCTGGCCGTCTCCCATATAGAGACCAACATGTCCTTCGTAAAGGATCAGGTCCCCCGGTTGTGCATCATCATAACTTACTGCATATCCTGCTGATCTCATTTCATAAGACGTCCTGGGAAGACTGATCCCAAAGTGCGCATACACAGACTGTACAAATCCCGAACAGTCTGCTCCTTCTGTCAGACTTGTTCCTCCCCAGACATAAGGGTTCCCAATAAACTGGCACGCGTAGTCAATGACTGCCTGTCCTTCCGTAAATACGTCCGCACCGGCCTCTGCCGCAGCTTTCTGGGCAGCTTGTTTCTCTTTGGCTTCCATTTCTGCCCGCTTCTGCTTTTCTTCTTCCGCAATACGCGCTTCTTCCTGTTCTTTTGTCTCCCCATAAGAATAGGAATTTTCTATTGTTATATATTTCCCGCTGACCCAGCCGTCTGTCTCCCCGACCGACAGCGGATACCACCCATTTACAGGCTCCCCGGTAACTTTATACTCCTCTCCCTTATGAATCTGAGTCAGAATGGACGTATCTGTCCCCTGCCCTGCCCGGACATTTAATGTATATGCTGTAACGGAAGCCGTTTCCTGCTCATATTCATCTGCACATTCAGCGGCATTTTTCCCAGTGATCAAAGTATCCGCAGGCACATATCCTTCTGCGTCGCCGGAGCGTATCCTGGTCCATCCATCCAGATACTCCAGGACTTCCGCCGCGGAATCTTCATATAACTTTCCGGTCCATCCGCTCTCTTCATCCGGAGCACTTCTGATATAGGTAAAGGATTCTCCACCTGTATCAGAAAATGCCATATTCAAATACTCGCCCTCTTCATTCGGAACCAGATAAAGATCTATATTATCTTTTACGTCCGTTTCATAACTTTCTTCCAGCACTGATTCAATCCCGGCTGTCGGCATAAATGACTGCTTATTTTCTTCCTCCTCTGCAGCTTGTACCGGAAGTATGCTCCCCGGAACTAAAAGCACCCCTGCCAGTACAGGCAGGATCCATTTTCGTTCCCATCGTGTTGTTGCCATATAAAACCTCCTTCATTCTTGATGTCTTTATCTTTTGTAGGAAGTTTTAAATGTTACATAATTGTTAAATTTGTTACAACCTAATTATATCAATGTAAAAATACCGTGTCAACCGATTTTATAGATTTTTCATTTACATATATCGACATCTCTTCACATGCTTTCCATATTTCTATATCTCAAGTCCTTCCGATACCGTTTGATCGCCCGTCGTCTTCGGCAATATTTATCTGAGCGTGTTCTCTCAGAAAATTTTATAAAAGGGTTGACATATGCTTCAGTTTGTATTATATTTTAATCACAGTAATCGTTACTATTATTGTTTTAAGGAGGGATTCTGTTGGCAGCTTTGAAGTACAGCAGGCAGAGAGAGTCCATAAAGCATTTTCTCGCTGAGACAAAGGATCATCCTACCGCCGATGCCGTATATCTGCACGTTAAGAAAGAATTCCCCAATATCAGTCTTGGCACTGTCTACCGGAATCTGAATCTTCTGACAGATATCGGCGAAGCGGTAAAGATTGCTACGCCTGACGGCGGGGACCGCTTTGACGGACGCGTTGAGCCGCACAATCATTTCCTGTGTAAAAAGTGCGGACGGTTACTGGATCTGGATCTCGATATGAGAAGTCTTGAGGAGGTCAATCAACTGGCTGCCGAGAATTTTGACGGAATTATTGAATCCAGCTCCACACTTTTTTATGGTGAATGCAGCGACTGCATTAAAAAGTCATCACAATAATCTTTATTCAAAGAAAAGGAGACGAAAAAAATGAAAAAATGGGTTTGTACAGTATGTGGTTATGTTTATGAAGGAGAAGCTGCTCCGGCTGAATGTCCGGTATGTCATGCTCCGGCTGAGAAATTCCAGGAGCAGTCTGGAGAGATGACATGGGCTGCTGAGCACGTTGTAGGCGTTGCTCAGGGCGTAAGCGAGGACATTCTTGCTGATCTGAGAGCAAACTTCGAAGGAGAATGCTCTGAGGTAGGTATGTATCTTGCAATGGCAAGAGTTGCTCACAGAGAAGGATATCCGGAAATCGGCCTGTACTGGGAGAAAGCTGCTTATGAAGAGGCAGAGCACGCTGCGAAATTTGCAGAGCTGCTTGGCGAAGTAGTAACAGACAGCACAAAGAAAAACCTTGAGATGCGTGTAGAGGCTGAGAACGGCGCAACAGCTGGTAAGTTTGATCTTGCAAAACGTGCAAAAGCAGCTAACCTTGATGCTATCCACGATACCGTACATGAGATGGCAAGAGACGAGGCTCGTCACGGAAAGGCATTTGCAGGCCTTCTGAAGAGATACTTCGGAGAGTAATCAAATCAAACCGTATATACGGCGTTCCTAACGGGAACAGATTTGGAATAATCATTTTTCATATTTCGTAATTACAACACATCAGGCAGTCTTTGAGAATCAAATAACAGTTTTCAGGGACTGCCTTTTTTCATCCTATTTTACATAAAGGAGGTATTATATTATGTCAAAATATGCAGGAACAAAGACAGAAAAAAACCTGATGGATGCGTTTGCCGGGGAATCCGAGGCGCGGAATAAATATACCTTCTACGCATCCGCTGCCAGAAAGGCCGGATTTGTACAGATGGCAAATATTTTCGAAGAGACAGCTGCTCAGGAAAAGGAACATGCGAAAATGTGGTTCAAGGAATTCCATGGAATCGGAAATGTAGAGGAAAACCTTGCCGATGCTGCCGCCGGAGAAAACTATGAATGGACAGACATGTATAAGAGAATGGCCGAAGAAGCCGAGGAGGAAGGTTTCCCGGAGCTGGCAGCTAAATTCCGCGGTGTTGCTCAGGTAGAAGCAGCTCATGAAAAACGTTATCAGAGACTCCTGGATCACTATCGTGAAGGAAAGACATTCAAAGACGACGCTCCGCTCGGCTGGAAATGCGGCAACTGCGGCTATATCTACGAGGGACCGGAAGCACCGGAAATCTGCCCGGTATGTGCTCATCCCAGAGCTTACTTTGAAAGAAAAGCTGAAAACTACTAATTTCAACGCAACTCTCTGAACACCCATTTGGTAAAAAATATCGCACCGCCGTTTCTTATGGCTGGTGCGATATTTTTATTTATCCTTTATTTTGACGGATCAACTGGATTTTCTGTTTTCTGTCCATCCGCTTGATTTCCCATTCTCTGTGCATTGCTTCCTGTTTTGTATTAAACTCCTCAAAATAAGTAAGTACAACCGGTCTTCTTGATTTCGTGTACTTTGCTCCTTTTCCCTCGTTGTGGATCCTGACACGTTTTTCCAGATCGTTCGTCCACCCGGTATAAAGTGTACCGTCCCGGCAGGTAAGAATATATGTATAATTCATAGAAATACACCCCTTATAATATCGGACCGAGGAATACTCCTCCTCTTGTCCGATATTATAACACAATCTGCATGTCTATGATAGAACCTCATATAACGAAATCAACGGTCCGGAAAATGCTTCCCGTTTTCCTCAGTTCGATTATTCCATAAAATTCATAGGATTCTCCGGTTCCCCGTCTTTCAGTATCTGAAAATACAGATTCGGTCCTTCCACACTATAGTATTTTGTCGGTTCGCTTAAGGTACCCACAGTTTCTCCTGCCCTGACATAATCTCCGATTTCCAGAGGCACATTATCCAGCTGCCCGTATACCGCGCTATAACCATTTCCAAGATCCATGGTCACTGTCACTCCGGTCTGAGCCGTTGTCTCAATATCTGTCACGATCCCTGCTGCCGAGGCCGCAATTGTCTCGCCAACCTCGCCTCCGATGATCAGCGCAGGGTTATACTTATACTGTTCCAGAGTTGAAAAAAATACAGTCTGGTCCATACTGTACCCGATCAGAACCGCTCCGCTTGCAGGCCAGGTCAGCGTACTGTCTTCACTGAACCATACGTCTGATGTACTGCTGCTGCCCGACTCCGCCACCGGATCTGCCTGGTCCGATGATTCTGCATTTTCTGTTCCGCTGTCCGTATTCTGTTCATCCTCCTTACCTGTATCCGCTTCTCCTGTACTCTTATCATCAATTTCCAGAGTATTGGTATTTTCTCCATCGTCTACAGGATTTTCATCTTCCGGAAGCAGGATATCATCTGTTGTTGTTTCTGCACTGTTCTCTTCTGTAAGTTCCTCCGCCTGCTCTTCAGCCTTTGCCATCTGGTCATCCAGCTGCTTCTGATAATTATTGAAGGTATAGGTTCCTGCAATCGCGATCACTGCTACAAAACAGATAACAATACCTACGGCGGCTCCTTTTCCTTTAAAGAAGGAAGGTCTTTCTTTCTTGTTCATTGTCATCACCTCTGGCTATATTTTTGCCAGAAATGTTTCTGCTTATTCCTGTTCGGAGAACTATTATTTTCCGTATTTTTGTTTTCATCCAAGCACTTCTGTCTCCTGTATTTCCCTGTTCAGCTCTGTCCCTTCAAAGAAAAAGGAAAGGATCTCTTCATAGTTTTTTCCTTCTTTTGCCATTTCATTTGCAGTCCACTGGCTCATTCCAAGGCCGTGTCCCTTTCCTGTTGTTGTAATCTTTATTTTTCCATTTTCTTCACTAAAAGAAAATGCGCTCGACGGGAGAGAAAGCGCGTCTCTGAACTGATCTCCGGTACAAGTTGTCTGGCCTATACGCATTTCATTTACGTATCCTGCAGAATCCCGGGAGCTTATTTC
Source organism: uncultured Mediterraneibacter sp. (assembly GCA_944381495.1). GTDB lineage: Bacteria > Bacillota > Clostridia > Lachnospirales > Lachnospiraceae > Mediterraneibacter. Next base: position 120,300 of record CALWLJ010000008.1, on the reverse strand, counting down.
AAAGTCATCAAATCCATATCCTTCTTCTGCCTTTTTCTGTTCCGATTCCGCCACCAGAAAATCTCTGCACATTTCCTGGATTTCTTCATAGGAGAAGACAAAGGACTGGATCTCATCATCTGCTTTTTTATCCAGCGGACATTCTCTGAGAGCAATATAAGGATAATCGTCGCTGCCCATTACCTCTTCCGCGCTTCTTGTGTACCCGCAGCTGGACTGATGATATGGCGTCCATGCATATGTTCCGTTATAGAATAATACGGTATCGTCAGTTTCTTCTACTGCACGGATATATTTATCATGATATTCTCTGTATTCTGACGCTTTCCATTTCTTTTCCATTTCTCCTCTGGTCATATATTTCTCTGTCAGTATCTTGTCCTGAGAATTTTCCAGATCGCGATACAGCTTTGTGCGGATAAGGACCGCCTGTGCCCTCAGCGCCTCCGGCTCATAATCCTCCGGCATTTCCCGTGCAAGGATTCCAGCAACATATTCTTTCCAGCTTAGATCTGCAACAGATCCATTATCCGAAGTTCTGACGGACACAAAGGGCGACTCACCGCCATTTCCCATTCTGACATCTGCGCCATTTACAAATACCGATATCGTATATGGAAGCAGAATAAGAATAATCAGGAACGCGCAAAACGCTTTTATTTTCTGTCTGATAAAATACCGCATAAAAACAGCCCTCCATACTTAATCATATGAAGGGCTGTCTTTTCTTAGGACTTCTATCTATTGTGCTCCTGATTATTTTCGTCTGTTTCTGACATCTGTACACCAGTTGCATTTTCTGAATCATTTCCGGATTCCGCAGATTCCACTGGTCTCTCATCCACGGATACCTGCTCAGCCGGCTCCTGATCCGGAACTGTTGTCTGAGCCGCTTCCCCGTACGGTTCCTGTGTTGCTTCCACAGGCGGAGCCTGTGTCGGTCTAGCAGGCGGTGGTGCTATTTCAGGTTCCATTCCCGGATTAAATTCTCTGTTTCTCATGACAAAAAAACAGATAGATTCGTAAAGCGGAATTATAGCGGACAGGACTGCATGAACAACCGCCATATTGCGGGTTGTAAAATAACCGAATATCTGCATATTGATCAGCACACACAGCACTCTGTAGGCCGCCTCATATATGATGGAAACTACCATCCATATTATAAGAAATACGATCAGAAACATGATCGTCCCCACTCCAAAACTGATACCATATCCCGAAGTGGAAAGTCCGGCCATCATTCCTCCGATACCGACTATACTGCTGAATATTGTAAAAAATACAGAAGATACAGCGCCTGCGATGATCGGAACAACCAGTTTCCATATTCCCGGATTACTGATTGTTTTCTTCTTAAGTATAATGGGACCTGCAGTTTCTCCCTGAAGATATGCTCTTGCAAATGGAATAAATGCAAGCCAGGGGTATCTTTCTCCTCTCCGCTTTGCAATAGTATACAGCCCTACCGCACGGAAGATATAACTCACCACTGCAAAAATCAGTACAACTGCTACTACGATCATGATAATCGACAGGACAGCGGCAACCGCTTCGTAATCCGTCACCGGATACTGATGAGTGTAATCATATCCATAGTTGTATCCGTAATCGTACATAGAGCTACCTCCTATTCATCCTGCACGTCTGTAACCTCTACCTTTTCCAGTTTCCAGATGTCTCTTACATATTCTTCGATCGTTCTGTCAGAAGAGAATTTTCCGCTGCATGCAGTCTGAAGCATAGCCATCCTGGACCATCTGTTCTGATCTCTGTATGCTTCCTCCACCCTCTTCTGGGCATCTGCATAGGAACGGAAATCTTTCAGGATAAAGTACATATCTGCCCGGTCTGTGCTCTGTGTGTTCAGCAGTGAGTTGTAAAGGTTTCTGTACATTTCGTGATCTCCGTGAGAATAGGTTCCATCCATGAGCTGATCCACCACTCTCTTGAGCTCCCAGTCATTAAAATAGATATCCTGAGGATTGTATCCGCCGTTCTTCTCGTAGTTGATGACTTCCTCTGAACTCAGTCCGAAGATAAACGCATTCTCCTCTCCGACTTCCTGCACGATCTCTACATTGGCGCCATCCATTGTTCCAAGTGTAGGAGCGCCGTTCAGCATGAACTTCATATTTCCGGTACCGGAAGCCTCCTTGGAAGCTGTGGAAATCTGCTCGCTGACATCTGCTGCCGCAAAAATGATCTCGCCGTTGGATACACGGTAATCTTCAATGAAGACTACTTTCAGTTTTCCGTTAATGCTGCGGTCATTATTTACTACATCTGCCACAGAATTGATCAGCTTGATCGTCTCCTTTGCGCGAAGATATCCTGCTGCTGCTTTGGCGCCGAAGATAAATGTTCTCGGATAGAAGGACATCTCCGGGTGCTCTTTGATCTGATTATACAGATACATGATATGCAGGATGTTCAGGAGCTGACGTTTGTACTCGTGAAGACGTTTTACCTGCACGTCGAAAATGGAGCGCGGATCAACATCGATTCCGTTGTGTTCCTTGATATATTTAGCAAGGCGGACTTTATTCTTGTATTTGATCTGCATGAATTCACGTCTTGCCGTCTCATCCTCTACATATGGTTTCAGCTTCGCGATCTGAGAGAGATCTGTGATCCATCCGTCTCCGATCTTGTCTGTGATCCAGTCAGCCAGCAGCGGATTGCCGTGAGCCAGGAAACGTCTCTGTGTGATACCGTTTGTCTTGTTGTTGAACTTCTCCGGCATCATCTCGTAGAAGTCTTTCAGCTCCTGATGCTTCAGGATCTCCGTGTGAAGCTTCGCAACACCGTTTACAGAGAATCCGGCGATGATAGCCATGTTCGCCATGCGCACCTGGCCGTCCATCAGGATCGCCATCTTCTTGACCTTCTCCTCATTGCCCGGATACATCTCGCGGACTTTGATCAGGAACCGGCGGTCGATCTCCTGTACGATCTGATAAATACGGGGCAGGAGACGTGAGAACAGGTCGATGGGCCATTTCTCAAGAGCCTCAGCCATGATCGTATGATTGGTGTACGCACATGTCTTAGTCGTCACATCCCATGCTTCTTCCCAGCTTAATCCCTCTACATCAATGAGCAGACGCATCAGCTCAGGAACGGCTACCGTGGGATGCGTATCGTTCATCTGGATGACAACTTTCTCGTAGAGTTTGCGGACATCGCTGTGTTTCTTCTTGTATTTTGCGATCAGCGCCTGCAGGCTGGCGGAGATGAAGAAATACTGCTGTTTCAGACGGAGCTCTTTTCCTGAATAATGATTGTCATTCGGATAGAGCACGTCAACGATCAGCTTCGCCAGGTTCTCCTGCTCAACAGCCTTATGGTAGTTTCCTCTGTCGAACTCATCCAGACGGAAATCTGTAATGGCCTTTGCATCCCATACGCGCAGTGTATTGACCACATGGTTGCCGTATCCTACGATAGGCATATCATAAGGAATTGCGAGTACGGACTCATAATTCTCCTGGATAAACTTATCCTTTCCTGTTACCGGATCCTTCTCGAACCGGATATTTCCTCCGAAACGCACTTCCTTGGCATACTCTTCTCTTCTCAGCTCAAAGGGATTGCCCTCTTTCAGCCAGTTATCCGGCACTTCCACCTGATAGCCGTCCCGAATCTCCTGCTTGAACATACCGTAACGATACCGGATGCCGCATCCGTATGCCGGATAGTTCAGAGTTGCCAGAGAGTCCAGGAAACATGCTGCCAGACGGCCGAGACCGCCGTTTCCAAGCGCTGCGTCCGGCTCCTGATCCTCGATCACGTTCAGATCCAGGCCCATCTCTGCCAGAGCTTCCTTTACTTCTTTGTATGCGCCCATATTGATCAGGTTATTTCCCAGGGCACGGCCCATCAGGAACTCCATTGACATATAGTAAACCGTCTTTGCATCCGCCTTGTCATAAGCTTCCTGTGTCGCGAACCAGTCGTCAAAGATCACATCCTTTACCGCATAGGAAACTGCCTGAAAAAGCTGCTGCGGAGTCGCCTCCTCGATGGTCTTTCTGTACAGTGTCCTTATGTTGTCTTTCACCGTCTCTTTAAATGTTTCTTTTTCAAATCTTTTGTTGAACATTTTTTTACTTTCCTTCCTTTTCCACGCCCATTGTAACCGCTTCACCGTTGATCTTCCACTCCTTCACATAGCCTGCCGGTTCTGCTTTTACAACCTCATCGGCCAATACCTCGCCGCCGATCTCTGCCGCATTTTTCAAGAATACATTCTCCGCTTTTTCTGTCCCGTTGTAGGTAACGCGGATCCTGTCCATAACTTCGAAACCGGCTTCTTTCCTCATGGTCTGGATCTTGCTGATGATCTCTCTGACGAAGCCTTCCTCGAGGAGCTCCTCGCTGAGGTTTGTATCAAGGACAACTGTGATGCCGTTGTCATTCTCAGATACAAAGCCATCGATCTGTTTTGTGTCGATCAGAAGATCTTCTTTGAACAGTGTGATCTCCTGTCCGTTCACATCCAGCTTCAGCGCTCCTGTATCATTGAGCTCATCCATAGCTGCATTTCCATCCACACTGTCCAGAGCCGCTTTGATCCCTCCTAACAGTTTACCATATTTCGGACCCACTGTCTTTAACTGAGGTTTAAAACTATATGAAGTAAATTCTCTTACATCTTCCGTAAATTTAACATTTTTAACATTCAGCTCGTCTGCAACGATCTCCTGATAGAACTCCGGAAGGCTGAATCCGGCTTTCACGAACATCTGTCCGATAGGCTGGCGGTTCTTGATGTTGGATGTGTTTCTGCAGGCACGTCCCATAACAACAAGCTTCAGCACGTGATCCATGTTCTCTTCCAGTTCCGGATCGATCTGTTCTTCATTTACTTCCGGGAACAGGCACAGGTGGATGCTCTCCGGAGCGTCAGCGTCTATGCTGCGCACAAGGTTCTGGTAGATTTCTTCTGTCATGAAGGGGATCATGGGAGCCGCTGCCTTGGAAACGGTTACCAGAGCAGTGTACAGTGTCATGTAAGCATTGATCTTATCCTGCTCCATTCCCTTTGCCCAGAAACGCTCACGGCTTCTTCTGACATACCAGTTGCTCATGTCATCCACAAAGTCCTGAAGGGCACGCGCCGCCTCGGGGATCCTGTAGTTTGCAAGGTTATTGTCCACATCTTTTACCATAGTGTTCATCTTGGACAGGAGCCATTTGTCCATCACAGACAGTTTATCATATTCCAGTGTATATTTTGTGGCGTCAAAGTTATCAATATTCGCGTAAAGGACGAAAAATGCATAAGTATTCCACAGGGTTCCCATGAATTTTCTCTGTCCTTCTGTCACTGCTTTTCCGTGGAAACGGTTGGGCAGCCATGGCGCGCTGTTGATGTAGAAGTACCAGCGGATCGCATCAGCGCCGTATTTCTCCAGCGCGTCAAAAGGATCTACCGCATTGCCCTTGGACTTGCTCATCTTCTGTCCGTTCTCATCCTGTACATGGCCAAGTACGATAACATTTTTGTAAGGCGCCTTGTTGAAGATCAGGGTTGAGATCGCCAGCAGGGAGTAGAACCATCCTCTTGTCTGGTCCACTGCCTCAGAGATAAAGTCCGCCGGGAACTGCTCCTCGAACAGCTCCTGATTCTCAAACGGATAATGATGCTGAGCGAATGGCATGGAACCGCTGTCAAACCAGCAGTCGATAACTTCCGGTACTCTGTGCATCTCTTTGCCGCATTTCGGACACTTGATCGTCACCGCGTCGATATACGGACGGTGCAGCTCGATATCATCCGGGCAGTTGTCTGACATTTCTTTCAGCTCGGCAATGCTTCCGATAGAATGCATGTGTCCGCACTCGCACTCCCAGATATTCAGCGGAGTTCCCCAGTAACGGTTACGGCTGATGCCCCAGTCCTGCACATTCTCGATCCAGTCGCCGAAACGGCCTTTTCCGATGCTCTCCGGGATCCAGTTGATGGTATTGTTATTTGCGATCAGATCGTCTCTAACCGCTGTCATCTTGATGAACCATGACTCACGTGCATAGTAGATCAGCGGCGTATCGCATCTCCAGCAGTGAGGATAGCTGTGCTCGAACTTAGGCGCATCGAAGAGAAGTCCCCTTGCGTCCAGATCCTTCAGCACTTCCGGATCTGCTTTCTTTACAAATAATCCTGCAAATGGAGTGGACTCCGCCATATTTCCCTTTTCATCTACCAGCTGTACAAAAGGAAGACCGTATTTTCTTCCTACATTTGCATCGTCTTCACCAAACGCCGGAGCAATGTGTACGACTCCGGTACCGTCGGTCAGCGTAACGTATGTGTCGCAGGTTACATAGAATGCCTTCTTGTTCTGCTTTGCGGCTGCGTCTGCGGCACACTGATAGAGGGGCTCGTACTCTTTGCCTTCCAGCTCGCTTCCCTTGTATGTCTCAAGGACCTCGTAAGCCGGCTTGCCTTCCTCGCCCAGCTTTCCAAGTACCGTGTCAAGAAGCGCACATGCCATATAGTAGGTGTATCCGTCCGCTGCCTTGACTTTTGCGTAATCCTCCTCCGGGTTTACACAGAGAGCCAGGTTGGACGGCAGTGTCCAGGGCGTGGTCGTCCATGCAAGAATGTAGGCGTCCTCATCCTTTACTTTGAAGCGTACAACTGCGGAACGCTCCTTTACATCCTTGTATCCCTGAGCCACTTCCTGTGCGGACAGAGGCGTACCACACCGCGGGCAGTAGGGAACGATCTTGAATCCTTTATAGAGCAGTCCTTTTTCCCAGATCTGCTTCAGCGCCCACCACTCAGACTCGATGAAGGTGTTATGATAAGTTACATAAGGATGCTCCATGTCAGCCCAGAAACCGACTGTGGAGGAGAAATCCTCCCACATTCCTTTATATTTCCAAACGCTTTCTTTACATTTCTTGATGAAAGGCTCCAGACCGTATTTCTCAATCTGATCCTTTCCGTCCAGTCCGAGGGATTTCTCCACCTCAAGTTCGACCGGAAGGCCATGGGTATCCCATCCTGCCTTTCTCGGCACCATATACCCCTTCATTGTGCGGTATCTCGGGATCATATCTTTGATGACCCTGGTCAGCACGTGACCGATATGGGGCTTGCCGTTTGCTGTCGGAGGTCCGTCGTAAAAAATGTATTCCGGACATCCTTCCCTCTCTTCGATACTCTTCTCGAAGATGTGGTTTTCTTCCCAGAATTTCTCGACTTCCTTCTCTCTGCCGACGAAATTCATATCCGTAGATACTTTCTTGTACATCTTTTTCTTCCTTTCTGGTCTGGCCCGCGACCGCAGATGTCCATTGCGGGCTTGCTCTCGCTCGGGACAGAACGCAGCGGTACTAAGACCGCAAAAGACACGGTCTAAGTGCCGGCGTTCCTTTACGGCCCTTAATGGACATCTGCGGTCGTGGGCCTGTCCGGAACGGAAGTTGAATCAAAACCGGGAGAGATGGGGCGCTTTTTTATTTTAAAAAAAGGCTTCCGTCCTGTAAAAGGACGAAAGCCATCTCTCTCGTTTTAACCACCTGTTACAACATACTTGAACTTCTCTGTCCGCGGGCTTGCAGATTGTTCCGTCCTGCGGAGCCGGTCTTAGTTCGCATATGGTATCCTCTAACGCGGGATCTGCGTCAGCCCTTACTCCACGGCTTTATTGCATGTCCGTGTATCAAGGCGTGTTTTAGGACTGCGGCTCGGGAGTGATCTTCGAAAACGACTTACTTGCACCGGGCTTGCACCACCCCCGGCTCGCTGAAACGTTCGGCCTGTTCCTACTGTCTCCGTCAAAGCCTTTGCTTTAATCTCATACGAAATCATTATAAAGGAGAAGGGCGGAACCCGTCAAGGTTTTTTTCCGAAATCGAATTGGGGACGTAGTCAAATTCGATTTGACTACGTCCCCTTTCACAGTTTTTTCACAAATAGCGCCCGAATGGCATTCAGCACTGCGATGATCATGACTCCCACATCTGCGAAGATAGCCAGCCACATATTGGCGATACCTACCGCTCCCAGCAGCAGGCAGATTAGCTTGATGCCGATGGCGAACCAGATATTTTCATACACGATACGCAGGCATTTTCTGGATATTTTAATGGCTTTCGCGATCTTCAGCGGGTCATCGTCCATCAGCACGATATCCGCCGCTTCGATGGCAGCGTCGGATCCCATGGCTCCCATGGCGATGCCGATATCTGCCCGGGAGAGGACCGGCGCGTCATTGATACCGTCTCCCACGAATGCCAGTTTGGCTTTCTCTGGTTTCTGTTTCAAAAGCTCTTCCACTTTGGATACTTTATCTGCGGGAAGAAGTTCCGCATGTACTTCGTCAATTCCCAGGTCGGCTGCTACATGCTCGGCTACCTTTCTGGAATCTCCTGTCAGCATGACTGTTTTCTCAACGCCTGCTTTTTTCAGCGCTTGAACTGCCTCTTTGGCATGAGGTTTTTCGATGTCAGAGATTACGATATGTCCGGCATATTCTCCATTAACTGCCATATGGATGATGGTGCCAGCATGATGGCAGTCGATCCATTTCACGCCCAGCTTATCCATCAGCTTGGAATTGCCTGCCGCCACTTCAATGCCGTCTACTTTTGCAGTGACGCCGTTTCCGCTGATCTCATGGATGTCTGTGACTCGGCTGCGGTCGATCTCTTTCCCGTAGGCCCGCTGCAGGCTCCTGCTGATAGGATGGGATGAGGCGCTCTCTGCGAGAGCGGCATACTCCAGCAGTTTCTCCCGGCTCATGGAATTGTGATGGACTTCGTTTACCTCAAATACTCCCTGAGTCAGCGTCCCCGTCTTGTCAAATACCACATACTTTGTCTGAGACAGAGTCTCCATATAATTGGATCCTTTTACAAGTACTCCTGCGTTGCTGGCTCCGCCGATACCGGCAAAGAAACTCAGCGGAATACTGATCACCAGCGCACAGGGGCAGCTGATAACAAGGAATGTCAGCGCCCGATAGATCCAGGTGCCCCACTCTGCCCCAAGTCCCATACCAAACATCCTTACAAGGGGCGGCAGGATTGCCAGGGCTATGGCACTGTAGACCACAGCAGGTGTATAGATCCTTGCAAATTTTGTGATGAAGTCCTCCGATCTGGATTTTCTTGAGCTTGCGTTCTCTACCAGATCCAGTATCTTTGATACGGTTGACTCTCCGAACTCTTTTGTCGTACGGATCTTCAGAACTCCGGTCATGTTGATGCATCCGCTGATGACCTCATCGCCTTCCCGGGCGTCTCTCGGCAGGCTCTCCCCGGTCAGCGCGCTTGTGTTCAGGGTTGTGTTTCCTTCTGTGATGATTCCGTCAATGGGAACTTTCTCCCCGGGCTGAACAACGATCGTTGTTCCGATCTCCACCTCATCAGGATCCACCTGTTCCAGTTTTCCGTCCTTTTCTATATTCGCGTAATCCGGACGGATATCCATCAGCTCGCTGATATTTCTGCGGCTCTTTCCCACCGCGTAGCTCTGGAACCACTCTCCGATCTGGTAAAACAGCATAACCGCGATGGCTTCCGTGTAGTCCCCGTCTTCGTAAAGCGCAATAGCAATGGCACCGATCGTTGCAATAGCCATCAGAAGGCTTTCATCAAACGGCTGCCTGTTCTTTATACCTTTAAAGGCTTTGATCAGGATATCATATCCGATAACAAAATATGGGACAAGATAGAAAACAAATCTTACATATCCTGTAAACGGCAGGAAATTGAATCCGATCAGCAGCGCCGCCGCGATCAAGATCCTGGCCAGCATTTTTTTCTGTTTTTTGTTCATTTTCCTTTCCCCTTTCAATCAATTGGTTTTCCGGCGGGTTTCCCCGGTATCCGGCACCTTACAGACAAAATGACATGGCTGCCAGGTTATCAGGATCTTTATAATTAAATAAGCGCTTAATCGTTTATCTGTCAGGCGTTTTTTCACCCCGCATCCCTGAAGCAGCTAATAATAAAGTCATTATCTACAGCAGCTGCCTCACGAGGGATCCGGGGTATGATTTAAGAAGATTATATTAAATAAATATCTCGCAGTCATCCTCCACTTTTTTACAGTTTTTCAGGACTTCCTTCATAACTGTTTTCGCATCATGACCTTCCTCGAACTCTACGTTCATCTTAAGTGTCATGAAATTTACAACAGCATCCTTCACTCCGGCAGTATTCTTAGCTGCCTGCTCCATTTTATTTGCGCAGTTTGCACAGTCAACATCGATCTTATAACTCTTTTTCATATCTGACAATCTCCTTTCTATTTTACTATCAGGGCCAAAAGATATTTCCCCCAATGCCCCTGCGGGCTGTTTCTTATTCATGATTAAATAATTATTTAATTGTTGACTACAATGTACCCTACATTTTATAATTAGTCAAGAGATATACCGGCGGTTCTGCCGTTTGGGCGAAAAGAATTCCCGATTGGGACAACCGACCGTCCGTCCAGCAGTATACTGCCTGTTTTCAGAAAAGTTGGACGAAAATATAAGGAAGGAAATCACTATGAATGAAACGAATCTCCCCCATGATCATGGGCATGATAGGGAAGAAAATATAAGGAAACATATGCCCGGCGAAAATGAGATTGCCGGTGTGTCTGAGGCCATGAAACAGTTGGGAGATCCGAGCCGGCTCCGCATTTTCTGGCTTCTCTGCCACTGCGAAGAATGTGTTTTAAATATTGCTGCTCTTGTTAATATGAGCAGCCCGGCTGTATCTCATCACCTCCGTCTGTTGAAGGGCAGCGGTCTGATCGTGAGCCGCAGAGAAGGGAAAGAGATGTACTACCGGACAGCTGATACCGAGCTTGCACAGATGCTTCATCACATGATTGAAAAACTGGGAAAGATCACCTGTCCGGAAGAGTCAGAGAATAGACAAAACGAGTCTGATGAAAACCAAATTGACAAGGAATAATCGTTTGAATCCATTTTTCGTGGAATTCTTGCTTTAGGGAGATTATTTATGGAAAAAGATTTCATTTATCATATAAAGGATAAACTGTCAGACGTGCCGGATGGAACCTGTGTCATCATCAGACATCCCCTAAACCGTTCATCCTTACACGGAACAGTTACCAGAACTTCCACTTCCTCCGGCGTACGTCTGAGAACGGAAAGCTATGAGCTGTATCCCGGGATTGAACTGTCCTATCACGACTACCTTGGAGATCGATTCCATTTCTGTCACAGTCACGCTATGTCCGTACTTTCCATTGATCACTGCCGCTATGGAAGGATCGGCTGGGAGATGGAGGGCGGCCTGAGTCTGTATTTCGGAAGCGGAGATCTTTCTTTTCACATCACAGACAAATGCTCCAATTCTGAGATTTCTCTGCCCCTTGGATGTTATGAAGGGCTGACCGTATCTCTGGATCTGGATATTCTGAAAGAAAATAAACCGGAACTGCTGTGCGAAGCCGGGGTAGATATCTGCCGCCTCTGCCGCAAATTCTGTGGCGACAGGGAAACTGCTGCCCTGCCGGCAAACAGCCGGATCGCACATATTTTCTCTGAAGTATATGATCTGCCGGAACAAATGAAGCTCCCGTATCTGAAGCTGAAATGTCAGGAGCTGCTGTTCTTCCTGGACATGACAGAGCCGTCGGAGACACAGATTCTTGACGCCCACTACTCCGGTCAGGTAGAGATCATACGGCAGATCCATGATCTCATGCTGGCTCATCCGGAGAAACGGTATACGATCGACGAGCTGTCCCGGCAGTATCTGATCAACACTGCTGCCCTGAAGAAAATCTTCAAATCTGTGTACGGCATGCCCATCGCCTCATACATGAAGCAGTACCGCATCTCACAGGCTGCCCGGATGCTCCGTGAAACCGATGAAAGCATCTCAGCCATTGCCCGGACTGTGGGATATGAAAGCCAGAGCAAGTTTTCCGCTGCCTTTAAGGATATCATGAAAATACTGCCCACGGATTACCGCAGGCAGTATAAGGATCAACTGTCATCTTCTTCGTCTCATGCGCCTTCTTCCTGAAGCCGCAGCTTTATGTGTTCTCTGTCTTTTTATACGTCGCTTGTGCCGTCTCCGCATCTGTACGACCTTCCGCACCACAACAATGAGCAGAACTACCAGCATCACACCCAGCAGTACGGCGCCGCCGGTCATGACCATACGCTCCACGGAAAGCCCGGAGTCATCAGCCGGATCCCCGGCGCTTTCCTGCTGACCGTTCTTATCCTCATCCCCGATCTGTTGTTCAGAATCGCCATTCAGTCTCTGAATATAATCAGCAGTCAGCGTCACAGATGCGCTTCCTACCGCCTGTCCTTCATAAGTATAAGAGATAACAGCCGTCCCGGCCGCCGCATCTTCATCTGTAACTTCCTGGTCAAGATCTGTGAACTTCACGCCGTCCGGAGGCAGGACATATGCGTCAGGATCTGTAAATGACTGGACAATCTCAGGTTTTTCCTGTCCGCTCAGCTCTACCTTTGAAAAATTATTAAAAACATACTCAAACATTGCTTTTGTGTCCACATAGGCATCCTGTCCAAAATCATAAAGCACAACTGCCGCCAGCTGCAGTTCACCATTATCAGCCATGGTAACAAGCGTTGTCCTTGCAGCGTCTGTATATCCTGTTTTTCCGCCTGTCGCATATTCATAATAATTCTTGTTTCCGCTCCAGAGCATCTTATGCTTCTGCTGGAAGGTCCGGCTCTCATTTACCAGATTTGTGGGAGGTATGGTGTAACTCAGCGTCTGAGTGATCTGGCGGAACTCTTCATACTGGTAAACCGCAGATGCGATCAGAGCCATATCGTGTGCAGTCGTATAATGATCCGCATCGTGAAGACCATTCGCATTTGTCCAGTGAGATCCGGTACATCCCAGCTCCTCAGCTCTTTCATTCATCTTCTGTATAAATGTATCATAATTGCCGCCCATTTTCGCTCCCACGCTCTCTGCGATCGCGTGGGCAACTTCGTTGGACGAAGCCAGAAGCAGGGCATGCAGTGCGTCATCCATAGTGATAATCTCACCGGGCGTCATGCCGATATGAGAATCCCCGGGGCTGAGACAGGCGATACTGTCATTTGTGATCTCCACTTCATCTGTCGGCTCAGAATTCTCCAGGGCGACAAGAGCTGTAAGAAGCTTTGTAATACTTGCGGGATACCGTTTTTCATTAATATTTTTCCCGTATGGGACGGCTCCGCTGTTCATATCCATTACGATAGCTGCCGATCCGTAAACACTGGGACCTTCCGGCCATCCATCCAGACTATTGGTATCTACGGGCATGGCATAGCCGGCCTGCCGCTCTTCCTCCCGGGTCATGGGCTGTGCATTCTGTGCATTCCCGTCCGCATTCTGCTGCGCCGCTCCATTCTGTCCCTCTTCAGCTGTAACGACAGCAGCCTGCCCCAAAACAATAAATGCTGACAGACCGATTGACAGCATGCGTTTTATAAACTTTTTCATCTCAGTCTCCAAAATCTTTTTTTCTCATTATAATGACTATTACAGAAGTTTACAAGAGCGAAAACAGCAGCACGTTTTCCTTTTCAGGAAAACATGCTGCCGCTTATTTTTTTGAGATCATATTTTAAATCCTGACTGCTCTGAAGCTCATCTCCGCTCCCTGCGCCTCCGCGCAAAAACTGGCTTTCTCAGGATAATATCTCGTAGAGAATACATACTGTCCGCCGTTTATAAATGCCTCCACAGAGGATACATCCACAAGGATCTTCACATCTTTCAGCTTGTTCAGTCTGACATATCTTACTCCCCGGCCTCCGGAAACAGAGCCTTTGTCCTGATCTGTAAACCTCATTTCAAAACATCCGTCCCCATATTCCAGGATCAGCTCTTCTCCAATCACTGCACGGAATCTGCTGCCGCATATTCCTGAAATATCTGCTTCATAGACCTGATATCCTTCCATACTGATCTGACCAGACGCCGTCTCAACGGGGCCGAACTTCTCCTCCAGCTCCCGGACAGGTCTCTGGCATACCTTTCCGTCCCGCATATACACTTCTCTGGGAAATGTAAAGCAGTGCTGCCATCCATCTTCAATGGTCCTGTTCGTGTATTCCTCACAGTCCGGCATACCCATCCATCCGATCTGTATCAGCCTGCCGTCCTCTGTCTCAAAGCTCTGAGGAGCGTAGTAGTCAAATCCGTAATCCCATAAATGATATTCTGATAATCCGGGATTGTCATAGATCTCCCTGTCCAGGATAAAATATCCGGACTGATAGACGTTTCTGTCCTCCCACTCTCCGCCTTCCAGCCCCTGTACTGATGCAGAAAGGATCTTTGTGCCGTCCAGTTCAAAGTAGTCCGGGCACTCCCACATATATCCGAAGGGATGCGCTGTGCTGACACGGCTGTGAACCTTCCAGTTCACCTTATCCTCCGAACGGAAAATAATTGCCTGTCCCACGTCGTCCTTTGTCCTGGCGCCCTGGATCATATAATAGACGCCGTCCTTTTTCCATACCTTCGGATCCCGGACATGAAGCGTCAGATCCGATGGGTAATCCCTGTTCTTCATCAGAAGCTTTTTCGGGCCGAAATGTATCCCGTCCCCGCTCTTCACAAGAACAGTATTAGCCTCCCTGCCGCTGTTGATATAGTCGTATCCGTCCCCGTCCTCCAGCTTAACATTTCCGGTATAATACAGGTACATCTCTCCGTCTTCAATAAATGCGCATCCGGAGTATACGCCGCTGCAGTCAAAGGGCTGATCCGGATACATGATCACGCCCTGATAATCCCAGCTGATCATATCCGGGCTTGTATAATGTCCCCACATTTTCACTCCGCCTTCCGGGTTAAAAGGTGAGTACTGGAAAAATGCATGATAGATTCCCTTGAACTGACAGAGCCCGTTGGGATCGTTGAGCCACCCCACAGGCGGCATCAGATGCAGCTTCTGACGAAACCGGTCCCTTCCGTCCGTCTGTCTTTCAGCGGCTTCTGTTAATTTTTTCAAATCATTTGTCAGCGCACTCATAATGTGCCTCCTGTCATTCTATTTTATGAAAGCCTTCCGCGCGGCATTTTATCTTATGTCTCTGCGGAAGGCTTTTGCTTACCTGTTACGCCTTATTTCTCAAGTTTCATGATCGGGCTGCCTTCACTTACATCGCCGGGCCCTACTTTCTCCACATTTCCGAACTGATCCGGATTCGTCAGGATGAACATGGTGGTTGCCGGATATCCTGCTGCCCGTATCGTATCCAGATCTGCCTCGATGAGCACGTCTCCCGCCTTTACGGAAGCCCCGTCAGATACCTTTTTGGTAAATCCTTTTCCTTCCAGCTTTACAGTATCTACGCCTACATGGATCAGAAGTTCTCCGCCTGCCTTCGTAGTCATACATACTGCATGGCCTGTATCAAAAATGTTGATCACCTCTCCGTCACATGGAGCCACGATTTTTCCATCTGCAGGTTCTACCGCCACAGTCGTTCCGAGCATCTCAGATGCAAATGTCTGGTCGCTTACCTGAGACAATGGAACAACTTTGCCGTTAACCGGACTTCCAAGAGTCTCTTCCTTTACCTCTTCTGATGAAATCTGTGCCGCCTCTTCCTTTCTGTCAGCAGCGTCCTCTGATGCCGCTGTCCCGGCGGGTACACTCCCTGCTGCCTGTGTCTCTGGCTTCTGATCTTTATAAAGGATAAATGAGATCACAAATGCCACTCCCACAGCAATCAGCATCTCGATCAGATACTGTACCGGTGAATCCAGACAGAGCAGGATGCCGAAGATACCTGTCACGCCGGTTCCCTTTGCTCCCAGATGCACGATGGAAGCATACAGAGCGCCGCATCCTCCACCGATACATCCTGCAATGAACGGCTTGAAGAATCTCAGGTTCACACCGAAGATGGCAGGCTCTGTGATTCCCATGAATGCACTCAAAGATGACGGAAGAGCCAGAGATTTGATCTTCTTGTCTCTTGACTTCAGCGCTACCGCAAGCGCAGCTGCTCCCTGCGCGATATTTGCCGCACTTGCCAGCGGCAGCCAGTATGTAACGCCGTACTGAGCAATCTGTCCGATATCAATGGCAGTATACATCTGATGGATACCGGTGACAACTGTGGGCGCGTAGAGGGCTCCCATGACAAGACTTCCAAGTCCCAGCGGAAGGGTCAGCAGCCACTGGATACCGTCAAGGACAGCGTTCTCAGCCCATACAAAGATCGGTCCAATAATGGCAAGCGTAAGATAACCGGTTACAAATACGCTGACAAGAGGCGTCACAAACAGATCCAGTACCTCTGGTACTACCTTGTGCAGCTTCTTCTCGATCACGGACAGGAGCCAGACTGCAATAACAACCGGGATCACATGTCCCTGATAACCTACCATATCGATATCATACAGTCCGAAGAATACTGACTGTGTCTGCTGCACGCCTTCGGTTGCAACCGTGTATGCGTTCTGCAGTGAAGGGTTGATCATGATCATACCGATTACCGCACCCAGATAAGGGTTGGCTCCGAACGCCTTCGCCGCGGAGAATGCGATCAGGATCTGCAGAAATGTATATGCCGTATTGCTGAACAGATTGGCAAATACATAGATAGAACTGCTGGTATCCATATTAAGGAATCCGTTATTGATCATGAAATCCAGGGAATTCATAATACCCATAAGGAAACCGCTGGCAACAATGGCCGGAATGATCGGCACGAAAATATCGCCCAGCAGTTTGATCGCCCGCATGAATACATTCTGCTTCTGTGCGGCAGCTTCCTTTGCCTCTGCCTTCGAGCTTGCAGTGATCCCTGCAATAGCGATAAACTCGTCAAATACTTTATTTACAGTACCTGTTCCGAGAATGATCTGGAGCTGTCCCGATGCTTCAAATACACCTTTCACCCCTTCCACATTCTCGATAGCCGCCTTGTCTGCCTTGCTGTTATCGGCAATGACAAGCCGGAGCCTGGTAGCGCAGTGCGCAGCGGAAACGATGTTCTTGCTTCCGCCGACTTTGTCCAGAATTTCCTGAGCGGTCTTTCTGTAATCCATATTAACTCTCCTTCCTTTTATAAAATCTGTAATCGATTTCATATTTTATGTATAAATAATATCTCTGTCAAAAAGATTTGTAAAGGCTAAATTTTTACTAATTTTAACTTTTTAATTTTGTGAAATGTGCATAAGCCTATTTATATTATATGATATCGTTATCACATAATAAGGGATCTCTTTTGTTTTCATAGTCTTTCCATAAAAAAATTTCTCCGGTGTTCCATTTCCGGAAACCGAAGAAAAGATTGATTCATACCTTATATTGCTTATAAAATCCAACACCTTGATAAATACAAGCTGCTGTTATGCTATTTTCCGACTTACTCCACCAGCTGAAAACCGAGCTTCATTTCAATCGGGATCTGCTCGCCCCGCTCGATCACATCCAGGAGCAGCTCCGCTCCCCGGATCCCGCTGGTCTTGTACCCAAAATGAACGGTAGGAATTCCTCCGGTCACTGCTTTCAGAAACTGATTATCTCCAAATCCGGTGACTCGGATATCCGAATTCTCCAGGATGTACTGCATCCTTGTTCCTGAGTTACCAGAAACAGAAGGAATCTGTGCTTTCCTGTAGGCAAGGATAGCCTCGATAGCTCCTGCTGCTATTGTATCCGTAGCGCAGGAAATAACCGACACATCCCTTTCCTTCTCCAGCAGATCCAGCGCCGCCCGATAACCGGAATCCATCGTAAACTCTGATTTTCTCACATATCCTTCTGCCAGTTCTGCTCCTGCGGACTTCAGACCGGCACGGAATCCGTCTTCTCTGGCAACTCCGACTGCCTTATCGTCCCTGGTCACTCCAATATAGGCCACATGACCGTCCTCTTTTACCAGAGCCGCAGCCACTTTTCCCATGGCCTTCCCCGCGCCGTAATCGTCATGGTAAATACAGTTGGCGTACTTCGTATACTGTCCTACCACCACTACAGGGACCTTGGACTCCTTCAGGAATTTCCTGTGTTCGCCAGTAATTACTGTACCAGTCAGGATGATGCCGTCCACCGGATAACTTTCAAAAAGTTTCAGATAGGATATCTCCTTATGGGGATCATTGTCCGTGCTTGCAAGAAGCATCTGATACCCCCTGGATGAAAGCACCTGTTCAATGCCCGCTGTCACCCGGCTGATAGATTCCGAGTTGATCTTGGGGACAACCACACCTACCAGGCAGGCCCGTTTTGTACGCAGCATCCTCGCCTGGGCAGAGGGCTGATAACCGGTGGCATCGATCACCTTTTTTATCTGCTCCTTCTTTTCATCACTGACATATCCGCCGTTTAAATATCTTGATACTGCCGCGCTGGAAACTCCAGCCATCTGAGCGATCTCTTTGATCGTCATAAAATGTCTACCTCCCGCCGTATTATAACTGTATTCTATCACCGGCAGGCAGATCTGTACAATACCGGCGTCAGTCTTTCAACTGTTTTTTGCTCCTGACATATTCATCCATGGCATCCGCGATCATACGGGAATATTTCACCGCCTCAACCACGGTCTTGGCGCCGGTCACCACATCTCCTGAGGCAAAAATGCCTTCCATGGTTGTCTCACCCTTTTCATCTGTCTTCAGCAGTCCCCTGCTGTCTACCTGAAGCTCTTTGTCCCGGTTGACCAGCCGGTCCTGAGGTCCCTGAGAAATAGAAATAATAATGGTATCCGCCGGAACAAGATGAGCCGTCTCTTCATGCTTGATCATCTTTCCGTCTTCCGTCCATTCCACATCACAGATCACAGCGCCCTCGTCCTTGATTTCAATTGCCGTCTGAAGATATTCAAACTCCACGCCGTCAATCTTTGCATACTCTACTTCTTTTGGCGATGCCGCCGGGGTCGCTGTAATGGAATATACTGTCACATAACGGGAGCCTTTTCTGACTGCAGTCCTTGCTACATCCATTGCCGCGTTTCCTGCGCCGATCACGATTACTTTATCCCCCAGTTCAAAAACATCCGGATTATTCAGATAATTGATACCATAGTGGACATTTCCAAAAGTCTCCCCCGGAATGTTCAGCTTATAGGGCCTCCATGTTCCGGTCCCGATGAATACCGCATCATAGCCATCTGCAAGAAGATCATGCACCGCCGTAGATCCTCCCAGCGCAAAATTCGGACGGAACAGAATCCCCAGCTCACGCATCTTCTTATAATACCGGTCCAGAATGGATTTGGGCAGTCGGAACTCCGGAATGCCGTAGCGGAGAATACCGCCTATTTTCTCACGCACCTCAAATATCGTCACCTTGTAACCTCTGCATGCCATCAGGATCGCGATAGTGATTCCCGCCGGACCTGCGCCTACCACACCGATACGCCCGCCGTTCCACGGCTTCCTTTCCAGTTTCATCTTGTCGAAACAAGTATCGGAAATGTAATTTTCAATAGACGAAATATGGACCGGTTCTCCTTTTATTCCCTTCACACAATGACCTTCACACTGTTTCCCATGATCACATACCAGAGAACAGATCACAGAAAGAGGATTGTTTGCGAAAACCATCTCTGCTGCCTCTGTCATCTGCCCCGCAAGAAACATCTGGATCATTGCCGGGATCGGAGTATGGATCGGACACCCTTCCCGGCATCTCGGTTTCTTACAGTTCAGACATCTCTTTGCTTCATCGATCGCATGTGACCCCATTTTTCATAACCTCCTGCATTATCCTATGATTTATATCAATTTGTGTCCGTAAACCATCTAATATTTAGTTTGCCACGAAAAAACAAAAAGTCAACAATCGTTATTTTCTTAACTCTGGCCGCCACTCCTGCTTCAATAATTTTCCAAGGGCATGCCGGCTTAGATTCTTCCTGAAAATGTCAGAAGCGTCTGCGGAAGGACGATTTCCCGCCCTGTACCAGCAGACGCTCCCGGATTGTACTAAAACAAAAACAAAAGACATGTCGCTTTTTGATTGAATTTTAACAAATGATATTTCTTTAAAATAGTCTGTTGATCACTCACTCTCTGATTCGATCCAGCACCAGGTCCTGCTCGCCAAAAGGGCTTTCCACATGCAGCTTCACCGCTCCATGTGGACGGATCACAGCCATGGCTTCTCCGTAGTATGTATCTGTAGTATCCGTGAGATAGCTCCTGGAATTCAGGGGACGGGCGCTTCCCAGCGCCAGCAGTTCCCCGCCTTCTGTTCGCACAGATATCTCCCCCTGTACCAGCGGTTTGAGGATCCCATTCCCATCTGTATATCTCAGATTTACGAAATACAGTTCTTTTGTTCCCTCTTCCGGAACTACAGACAGCCGGGTCTCTTCTCCGGCAGTAACAAGCCTTGTCCTGGCTGTTTCCGTACCGTCCTCTGCATAAGATGCAGCCTCCAGTATACCTGGTTCATATGTCACTTTGAACACGCACCGGCAATTCCTCAGTTTCTTTTTCCCAAGACTTCGTCCATTCAGAAACAGTTCGGCACTGTGAGATCGTGAATAGATTTCAACCTTTGTCCTCTTCCCTTCACATCCGTTCCACGACCAGCTGCCCAGAGCACATGTCAGATCCCATGCCCCGATATCAAACTTCTCATCCGCCAGATTCAAAGGAATCACGCCAATGGCGACAGGCGTCTTCCCGAAGACTACTTTCGTGTAATCCGCCTCGGACCACTCCCTGCCGTTCATATCCAGACGGCCGCTGCCTGCTGCCGCCCAGGCAGGGCTCTCCTGGAAAACCTTCTTTCCGTTCTCTGTCTTCCATCCCTGGTAAGGCACTTCTCCGTGATAAGTAATCCCCGGCCATACAAAATCACCGACAACAGCCGGGTATTTGTTCGCAAGATCCCAGAAGAGCGCCGCATCGGCACAGAACGTCTCCGAGCCCAGTATCACACGCTCCGGATGCTTTTTCACATCTTTCTTATACCTCCAGATTCCGTAATTATATCCGGCGATGTCCATATTTGCGTAAGCATCCTTCGTTTTCCAGTCAGAAAAGGGAAGCCACGCGCCGAACTTCATAAAGGAATCCCCCATAATAGTCGCCAGCTTATTATAAAATGCACTTCCCACTTCCTTCTCCGGCTCTTTCTCTGCCTTCTCATCAGAATACACACCGAATCCCATGGAGTAAAGGAAATTGAAAAACAGATTGACTCCACATGTCACCGGCCGTGTCCCGTCAATACTGTGCAGATAGTCCCGCATATCTCCACACAGACGGACTCCCTTCTCCTCGCTTGTCTCCGCCACTTCATTTCCCAGAGAATACATGACCACAGAGGGATGATTGTAATCCTTTGCCACAAGCGCCTTCAAGTCCTTCTCATAATTCGTCTCCACCTTGCCAGCGTAATCATACATGGTTTTATGAATATACCAGACGTCCACGTATTCATCCATGATCAGCACGCCTTCCCGGTCGCAGGCATCCATCATGGCCTTTGAGCATGGATTGTGAGCGCTTCTTAATGCATTGTACCCCGCATGTTTCAGAAGACGCACCTTTCTGGCCTCCGCATCAGCATACGCGCATGCGCCGAGGATCCCGTTGTCATGATGGACACAGGCTCCTCTCAAGATCACCCGTTCCCCGTTGATGCAGAATCCGTCTCTGCTGTTCACCGTAATCTGCCGAATTCCAAAGGGGATCTCCTGCACGTCCTGGCCGAAGACCGCTCGGAGCTTGTACAGCTTCGGGCATTCACAGCTCCACAGCTCCGCACCTGCCAGCTCTGTACTCAACTCCACCCGGCCCGTGCCGGACGCCTTTCCCCGGAACAGGCACGCTTCCCCATCCCAAACAGAAAATTCAGCCTCTCCAGGTCCGCTCAGTTCCCCGCTGATATGCAGTTTTTTCTTTTTCCAGTCCAGAGTAGTGATGCGTATGCTTTCCATAAGGAAATGGTCCTTCGGAAGGATATGCATGATGACCGGCCTGTAAATGCCGGTTCCGGTATACCACCTGCTATTCGGCTGATCACTGTTGCGGACCGTCACTCTCAGCCTGTTTTCTCCTTCTCTCAGCGCTCCGTCCAGACAGACAAAACATCCGTTGTATCCGTATCCTGTGTTTCCCATATCCATACCGTTAAGTAAGACATCACCATCATGGTAAACGCCCTCGAACTCCAGGATCACAGTCTGATCCTCATACAGCTCCGGCACCTGGAAGTCCTTTTCATAAATATAGTCTCCGCCCTCATACCATCCGATATTCTTTCCGCCTCTGCTGTCATACATTCTATCTTCCGAAAGCATGGCATCATGAGGAATCCTCACCGGATATTTCCGATCTGTTCCATCAGCCCGGCAGCATGTCCATCCGTCGCAAAAATCAATCCTCAACTGACTATCCTCCATTTCCTGAAGCAGGAATCTATCCTGCTTCGAATGTGCTTTTGCACTCCATCTGTCATATGATGATATCATAAATGCGGAGAGCGCAGCCGTTTTCAGCGTAAACTGCAGTCTGGAGGGCGCAAACTATATATATCGCTTCTTTGCTTCTGCTCTGGCTGAAACAGCCGCAAAAACAAAGAATAGCTGTCAGATCAATCACGATCCAACAGCTATTCTCTTCTATTCCTTTTGACTTAAATCAAACAACAGCTGACCTTTGCCTGTCTGTGCTTTTCTCACTACTCCATGATCGGTTTCATGGCCTCAGCCAGCTTGTCTTTCTCTGCCTGTGCCTCGTCCAGGTCTTTTCCAAGAGTCGTGTAGTAGATCTTGATCTTCGGCTCTGTTCCGGACGGACGAACGATAACAGTCTCCTTATTCTCCAGCTTGTAGATCAGAACATTCGCTGACGGAAGTCCTGTCTCCTCCGGTTTGGTATAGTCTGTCACAGAGTCTACCTTGTATCCGGCGATCTCTGTCAGCGGGTTCTCACGCAGATTCTGCATGATCCCTGCCATCTTGTCCATTCCGCTCAGTCCCGGGAACTCGAAGCTGTCAACCTTGTTCAGGTAACGGCCGTACTGTGCGTAGATCTCCTCCAGTCTCTGCTTCAGAGAACTGCCGATGCTTCTGTAGTATGCAGCCATCTCGCAGATCAGCATGGATCCGATAACCGCATCTTTGTCACGTACATAAGGTCCTGCCAGATATCCGTAGCTCTCCTCGAATCCGAAGATGAAACGATCAACCTCTCCTGCTGCCTCCAGCTGCGCGATCTGATCGCCGATCCATTTGAACCCGGTAAGAACGCTTCTGAGCTCTACTCCGTAGTGCTCTGCCACGGCGTCCGCAAGAGGAGTTGAAACAATAGACTTCACAGCTACAGCCTTCTCCGGCATCGTACCTTTCTCGATACGTCCTGCACAGATATAGTCGAGAAGCAGCACGCCTACTTCATTTCCGCTTACCAGCTCATAGGAACCGTCCGGACACTTCATGGCAATACCGACACGGTCTGCATCCGGGTCTGTTGCGAGCATCAGATCCGCGCCCGTCTCTTTTGCCAGGTTCAGTCCCAGTTCAAGAGCTGCAAAGATCTCAGGATTGGGGTAGCTGCATGTAGTAAAGTAGCCGTTCGGATACTCCTGATCCGGAACGATGGTAATATCAGTAATTCCAATGTCTTTAAGCACCTGTGTAACGGGTACCAGTCCTGATCCGTTCAGCGGGCTGTAAACCAGCTTCAGGCCGGCAGTCTTGCACAGACCCGGACGAACCTGTCTGGACTCGATGGCGTCATAAAGAGCTCTCTTACAGTCATCTCCTACAAAGCGGATCAGACCTTCCTCAACGCCCTCTGCAAAGGACATGTATTTTGCCCCTGTCAGAACATCTGTCTTCTGGATCTCATCGTAAACAATTGCAGCCGCATCATCTGTCATCTGGCATCCGTCCGGTCCGTAAGCCTTATATCCGTTATACTTGGCCGGATTGTGTGAAGCTGTCACCATGATACCTGCGTTGCAGTTATAGTAGCGTGTTGCAAATGAAAGAGCCGGTACGGGCATCAGAGCGTCATAGATCCTTACTTTGATCCCGTTGGCAGCCAGAACACCTGCTGCGTTCTTTGCAAATACATCACTCTTCAGACGGCTGTCATAACTGATGGCAACAGTCTGTGTGCCGCCCTGTGTCTTCACCCAGTTTGCAAGTCCCTGAGTCGCCTGGCGCACAACATAGATGTTCATGCGGTTTGTTCCTGCTCCCAGTACTCCGCGCAGTCCTGCGGTTCCAAACTTCAGCGCGACAGCAAATCGGTCCTTGATCTCATCATCATTTCCTTCAATTCTGGCAAGTTCCGGATTCAGATCTGCATCCTCCAGATCTGCGGCAAGCCAGCGCTTATACTCTTCCTGATACATTTTTACCACTCCTACTACTTTCTTTGTTATTTTTTTGTGTAAAAATTACAACACTATAAATAATATACCATGTTTGTCCTGAAACGGCAATCATTCTTGCCTACTGATTTGTGATAATTTTCTCAATCTCTTTATCCCACTATCCGCCTTTCTGCCTGGCCGGGATGATCAGGATCATGAGCATCAGCTGCAGAGTGGTCAGAATGAGATCCAGTCATTGAGCCAGCACCTGCTCAGATCCCATCCATTTTTCCATGATTCGTCAAAAGGCTTCTTCTTATCCCGGAATAGCTGATAGTTCCAGTAAATATGTCCTGCTGTCTGGTTCCAGACCTTCAGCTGCATGTCTGCGATTTCCCGGAAGATTTTCCGGCACTCTTCCTGCTTCGCCGGATCGTCCGCCAGCTTCTGAGCTTTCCTGTTGGCAATGCACCACTCGCCTACCACCACAGGAATATGGCGGCTTGCCCTCCTCAGCTGCCATGCGTTAAACGCCATGTACAGCTGATAGACCCATTTTGCATGGAAGGGAACAAAATTCTCCATGGCGAAAATATAGATGTGGGTGTCCAACATCACATTCTTCATTCCTTTTTTCCGGAAGAAATTCCCCCAGCGGCCAAGGCGGAACCCATCGTGGAAGACGATGACCTTCTCCTCGCTCAGATGCCTGCGGAGCACCAGATATGCTTTCTCATAAAAGTTCTTCAGAAAAGACATGGACACATATCCGGACCCCTTTGCCTCCTCTTTGTCACGTGCCTTTCCGGTGGAAGGCGCAGTCATGTAGACGCTGAAGCTGATCGGTTCATTCAGCACCTCGATGCCATAAAGCGCCGGATCCTTTGCATAACGTTTTGCCAGCCGCTCCAGAACCGTCAGTACAAACTGTACCTCATCTTTATTTTTGCACCATTTGCACACGCCTGTAATCCCTCCGTTGTCATACCCGTTCTGACTGCCGGGAACAGTGTGCAGGTCGATGAGCACCTTTATGCCGTATTTTCCTGCCCACCGGAAGGCTTTGTCCAGGTACTCCACACAGCCTATGAAAGGCGGCCGGTCGCCGAAGATAAAGTATGGTACCGGAATCCGCACCAGATTGATCCCATGGGAAGAGAGAACTGCGAAATCCTCCTCTGTCACATATGTATCTCTGTGTTTCTTCATCCGTCTTTCCAGCTCATCATGGGGAAGCAGCCTTGCCAGCCACACTTCATCCTCCGCATCCGTCCCATCGAAGATAAACGGAGACATCCATTTCTCCAGCACAAGCCAGTTTCCAAGATTAGTGCCAATGATTTTATCCATAAATACTCCTTTCCATCCCGTCATATCAGTGATCACCTGATTAATCCCGGGCGATGCCAGCGCCAAACTGCATCAGTGCCATATAAAATACGGGGCACAGTCTTATAACTGCGCCCCGCATTTTATCTGTCAGCTTTTTCCAGCTACATTAATTATCTCTGTACTCTGGCTCCTGCGCCGCCCATGATTGCTTCTACTTCTTTCTTGCTTGCCATGGTTGTATCGCCAGGTGTAGTCATTGCCAGAGCTCCGTGTGCAGCACCGTAGTTTACTGCCAGCTCTGCATCGCCTGTTGTCATCAGTCCGTAGATCAGTCCAGACGCGAAGGAATCTCCACCGCCTACACGGTCCATGATCTCCAGTCCCTTGTAATCCTTTGCCTTGTAGATTTCTCCGTCTGCCCAGCAGATTGCGCTCCAGTCGTTTACTGTAGCTGTTTTTACTTCACGGAGTGTTGTTGCCACTGCCTTGAAGTTCGGATATGTCTTTGCTGCTTCGTTGATCATCTTCTTGTAGCCGTCCAGGTTCAGCTGTTTAAGATCTGCGTCGTTTCCTTCGATCTCAAATCCCAGGCATGCTGTAAAGTCTTCCTCGTTTCCGATCATAACGTCTACATATTTTGCGATCTCTTTATTTACTTCCTGAGCCTTCTCCTGTCCGCCGATAGCGCTCCACATGGAAGGACGATAGTTCAGGTCGTAAGAAACAACTGTTCCGTATTTCTTTGCAGTCTTGATCGCAGCCAGAACCGTCTCGCATGACTGCTCTGACAGAGCAGCGTAGATACCGCCTGTATGCAGCCAGCGCACTCCCAGTTCTCCGAAAATGTAATCAAAGTCAAAGTCTTCCGGTTTTGCCTTTGAGATTGCTGTATTTGCACGGTCTGAGCATCCTACTGCTCCACGGATGCCGAATCCTCTCTCTGTAAAGTTGATACCGTTACGGCAGATTCTTCCGATTCCGTCTGTCTTCACCCATTTGATAAGAGATGTGTCCACACCTCCCTGAAGTATGAAATCCTCCATCAACTTTCCTACTTCATTGTCTGCAAATGCTGTAATGACAGCAGTTTTCATTCCGAAGCATCTTCTTAAGCCACGGACTACATTATACTCTCCGCCGCCTTCCCATGCACGGAACTGCCTTGCTGTGCGGATTCTTCCCTCGCCCGGATCAAGGCGGAGCATAACCTCACCGAGTGATACTGCGTCAAATACACAGTCCTCTTTTGCTCTTAAATTCAGATCCATAATCTGTTCGTCCTCCTTCGATAATATATGCACGTTCAGGACTCATAGCCCTCATATATAAGAATAGTATGGATTCCGGTTTTTGGCAATAAAAAATTCTTTATTCTCCCCATAACCGTAATTCCGTCTCGTAATATTCCGCTGCCGCCTCTTCTGCCGTAATCTCTCCGGACGCGATCTTTTCCAGTATCTTTTCCAGAGTATCGTTCAGTTCGATCCATCCGTCCGGGCTTGCGGGATTGATCTCGGAACAGTTCGGCGCGATCACGTCCGTCACAAATTCAAAGGATTCCCGCTCTGTTCTCGGCAGTTTATCCATGATCTCATCCAGTACAGCGGTTGATACCGGTATTCCCCGCTCTCCAAGAAGAATGTTATTTGCATCCGTTGAATTGATCAGGTAGTTGATCACTGCCACAGCTTCATCCGGATACTGCGTATCCGCACTCACACTGAAAAACATGCTCGGGTTCAGAAAGTTGGACTTCTCGGGATCACTGGTCGGGATCGTAGTGATCCCGATCTCCACTCCATTAGGCGCTGCTTCCTGAAAAGCCGTCAACAGCTCAGAACCTCCGTGTACAGTACACCAGGCCATTGTTCTGGGAATAGATCCATATACCATAGGATCCGTTTCAACTGCGGTCATATCCCCATAATCCGGCCTGAGATGCCATCCCTCTTCTATTCCTTTCTCCAGTATTTCAAAAAAAGGAATGTAAGCTTTTCCACTGTCGACAGGCACCTGACTACCGTTCAGAGAGATTCCTTCCACTCTTGCCCACTGAGTCATAAAGATATTTCCGTCAATGGGGCAGAGATTTGCCCTATAACCAGTCTTTTCAGTGACTTCTTTTGCGATTTCCACAAATTCGTCATAAGTCATATTGTCTTTCATTGTAATCCCGCATTCATCTGTAACCGTCTTGTTGTAAAACAGACAATAGGCATTGATCCCCGCCGCGATCCCATAGATGCCGTCTCCTGACCTTCCAAGTTCCAGTATATCTTCAGGAATATCTGAAACATCCAGCGCGCCGCTCTCTATATATGGAGTCAGATCCAGCAGGATATCTTTCTCCACATAGGAATTCAACTGGTCATATCCCATCTGGACCAGATCCGGCATGGTCTTTCCCGCTGCATGGAACTCCATTTTCTCCCAGTAGTCCGGCTCGGGATAACTTTTTCCCTCGATTGTCACGCCCGCGTGTTCCTTTTGGTACAGTTCAAGAACTCTCTGCGTCCTCAGATCCCGTACTTCATTTCCCCACCATATCATGTTCAGCTTTACCTGGCTGTCCTGCATTTCAGCTTCCTGATCTTTTCCGCATCCGGCAAGTGCGCAGATCACAAGAAGAGCGATCATGACTGCCGCTGCTTTTATGCCGCGGCAGAAACCTTTTTTTACTTTCATATCCGCCGTTCCTCTTTCTTTTATCCTTTATAGTATCCTTATAATTTTCAGTATACCGTTTCACTGTTTTATTGAAAAGACACAAAACCTATTTTCCCAACACATAACCGACCGTCATATTTAAATAAACGTGGATTTTTCCCGAACAGATAGATTTTTCCCGGAAAATCTGCTAAATTAATAGAATTATCACAGAGGTGTTCCCATGAAAAATATACTTTATGAAAAATTTAAGAATATCCCTTTATCAAAGAAAATACTGATCATCCTGTTCTTTACGATCCTTGTCTCCTCACTGCTGCTCTACGCCGGGTATCTGATGATCATCTCTTCCAATAACGGACAGCTGTATCAGACATCCAGCCGTATGCTCTCGTCCGCATCCGAAGACATCTCGCAGGATCTGGATGCTCTGGAGAAAATGGGTGATTCTATTCTTCAGGATGAAACGATCCAGAACGCATTGTACCAATGCAGAAACACAACAGACGCCGCGGCTCTTCAGAACGCGCACTCTTCCATTTATACAGCGGTCAATTCCTATTATCAGAGATACAAGGCAAATCATGTGAACTATGTCCAGATCGTCAATGAGGATTTTACCGCAATGGCTTCCGCCTCAAATTCACGCGTGATCCCTTCCGAGATCCAGCGTATGCTGATCAGCCGGGCTGAGGAACAGGACGGACATCTTTCGTGGGTTACGGATTTCAGCGGCTCCTACGGCATCTTTCTTGTCAGAGAGCTGAAGCGCACGGAAAATCTTTCTCTTGATAATCTGGGCGTACTGATCATCAGCGTAGATATGAACGGGCTGCACGAAGACATCTCCTATGCCAACTCTGCCTTCCCGATATCTTACGCACTGTATTCTGAGGATAAGAATCTCTATCTGTCTGATAATCTGGAAGGGCTGAACCAGAAAGAACTGAGCGGCATCTCGCCCGCGTCCTATGACATCAGAGATATCAACGGACAGAAATACCTCATCGTCAAGGGACAGATCATCACAACGGGATGGGATTATTACTGTCTGGCTTCATATAACAGCATGTACAGGAATATCCGGGTGATCCAGAGACTGTTCTTTGTAGTCATCATCATAAGCATACTGGTCAGCGTATGGCTCATGAAATTGATGATGAGACCGCTGAACGATGATTTTGATAAACTGACCCAAAAAATACAGATGTTTGGGAACGGAGATCTTTCTGTTCCCAAAACCCCGGATTCCTATGCGGACCGGCATGATGAGATCGGGCTTATCCACCAGCAGTTTGACTCTATGGCGGAAAGTATCCGTACTCTCATCAAGGAGAACTACGAGTCCAGGCTTCAGGCAAAAGAAGCACAGCTCAAAGCTCTGGAGATGCAGATCAATCCGCATTTTCTGTACAATACGCTCCAGACTATAAACTGGCGGGCCAAGATGCTGCATGATAGCCAGATATCCACTATGACGGAATCACTGGGCAAATTTCTCCGCATCACGCTCAGCAAGAACAATGAAGACTCTTCTCTCGGGCAGGAACTGGAGCTGGTGCAGTATTATATCAACATCCAGGAACTCCGGTTTGATGAAGATCTTTCCTATGAAACCGACATTCCTGAAGACTGCATGCGCGCTTATCTTCCCAAGTTTACTCTTCAGCCTCTTGTTGAAAATGCCATACGCTATGGGCTTGAGGAAGGCGAAGACGGCTGCCATATCCGTGTGACAGCTTCTGTGAGTGATGGAAAACTGACGATCCGTGTTGCCAACACAGGCTCCTCTTTCGAAGATCATTTTCTGGAAAAGCTGATGTCAAAAGAGATCCTTCCCCATGGCTTCGGCATAGGTGTTCTCAATGTAAACAGCCGTCTGGAGCTGGCGTATGGCAGCGACTACTCTATAGAGTTTACAAATGTGGATGATCAGGCAATCGTAAATATCACGATCCCGTTCCGAACGGGAAAACCGGAGCCCCCTTCCGGGATCAGTAACAGAACAGGAGAATTAAAATGCTGAGATTATTAATTGCAGATGATGAAAAGATCATACGTGAAACTATAAGTACGCTGATCGACTGGAAAAGTATGAACATCGAGGTCATAGGAGTATGCAGGGACGGACTTGAGGCATATGACGCCATTTTGGATAAATATCCGGATATCGTCCTTACCGACATACAGATGCCCAGGCTTTCCGGTCTTGAACTGATACGGAAGATCACTCAGAACCACGATAACATCCAGTTTATCATTCTTTCCGGATACAATGATTTTTCTTACGCCAAGGAGGCCATGAGCTACGGGATCAGACATTATATCCTGAAACCGTGCAGCGAGGATGAGATCATCACTGCTGTCAAAGAAGCAGTCAGAGACCATTATCAGAAGATCCGAGTCCGGGATCTTTATCATGATCCTCAGTCGCAGTATTTTTATGAGACGATCACATATGATATGCTCCTGCATGTCCTGTCTTCCGGCCAGCCTCTCAGACAGATTGCGGACACTTATGAGACACATATTGATTTCTACTACACAGGGTACCAGCTGTATTACCTGTTCTTTATCGAAGAATCCGTGCTGCAGGAATGCCTTGCCCGGATACGCGGCATGATGGATTCCGGTCGGATACCGTATATCTATACTTTTGTATATGTAACAAATACACTGCTGTTCTTCTTCCGCGATGACAGCGGAACTGATTTTGAGGAAATTGATTCTCTACTGCTGAAAAATATTCCCATGCTGACGGATGATTCTCCGCAGAGCTATAAACGCGAGTATTATCCCAATCTGACAGACATGCTTGGCACACTTCAGAAGAAGGTCAGACGCTACGCCTCGATCCGGCTGTTTTCCAGCACTCAGCAGATCTCTGTATGCAATTATGATTCCATGATCCTTGAGATAACGGCCATGGCGGATGAGCTCTTCCATACCGGGGATGAGAACAGCCTGTCAGACAGACTGGAAGCCCTGAGAAAGCTTCTGCGTTCCGCATCCGGGATCGAGTTTCTCCGGTCTGTTTCCGGAAGTCTCCTGCTGCAGACTCTGCACTTGAGCAGTTTTTACACGATGAACGATATCACAGGTTTTATGATGACTCTGGATAAAATGGATGATCCGGATGAAATATGCGATTTTGTGATCGGAAAGCTCCGGATGGCATGTATGACGCATACAAATGAAAACAAGCCTTACAAATCATTTATCCAGGAGATCCTTGCTTACACAAACGAACATCTCAGCTCCCCGGAACTGACTCTGAAATGGATCGCGGAAAATCATTTATACATGAATGTAGATTATGTCAGCAGGCAGTTTGTTCTGCAGACCGGCATCCGTTTCTCCGCCTATCTGAATGAACTCAGGATCAAAAAGGCCAAAGAGCTTCTTCTGAGCAGCGGCAATGAGAAGATCTATAGTGTGGCGGAACAGGTCGGATGCGGCAACAATCCTCAATATTTCAGTCATCTGTTTAAGAAATATACCCACATGTCCCCGAAAGAGTATATACAGAAAATGAAATCAGAACCTGACAGCTCATCGGAGGATCCTCAGAAATAACAGAAAGGGAATGGCGCTCCCTGCGGGCGTCATTCCCTTTTCCATTTCTTTTCCGCTCTTGATCCTCTGTCACATTTTCATCTTCTTACAGATACGGGATGTACTGATCCACCGACCCGATCACAAGATCAGCCATGGGGAGATTCTCTTTTTTCCCGATCCCTACCGCCTTCATCCCCGCTGTTTTTGCCGCCTGAAGACCTGCCGCGGAATCCTCGAACACGATACATTCCTTACAGGGTATATGAAGGATCTCCGCCGCCCTTACGAATACCTCCGGATCCGGTTTTGCCTTCGAAACCTGTGTTCCGTCAACCACCGCGTCAAAATATTTCGCGATATCCAGACGTTCCAGGATCAGCGGCGCGTTTTTGCTGGCGGAACCAAGGGCGGTCTTCATATTCTTTTCTTTTAGTTTTACAAAAAGATCTGTCACTCCGCCGAACAGTTCTTCCTTCTTAAGCTTTTTGATCATTTCCACATAGATCCTGTTTTTCTTATCCGCCATCTTTTCCTTTTCTTCCTGTGAAAACCTGTCGGATAATCCGCCGAATCCAAGCAGAAGATCCAGAGATTTCATTCTGGAGACGCCTTTCAGGGCCTCGTTCTGCTCAATGGTAAAGTCAAATCCCAGTTCATCCGCCAGACTCTTCCATGCAAGATAATGGTACTTTGCCGTATCCACCAGAACACCGTCCAGATCAAATATGGCACAACTGTATTTCTTATTTTCCATTTTCTAACCTCTCATTTCGACTGTGATCTCATCTGACAGCTCATACACTTCATCATATACGTGGATCTCAACAGGATCGCCTTTTTTCAGGCTGAATCTGCATTGATCCCTGTCAGCATTTATCTCGATCCGGCTGCCTCTTAGGCACAGATCCAGCCGGATGCCGTTCCATTCGTCCGGCAGGATCGGACGGAAGAAGAAGCCGCCTTCCTTTACTCGCAGACCTAAGAATCCATATACGACAGCCATATAAGTCCCGCCCATATTTGCGGTGTGTATGCCGTCCTTCGTATTTTTCTGTGAATTATTGATATCTGTTTTGGAAGAGAAATCAAAATACTGATATGCCTTTTCTTTTTCTCCCAGCTTCGCCGCTATAATACTGAATATGCATCTCGACAGCGAAGAATCATGAGTAGTGATCTTTTCATAATACTCAAAAGAGTTTCTGATCGTAGACAACTCCTGCTCATCCTCAAACAGGAAATGAGCAAGTACGGTATCCGCCTGTTTGCATACCTGATAACGGTAGATATGATACAGGAAATTTCTTTGCATCAGCGGGCCGGCTCCTTCCGGTATGGATGCCATATCCCACACCTTTTTGGACAGGAAGCTGTCGTCCTGAGGATTGATATCAAGTTCTTCATCGTAAGGAAGATACATGGCCTCCGCTGCCGTCTTAAATCCTGTGATCTCCGATTCTGTAATGCCGATCTTATCCTGCAGCTTTTCCAGCTGTCCTTTCTCTTTCAGTTTTTCATACAGTTTTGCCGCCCAGATCAGGTTGTGTTTGGCCGTCAGATTCGTATAGTAATTGTTATTTACGACACAGGTATACTCGTCCGGACCGGTCACATCATGAATGTGGAACTTTCCTTTGTAAAAGTTTCCCAGATCGTACCATATCCGGGCTGTCTCCATAACGATCTCGGCGCCCTGCTCCACGATATAATCCCAGTCTCCTGTGATTAGATAATACTGGATGATCCCGTATGTAATGTCTCCGATTATGTGATACTGGGCTCCGCCCGACGGGTAATAATAGGAGCATTCTTTTCCGTTAATAGTCCTCCACGGGAACAGCGCTCCTTTCGGATGTCCCATTTTCACGGCATTCTCCCTTGCCTGATCCAGGATATGATACCGGTAACCGAGCAGTTTTCTCGCTACTTCCGGCTGGGTCAGGGAGAAGAACGGGAGCATATACATCTCCGTATCCCAGAAATAATGTCCCTCATATCCTTCACCGCTCAATCCTTTTGCGCCGATATTGCTGACTCCGTCAAGCCCAGCCGACTGCAGGAGACCGTACTGACTGAAATGGAGAGACAGGTTCAGCTCTTCATCTCCGCTGATCTCGATCGCGCATCCTTCCCAGAATTTCTCAAGGAATTCCTCCTGTTTCCCGTACCAGTATCCGGAGCCTTTTTCCACTGCCAGATCCAGAAGCCTCAGAGCCTCTTCCTTTACATCAGCGTATCTCAGGGAATCACAGAGAATACTGTACTTTTCCGCGCAGCTCCATTTTCCTTCTTCAGCTCCGAACTCGATCCTGTCTGTAATGCTCTTTTCATCACATACCAGAGTCTGGGAGACCGGACCGGAAAAGACATGGCTGACCGCGCATGCGGCTTCCAGACCTGACCTTACCGTCTCCGATACAAGGATGCCTGTTGTGCCGTCCGCCTCAACATCTTTCACACGCATATGTATCCTCTTCTCTCCGGCAACCCTGGAATCCTTTTGGTTAAAATAGTTATACACATCGCCTGACTGGACAGATTCCATTTTCACTGTTCCGGAGAAATTCAGCGGACAGATCCGGTATCTGATCAGGAAAAGAGGAAGCATTTCAAAAGACGCCATCCTCTCGATCCGAACGCTTACTTTTCTTCCAGCCGGCGACTCCCATACAAATGATCTTGAGGTAATCCCCTTTTTCATATCCAGCGTTCTGCGGTATTCTGTCACATTGCCCGTGAACAGGTCCAGTTCTTCTCCTTCGATCCATATTTTTACGGACTGAGTGTCAAAAACATTGACCATGGAATGTTTTTCCTGAATAAAGCCGATGTGCCATTCTTCGGTGCTGATCTTGTAGGAATTATAAAATCCATTGATATACTGTCCCCGGATCGTGTCGTATCCCTCCGGATATCCTTCTTCAAAATTCCCCCTCACTCCCTGATAACCGTTGGCATTGTGGAACAGCGTCTCATTGATCAGCAATTCTTCATTGTCTTTTTCAAATCCTGTTTTTTCCAAAACATAGGATCCTGTACTGTTATTCATATAAACTCCTTTTCTGACGGCGGATATTCCGTGAAAGACCGCCGTCAGCTGTTTTATTTCTTAATCCTTATCCGCACAGGAACTCGATAAAATCCTTCGCTTCTTCCGGATGGGCGGCATCCTGCATCACCACAAGATAGCTGTCCCCGTCTATTAAAAATCCGTACTCTTCCAGTTTCTGATTCCCGGTCATCATGACTCCGTAGCCGTCCTCCGCCCGGATACCGAGAGTCTCCTGTTCCTCCTCTGACATGACCTTTATAAACGGCTGAAGCATTCCCGACTCCTTATACTGGCCGTAATATTTCTCATCCATGATCATGACATCCGGCAGTTTGTTCTGTATAAAAGAGGACAGTTTTATCTCCTTATAGCTGTCAGAGAGCGCCGATCCGGTAAAGAGTATGGTATCGTCTACAAATATCTCATGGAGAGCGCTGCTGTCTCCCATATACTCCTTGAAATCAGATTCCATCGTCTTCTGGTCGCCGTCCATCGAATCGATAAACACTACATTCAGAAGGATATCCACCTGGGTCCTGTACACAAAATATATTCCGAAAATAATGACGAGCAGAGTCAGGAACAGAAGCATGATATGAGTTTTATAGTAGGCAATAACATGTTCTGCTTTCTGCCGTACACTCATTCCCCTGAAATAGCTTTTTTCAAGTTCTCTTTTTTCTTTCCGGCTCATATCACTTTCATATTTCTTCTGTTCCATATCTTCTCTTAACTCCTTCCTTTTTCTTTATTCTTTAACACCGCCGCTTGCGATACCTGATACGATCTGCTTCTGGAACAGCAGTACGATGATCAGGGTCGGGATCGTTACGAGCGCCGCGGCAGCCGTGATCTGCCCCCAATAAATGGTATATTCATTCTGAAGGCTGGCGATACGGACCGGAACGGACATCCAGCTTACATCCGAGTTCAGTGTCAGTGAAAGAAGATACTCGTTCCATGCGGATATAAACGTCAGGATAGCAGATGCAAAAATTCCGGGTGCGGCAATGGGAAAGATAATCTTCCATAAAGTTTTCCACGGAGAACATCCGTCCATTTTCGCCGCCTCTTCCAGAGAGGCCGGAACCTGTCTGAAATGAGTCATCATGATCCATACCGCACTTGGCAGGGTAATACAGCCGTAAGGCAGGGTGATCATATAACTGTTCAGCCATCCCAGCTGATAGAACATATTAAAAATAGGTCCGATCAATATCATCTGCGGGAACATAGAAACTCCCAGGATAATGACCACCAGAAGAGTCCTGCCTTTAAACCTGAACCTAGCGATAATATAAGCAGACATGGAAGCTGTAATGGTCACATAGACCGTAGTCAGAGCCGCTATGATCAGACTGTTCTTGATTGCGTTGAGGACTCCTTTGTCAAAGATCACCGCGATATAATTCTCGATCGTCGGATGGGCGGAGAGCAAAGCATAGGTCGCCGCCCCGTGGATATCGGCGTCTGTTTTAAAGGAAGTGATCACGATCCATAAAAAGGGAAATACCGTAATAAACAAAAACAGGATAATAAAAACCAGGCAGGCCCAGTCAAAAGCCGTTTTCTTTTTCATCTCAATTCCTCCTTCCTAGGCCGTCTTGTCGCTGATCACATCCGCGCCCAGAACCTTCATATAGATAAACGCAATGATCGCGACGCATACGAACATACCGATGACTACCGCAGATCCGTATCCGTAGTTGCTCTGGCTGAATATCAGCTTGTTTGAATATATGGAAAGGGTTTCTGTTCCGTTTCCGGGGCCGCCGCCCGTCAGGATGGTCAGCAGATCGAATACCCGGAACGAATCCAGTGTACGGAACAGCAGAGCTACCATGATGCTGGGTTTCATAAGGGGCAGCGTGATCCTGAAAAATGTACCTACTTTCCCGGAACCGTCGATCGATGCTGCTTCATACAATCCGCTGTCGATCACCTGGAGGCCTGCCAGAAGAAGCAGCGCCATATATGGCGTCGTCTTCCAGATATCTGCGATGATCGCTGATGCCATGGCTCCGTCCGGAGTCATCAGCATAGACGCCTGCGTATCAATGAGACCCAGTTTGTTGAAAATATGAGCGACCACGCCAAAGTCGCCGTCATACATGTATTTCCACATCATGGCGGATACCGCTGTCGGGATCGCCCACGGGATCAGCCCCATGGTACGGATCGCTCCGATCCCGCGGATACTCTGGTTCATGATCAGAGCCAGACATAATCCCAGGATGAATTCAAAGAATACGGAAACTACGGTAAACAGCAGCGTGTGTCCTACATCCGCCCAGAAACGTCCGTCTTTCGCCAGATTGATATAGTTTGTCAGACCGACAAAATTGCTCGTCACGATCGTTGAGTCCAGATTGTCCAGGATAGCCGGCATATTTTCCGCGTTATAAAATTCAACACCGGCATATTTATCGCTGTCATATACAGCCATGATCCGCTCTCTGATATCTCTGTTGAATTCCTTGATCTCTGTCATCTGACTGTCCGATATCTTCTCCGTGTCTGTTATATCAGCATACTTTTCCATCATTGCCGTTACGTCTTCCTGCACCGCGCTGATCTCGGCCTGGTCAGCCTCATCCATAAGCATCTTGTCCGCATCCAGGAAGTAATTGACATACTTGCAGTCCTCCTGGAATAAGGATCCGTTAAATTGCTCCGAGATAAAAAATCCGTTATAAGACTGATCATTGTTCCTGTAATCAAACAGCGAATACATGAAGGATGTGATGATAGGATAGAAAGAGAACACGCCTATGAATACAAGCAGCGGGATAATAAATACAAATTGCTTGAGTGTCATCCTCTTAACCACGTATAAGCACCTCCATTTTCAGTGATTTTCCCCAATTTTGGGTATAAGAAAGGCTGCTGTCTGTTATAAACAGCAGCCCGACATAAATTCCGGTCTGTGATCCACGGAATAAAGTCCTGATTTAATTATTGCGGCTGAAATCCATATTCGTTCAGAAGGTTCTCAACCTCTGTCACTGTTTCATCGATCTCGGCCTCATCCGACAGATAAGTATGGATCGCAACCTGAAGTCCGTCGGAAAGTTCATTGTATCTTTCTACCGTCGGCCTTGAGATTGTTATCTTAAGAGAATTCTGTATTCCGTCACTTTCAACGATATCATTGGACTCAAACAGTTCCTCTGATTCCGCATTCTTTGTATATCCCGGAATACTGTTCCCGGTCTTGCAGAATACCATATTGCCTTCTCCTGATGTAGCATATTTCACAAATTCCCATGCGGCCTCCTTCTGTGCTGAGTTGGCATTGATACCCATCTCCCAGCCTCCGAGAGTTGAGCCGCCGCTGTTGGGAAGGCAGGCCGGTGTGATCTGATCAGGTCCGACCTCTGTCTCATCCGTAAAGTTGGAATATGTAGATCCCCATCCCCTGTACATAACGCACTGACCGGATGTCATCAGATCCACGCCGTCTGATTCGATCATGGAAAGCTGTTTGTCAGATGTATAATCCGCTTTGACAGCCTCTTTGAATTCTTCAAGCCCTCCTTTGATGTTTGTAAAGTTGCTCGTCCACTCATTTACATTGCACACAAGTCCTTCATACTGGTTTGCCTGGACGGCAAGTCCGTATTGGGTTCCGCCCTGTCCGGTATACTTTGCAGCCATATCCATCAGATCTCTGTAAGTATAGTCTCCGCTTACCAGCACTTCCAGATCCTCGGGAGATACAATGTCATTTCTCACACAGAGAGACGCGCAGTCTACATACAGCGGAAGTGCGTACAGCTTGGCGCTGTATGTATTGGCCTGGATCGTACCGGGATTAAAATCCGCAGCGCTGAGGCCCGCATCCATCATATATTCATCGACAGGTTCCAGATATCCGGAAGCCGCGATATCCGATACCCAGCAGCAGTCCATCAAGATCACATCATACTCATCACTTCCTGCCGACAGGGACGTCATAAGCTGCTGCTTGAAGTCATCTGATTTGCTGGAGCCTTCGATCCATTCTACCTCGATCTTGTCCTGGGAGGCATTAAACGCATCCACCAGAGCCTGCTGCGCTCCGGATCCGTTATCAGCCGAATACCATGTGATATGTACCTTTTCGCCGCTGGAACTTCCCTCATCTGCTCCTGAATCTCCGCTTCCGCCGGAACCGTTAGATCCGCATCCAACGATCAGTGTTGCTCCCATTGCCGCAGCAAGGAAAGCTGCAAGAATTTTTCTTTTCATGCTTTTCATTCCTTTCGTTTTTATTTTATTTTCTTGTTTATGTCTATAATATAAAAAAATTTCCGGATAAAAAAAAGGAATAAAACTTAGGGGGAATTGTAAAAAACCGAGAGGATAGATTACTCTCTTTCTTCTGAAAAATATCCATATTCCAGTCTGTCTGCTTCAATTGTTGCAAATCGATTGCAACGATTCGTACACTATTATTAGACATACTCCCATCATCGGAGGTTCAATACCTATCTATAATTTTCCCCGTCACTCATCTGCATCCTTTAAAACATCTCCAGCTAATCCGTCACTTTCTCCTAACAAAAAAACGGGATTTTCCGCACTTTATCAGTGTGAAAAATCCCGCCGTATTTACCCTCATAAAATTGATTTCTGATAAAAATATTTTTTAGCCGTGATCACATATCTTCCTTATGAAGCAGACTCTGCCTTCAGTTCTCTCATAAGGCCGATTCTGTTCGTCTTAAAGTGGAAGAACGGACGCTTGTCAATCTGGATGATTTCAACCGGGTGCTGATACTCTTCCAGACACTCTTCTACCTTTTCTCTGATACTGTCAACTGTATATCCGTCTTTTAATACAACATACAGATACGGTACATAATATCCCGGATGCTCATCATCATCAAGGAGTACAAAGAACTCGTCATCAATTCCATCGATCCGTGCGTTTGCCACAAGGTTTTCCATCGGGAGCACAGCCAGGTCGCCGCCGCCATAACGAGGAGCATATCCTCTGTTCAAAACATAGATTACACCGTCCTCATCCATATATCCGAGATCTCCTGTATGGAGCCATACATTGCCGTCTGCATGTTTCTGCAGTGCTTTTGCAGTTGCTTCCGGATTATCATATCCAAGCATGTTTCCGGGGCCTGTCTTACAGATTTCTCCAAGCTGATTGTAAGTAAGCTCCTCCTGTGTTCCAGGTTTGAAAACACTTACTACACTCAGCGGCATCGGAACACCTACGTTTCCGTCTCTGATCGGCTTCGGAGCCATCGGAAGTGAGAACGTTGATCCAGCCTCACTGCTTCCGTATCCTGGATTGTTGAATCGTCTTGAATCTCTATGCTATATTCCGGTACAGGTTTCATACTGTCATTGATTTTATTTTCTAGATTCAGACATGCTTCTTCAGGATTTAAAATTCCTTTTACATTTCCGTTGTCATCTATACCAAAGATAATTTTTCCTCCGTCATAATTGGCATAGGCACTTATTGTTTTCATAAATGTATTTGATTCAATATTTTCTTTTAATTCCAGATGTTTGCCTTCCCGCATATTTATTTTCTCCTTTGCTATATAAATCGGGGATATGTTATATATAGTATAAAATCGTTGCAATCGATTTGCAACGATTTCTTTTTCGTTGCAAATCAATTGCAACGATTTGTACACTATAATTATACACACGCCTGTCACTGGATATTCAGTACCTGATCTATAATTTTCCCCCGCCCCTCATCTGCATCCTTCGAAATATCTCGGATGATCCGTTACTTTCCCGTATTAAAAACGGGATTTTTCACACGGATGAAGTGTGAAAAATCCCATTTTCATTTACCCTCATAAAATTGATTTCTGTTAAAAATATTTTTTATCCGTAATCAGATATCTTCCTTATGAAGCAGATTCTGCTTTCAGTTCTCTCATAAGACCGATTCTGTTTGTCTTAAAGTGGAAGAACGGACGCTTGTCAATCTGGATGATCTCAACCGGACGCTGATACTCTTCCAGGCATTCTTCTACTTTTTCTCTGATACTGTCAACTGTATATCCGTCTTTTAATACAACATACAGATACGGTAAATAATATCCCGGATGCTCGTCATCATCAAGGAGTACAAAGAACTCGTCATCAATTCCTTCAATCCTTGCATTCGCCACCAGGTTTTCCATCGGAAGCACAGCCAGATCACCGCCGCCATAACGCGGAGCATATCCTCTGTTCAGGACATAGAGCACGCCGTCCTCATCCATATATCCGAGATCTCCTGTATGGAGCCATACATTGCCGTCTGCATGTTTCTGCAGTGCTTTTGCAGTTGCTTCCGGATTATCATATCCAAGCATGTTTCCGGGGCCTGTCTTACAGATTTCTCCAAGCTGATTGTAAGTAAGCTCCTCCTGTGTTCCAGGTTTGAAAACACTTACTACGCTCAGCGGCATCGGAACACCTACGTTTCCGTCCCGGATCGGTTTCGGAGCCATTGGAAGTGAGAAGGTCGATCCGGCCTCACTGCTTCCATATCCTGTCGTGAACCGGATATTGCAGTTATGTGCGTGAAGGAAGTTCTCTGCATTCTCCAGCTGGATATTGTTGTATGCCTCACTTCCTGCACCAGCTGCAAGCAGATGTGACAGATCATAATCATCCGGAATACGGCCATTGCGCATAACTGTCTCGATAAACATCGGGATCATTGGCCAGTTATTTGCTTTATATCTCATCAGTTCAAGATCAACATCTTCTTCATAGCAGAAAGGATCCAGGATCAGAAGCTTATTAGATGCAAGAGGCATCAGCACCATAGATACTACAACAGCAACAAGAGCCGGAGGCAGGCATGTTACCATCCAGTTTGGACGCATTCCTTCTGCACCGCCATAGAAATTCATCTGACAGATAATGCTCAGCATTGTGTTAGATGAGTGGATAACCTGCTTGGACGGGCCTGTGGATCCACTTGTATATGCACGGAACAGCGGGCGGTTAATATCAACCGGAGCCTCTACAGTTCCTGTATAAGACTCTCCCTGAGCAATAAATTCATCCCATGTCATAGTCGCCGGTCCGGAAGCGCATACAGACGGATAATAGTCATTCAGACAAGCCTGTACATGTGCCGGCATTGCATCGCGGCTTCCATAGTGCAGAGGTGAAAGAAGAACGATTTTCTCCACGTCACTGTTATTCAGGAACTCGTTCATTTCCTTTTTGGACATAAAATCATGAGCAATGATTGCCTTTGCTCCTGATTTTCTTGCCGCCTCAACATTTTCTTCTACCGTGTTATCACGGCACAGAACGGATGCTCCGATCTTCTCTGCCGCAAGCAGAAGATAAAGGAATTCAGGGACAAGACGGAGATAAACAGGAATCTGGTCTCCCTCTCCAAATCCAAGCGCTTTCAATGCTCTTGCTGTTTTGTCTGCCTCATCGAAAACCGTCTGCCAGGTAATATTTTCTCCGTAATAATGCATGGCATCTACATCCATTCCCGGACAACAGTTTCTCAGATACTGTTCCAGTGTACATCCAGGAATTTTGATCATCTTCATCATCATATCCGGATAATATTTCATCCACGGACGATCAATACTTGGTTTACCCGTTAATACTTTTTCTTCGCTCATACTCAATACCTCTTAAAGATCTTTACTACTGATTATCATCCACAACTCATAATCCTACCATTCCCGGACAAGAAATTCAAAGGAAGGAAAAAGCGAAGAGTCTAAAGAAAAAAGAGTCAATTTGACAGATTAAACGTGAATGTGAATCACATAGCTCTGTCAAATCAACTCTTCTTATCATCAGGGGGCCTATCTATTATTTTTCCCCGCTTTATTGTTTTTACAGACTCGTTGCAGCATAAAATCCGTCTCTTACAGCTTCTCCAATCTTACCGATCCGGTTGCTGTCTCCTACCACTCTTGTCTTAATATGATATTTTGCCTTTATCTTATCTACTACCGTCAGATCCTGACGCATTCCGAATGCCGCCACAATAGTATCTGCCTTAATCTCTTTCTTCGTTCCATCTTCACATTCCACAGTAAGGCCTGTCTCATCCATGGATACGACCTTAGTATTCGTCATTAATGTAACGCCTGCTTCCTCCAGTTTTCTGAAAAGAGTAATCTGATTAATGAAGAAAACATCCTTTCCGCACTGGGGAAGCATTTCTACAACAGTTACTTTCTTTCCCATCTCGGAAGCCATCTCGAGAGCGCCATCCAGCCCGGAAGCGCCGCCTCCGCACACGACAATATTGTCACCTTTCACTTTGGAAAAATCTCTGTGGGCATCCATAATGGAGATCACGTTTTCTCCGTCAATTCCGGGAATCGGAGGCATGACCGGGACCGCGCCGCATCCCACAATGATTTTATCACATTCTGCCAGAATATCTTCCTCCCCTGTTATTGCAGTATTCAGCCGTATATCCACATTTAGTTTCTTCAGTTGGACATTATACCACTGTGTCAGCTTTTTTATGTTCTGCTTGAACTTCGCCGTACAGATATCTCCCATGACTCCGCCCAGTTTTCCGCTCTTTTCAAATAAGGTAACATGGTGGCCTTCGATTGCCGCTACACGGGCAGCTTCCATACCTGCCGGACCGCCGCCTATGACAACTACGTTCTTCGGACTCTCCGTCTTTTTGATCTCGAACCGCACCTCTTCCATTGCCTGCGGATTAACTGCACAGCTCAGTTTAGTATGTCTGTTCCAGATTCTTCCGATACAGTATTCATTGCAGCGCAGACATGGCCGGATATCCTCCGGTCTTCCTTCCATCAGTTTATTCGGGAGCTCCGGATCAGCGATCAACGCACGTCCCATATTTGTAAAATCTACTACCCCGGACTCAATCAGTTCCAGTGCAGAATCCGGTGCAAGCGTTCCAGCCGTGAACAATGGGACATGAACCGTTTTTCTTGCCTCTGCGCATACATAGGACATACAGGACTCTCCCAGATAGGACGGCGGGAATATGTAATCGAGCGTCTCATAGCATCCGGCATCCACATCAAACGCGTCTACTCCTGCATCTTCCAAAATTTTCAGAAGCTTCATACTGTCTTCCATAGTTCTTCCGCCCGGGAATCGATGGTCCAGAGAAATACGGAAAATGACTGGCATAGAATCACCTACTACGCTCTTAATCGCCTGTACGATCTCAACCGGAAATCTGGCACAGTTTTCCGGACTTCCGCCATATTCATCTGTTCTCAAATTCCATACAGGAGACATAAACTGATCGATCAGATATCCGGCATGAGCATGGATTTCAATCGCATCATATCCCGCATCCCTTGCCAGCCCTGCTGCGAACTTGAAACCTTCCATCATCTGAGCTATTTCTTCTTTTGTCATGGCATGACATTTTATCTCCGGATTAAATACAGATGGGGTCTCTGA
Source organism: uncultured Mediterraneibacter sp. (assembly GCA_944381495.1). Lineage (GTDB taxonomy): Bacteria > Bacillota > Clostridia > Lachnospirales > Lachnospiraceae > Mediterraneibacter. Next base: position 76,015 of record CALWLJ010000008.1, on the reverse strand, counting down.
AGAAGAAATCGGCGGATTTCCGAATGTATCCGGGAAGGCGTTTCTTCCGGTTCCCGGACTGACCTGACAGACAATCTTCGCACCATATCTGTGAACTCCGTCACAGACAGATGTAAGAGAAGGAAGAACTGTATAAGAATCCAGATAGCCTTCCATGGATCCCTGAGCAATCTTCTCATTGAGCATCTGGCATCCCATAAAAATAATTCCCGCTCCGCCTTTTGCTCTCTCGATAAAATAATCAATTTCCTGTGCGTCTTTCCTACCGTTGGTAAAAGCAGAATTGGTTCCCATGGGAGACATGCCGATACGGTTCTTTACTTCCATGTTTCCTACCTTAAACGGTGTAAAAAGCTTTTCGTAACCCATTTTTTCAGCCTCCTCGCTCTATATTAAATGTATCTGCTATTATTATACGGTTCCGTCTGATAAGATTCAATACCGTTCAATAATCTCAAGCACACTCCTGAGATACATTCTGCCGAACAGATTTAGATGGTTCAGCATATGATACAGATCATAGAGGCTTCGTCTCTCCCGGTACCCCTCCTTATCTACAGGATTTTCTTCATTATAGGCTGCATAAAATCGTTCTGGCAAACTTCCAAAGAGCTGTGTCATGGCTAGATCTGTTTCGAAATTTCCCACATAAGCCGCCGGATCAATGATCCAGGCCTTTCCGTCAGGACCACACATCATATTGCCGCTCCACAGATCTCCGTGAAGCAGAGAAGGAAACTCAGGCTCTGTCAGATATTTTTCCAGATGTTCCAGCAAATAGTCCGCCTTCTTTCTGACATCAGGTTCAAAATATTGCTCAGCCATCTTGATCTGAGGCAGGAGGCGGCATTCCCTGTAGAAATCGATCCAACTCTGTTTTGGCTGATTTTTCTGGGGACTGGCACCGATATAATTATCATTTTTGAACCCATATTTCACAATATTCTCTCCCTGATCTACAAATGCCTGACAGTCAGCCCTGTGCATCCGGGCCAGCTGATGTCCGAATGTCTCCCAGTATGACTTAATACGTGGCACACTTTCTATATATTCCAGAGCGAGAAAGGATACTCCTCTTTGTTCATCTGTTCCTGTTCCCAGAATCCGGGGAACACCTATTTCGCCTGTAGAGCGCAGAGCATCCAGTCCCTCTGATTCTGTCAGGAAAAAGTCCTTATTCTCTATAGAATTTTCTTTCACAAAAATATAACTTCCATCAGAAAGAGTTACTCTGTACGCATCGTTGATATCTCCTCCATGGACACGTTCCTGCCTTGTCACATCAATATCATTTCCAAAGATGTCATTCACCATTTCACGAACAGAATGATACATTTTTTCTGAAATATTTGCTCTCATAGACTCTCCTCCGGCATTGTCCCGTGTATCACATTTATCGGTTACATTTTATCTGCAGAGAAACGTACAACAAATGAAACAGCTAAAAATCAAATCTCACAATCTCGCAGTTCTTCACTCCAAAAGCTGCATACTCCTCATTTGTCATATCTGTAAAATAGGACTTCACTACACGCGCTATACCGTTATGAGCCACCAAAATATACGTCTTCTTATCTGCTTCCGCCCTGATGTCATCCAGAAGGTTATAGATTCTCTGAGCCAGCTTCAGGGTTGACTCTCCGCCTTCATGACTGACTGCAAAGCACTCCTTCGCCTTTTTAAAGTCCGCTCCGTCTCTCGGAGTAGATTCCCATTTGCCGAAGTTCTGTTCGATAAGTCTGGGCTCCATACGCATGGGAATACCTGTAACTTCTGAAATATGCCTTGCCGTATCTGCAGCCCGGATCAGAGGGGAATAAAGGATCTCATCTGCCTTGATTCCCTCTTTCAGGATCTTTTTTCCGGTCTCTATGGCCTGCTGGTGTCCCAGCTCTGTCAGAGCAATATCCGTTGCTCCGCAGATCTTGTTTTCCACATTCCAAACGGTCTGTCCATGCCTTACAAAATAGAAATGTCCGCCAGAATTTTTCTTTTCAGATGCTGCATCTGCCTCAATATCCATTTCCATATACTCATCTTTGTCCAGAGATACCGGCACTCCGGTCTTTCCCATGATATGAACACCGCCATACCAGGTTCCTGTTATTTCAAATGTATCTCCAATATCATATTCGGAATTGAATTCGTCATTTTTTTTGATAATTTTTATCATGCTTACCCCCTGAAATAATCATTACCATTTTTCAAAAATATCATAATATTTTTCTAATAATTCGTATTGTTCCAGCCGGTAATATATCAATTAATATTAATAAAACCGGAGTCGACAACATGGACTCCGGTCTTTCCCGTTCCTGGGCGGATTCGAACCGCCGGCCTTCCGCTTAGGAGGCGGACGCTCTATCCTGCTGAGCTACAGAAACATACATTATGATATTTTAACTGAATACGCTTTCTATTCAGCTGTGTCCGATTTTCCTCAGACACAGCTTATAATATACCACAAATTCATGATTTATACAACCGTTTTTCATGCAGAAATTCACCTCGCCGGTGCAGAAATCCAAATGATTCTCGCATAGAAACGTGCTTCAGAAATTAATATATCCCTGCAGCCAGATTGTTCCTTTATATCTCCTGCCAATCTCCGGCTCTCCCATTACGGAGTCTGCCGGAACACATATATCGAATTTCAGGCCGTTTACATTCAGTTTCATCTGATAGAGCTTTACCCCGGTCATGGTATTCTGTCTGGTTCTTACTGCAAGTATCTCTCCCATGATGGAATAAAGATCACATTCTACACCATATGGCATGAAATAAGTATCTACGATAGAGAAAACGTCCTCATTAGCCAGACGTCTGGACACCTGTGAATAGGTATCTATATCATCAAGGGTCAGAGTCTCAATTGCGCTCTGATCCCCGTTTCTGGCCGCATTGATGAGCATCTGGCGGTTATCTGAAGCCATCTGCTCATTCTTCATCATCTTTTCATTTTTTACTACTGGAAGTAATATGGTCCCTCCCAGAGACAGACCTGAAAATGTCACTGAGGTGGTCAGGCCGGCGGTAAATCCCGCCTGACTCTCCCTCATATATTCTACTCCGTTCTGTACAGTAAAGATCAGGCTGATTCCCACCTTTGAGTCTTCGCACATTCCAACATATTGTTCTTTCTCAATTTTCTTCTCAATAACAATATCAGCATATGTTGTTATACCGCTTCCCTCAAAATACGGAAAATAGTATGCCTGATCAAAAACTTCATTCTCATCCATTTCTCCGCACAGCGTAATTCCAATGCACTGTCCGTATTCTTTCTGAAATTCACAGAAATCTTCTTCCGGATTGTACGATACAACTGTCTGATGGGTAAATTCTGTTTCTACATTTTGCAGCAGTTTTTTCAGATCTTTTCGATTATATATATTGTTAAATCCAATTGCCAGCAAATATTGATGCATTTTTATGTCCTTATTATTTTTTAGGAACGATTACTTCGTTTCCTCCCATATATGGGCGAAGTACCTCAGGTATCTTCACTGTTCCGTCAGCCTGAAGGTTATTCTCCAGAAATGCAATGAGCATTCTCGGCGGAGCAACTACTGTATTATTTAATGTATGTGCGAAATAGCTTCCCTTTTCCCCTTTGATACGGATTCCAAGCCTTCTTGCCTGTGCATCTCCAAGGTTTGAGCAGCTTCCCACTTCAAAATATTTTTTCTGTCTTGGAGACCATGCTTCTACATCAACCGATTTCACTTTCAGATCTGCAAGATCTCCAGAGCAGCATTCCAGTGTTCTTACCGGGATATCCATAGAACGGAAAAGATCCACTGTATTCTGCCACAGTTTGTCATACCACATCATACTGTCTTCCGGCTTACATACAACGATCATTTCCTGTTTTTCGAACTGATGGATACGATAAACGCCTCTCTCCTCGATTCCATGTGCCCCTTTTTCTTTTCTGAAACACGGAGAATAACTGGTCAATGTCTGAGGAAGCTGATCTTCTGTAAGCTGTGTATTGATGAATTTACCGATCATGGAATGTTCGCTTGTGCCGATCAAATAAAGGTCCTCTCCCTCAATCTTGTACATCATAGCGTCCATTTCTGCAAAGCTCATAACACCTGTCACTACATTGCTTCGGATCATAAACGGAGGGATGCAGTAGGTGAATCCTCTGTTGATCATAAAATCTCTTGCATAAGCAAGGACAGCCGAATGAAGTCTCGCAATATCTCCCATCAGATAATAAAATCCATTTCCTGCTACTCTTCTTGCACTATCCAGATCAATACCATTAAAGGATTCCATAATATCGGTGTGATATGGAATCTCAAAATCCGGAACAACAGGCTCTCCAAAGCGCTCCAATTCAACATTTTCGCTGTCATCTTTTCCAATTGGTACAGAAGGATCAATGATATTCGGGATTGTCATCATGATCTTCCGGATTTTCTCTTCTACCTCTTTTTCCTCTTCCGATAAAGTATCAATTCTGCCGGCGCTTTCAGCTACTTTTTTCTTTAATTCTTCTGCTTCCTCAATTTTTTTCTGTGCCATCATCGCACCGATCTGCTTAGAAGTCTTATTTTTTTCAGCACGAAGAGCTTCTACTTCCTGTTTAATTTCACGATTTCTCTTATCCAACTCGATTACTTCATCAACAAGCGGAAGCTTTTCATCCTGAAATTTGTTTTTAATATTCTGTTTTACTATATCCGGGTTATTTCTTACAAATTTAATGTCTAACATTTTCTTTTCCTCTCATTTCTTTTATTCTATATCTTTAATATCAATATTTTCCTGATAAATAGCTTTTTCCAGACATTTGCTTTCTTCCTCTGCAAGCTCGATGTAGCTTTCGCCTTTAACAATTTCTTTGATATAGGTATAGCATCCTTCTCTGCTGTGCATTGCATTTAAGATCCAGCCGTTATTGTTTTCATCAAGCATTGTCAGAACAAAGCTCAGATTGCCCCCCATTTCATGGAAAGCATCATATTTTACGATGCCAACTTTCTGGTAGTGTCCTTCCATCTTTTTGTAGATTTTTTTGATGTTTTCTTCATTTGTTTCTGCCAGTTCTCTTACTTCTTTCAGCTCTTTGAATTTCTTGAAGAATCTTTTTTCAAGAGTTTTCCCGTTTTTTCCCTGCATAAATACATTATAGCTCTTTTGAAGCTTATTGTATTTCTGATAAAGCAGCGCAAACTCTACGATCAGCGCGATAAGCAGCACAAAAACTACTATAAACAAATAGAAAGGGTCAATTCCCAGCCTCCCCAGTATACCATTCATTTAACCTGCATCTCCTTCTTATTCCGATGTTTTTCATCGATTATAATCCCCTTTTTTCCTGGTACTATTTTGTTCTGATAGTCATAATCAGATCATAAATTCTCTCGAGTTCCTCTTCTGAATAGTATTCTATCTCTATTCGGCCTTTTCCATTCGCTTTTGGATTCACACTTACTTTTGTGCCGATAATATTTTTCAATTGTTCTTCTATATTATCATAAACAAACGTATGTTCTGGCTTTTCTTTTTTCACTTCTTTCTTAGGATTTTTCAGAGCTTTTACAAGTTTTTCCGTCTCGCGAACGCTCAGTTTTTCATCAAATATTTTATTTGCAAGAATATATTGCTGTTCTTCATCATCAATTGCCAGCAGCGCCCTTGCATGTCCAGTACTGATCATATCGTCAATAATCATCTGCTGGACTTTTTTACTTAATTTCAACAAACGCATTGAGTTTGTTACTGCTGTTCTGCTTTTTGATACCCGTTCTGCGACTTCGTCCTGTTTAAGGTTGAATTCTTCAAGAAGCCGTTTAAAAGCCATTGCCTCTTCGATTGGATTCAGGTTTTCTCTCTGTATATTTTCAATCAGCGAAATTTCTACAATTTCCTGATCACTATACTCTTTTACAATAATTGGCACTTCTTTGACGCCTGCTATTTTTGCTGCCCGCCATCTGCGTTCACCGGCTATGATTTCGTAATAATCCTTCTTTTTCTTTACAATAAGCGGCTGTAAGATTCCAAATTGCTTGATTGAGTCCGCCAACTCCATAAGGGAATCCTCATCAAAATCCTTTCTGGGCTGATCTCTGTTTGGTTCAACCTGATTGATCTTGACCATAATCTCCCCAGTCTCTTCTTTTACGTTTTCCGCTTTCTTTTCCTTTTTTTCGGGCTGTACTTTGGGCTTATCTGATTTATTTGGAATAAGACTGTCCAACCCTTTTCCTAATCCGTTTCTTTTTACAGCCATACTCATTCTTCTCCTTTTTGAATTACTTCTTCTGCAAGAAGCATATAACTTTCTGCTCCAGTTGACTTTGAATCATAAAGATTAATCGGCATTCCGTAACTTGGCGCTTCTGCCAGTCTGATATTTCTCGGAATGATTGTCTTATATATATTCTGATTCAAATTATCTTTCACATTTTCTACAACCTGAAGGGAAAGGTTTGTTCTGGCGTCATACATTGTAAATACAACGCCTTCTATCTCCAGTGACGGATTTAACCTTTCCTGCACAAGTTCGATTGTATGTATGAGCTGACTGAGTCCCTCCAATGCATAATATTCGCACTGAATCGGCACTATAACAGAAGTTGCCGTCGTCATTGCATTGATTGTAAGCATGCTTAGTGCCGGAGGACAGTCAATTATAACGAAATCATAGTTTTCTTTTATTTTATCCACTTCATTTTTCAGAAGATACTCTTTGTTTTCTATTCCAATTAATTCTATCTCTGCAGCCGAAAGATCTATATTAGAAGGAAGTACATCAAGATTTCCCAACACATCATTGCATATGCATTCTTCAATCCCCGCATTACCAATCATAAGATCATAAACTGTTTTTTCCACATTATCTTTATCAACGCCAAGTCCACTTGTCATATTTCCCTGTGGATCCATGTCAAGAGCAAGCACTTTTTTTCCATAGCTTGCCAGGCATGCTGACAGATTTATTGCTGTTGTTGTTTTACCTACGCCGCCTTTTTGATTGGCAATTGCTATTATTCTTCCCATTTTTATACTCCTTTCCTTCGGTCGCTTTTTTATTATAACATCTTTTTTCCTATTAATCTACAGATGTTTCACGTGAAACATTTCTTTTATTTCTATTCAGCAAATTACAGACTAATTCATAAATATTCCATAACATATTAGACACATTACACAAATAACTATGTTTTGTTTTTATATTATCATTTTTCATTTTTTCTTTTTATAAAAGAAGACTTGCTTAATCACTCACAAAATGTTTCACGTGAAACATTTTAGAAATCATCGTAATTTTAACTCTTTATTTGAAAATAAGTATGTAGTATAATAGTAACATGACAAAACAAACTTCAAGGGCAGGTGAAACAAAGATGAGTATAAAGAAGAAACTTGGATACGTAGCTTTATTTGCAGGGACAACACTTGGAATTATGCATGCTGCCAACAAAGTGTTTAACTACTTATCGACATATGAGAATCATTTTGGACAGGAAGAATACCAATATTATAACTGGAGATTTGGTAAAATTGCTTATAGAAAAAAAGGAACAGGTTCACCTCTGCTTTTAATTCATAATCTTAACGTCTGTTCATCTTCGGATGAATGGAACAGAATAACAGATAAACTTTCACAAAATTACACTATATATTCAATAGATTTGCTGGGATGTGGATGTTCGGAAAGACCATTTTTCACATATACAAACTTTCTCTATGTACAGTTAATCACTGATTTTATTAAAAATATTATCAACAGCAAAACTGATGTAATTGTTTCAGGTGATTCCGCTCCTGCTGTTTTGATGGCATGTGCAAATGATAGCTCAATCATCAACAGAGTTATCATGATAAATCCTCAAAATATAATGAAGCTTGCAAAAAATCCTACCAAACGTTCCACAATGATCAAGTATCTTCTGTGCGCACCTGTTATAGGAACTTTTATATATAATATAAAAATAAACAAGAAAACATTATCGGATAAATTTAGGAACTGCTATTACTACAATCATAATAATATCAGCGAACATGATATCTTAATGTGTCTGGAATCATCACATAGAGACAGAGCTCATTCTAAATATCTCTATGCATCTCAGAAATCCAGATTTACAAACGCAAACATTATTTGCTGTCTCAATAAAATAAATAACAGTATTTTTATAATAACAGGAAAAGAGAATCCTGAAAATGAATTATCTGCCAATCAATATCAGAATTATATTCCATCAATTGAAATTATTGGAATAAAAGGGACAAAACAGCTTCCACATATGGAAAAACCCGATGAATTTATCGAGCAGGTCAATATACTGTTTTCTGATGAAAACTAATTAAGATTTTGTTTACTGTATAATAGAAAGGACCCCGCATGCTTGCTTGGCTTGCAGCGGGGTCTTTTACTTTATAATGGCTCTTTTGACGGTACTCCTGCTTTTCTCGGATATTTCTTAGGAGTATTCTTTACTTTAGCGATTTTTACAAGAGCTCTCCCCATATCTGTTCCGGGAAGAAAAAAGTTATCCACATTTTCTATTTTTCCGCCAAGGATATCCACAGCCTTACCAGACTTTTCAATCTCTTCCTGTGAATTACCGCTTTTATAAGAAATAAACTTTCCACCTTTTTTAACAAACGGAATACAGTACTCACTTAATGTAGAAAGATTGGCAACTGCACGTGAAACACAGAGATCAAATTGTTCACGATATTCCGCTTTATGTGAATAATCTTCCGCGCGCCCATGAATTGTGTTGATATCTTTCAGTTCTAATTGATGAATTACCTCATTAAGAAAATTGATCCTTTTATTTAATGAATCAAGCAGAACGATATTCAGATGAGGAAATGCAATTTTCAGCGGGATACCCGGGAATCCCGCCCCTGTCCCGATATCAATCACAGTAGATACGCTTTGCATATCACATATTCTGGTTATGGTAAGACTGTCAGCAAAGTGTTTCAGATTAACCTCATCATAATCAGTAATAGATGTAAGGTTCATCACCTGATTCCATTCTGTAAGTATCTGATAATATTGATCAAACTTTTTTATCTGTTCGTCTGAAAGAACAATTCCAAGCTGCTGAAGTTCCATTTCAAATTTATTATTCATATTTTATTCTCCTGAAGGATTACTTATCAACATTAGTACTATAATTATTATCACCGCATTATTGTTTCAGATAAACAAGCAATACCGAAACGTCAGCCGGAGAAACACCGGATATTCTCGATGCCTGACCGATAGACAAGGGGCGTATTTCTTTTAACTTCTGTCTCGCCTCAATCCTCAGACTTTCAATCTTATCATAATCAATATTATTCGGAATTTTTCTGCTTTCCATCTTTTTGAACTGTTCAACCTGACGCATCTGCCTTTTAATATATCCGTCATATTTAATATTAATATCCACTTGTTCTATCACATCAAGCGGAAGTTCTGGTCTCTTTTCATCAATCTCTGCCAGTTTCTCATAAGAAAGCTCCGGTCTTCGTATTAATTCTGCCAGTGTTGTGCCCGAATTCAGAGGAGTGCTTCCACAGGATTCCAACAGTTTCTGTACCTTATCTGATGTCCCAACATTCACGTGGCTGACACGGTTAATCTCCTCTTCTATCATCTTTTCCTTTTTCAATAATCTTTTATATCTTTCATCATCGATCAGTCCGATTTCATGTCCAAGAGGGGTCAGTCTGATATCAGCATTATCCTGTCTGAGCAGAAGTCTGTACTCGGCTCGCGAGGTCATCATTCGATAAGGTTCATGGCTTTCTTTTGTCACCAGATCATCAATCAAAACTCCTATATATCCCTGAGATCTGTCAATTACAATTCCTTCTTTTCCCTGCAGTTTTCTTGCCGCATTGATTCCCGCCAAAAGGCCCTGTGCCGCAGCTTCTTCGTAACCCGAGCTTCCATTGAACTGGCCTCCGCTGAAAAGCCCTTCAATATTTTTAAATTCTAACGTACTTTTCAGCTGTCTGGCGTCAATACAGTCATACTCAATGGCATAGGCATTTCTTACTATCTTAGCATGTTCCAGCCCCGGAACACTTCTGTACATTGCATACTGTACATCTTCAGGAAGTGAACTTGACATGCCGCCCACATACATCTCATTTGTATGGATTCCTTCCGGTTCAATAAATACCTGATGTCTGTCCTTATCCGGAAATTTCACTACTTTATCCTCTATAGACGGACAATATCTTGGTCCTGTTCCTTCTATAGCACCGGAAAACAGGGGAGAACGGTCCAGATTTGCTCTTATAATCTCATGTGTCTTCTCGTTTGTGTATGTCAGCCAGCAGGAAACCTGATCGATCTGAACTTTTTCAGGATCGGTAGTAAAAGAAAAAGGTACGACTCTCTCATCACCTTTCTGCTCTTCCATCTTAGTAAAATCAATGGAGTTTCTGTCAATCCTGGCTGGAGTACCTGTCTTAAAACGATACATTCTTATTCCCAGAGCTTTCAGACTGTCTGTAAGGTGATTTGCACTTTGAAGGCCATTTGGCCCTGTATATGTGCTTACATCCCCGTAAATGCACCGTGCCTTCAGATATGTTCCCGTACATAGGACAATGGCCCTGCATCTGTATATAGCGCCGGAATAAGCCTGTACGCCTGTTACATGGCCGTCTTCCGTCAGAATATCGGTAATCTCCATCTGTCTGATATCAAGATTTTCCTGCCCCTCAAGAACCTGGCGCATGGCTCTGTTATAATCTGATTTATCTGCCTGCGCTCTCAGCGAATGTACTGCCGGTCCTTTTGATCGGTTCAGCATTTTAGACTGTATAAAAGTCCTGTCTATCACTTTTCCCATCTCTCCGCCCAGAGCGTCTATTTCTCTTACCAGATGTCCTTTTGAAGTTCCCCCGATATTCGGGTTACATGGCATCATAGCAATACTGTCAACGCTGACAGTAAACATAATTGTTTTAAACCCCAGTCTTGCGGCAGCCAGTGCAGCCTCGCACCCTGCATGTCCCGCTCCCACAACAGCTATATCATATTTATCTTTATTTTCCCATACAGAACCTGCTGAATATTTCATTGATCAAATCCTCTCCTACTGCTTCTCCTGTTATTCTTCCAAGTGCTTCGTAAGCATCCATCAGATCTATGGAGTAAAAATCTTCCGGCATTCCATCGTCTATGCTTTTCAACACCTTTTTCATACTGTCCATTGCATCTTTCAGATCACTTTTCTGTCTGGCATTCGTAATAAAAACCTCATCATTAAATGAAATATCTCCATGAAGAAAAAGTTCTTTTACTTTATCTTCAAATTCCCGGATACCTTTTTCCTCTTTTGCTGATATCATAATTACTGGAATTTCAGGCATTTTCCCCGAATTGATGGAATTTTCCCGAGTTTTCCACAAAGTTATTAACTTATTCACAATTTCTTCCACATTCACAGCCATTTCCAGATCTGTTTTGTTTAAAAGTATAATTGATTTCTTATGAAATGTGAATTGCAGAATTCTGTCATCATTCTCATCAAGTTGTCTGGAAGCGTCAACCACACAGATCAACAGATCTGCATTTTCTGCATATTGTTCAGCTTTATCCACTCCCATACGCTCAATAATATCATCTGTTTCTCTAATCCCTGCCGTATCAATAATGTTCAGATTCAATCCATGGAGAGATATCTGCTCTTCCAGCACATCTCTCGTCGTTCCCTCAATATCTGTAACAATCGCTCTGTCGTATCCTGTCAGTACGTTCAGAAGAGACGATTTTCCCGCATTGGGTTTTCCGATGATAACCGTCTGGATTCCTTCTTTCATAATCCTTCCGTCATCTGCAGAATCGATCAGATGACCGATTTCATCCGTAATAGATAAGGCATCTTTTCTCAGTTGATCAGCATATCCTTCCAGACTGATATGTTCAGGATCATCCAGCGCTGACTCAATATATGCCGTATGATAAATGATTCTTTTTCTTATATCATTTATCCTGTTTTTCAGACTTCCCTTCAGCTGACTGATAGAACTTTTCAATGCATAATCATTCTGGGAAGTTATAACGTCGATTACTGCCTCTGCCTGCGACAGATCCATCTTTCCATTCAAGAAAGCCCGCTTCGTAAATTCACCTGGTTCCGCCGGCCTGGCCCCATTTTTAAGGACAGCCTCCAGAACTCTCCTGACTACAAATGTTCCCCCATGACAGTCAATCTCGATTGTGTCCTCTCCCGTGAAAGTATGGGGCGCCTTCATAACCATAACAAGAACCTGGTCAATGACCTCTTTATTATCCCATATATATCCATATTGGATGGTATGTGTCCCGCACTGTGATAATTTATGCTTTCCCCTATAAACTCTGTCTGCAACCTCAAAAGCCTCATCGCCGCTGATCCTCACAATTCCGATTCCTGAATTTGACATTCCGGTTGATATCGCGGCTATTGTCTCTTTCTTCACGTATACACCTCCTGCTTATATACATAAATATTTCTTGATCAATAATATCTTCTCCTATAATAACAAAAAAGAACGTCTGCCTCTTCACGAAAGTATCCGTGAAGCGCCAAACGTCCTTTCGTTTCTGTAACACGCTTCAAATATCCATAATATGATATATAAGTTCCGTTCTTATTTCTTTAAAGTAACCACAACTTTTCTGTAAGGTTCTTCCCCTTCACTATGAGTCGTTACATAAGGATCTGACTGAAGAGTGGAATGAATAATCCTTCTCTCATAAGGATTCATTGGTTCAAGAGCAACCGGTCTTCTCGTTCTCTTTACTTTGTGAGCAATATTTTTGGCGAGATGTTTCAGCGTTTCTTCTCTCCGTGAACGGTAATTTTCCGTATCAAGCTTGACTCTTACATATCCTTCCTGATGCTTATTCGCAACACGGTTTGCCAGGTACTGAAGTGCATCCAGCGTCTGTCCTCTCTTACCGATAAGGATTCCCATATGTTCACCCTTCATATCAATACAGAGTGCTCCGTCATCATCAATACCAGAAGTAATCTCCACTTCCATATTCATTGCTTTCAGCGTATCCTTTACAAACTCCTCCACTGCATGGATCGTCTGTTCTTCAACCTTGGCAAGTTTTACCTCTTCTCTCTTCGTCTCTTCCGGAGTCTCCGTCGGAACCTGTTCCTTTACATTTTCTTTTCTGCTGTCCTTTTGACTGTTCTTTCCTGTGTCTCTTCTGTTCTGCTCTTTTTTTACTTCAGATTTTTTTCTGTCTTCTCTTCTGCTTTTCTTTTCTTTTGCTGCTTCTTCTTTGAACTCTCTTTTTTCAGCAGCAGGCTTTTTTTCATTGGAAGACTTTTCTTCAGAAGAGTCCTCAATGGAAGAAATTTCTTCTTTGAGCTTTTCTATGAAAGGTTCAGGATCAGAAATATCAATCTCTGGTTCAGGTTCCGGTTTTTTCCAGGCTTCGATCACAGCCTGTTTCATACCGATTCCAAGAAATCCCGGGCTTCCTTTTTCAATCACCTCATATTCCAGTCTGTCGCTGGTAACGCTCAACTGGATCAATGCTTCTGTAATTGCATCATCTACTGTTTTAGCTGATACCCTTATTCTTCCTTTCATTCCGATTTCCTTCCTTTCTCATGATCAGACTGTGATAACTGTTTACACACCGGCTGATCAGGACAGACAACTATTTTTTCTTTCTGTTTTTCTTCTTTCCAAGACTTGTATCTTCATCTGCAGGCTCATTTTCTTCCACAGGAAGTTCGGTCTTTTGTCCGCTGTTATATCTGCTTACAAGATTTGCCTTTGCAGTTAAACTTCCGGGCTTGGCATTCTGAGCGTACTGCTGAGCTTTCTGTAACTTTTCTTCTTTCTCGCGTTCTGAAATTCCAGCTTTAGAAACGGATTTATTCCCGGCATTTCTTGTGCTTATTGTTGCCATCCGATTGATTTCCTGAGCAGAAGTTCCTTTTTTCTCACGTTTCTTTTTCGCTTTTTCCTGGTTCTGTTTGATAATATCATCAACAGATTTTTTGCTGAGATATTTGTTAATCGCCAGCTGCTGTACACATCTTACCACTGCACTGACCGCCCAGTAGAGACCCATACCGGCAGGAAGCGTAAATCCGATCCATACAGAGAACAACGGCATTACATAGGTCATTGTCTTCATGGAGTTCATCATCGGATTATCCTGATTATTTCCAGAAGTTGCCGCAGCATTTGTCTGAGCAGATGTAAGCTTCACACTGATAAACTGTGTAAGACCTGCCATAACCGGAATGATAACGGCAAGGATAATACCAATGATGGAAAAATCTCTGAATGCAGCTGTCAGCATGTTGATCGGTGCCTCACCGATATTAATTCCAAGAAAGCTGTTAAGATGTGTAACCTGATCCATCGTTGTATGAGCAATGTCAGATATGTCAGGCATCTTCTCCAACAGCTGTCCCCATGTTGCATCCTGGAATTTATAGAGAACGTTTACGATCGTACTTGCCTGTGTATAATCATAATTGTTCGGATTCATCAACACCGGGCTTGCAGAACCAAGTTCTTCCATGATGGACTGCCATCCGGAAACCGACATAATCTTCTCGACAACCGGCATGTACACATCTCTTACGCCCGTTACGTAATTCGGTATATTCTGAATAACCGGATATAATGCAAAAAGAATCGGCATCTGTATCAGAAGAGGAAGACATCCGCTCGACATTGATGTGCCGTACTTCTCATAGACCATCTTCATCTCATCCTGCTGTTTCAGCATGGATGCCTGATCCTTTTTCCCCTCATATTTCTTCTGAATTTTCTGGATTTCAGGCTGCATGACCGCCTGCATCTTTGAAAATTTCTGCTGCTTGATGGTAAGAGGAATCATCAGTGAATAAACGATCGCAGTAAAAATAATGATACAAATACCGATATTTTCAATCCCGATCGCGCTGAGAACATTGTAGATTCCATTCATCACCTGCCCGAGCAGCCAGGCGATCTGTTTGATAATCGGCCAGTTTCCATAGCCTGAAGCCAAAAGTCCGTAAGCTTCCATTCCTTGTCCTCCTTAAGGTACCGGATCATATCCGCCTTTTGAAAACGGATTGCAGCGCAGTATTCTCCATACAGTAAGAGCTCCTCCCTTCAGAGCGCCATACTTCTCTATCGCCTCAAGTCCGTACTGGGAACATGTGGGATAATACTTGCAGGTACTGTATCCCTTCAGGCCGGACAGATATTTTCTGTAAAACCGGATCAACCATAAAAGAACACGTTTCATCCGCGCCACTTCCTTTTTTAATGTATGATTGTCTTAATCAGACATATATATTATGAAGTTTTCCGAGGTGGATCAGAGCGCTTTCAACATCATGATATCCTTTTTCTTTTGCGCCCGTTCTCGCAATTACAATTAAATCATATCCACTCCGGAAATGTTCTTCCGACAGTCTGTAACTCTCTCTGATCAGCCTTGTCAGACGATGTCTCACAACGCTGTTTCCAACCTTTTTACTGACGGAAATGCCTACCCTGTTCCTGTCTGTACCATTTTTCATCACATACATGACAAGATACCGGTTGGCAAGTGATCTCCCATTTTTATAAACAATCTGAAAATCTCTGTTTTTCTTCAAAGATTCGGAAAATTTCATCCATAACCTCTTAAAATATAACTTTTTTCTGTCAGAATGCTCTTTTTTTAATACTTCTGGATAGAAGAAAAGGCCACATATCTGCGGCCTAAGCTGATAACTGTTTTCTTCCTTTTGCTCTTCTGGCAGCTAAAACTTTTCTTCCGCCCGGTGTGCTCATTCTTGCTCTGAACCCATGAACCTTGGATCTGGATCTCTTCTTCGGCTGAAATGTCATTTTCATTCCTCATACACCTCCCTTTGACAGTTATACTTTATAGTAAAGTATTCACCATAATTAACGTATAGAAATAAGTCTTTGCTCACAAAGACACTCGTTAATTATAGAGAAAAACCCCTGATAAGTCAAGCAAAACAGCCAGATAAATTTCTATTTTGAACCAAAAATATTTTTCCACACTATTTTTCCATAGTTATCAACAAGTTATCAACAAATGTGGATAACTTGTTGATAACTCCTTGATAATTATGAAATTTCATGTTGATAAAAAGAAATTTCTTCAAAAAACAGCGATTTTAAGGGGGTTGATACTGTTAATAAAGTTATACACATGGATTTTTCGTTGCTTATACCCCGATTTTGATGTAAAATGTAACCGAGAGATTCTGCCTGTATCTCTCTATTATATTGATTAGGAGTTACTTTCGATGAATATTGTAGAACAAAACTGGGATCGGATATTAAATAAGATGAAGCTGGAATATTGCTCATCCAACATTTCGTATAATACATGGATTGCTCCCCTGACCGTTTATGAAGTAAAAGATAATACGGTCTATATTCTCGTGAAATTAAAAGCAAGTCTTGAACATATTGAAGAAAAATATCTGCTTCCTTTTAAAGTCTGCATAGCGGAAGTAACAGGCATTGAATACGAAGTCGCCTTTGTTACGGATAATCAGACTGTTATCCAGGAAAAGAAAGAAAGCACGGTCCGGAATAACCGTGTAAATGCGATTTACGAGAAGGCGAACTTAAATCCCAAATATACATTTGATACCTTTGTGGTAGGAAGCAACAACAATTTCGCCCACGCAGCATCTCTTGCGGTGGCGGAATCTCCGGGCGAGGTATACAATCCCCTCTTTTTATATGGAGGAGTCGGACTTGGGAAAACCCATCTGATGCATTCCATTGCCCACTACATTCTGGAACATGATCCTTCCAAGAAGGTTTTATACGTAACAAGCGAAACATTTACGAATGAACTGATCGATGCTCTGAAAGTCGGTAAAAACGGAAACGAACTTGCCATGACCACTTTCCGTGAAAAGTACAGAAACAACGACGTACTGCTCATCGATGATATTCAGTTTATTATAGGTAAGGAAAGTACTCAGGAAGAATTTTTCCATACCTTTAACCATCTGCATGTTTCCGGAAAGCAGATTATCATATCCAGTGATAAGCCGCCGAAAGATATTGAAACTCTGGAGGCAAGGCTTCGCACCCGTTTCGAATGGGGACTGATCGCTGATATATCCGCTCCGGATTATGAGACCAGAATGGCTATCCTCAGAAAGAAAGAAGAACTGGACGGTCTGGAAAGATATCATATTCCGGATGAAGTCATGCAGTACATTGCCAATAATATCAAGTCCAACATCCGTGAGCTTGAAGGATCATTAAATAAACTGATCGCTCTCTCCAATCTGGAGAACCGGCCCATCGATATTCCTCTGGCAGCGGAAGCTCTCAAGGACATGATATCACCGGATAATAACCGGATCATCACCCCGGAACTTATCATGGATGTTGTATCCGAACACTTTAATATACCTATTTCAGAGCTAAAAGGCAAAAAGAGGAATGCCGAGATTGTACTTCCCAGGCAGATCGTCATGTATCTGTGCCGGAATATGACGGATACTCCTCTTAAAACCGTAGGAGTCCTGCTGGGCGGCAAAGATCATGCCTCCGTAAGTCATGGAGTCAAGAAGATTGAAAATGAACTTAAGACGGACGAAGCTCTAAATAACACTGTGAATATAATTAAGAAAAAAATCAATCCTGTTTAAAAGATGTGAATAAATCTGTTGAAAACCTGTTGATTACCATGTGAAGAAGCTGAGGATAACTTGGAACTCATTTTTCGGGAAAAAGTTATTCTCATTGTTTCCTCACATCATCAAAACAGAATCTACAGACTTATCCAAGCCGACAAACCTTTATATTTCAAGGCTTTGAAGGGGTTTTCAACTTTTTCACAGCCCCTATTAAGAAGACTGCGGAATTGTTATTTATCAAAATATATAAAAGGCGGCCCCGGAAGTTTTTTCACATACCCAGACATACACCGAAAGGAGTTATCTTCAAATGAAAATTGTTTGTACAAAAGCCAATCTGGTAAAAGGCGTCAGTATTGTATCTAAGGCAGTTCCATCTAAAACAACAATGCCTATTCTCGAATGTATCCTGATCGATGCGTCAATGGATGTTGTCAAATTAACAGCTAACGATATGGAACTTGGTATCGAGACATCGATAGATGGGGAGATCATAGAAAGAGGAATCGTTGCTCTGAACGCAAGGATTTTCTCTGAAATCGTAAGAAAGCTGCCGGACAGCGAAGTGGTTATAGAGACGACCGATGACAGTCAGACTATGATCACCTGTGAAAAAGCAAAGTTCAATATCGCAGCACAGTCTGGAGAAGATTTCTCATATCTTCCGGTCGTAGAAAAAGATGATTTTATTACTGTTTCAGAATTTACGCTGAAAGAAGTAATCCGTCAGACAATTTTCTCCATTGCTGATAATGACACGAATAAGATGATGACCGGAGAGCTTTTTGAGATTGACGACAATATTCTGAAAGTCGTATCTCTTGACGGACACAGAATTTCTATCCGTAAGATCGAACTGAAGGACTCCTATGCTCCAAAGAAAGTGATAGTTCCCGGAAAGACGCTGCAGGAGATCAGTAAGATCATCGGCGGAGAAGCTGAATCTGAAGTTGATATATCATTCACGAAAAATCATATTGTATTTGAGTTTGACAGAACAGTTGTTGTGTCAAGACTGATCGAAGGGGAATATTTCCGGATTGACCAGATGCTTTCCAGCGATTATGAGACCAGGGTAAGGATTAATAAGAGAGAACTTCTTGACTGTATTGACCGTGCGACTCTCCTGATCAAGGAGGGGGACAAGAAGCCGATCATCATCGATATCAGAGATGAATCTATGGAGCTTAAGATTCGTTCACAGATCGGATCTATGGACGAGGTGATCCTGTGTACGAAGGAAGGAAAGGATCTTCTGATCGGATTCAATCCGAAATTCCTAATCGATGCTCTCCGTGTTATTGAGGATGAAGAGGTTGATCTTTATTTCATGAACGCGAAAGCTCCGTGCTTTATCAAGGATGAGGAGCAGAGTTATATCTATCTGATCCTTCCTGTTAACTTTAATGCATCTGTCTGATGCGGCGGCATCAGGACAAAGGTAATATAATAGTGCTGCATCCGGGAACATGGCGCCGATGAACAGATACAAAAATGGAATCGCGCGTTTCGGGATGCAGAAACTGTGAAGAGAGGAATTAAGAAAGATGGAAACATTCAGTCTGCGAGAGGGAGAATCATTTATAAAGCTGGGGCAGCTCCTTAAGGCTGCGGGGCTTGTAGAAAATGGCGGAGAGGCCAAGGAAGTCATTCAGGAAGGTCTTGTAACTGTGAATGGAGAGGTAGAAACACGCAGAGGGAGAAAGCTCTGTTCCGGTGATGAAGCTTCCTATAACGGCAGTACAGTCCGGATCGGCTGAGAGTCAGCTTTACATAAACTTTGAAAAAGTGTAGAATAATCCTATGGTAATCAAATCTTTAAAGCTTAAAAATTACAGAAATTATGATTTTTTAGATTTGAACTTTGATCCGAAGACGAATATTCTATATGGGGATAATGCCCAGGGAAAGACAAACATACTTGAGGCGCTCTATCTGACGGGTACTACAAAGTCGCACAGAGGCACGAAAGACCGGGATATCATCCAGTTCGGCCATGATGAATCTCATCTGGAGACAATCGTGGAGAAAAAGGGAATCCGGTTCCAGATAGACATGCATCTGAAGAAGAACAGTCCAAAAGGGATCGCGATTGACAAAATCCCGATCAGGAGGGCTGGCGAACTGTTCGGCATTGTCCATTTCGTATTTTTTTCTCCAGAAGATCTTAATATCATCAAAGAGGGACCAGCAGGAAGACGGCGTTTTATTGACCTGGAGCTTTCTCAGCTGGATAAGATTTATCTCAGCAATCTCTCGAACTATAACCGTATCATCAACCAGAGAAACGCTCTTCTGAAAGATATGTTCGGCCGGGGGAACCTTGCTGATACTCTTGATATATGGGATATGCAGCTTGTGGAGTATGGAACAAAGGTCTTGGAAAGAAGAAGAGAATTTATAAAGCAGGTCAATGAAATAATTTCTGACATACATTTTAAACTAACAGGCGGAAAAGAAAGAATCACCCTTTCTTATGAGCAGAGTACAGGAAGTTTCAGCCTGGAAGATGCCCTGAAGAGAAACAGAGAGAGGGATATCCGCATGAAGAGTACATCAGTGGGACCGCACAGAGATGATATGTGCTTTATGACGGACAAAGGGCTGGATATCAGAAAATTTGGTTCCCAGGGACAGCAGAGAACTGCTGCTCTCTCACTGAAGCTCTCAGAGATAGAGCTGGTGAAACAGGTGATAAAGGATACTCCGGTCCTTCTGCTTGACGATGTGTTGTCTGAACTGGACAAACACAGGCAAAACTATTTATTGGATAGTATTCATGATATACAGACGATAATCACATGTACCGGACTTGATGAATTTGTAAATCATCGATTTTCTATCAATAAGATATTCCATATCAAAAACGGGCATGC
Organism: uncultured Mediterraneibacter sp.; assembly: GCA_944381495.1. GTDB lineage: Bacteria > Bacillota > Clostridia > Lachnospirales > Lachnospiraceae > Mediterraneibacter. The sequence goes on along the minus strand of CALWLJ010000008.1, from coordinate 55,518 downwards.
ATTAAATGCAAATTAGGAGGTTATAAAATGGGTGCATCAGGTACAGAATTTGACGCAGAATATGGGGCGGACCAGATCCAGATACTGGAAGGTCTGGAAGCGGTAAGAAAAAGACCGGGCATGTATATCGGGAGCACCTCCTCAAGAGGACTCCATCATCTGGTATATGAGATCGTCGACAATTCAGTGGACGAGGCTCTTGCCGGATACTGCGATGAAATACAGGTAGATATCAATAAAGACAATTCCGTAACAGTAAGCGATAACGGACGTGGTATCCCGGTCGGGATCAATCATAAGGCGGGACTCCCGGGAGTAGAAGTCGTGTTTACAGTACTTCATGCCGGTGGAAAATTCGGCGGCGGAGGATATAAGGTGTCCGGAGGGCTCCACGGTGTTGGCGCCTCAGTTGTAAATGCGCTCTCCGAGTGGCTGGAGGTAGAGATATACCATGAAGGGCAGATCTATAAACAGCGATATGAGAGAGGAAAGGTCTGTTACAAACTGAAAATAGTCGGCGAGTGCGAACCGGACAGGACCGGTACAAAAGTTACGTTTCTTCCGGATAAGGAGATATTTGAAGAGACGATTTTTGATTATGATACGCTGAAACAGAGACTCCGTGAAATGGCTTTTCTGACAAGAGGTCTCAGGATCGTACTGAGAGACTGGCGCGGGGAAGATCTGCATGAGCATAGTTTTCACTATGAGGGCGGCATTAAGGAATTCGTCAGCTATCTGAACAAAAGCAAGACGCCTCTCTATGATCAGATCATCTACTGTGAGGGAAATAAGGATGGCGTATATGTGGAAGTCGCCATGCAGCACAATGATTCATACAGTGATAATACCTACGGGTTTGTAAATAACATTACCACTCCGGAAGGCGGAACTCATGTAGAAGGATTCCGGGGGGCTCTGACAAAGACTTTTAATGACTATGCAAGAAAAAACAAGCTGTTGAAGGACAGCGAGCCGAATCTGACTGGTGAGGACATAAGAGAAGGTCTCACAGCGATCATCAGTGTGAAGATCGAGGATCCTCAGTTTGAAGGTCAGACAAAGCAGAAGCTGGGAAACAGCGAAGCAAGAGGTGCGGTAAACGGAGTTGTGAGCAGCCAGCTGGAGATCTTCCTGGAGCAGAATCCCAATGTTGCCAAGATTATCGTCGAAAAATCCGTGATGGCTCAGAGAGCCAGGGAAGCCGCAAGAAAGGCAAGAGATCTTACAAGAAGAAAATCCGCTCTCGAGGGGATGTCCCTGCCTGGAAAACTTGCAGACTGCTCTGATAAAGATCCGGCTAACTGCGAGATATACATCGTAGAGGGAGACTCTGCCGGAGGATCCGCCAAGACAGCAAGAGACCGTGCAACTCAGGCTATCCTGCCCCTGAGAGGAAAGATCCTGAATGTGGAGAAAGCACGTCTGGACAAGATATATGCCAATGCAGAAATCAAGGCAATGATAACTGCTTTCGGAACCGGAATACATGATGACTTTGATATCAGCAAACTGAGATACCATAAGATTATCATCATGACCGATGCCGATGTGGACGGCGCGCATATCAGTACTCTGCTGCTGACATTCCTCTACCGTTTTATGCCGGACCTGATCAAAGAAGGCTACGTATACCTTGCACAGCCGCCGCTGTACAAACTGGAAAAGAATAAAAAAGTATGGTATGCATATAGCGACGAAGAATTAAATCAGATCCTTACAGAGGTAGGAAGGGACAGCAATAATAAGATCCAGCGGTACAAAGGTCTCGGCGAGATGGATGCAGAACAGCTCTGGGAGACAACCATGGATCCGGAACACAGAATCCTTCTTCGGGTAACAATGGACGAAGAAACTTCCTCCGAACTTGACCTGACCTTCACCACCCTAATGGGCGACAAGGTCGAACCAAGAAGAGAATTTATCGAAGAAAACGCAAAATATGTCAGAAACCTGGATATCTAGCACTTTACCAGCGCCGGTCCGATGATCCATTTGAACAGAAATCGAGTTTACTCGAATTTCTGATTCAAAGGGAGCATCAGGTTTGGCATTGGAAATGCCAAACCAACGAGAAAATGGAACATTTTCGAGTTGGCCCGGCGTGGAAGCAACCAAAGCCTTCCCCCCACCGAACATTTTCGAGTTGGCCCGGCGCGGAAGCAACCTGCGCCTCTCCCCCACCGAACATTTTCGGTTGGCCCGGCGCGGAAGCTTCCGGATCCAAAACAGTGCAGATAGATCCACAAAAAGGAGATAAAAGATGGAAGATAATATATTTGATAAAGTTCATGAAGTCGACCTGAAGAAGACAATGGAAACATCCTATATCGACTACGCCATGAGCGTTATCGCCTCCCGTGCGCTTCCTGATGTGCGGGACGGCTTGAAGCCGGTACAGCGACGAATTCTGTATTCTATGATTGAGCTGAATAACGGTCCGGACAAGCCTCATCGTAAATGCGCCCGTATCGTTGGTGATACAATGGGTAAATATCACCCCCATGGAGACAGTTCTATTTACGGCGCTCTGGTAAATCTGGCGCAGGACTGGTCCACCAGATATCCTCTGGTAGACGGACATGGAAATTTTGGTTCCGTTGACGGAGACGGCGCTGCGGCCATGCGTTATACAGAGGCTCGCCTGAGCAAGATTTCCATGGAAATGACGGCAGACATCAACAAGGATACCGTTGATTTTACCCCGAACTTCGACGAGACAGAGAAAGAGCCTACGGTACTGCCCTCCCGTTTTCCGAATCTTCTTGTGAACGGTACTTCAGGAATTGCTGTAGGTATGGCTACGAATATTCCGCCTCACAATCTGAAGGAGGTCATTGCCGCAGTGGTAAGGATCATCGATGACCAGATTGAAGAAAAAGGCGAGACAACGATGGAGGAAATCCTCCAGATCATCAAGGGACCGGACTTCCCTACCGGAGCAGAGATTCTTGGAACAAGAGGAATCGAGGAGGCATACCGTACAGGCCGCGGCAAGATACGTGTGAGGGCTATTACAAATATCGAGCCCATGGCAAACGGCAAGAACAGGATCATTGTCACAGAGCTTCCGTTCCTTGTAAACAAGGCACGTCTGATCGAGAAAATCGCGGAGCTTGTGAAGGAAAAAAGAATTGACGGGATCACAGATTTGAGTGATCAGTCCAGCCGTGAGGGAATGCGGATCTGTATTGAATTGAGACGTGATGTGAATCCTAATGTGATCCTGAATCAGCTTTATAAACATACACAGCTGCAGGATACATTCGGTGTGATCATGCTTGCCCTTGTAAACAATCAGCCAAAGGTAATGAATCTGCTTGAGATGCTGAATTATTATCTTCAGCATCAGGAAGAGGTTGTTACAAGAAGGACAAAATACGACCTGAACAAAGCGGAGGAAAGAGCCCATATTTTACAGGGTCTGCTTATTGCCCTGGACAATATTGACGAAGTGATCCGCATCATAAGAGGTTCCAGAAGCGTCCAGATCGCCAAGACAGAATTAATGGAACGCTTTGGACTGACCGATGTTCAGGCACAGGCAATCGTAGATATGCGTCTGCGTGCTCTGACAGGTCTGGAAAGAGAAAAGATCGAGAACGAATATGCAGAGCTCATGAAGAAGATTGAAGAACTGAAGGCAATTCTTGCCGACAGGAAGCTTCTTCTTGGTGTCATCAAGAAAGAAATTCTTGTTATTTCTGAGAAATACGGAGATGACAGAAGAACCCGCATCGGCTATGACGAGTTTGATATTTCCATGGAGGATCTGATTCCAAGAGATAATGTAGTCATTACAGTGACAAATATGGGATATATCAAACGTATGAGCATGGATACATTCAAGAGTCAGAACCGTGGAGGAAAAGGCATCAAGGGTATGCAGACCCTCGAAGATGACTTTATCCGTGAACTGTTTGTCACAACGACCCACCACTATATCATGTTCTTTACAAACAAGGGACGTGTATACAGACTTAAGGCATATGAGATACCGGAGGCAGGAAGAACGGCCCGCGGAACTGCAGTCATCAATCTTCTGCAGCTTATGCCGGAGGAAAAGATCACGGCTACGATTCCGATCTATGAGTATGAGGATGGCAAGTATCTCTTCATGGCTACCCAGAAGGGTCTTGTGAAAAAGACTCCGATCGGCGAGTATGCAAATGTAAGAAAGAACGGTCTTGCTGCTATCGTGCTCCGGGAAGACGATCTGCTGATCAATGTCAGAGTAACTGATAATGAGCAGGATGTGCTTCTTGTTACGAAATATGGTCAGTGTATCCGGTTCAGCGAGCAGGATGTCCGCTCAACAGGAAGGGTTTCCATGGGTGTACGTGGAATGAACTTAAGCGACGGCGATGAAGTGATCGGTATGCAGATGAGCAGCCAGGGAAGATATATGCTCACCGTATCTGAAAAGGGTATGGGCAAGCGGACGGAGATGGATGAATTTACAAAACAGAACCGCGGCGGAAAAGGCGTGAAATGTTACAAGATTACGGAGAAAACCGGAAATGTAGTTGGTATGAAGGCTGTAGATGAAGACAGCGAGATCATGATCATCAACACAGAAGGAATTGTCATCCGCATGAAGTGTTCGGATATCTCAGTGTACGGAAGAATAACGTCTGGAGTTAAACTGATCAATTTGCATGGAAATGACAAAGTAGCAAGTGTTGCAAAAGTAAGGAAGGCTTCTGCGGAAATTGACGGTGAAAAGGTTGAGATAGAAGGCAAAGACGAGAATGATGATAAGGATGCAGTTCCTGCTGAAACCAGGATGGAAGGAGAAGAGCAGGAATAAAGTCAAAATATGATAAATGAATCATTAATTGAAAAGGGGCTGTTGCACAGCCCCTTTTCGTGTGTCATCATAGCAGGCATTACGGATCGCTATTTAACAAGTTGAAATGAAAAACAATATGAATTTATTGTTTTTCGATAAAAATATATTGACAAATAGTGTGTTGAAAAATATAATACACGTAAGAAATGGAAGAAATGTATTTCCTAAATCGAAAGGCAAAGGAGTGTGTGTTATGAATGACAACAAATTAATCCTATTTACCAGATATCTTCTGGACATTATGTTTTATTCAGGAATACTGGTTGTTATTACTCTTCCGCTTACGATCAGACTGGCCGGGCAATATTATTCGGCAGAGATCGGCCGACAGTACTGGATTATGCTGATTATTTTCGGGCTGGCAGGAATATGCGGACTTGTAATCGTATTTCAGCTGAGAAAAATGATCAGAACAGTAATTCAGAAAAACTGCTTTGTGGATAACAATACAAAAAGTCTTCGGGTCATGGGAAAAGTTAGTTTTCTGATCGTGCTTCTTTTTGTTGTGAAATGTGTTCTGCTCCCTACTCCTGCTACATTTATCATAGTTCTTACATTCTTCATCGCCGGATTGTTCAGCCACGTGCTCAGCCTTGTGTTTGCGGAGGCTGTCAGCTATAAAGAAGAAAACGATCTGACAATATAGGAGGCAGAGATATGGCAATTGTAGTAAATCTTGATGTTATGATGGCAAAGAGAAAAATAAGTGTAACCGAACTGGCGAACAGAGTGGATATCACAATGGCAAATCTGTCAATTCTGAAAAATAACAAGGCAAAGGCTGTAAGATTTACCACCCTTGATGCAATATGTAAAGCGTTGGAATGCCAGCCGGGAGATATTCTGGAATATGTGGAGGATGATGAGAATGAATAGCGCTTATCTGGAACGTATGAAAGAGGAACATAAATGGTTTTTTCGTATGAGTGTATTATTCGGTATCTTGTTTACGATTCTGATATATAAAAATATGATATCAGTTACTTTTCCGGTGCTCATTGTCTGTGTCATTGTTTTTTCTCTTCTGTTTCTGCAGAAAGCCGGGATTTCCGTCAGAAAACGAACGGTTTTTTATTTTGCGGGCATGCTTCTTCTCGGGGTGTCAACCTGCCTTACTGCAAACGGATTTTTTCACTTTTTTAATGCAGCGGGTATTCTCCTTCTGTTTATGGATGGTATGGCTTATCAATTGTATGATAATAAATCCTGGGAATTTGGAGAATATGTGAAGTATTTCTTTCTCTTTATAGGAAAATGGCTTGGGGCGCTCAGATGCCCCTTCCGGTACAGAAAAATAAGCGACAGGTTAAACAGAAAGGAATATCTGAAAAAACATAAGAATGTGGGCGCTGTAATATGGGGAATTCTGATCGCTGTTATATTTTTGATTATTGTACTTCCGCTCCTTATGATGTCGGACAGAGTTTTCTCAGAATTTTTTGTCAATATTCTGGGAATGGTGAATCCGTTTGATTTATTTGCGGATATTGATATGGGAAATATCATCGGCGTTATCATGACATTTCTTATAGGGGCTTTATTTTTTTACGCTTTTTTTGCCGCTCTTTTTCGAAATGATCTGAGAAAAAAAGAAAAATCTGACGAAGAAAAGTCAAATCCGCTGACCGGAATAACATTTGGAGCTATGGTGGCGGTGATTTATGTTATATATTCCGGTATTCAGATTGTGTTTCTGTTCCTGAGAGTGGGAAATCTTCCGGATGGGATGACCTATTCTCAATATGCGCATGAGGGATTCTGGCAGTTACTTTTCGTAAGTATCATTAATTTTGCCGCTGTTCTGATCTGCTTAAAAGTATTTCAGGAGAACAGGATATTAAGAATTATACTTACATTGATCTCTATGTGTACCTGTGTGATGATACTGTCTGCAGGATATCGGATGATTCTTTATATATGGGAATACAATCTTACATTTCTCAGAGTACTTGTACTGTGGTTCCTGGCAGTGCTAATGATTATCTTCGGCGGGGTAATCTTCTGGATCTACAGAAGAACCTTCCCTTTATTCCGCTATGTGATAATTGTTGTATCGGTATGTTATATTGGACTGTCACTCAGTCATGTGGATGGAATAATAGCAGGATTCAATATAAGAAATACCGATCAGTTAAATGAAAATGATATTGCTTATCTTATGTATGGCTTATCGGCAGATGCTGCTCCTGAGATTGCGGAAATACCAATGGAGGTTCTTCAGAAAAATGATATGTATGAAGATGTCAGAGCATATTTTCATGTACGGAAAGGGGAAGGAGAAGAGATGAATATAAGAAACTGGAATTTCAGCCGGTCAGCTGCGGCAAATGCTGCTGAGGAATGGCTGGGGACGTCAGATTACGAAAAGTTCAGGGAATAATCGAAGCATATCCGGAATAAGATAAAGTAGAATTCTGGAAAGGAAGTACTGGGATTGGGCAGTAAGATTTCGACATTTTTGGTAAATTTTATTATAAGAGCGCTGGTGGGGATGATTTTGATCTTTTTTATCGATCGGTATGTCATTCCTGATGATTCAGCTGTAAATGTCGGTCTGAATGCCCTTTCCTTCCTGACCACAGGCAGTCTGGGAATACCTGGGGTATGCCTTCTTTATGGAATTATGTGCTATCGGATTCTTTAATGAAAATTGTGAATGTTTTACAAAAAACATGAAATCTAAAATTACATATAGACAAAATGAAATATTTTGTTATAATTAGTCTTACACAGCTAAATCACACGCTGTACCGTCAGTTTATCGGGGGATGTCTGACGGATCATCAAATCGGATGGATAAGCTTCCGGTTATCGTACATTTTTATCATTGCTGATATATCGCAGCAAAAATCATATTATGTCAGTTATTAAAAAGGAGTATGGAAGTGGTTATGGGAATTTTGTAATCTGCGACAGGCAGGGAGAATATTCGGAAAATCTGCTCAGAGTTCTCAGGGACAGTTTTCCGGGGGATTATCAGTTTCATATTTTTTATGATACAGAAAAGCTGAGGAAGTTTACAGGAAGAAATAAAGCTGAAATTTTGCTTATAGGCAGTGAGTTTGCCGCCGAAGAACGCCGTACTATTACTGCAGAACGAAAGTTTCTTCTCACGGAGAAAAGAGACGGACAGGGACTGCCGGAAGAGCAAGTGCTGTTCAGGTATCAGAGTTCTGATTCCATGATAAAGGAAATATGCATGTCCGGCATCAGCAGGAAGAAGAGGCCAAGAATCAGAAATGAGCCTTCGATAAAGGGAATCATAGGAATTTATTCACCTGTACACAGAGTTGGAAAGACAAAATTTGCTCTTCACCTTGGCGAGCAGCTGGCGGAGAAGAAAGCAGTACTGTATCTGAACATGGAAGGATATTCTGGAGAGCGTTTTTATTTTTCTGATAATCCCGGACAGGATCTTGGAACACTGCTCTACTATGTGAAACAGAATCTGGATAATCCTGGTCTTAAGATCAGTACAATGACAGGGCAGATCGGAAAAATGGATTATATCATGCCTATGGAAAACGAGTATGATCTAAGGCAGGTAAAAAAAGAGGAATGGATGGAGCTTCTGGATATTCTTCAGGAAGAGTGCATTTATGAAGTTATTATTCTTGATCTGGGGGACTGTCTGGACGGGCTCTATGACATTCTGAAGAGATGCAGCCGAATATATACTCATTACATAGAGGAGGATACTTCTATAGCAAAGCTGGAACAGTACGAGAATAATCTGAGAGCTGCCGGATATGGGGATATACTTGCAAGAACAGTAAAGAAAAAGTCCGGAAGAAGAAGAGCTGCTGTCGAGAAAAGGACGGATGCAGGATGACAAGAGCCGAACAGTTATATGAGCAGGTTATGATGCGCATAGATATGACAAAGCAGACCGGGGAGGAGGAACTGCGGGAGCTGATCCGGAAAATACTGGATGAAGCAAGTCGAGAAGAGTATATACCTCTTGCAGAGAAGATACAGCTGAGCAGGGAACTGTTCAATTCATTTCGCAGGCTGGATATTTTACAGGACCTGATTGAAGATGATACGATCACGGAAATCATGATCAATGGGACTGAAAACATTTTCTATGAGAAAGAAGGAAGGATTTTCCGTTCAGACAGAAGATTCCTGTCTGAAAACCGCCTTTTGGATGTGATACAGCAGATTGTAGGAGAATCGAACCGATATGTAAATGAATCTTCACCTATCGTGGATGCCCGTCTGAATGACGGATCCAGAGTGAATGTTGTACTCAGGCCTGCGGCAGTCAACGGTCCCATTGTAACGATCAGAAAATTTCAGAAAGAAGCGGTTACCATGGAACAGCTGATAGAACTGGGAAGTATTACGCGGGAAGCCGCAGAATATGTAAAGATGCTTGTCCGGGCGAAATACAACATTTTTGTCAGCGGAGGGACCGGGGCGGGAAAAACTACCTTTCTCAATGCAATGTCTGACTTTATACCGAAAGATGAAAGGATCATAACCATAGAGGATAATGCGGAGCTGCAGATCAGAGGCGTTGAGAATCTGGTGAGGCTGGAAGCAAGAAATGCAAATCTGGAGGGAGAGGGAGCAATAACCATACGGGATCTGATCCGATCAGCTCTCAGGATGAGGCCGGACAGGATCATCGTGGGCGAAGTCAGGGGAGACGAGACGGTGGATATGATATCTTCTGCCATGTTGAATGGACACAGCGGATCGATGTCTACCGGACATGCAAATAATCCTGCGGATATGCTGTATCGCCTGGAAACGATGATGCTTATGGGGATTGATCTGCCGCTGGCGGCCATTCAGAGACAGATAGCATCAGCACTTGATATTATTGTTCATCTTGGAAGGCTCAGAGATAAAAGCAGGAAAGTCCTGCAGATCGAGGAAATTCTGGGATATCAGGACGGAGAGATAAGTACCAGGACATTGTTTGAATTCAGAGAGGAGGGAAATGTTGATGGGAAAATTAAGGGAAGTCTTATGAAGGTTAGTGAGTTGGCAAACTGCAGGAAACTTCTGGATGCGGGATATAAAGAAGAATGAATATGCTTCAGGTATCATTCAGAGTCTGATCGTTTATGGAATGGCGGTATACCTGTTTTATGAATCAGTCGTTCCTGCGCTCCTTCTTATTCCACTATGGTGGTTCTATCTGAGGGAATGGATAAGAGAGCGGGCCTCGGCAAAAGAATCGGAATTCAGAAATCAGTTTAAAGACAGTATTCAGTCGATGTCTGCTGCACTCAAAGCAGGATATTCTGTAGAAAATGCGATCAGGGAAACAAGAAGAGATATCATCCCTTTGTACGGAGCAGACAGTCGTATTTCCAAAGAATATGATCTGATGATAACAAAACTGAATATGAACCGTCCTGCGGAACAGGTACTGGAAGAATTTGCAGATCGGGTGGAGCAGGAAGATGTGAAGGATTTTGTTCATGTATTTTCGGCAGCAAAAAGAAGCGGAGGCGACAGTATCACTATTATCAGAAATGCTGTCCGTGTAATCAGTGAAAAGATAGATACAGAGAAAGAAATCGCCGCGGTTCTGGCGGCAAAGAGATTGGAATTCAATATTATGTGTGTCGTCCCCTTCGTTATTATCCTGTATATGAAACTGACATTTGGAGATTTTCTGAAAGTTCTGTATGAAAGTATGGCCGGCCGGGTCATAATGACGGCCTGTCTGGCTGCATATATCGGAGCATGGATTTACGGGAAAAGACTACTGAGGATCGATGTGTGAACCGGACTGCAGCAGGGAATATAAATTAGAGCATTCTGTTACATATGCAAGGAGCAGAGATAATGAAGAAAAAAGATATCAGAAGATTTTTAAAAGAGAACCCTGTGTATATCAGGTCGGGAGTGATTGTAACGCTTTCAATTCTGGCATTTGCCGCAGTATATACGGCGGAGCAGGGAAGGTCCCCTGAGAAGAACAGCGAGGGAAGAGAAATCCTGAAAAGAGGAGATCACGGAGAGGGAAGTGAAGAACTGGCAATGAAAGTTCAGATCGGGGATATCAATGACGAGATTCAGGTCAATGTATCAGAGAAGATATACACAGATGAGGAGATGGATAAGGTTTTTTCTGAAGTTTCTGAGAAACTGGAGACGCTGATCCTTGGAGAGAATGAAAGCCTGGATGAAGTGAGATCGGATCTGGATCTTATTACTGCTGTACCGGATACGGGCATTCTTGTATCGTGGGAACTGGATAACTATGAGGTGATGGATATCCAGGGAAATCTGAAAAGAGATCATCTGACAGAAGACGGAACTATCGTACAACTGACTGCGCTTTTGCGATATGGAGAGAAACAGACATTGCACTCTTTCTGTGCCATGATATTTCCTCCGAAATTGAACCGGACTGAGAAGCTGATGGAGCAGCTGGAAAGAGAGCTGGAAAATGCAGATAAGAAAACAGCCTCAGAGGAATATATGATTCTTCCGGACCGCTTGAATGGAGAGAAGATTAAGTGGACTTATGAAGAAAGTACGATGGCATTTGGTATCCTGGCGCTGGGCGGCGGTGCAGCCTGTATGTTATGTGTTTCAGACCGGCAGAAGAAAAAAGAGGCAGAAAAAAAGAAAATCGAGAGAATGAAAGCTGATTATCCTCAGATTATAAATAAATTTACTCTTTATATCGGAGCTGGAATGACAGTCAGGAGAGCATGGTTCTGTATTGCAATGGATTATCAGAGGGAAAGAAAAAAGGAGAAAAAAGGCAAGGCACGGGAAGCGTATGAAGAGATGGTATTTACAATGAACAAAATATCCGGGGGCGGGGCGGAAGCTGACTGCTATGAGGAATATGGCATACGGTGCGGGAGTCCTTTGTACAGAAAGTTTGGTACGATGCTGGCGCAGAATATGAGAAAGGGGTCAAAAGGTCTTACAGAGCTTTTGAAAAAAGAAGCAGATGAAGCATTTGAGGAAAGAAAGAATAATGCAAGAAAACTGGGAGAAGAAGCAGGCACAAAATTAATGATTCCAATGTTTATCATGTTGGCAATTGTCTTTGTGATCGTTATGATACCCGCGTTATTCACAATACAGATATAAAATGTGGAAAAAGTACGCAAAAAACAGGAACAGGAGGGAAAAATATGCTGAAAGATTATTCATTAAAAATAAAGGAAAAAGCGAAATTTTTTAAAGAGAGAATTGAGAACTTCTTGATTGACAAAAGATATGTCTCGGGAATAACAGTGATCGAACTTGTGCTCATTCTTGTTATCATTATTGCACTTCTGCTTATTTTTAAAAACCAGCTTACGGATCTGATCAATACGATTTTTGACAAAATTACATCAGAAAGTTCTCAGATCTGATCATGAAGTCTATTCAATACAGAGGCGAGATTACCGCCTTTTTAAGCCTTATGTTTGTTCTTATGATCTCGTTTACAGCAGGAATTCTGGAAGCTTCTGTGATCCAGTCGTCAAAAAGCATGAGTCGTCTGGAGACAGACAGGGCCGTCTTTTCCGTTTTTGGAGAATATCAGAGAAAACTTATGGAGGAATATCATGTCTTTGCACTGGAAGGCAGTTATGGAACAGGAGATTATTCTGAAGATAATATCGTTCGGCGAATGCACTATTATGAAACCGGAAACATAGAACATGAGATTACGGATATACAGTATCTTACGGATAACAGTGGACAGGCGTTCCGGGAACAGGTGCTGGCATATATGGAACAGAAGTATGGAATCAGTCTGATCAGGAATTTTACAGGGCTTACAGCAGAGTGGGAAGAGTGCAGAATCCAGGAAAATAAAATGAAAGAAGAGAATAAAAATACGGTAGAAGATATCCGGGAACTGGAAGTAATGTCAGCGGAAAATAAGGAAGAAAGCAGCGGAAACGAATCAGCAATGGATACAGATCCATTCGGATGTGTGAATGCAATCGAAAACGCAGGAATCCTGTCAATTGTCCTGCCTCGCAATATGAAATTGTCTGGAAAAACGATTAATCTGTCCAGCCAGCTATCCTATCGAAATCTGATTACTGGGAGAGGTAATTTCCCATCCAGAGTCAATATGGCTGGAATGGAGGAGAAACTTTTGTTTAATGAATATGTTCTGGAAAATTTTTTATGTGCCGTATCTGAGTCTGAGATGGAAAGCGCCGATTCCAAACCGGAAGACAGTGAAGTAAAAGTATCTGATGACACCAGTTCACGAAAGGAAAGGTCACTGTCCTATGAAACAGAATATATTATTTCGGGAAAAAACTCTGATAAAGAAAATCTGGAAGCTGTGCTTATGAAGATATATCTGATCCGTCTTGCTCTGAATTATACATATATTCTGGGCGATGAAGAAAAAAAGGCTGAGGCTGGCGCTCTTGCCGGCGCATTGTCGCTTCTGATTTTGAATCCAGAGTTGTCAGAAATGATAAAACAGCTTGTACTTTTTGCGTGGGCGGCCGGTGAAAGCGTAGTTGATATACGGACGCTGCTTGCAGGAAATAGGATTCCGGCGGTAAAAGACAGAGAAAGCTGGCAGGTTAGTCTGGGATCCCTTCTTACACTTGGAAATGGCAGTGAACAGATAGAAGGAGAAAACCAAGAAAATGGAATGAGCTATAAAGATTACCTGAGAATCTTTCTTTTTCTGTCAGATACAGGAAAGATAACGATGAGGACTCTGGACAGAGTAGAAGAAAATATAAATAAAGAATTTGAAATGGAGTTTTTCAGGGCAGATCAATGTGTAAGCAAAATACAGATGGATAATACCATTCAGATATATGATGAGCTGACTTATCGGTATCCGGTATATTTTGGATATGAGTGACGAATGAAGCTGTCCCCGGTACAGATGCCCTTTCATTTCCCGGGCACTGTATCAGTGTCAAAATAAAACACACCCCCAATATTTTATAGAAAGGAAAAACTGCGATGAAAATACAAAGGAATAAAAATGTACCCAATCTGACTGCGGAAAGGGCATCTGTACCGGGGGCAGCTGGAAATGTGACAATTGAAGCCGCATTTGGTATTCCAGTCTTTCTCTTTGCGGTTTTGTGCCTGATCTTCATCATTGAACTCCAGAGTCTGAAAATCAGTATTATCAATGCCGCTCAGAATGCGGCAAAAAATGCAGCAGGAGATATGATGGCAGTTCCGGTATTAAATACAATAAAACTGAAATCAGACATGATATCTCTGCTGGGAGAAGAAAGAATAGAGAACAGTATTCTGGATGGAGGAGCGTCAGCGGTCAGTTGTTTAAAGTCCTGTGTCATCCCGGGAACCGGACAGATGAATGTGACAGTAGAATACAAAATACGGATTCCTTTCCCAATATTAGGAAATCCATCAGCAAAATTAAGAGAAGAGTTCAAGATGAGTACCTGGAGCGGATCCGAAGATTCAAAAGCAGAAAACGAAGGCGCCGGTATTGTATATGTGACAGAAAATGGAACGGTATATCATCAGGATCATCAGTGTTCCTATCTTCAGCTCGCCATACGTTTTGTCCCTTATTCGGGAGTGAATGGGATTCGCAATCTTGACGGGGGAATATATTATCCTTGTGAAAAATGTGTATATGGAAAGACAATGGCAGGAGTCTATATTACTGACAGGGGAAGCAGCTATCACAATTCACTGAGCTGCAGCGGGCTGAAAAGGACAGTACGGGCGGTGGAAAGATCAGAAGTAAGCTGGATGGGAGCGTGTTCAAGATGTTCAAAGTAGAAGAAATATTTCATGGAGATTTTTCATATGGTACGGTTATCTGCAGGGCATGCTTCCTCATTTATCTGATTGTCTTGAGTATTATGGATATCAGAAAGAAAAAACTGAATCTGATCTTCTTGCTGTCCGGTGTAATATTTGTTGTGGCGGGAAGATTCTGTGATGGGAAAGAATCTGTTGTTATGGCAGTGGCAGGAGCTTCTGCAGGAGGAATCTTTATGATCATAAGCAAGGTTACGGGAGAGTCACTTGGCTATGGTGACAGCATTCTTATCACATTGACCGGTGGATATCTCGGCTTATGGAATCTGCTGTCTCTTCTTGCTGCAGCTTTCTCCCTGGCGGCGGTATTTGGCGCGGTTATGATGATAAGGAGAAAGTTTCACAGAAAGACCGCGTTTCCGTTTGTCCCATTTCTGACAGCTGCATATATGGGAGGGGTACTCATTGAGTTTTTTTAGAAAGAGAGTACTGAAATATCGGGAAAAAGATCTTTCAGGAAGCGCAGTAATAGAGATGGCTTATATTATGCCTGTTTTTCTTTTCCTGTTTTTGTTCATTGTACATACCACTTTTTATTTTCATGACAAAGTGATTTTAACCGGAGCGGCAGGCGAGACTGCAGCTGTGGGGGCACAGATGGAAAGAAAAAAAGATACAGAAGAATATGATATGGAAAAAATGTTAAGACAAAGAATAAACGGAAAGTTGATCTATATGAAGGTCCAGAATATTGAAATAGAAAAAGCGGATGAAAGGATAACAGTAGAAGTTAGAGTATCAAGATCTTTTATGAATTTCACAGTGCGCCAGAGCGCACTTATTGTAAAACCAGAGGAGAAGATCAGATGGATAAACCGGAAATGAATATTGTGTATGAAGAAGACCCGTCGCATCCCTGTTTTCATATAGACATATCGAGAACGTACGAAGAGGATTATCAGATACGGATGTTGAAAAATAATAAAATTCCCGGAATTTTGCCGGTATCAGGATGTGGAAGAAACGGAGGAACAAGATATACATTTTATACAGAGGGGTGGATGCCTGTAAGAAAGAAATTTAAAAACATAGATATGGACAGAGAAGACATTCTTTCTCTGGTCAGGCAGCTGATCGAATTGATGGATCAGATCGAAGGATTTATGCTGAGTCCGAACAGGATACTACTGGAACCGGACTTTATATTTGAAAAGGAGGGCGTGTATAGATTCTGTTATTTTCCGGCAGCGGAAAAGACATTCGCTATGTCTTTTCATGAGCTGACTGAATTTTTCGTGAAAAAATTGGATTACCGGGACACGGATGGGATATTTTTGTCATACTGCCTTCATAAAGAGACACTGAGAGAAAATTATAATCTGAAAAATATACTGGAAGATTATCTGACAGAAGAAAAAAAGAGAAAAGAAAATGAACGAGAGGAGCAGGAGAGAGAAAGCAATGAAGAGAAAAATACAGAGAAAAGAGAACATATACAATATTTCGAAGATGATAAGAATGCGGGGATTGGTGACGGCTCCGTCTTTACATTGGACGAGGACGATGGTGAAGAGACCGGGAAAGCGGGAGAAACATATGGTATGCCAGCAGCTGCGATGCCGGTGCGGGAAGAATATGCAAGGTATGGACCGCTAAAAAAAATGATGAGCAGAATCCGGACGGGCCGATGGGGGCAATGGGATGATCTGATCATGGAAAGTGAAGAATGGGAATAAGAATCAGGTTTTGAGATGAAAAGAAAAAATCCATGGACATAGAGTTCCGGTGAATATATAATAAAACAATCAAAAAAATTAGAAAAGAGGATAAAAGGTGTATAAAAGACCGGAAGCAGTCTGTACCGTTGGTTTGATTGTTGTTAATATAGCCGTATTTTTAATCTTGTCTTTATTCGGGGACACGGAGAATGCGTATTTTATGCTTGAGCATGGAGCCATGTATGATCCGGCAATTATAGAAGGACATGAATATTATAGGATCCTTACGAGTATGTTTCTCCATTTTGGAATCCAGCATCTTCTGAATAATATGGTGCTGCTGGGAGCTTTGGGATGGAATCTGGAACTGGAAATCGGCCGGGTGAGATTTCTTATCATATATTTTGGCAGCGGGATTATGGGAAACCTTCTTTCACTGTTCTGGGATGTGAGCCGGGGGGAATCTGTCGTCTCTGCCGGAGCTTCAGGTGCAATATTCGGCCTGATGGGAGCGCTGCTTTATGTGGTTATCGCAAACAGGGGGAGACTGGGACGACTTTCCGGCAGAGGAATGCTTTTTATGGTTGTGCTGAGCCTTTATTTTGGATTTTCCAGCAGCGGTGTCGATAACTTCGCTCACATCGGCGGACTGGCAGGAGGTTTCATTATGGCGGTGCTTCTGTACAGACGGAAAAAGGAGTTCAAATGGGAAGACGAACGGTAAATACCGTTCCCTTTTCCGGGGATGATTCCGCAGATATTGTTCCGCTGTGCGCTTCTACAATACGCTTTGAAAGAGAGAGACCAAGGCCGGTGCCGTTGTCCTTTCCGGTAACAAATGGTTCAAAGATCTGATCTCTGATATCATCCGGAATACCGCATCCATTATCTTTGCAGCAAATTACAATTTCGTTGTCGATCCGTTCAGCAGAAAGAAAGATTTTACCGGAATGGCCCACTGCTTCTTTCGCGTTGCGCAGCAGATTAAGGATTACTTCCTCCAGCTTGACTTTGTCGCCTGTGAAGTCACCCATACCCGGAGCAATCCGGGAACGAAAACTAATATCCGAGGATTCATCTGAATCAAGGGAGATGGCAAAGGATACCGCAATATTTTTCAGAAGACGCTCAATACTGAATACAGAATGATGCAGAGAGCAGCTGTTGTTGAAAGTGGAAAGATCATTGAGAAGACTACACATGAAATGAATGTCCTCCATGGTCTGGTTCCAGCTGGAAAATTCTTTTACTTCAGGATGCTGGGCTTCAATGATCTGAAGGGAAGAAGAGACTAAGGTCAGAGGATTTCTGATCTCATGAGCAATCATGGATACTTCTGTATGATGGTTTTCAAGAAGCTGGGATATAATCTGACGGGCATCTTTGTTCACTTCCATCAGATGATTCATTTTGTTGATATCTATGTTGTTTAGCATATTGATTCCTCACTTTCATTACAGTTCAGTCTAACATGGCACATACAATGATTCAACAAAATCTGTATGACATATTTCGAGCGGATTCGACGTTATGTTTCGAGCGAAAAAACTTCTCTTTTTCCAGAAAATGTTTTATACTACTGATAACGTTATGCAGTCGGAAGAAATTCTGACCTTGCCATGATGATAGTATTATTATGCGGAAAAGAGGAATGATTATGAAAGATAACAATTGTATTTTTTGCAAAATAGCAGCAGGCGAGATTCCTTCTGCCACCCTTTATGAAGATGACGATTTCAGAGTAATCCTTGATCAGGGGCCGGCGACAAAGGGACATGCGTTAATACTCCCGAAAGAGCATTATAGAAATCTTTATGATATTGATGAGGAAACAGCTGCAAAAGCTTTCTTACTGGCAAAGAAAATGGTAAAGAAGATGACAGATGTACTTGGATGTGACGGATATAATGTCGTACAGAATAATGAGGAGGCAGCAGGACAGACAGTATTTCATTTCCATATGCATCTGATACCGAGATATAAGGATGACAACTCGGGATTCGGCTGGAATACAGGAGAGCTGACCGATGAAGTAAAGAATGAAATTTTAGAGAAAATAAAATAGGCTGGAGCAGTAATGTTAACAGGTAATCGTGAATTCAACGAGATTTATGAGGAATATAAGGATCTCGTCCTGAAGGCAGCGTACATATATTCAGGTGACAATTACCATGCAGCAGAAGATATAACTCAGGATACGTTTCTTAAACTTTACATAGGTTTTGAAGAATTTGAGAAAAGTAATATTTCTTCATGGCTCTATACAACAGCTAAAAATGCGGCGATCAATTACCGGAAGAAGAACTCGAAAGTTACTTTGGTTGAAAATTATGATGAGCTGGGTGAAAAGGAGCCTTCTGTTCGAAATATTGAAGAAGAGTTCATGGAGAAAGAGTTTGAAAAAGACAGGCTCAGCTTACGCGAAGACATATTCTCAGATCTGATGACGAAGAACCCAAGATGGTATGAAGCAATGATCCTGGCGTACTACATGAAAGTACCGCAGGAGAAAGCAGCAGAAATGATGGGAGTAAAGATTGAAGTGTTCCACAGTATGTTGTACAGAGCAAGAAAGTGGATTGCAAAGAAGTACGGCGTGGAATATGAAGAAGTAAAACGGAAATAATAACAGGTGCCGGAAACGGCACCTGTCAGAATGAATATGATTATATCAGGATTCTTTTCCATTACCGGCAGCTTCTTCGATCAGACCGATGATCGTATTGATAGAATCCTGCTGATGAGAGCTGCGCATTGCATCGATAAATGTCCCTCGGTTGCTGTAGAGCTTATGTACCGCCTCAAGAAGAGAGTCCTTGGTAAGTTCCTCTTCCTCCAGAACCAGGCTGAATCCCTGACGTTCAAAGGAGCGTGCGTTCAGAATCTGATCTCCCCGGCTTGCCTTTGCAGAAAGCGGGATCAGCAGATTCGGTTTTCTCAGAGCAAGAAGTTCACAGATCGCATTCGCTCCGGCTCTGGAGATAACGATATCTGCAAGAGCGAATATATCACGAAGTTCATTTTTAATATATTCAAACTGGCAGTATCCTTTTGTATTTTGATAAGATTCGTCCATCTTGCCCTTTCCGCAGAGATGGATAACCTGGAAGTCACGGAGAAGTTCCGGCAGAGCTTCTCGTACAGCGTTGTTTACCACAACAGAGCCAAGGCTTCCACCAATGACAAGAATAACCGGTTTGTCGGCAGTAAAACCGCACATATCCATTGCGGCAATTTTATTTCCCGACATCAGTTCCTGCCGGATAGGAGAACCGGTAAGAACCGCTTTTCCCTCCGGGAGACTATCAAGAGTCTCAGGAAAGTTGCAGCATACTTTTACTGCGGACGGGATAGCTATCTTGTTTGCAAGTCCGGGAGTCATATCAGACTCATGGATGATCACGGGAACCTTGCACCGTTTACCGGCAAGGACTACAGGAACGGAGACAAATCCGCCCTTTGAGAATATCACATCGGGCTTCAGGTCCTTAATCAGTTTTCGGGCTTCGCTGAAACCTTTCAGAACTCGAAAAGGATCCGTAAAGTTCTGTACGCTCATATAACGACGGAGTTTGCCGGATGAGATTCCATGATAGGGGATACCGAAAGGTTCTATCAGTTCCTTTTCAATCCCCGCATATGAACCTATATATTGAATGTCATAGCCCAGTTCCTTAAGTTTTGGAATGAGAGCAATATTCGGGGTAACGTGTCCGGCGGTACCTCCGCCGGTTAAAATGATTCGTTTCATAAACTAACCTCCGGAAAGTGATTGTACACGAGAAAAGATGTCTTGCTTTTACAATTGTGTACGCTTGAGTTAATTTCATCTTACCCTTATTTGGTGAAATGTCAAGGAAAAATGTAAGACAGAAAAAGGTGTAGATAATGAAAAAACTGAAAAAAATATCTCTGACAGACGAAATCAACAGAGATGCAAAACGGATCGAGGAAGAAATCAAGTCCAGAAAAGATCTGGATGATCTTCACGTATCCGAAGACATGGAGGCATCTCTTTTTAATAAAATACAGGAATATGAATTTGATAAAAGACAGAAGACAGTGTACCGCAGGAAGAAAAAAAAGTATATCTTCCTGGCTCTGGCAGCTGTACTTATACTCGTGTGCGGGAGTGTAATGACGGGAGTTGGGAGTAAGTCGTATTTGAAAGTGTTGTGGGATAGAATCAATGGAAATGAAAGTTCAGCAATTATAAACGTAGAGGATATGGATGCTCAGGAATCAAAAGATATTGATGAGCTGAGTGTTTATCGGGAGATTAATCAGAGTTTGGGGATAGGTGCAGTTAGACTTGGTTATAGACCTAAACTAATGTCTCTGGATAGATACACAATCGATATCGAACAGAGAAAGGCATTTATGTTATATGTATACAATGGTGAAGTAATACGTTATTCAATATATATTAATGATTCAGATTCCTCTCTGGGGCAGAAGGAATTGGATAAACTGACGGATGAATATCAGATAGAAACAAGTAATGGTACTGTTGTTAAAGTTGAAGAATATGAGTTAGATAATTCTAAAAAACGGTACATTGGTGAATTTGAATTTCAGGGAGTTCATTATCAGCTGAAAGGGGTTATTGGAAAACAGGATTTTGAAGAAATATTAAAAGATTTAAAATTTTTGTAGAATTTTGCGTTAGTTTTTTCGTATTAGATTGTTTAATTAATAGAGGAACATAATGAAAGTTTTATGAAAAGGAATGAGTTAAGAGTGAAAAAAAGAATAATATCATTTTTAAGTTGTCTGGCAATTTTTTGCTCGATTTTTATGATTTCATTTTCAGACGTTCAAGCATCTGAAAGTGAAATGAAGAAAATTGACGGATCATATCTGACAATGGATACTTCTTCAACAGGATATTCTTTTAATAGCCTTACCAGAGGAATTCATCTTATGGATGGTGAGTGCTCAATTACAAATGCAGCTAAGGATAAGATTTATGCTTATGCATCAACAACAGCGAATCATGAGGTTGACTATATCGGTGTGATTGTATATGTCGATCAATACATTGAGGAAACTGGAAAATGGGGGCAGATTGACTGTTGGATGGTAACAGATGAAGACGAATATTTCATCATTACATCCAAGACCCTCACCGTTGAGCGTGGTCATTATTATCGTGTACATGCTGACCATTTTGCACGCAAGGATCCGGATACGATTGAGGAGACTTTCTCCTACACAGACGGTGTCTGGCTTCCGTAACGACTGAAGATAAAATTGAATAATAAAGAAAAGCAGACTCTCCCTTGAGTCCTGAGAGCAGCTGCCATGTGCGGGTTATAAAAAAATAAAAATGAAAATTGGGAACCTGTTCCGAGGAAAACACCACACGTGACGTTGTATATGGCAGCTGCTCTCAGGATTTAAGAGAGAGTCTTTTAATTTCATTGACGGAGAAATGACAGAATCAGTGATATAGGAAATCACATCTGTTGTTTCTCCGATTTTTTATTTTATTTTTCTTCTGGTATAAGTATATCCGGCAGTTCTGCCGGATATACCTGATGTATACTGCGGCGGATCAGGCCTGTACAGCGGATTTCAGCGCTTTTGCCAGCTGATCCGGGCAGGATGTGGATTTGAATCCGCAGCGGATCCCTTCCAGACGCGAGATCGCTTCATTTACATCCATTCCGTCGATAAGACGGGAAATTCCCTGAAGATTTCCGTTACATCCGCCTACGAAAGAGACATTTTTTACTTTGTTATCAATCAGATCAAAATGAATCTTCTGTGAGCAGACTCCTTTTGGACTGTACTCCATCTTTTATCCCTCCTATTCAGGCAGTATTATAGCAAATCAAAAGCAGAAATACAACGGTCCGCTATTCAGGATGTTTGCCATCAAGGAATAGGGATGAAACAATAACCAGGGAAGAACCGTGTGTCAGGATTCGTGTAGATTGAATAAAATATGACATTTTAATCTTTATGAGAATTACTGGGGAGAAAATGTGGATAAAGTCGGTTAAGGTGAGCGTTTATGAGGATAATATCAGACTCTTTGAATATTTTTATGAGGAGACGGTATCTGCAGAAATCCGGTTCGGCGTGTAGAAATATGTAGAACGGTTTTTGCGGACAGTCTGGAAAAGTTGGGCTATAATGTCCACAAACACAATCCGTACCGTCATGTGATCCGGGAAAATTGTGGGAGAATAAATACAGGAGGGTTTGCTATGTTAAGAGAATTAGCGACTACGACCAATGCGATTGTGTGGCTGATGGCTGGCATTGGAGTGCTGGGGGTACTGGCAAAGATCATTAACCAGTTTACTCTTCACAGGTTACTGAAAGCAGCGTCAAATATGACGAAAAGTACGCACAGGCTGATAAAACTCGTTAGAGCAAAGTATGAGCATGCATGTATGATCCATGATTCTGTGGAAAATATTGATGCATTTGTGGAAAAATACATATATGAATACCGGGGATTTATTTTCCGGATCCATACATGGCGCCAGATTGAGATCCTTTCTATATGGTTTGCAGGTATACTGGCTGCGCTGGGGGCCTCTGCCAATTATCTTTCTTCCGGATTCACTGAATCCGTTTATCAATATATTGCCGGTGGAGCTGCGGAAGTTGTATTCCTGCTTGTTGTAAGCAGGCTGTCTGATGAGCCTTACAAGGTGAATGCTGTGAAAATGTATATGGTGGATTATCTGGATAATATCTGTGCGTTTCGTCTGAGAAAGCAGAGAAGTGCAGAGAGGGAATCTATTGATGTGATCGCTCCGGAGGGATATTCAAAGAATGGATATCAGAATGCAGGGCAGATGGCGCAGCCGCAGACAGCCGGAAATATGCAGGGAGTGCCGTTACAGGTATCTTCAGATCCACAGAGGGCAGAGCAGCCGGGAAGCCGGCCGGGGATGCAGGCCGGTATGCAGATGAGTATGCAGCCGGGAACAGAAACCGCCGTACAGCAGAATGTTGCCCGGGAGAATTTTCAGGCATCTGCCGGGCAGTCAGCTGTACAGTCTGGTGTACAGACAGAGCAGCGTACGGCCAGATCCGGCGCCTCCAGGGATTACCGGGCGGATGGTCCGGTAAATGTTCAGGTTTCCCCGCGGGATGAAGATTATGTGAGGGATGAGAACAGCAGCGGAAGTGTCAGAGCCGACCAGATTAGAAAAGCGGATACACGTGACAGTGGAAGAAAAGGCATTTTCCGCAAGAATCAGCAGCGGGCTGAGTCAAAACTTCCTATCAATATTGAGGGGGAGCCTAAAAATGTAGTTGGTGAAGATGCGATCAGACAGGTTATGCAGCAGGTTTCTGCGGAGCAGAACAGTGAAGACAAACCTGCATTGAGAGAGGAGGCGATCCGACAGATACTGGAAGAGTTTCTTGCATAACGGGATGGAACATCCTGAAGAATGTCACATGCAGGTGCGGTTTCCGCTGAAATATCTCTTTTTTAGACCTTACATGGTTTTTTCTTGAATAAGAAACAGGGATTTGGTAAAATGTGCATAGTAGGGTATCGGGATGGGATGACAGGTTTTCTGCCCCGGAACTGCAAATGATGATATCAGAGAGGAAGGATAACGATGAGCAAAGTAACATTTGACTATTCAAAAGCCTGCGGCTGTGTTCAGGAGCATGAGATGGAATACATGAGCGAGCTTGCCACACAGGCGAAGGAGAAGCTGCTTGCAAAAACAGGAGCTGGAAATGATTTCCTTGGATGGATCGATCTCCCGGTTGATTATGATAAAGAGGAATTTGACCGTATTAAGAAAGCAGCAGAGAAGATTCGTCAGGATTCAGAAGTTCTTCTTGTGATCGGAATCGGCGGTTCTTATCTGGGAGCCAGGGCTGCGATTGAATTTCTGGGACATTCTTTTGCAAATGTTGTATCAAAAGAGATCAGAAAATCACCGGAGATTTATTTTGTAGGAAACAGTATCAGCAGTAAATATATTAAAGACCTGATCGATGTTGTGGGAGACAGAGATTTCTCCATCAATATGATCTCCAAGTCAGGGACAACCACAGAGCCGGCCATCGCCTTCCGTGTATTCAAGGAGATTCTTGAGAAGAAATATGGGAAAGAGGAAGCTGCCAAGAGAATTTATGCGACAACAGACCGTGCGAAGGGAGCACTTAAGAATCTGGCTACAGAAGAGGGCTATGAAAGCTTTGTTGTACCGGATGACGTAGGAGGACGTTTCTCAGTGCTGACAGCTGTAGGTCTGCTTCCGATCGCTGTAAGCGGCGCTGACATCGATAAACTGATGGAAGGCGCGGCAGCTGGAAGAAAAGCTGCTCTGGAAAAAGATTTTGCAGAGAATGATGCAATGCAGTATGCTGCAATCCGTAATATTCTGCTCCGCAAAGGAAAATCTGTGGAAGTTCTGGCTAACTATGAGCCAAGCCTTCACTATGTATCAGAGTGGTGGAAACAGCTCTACGGAGAGAGTGAAGGAAAAGATCAGAAGGGTATTTTCCCGGCATCCGTAGACCTGACAACAGATCTTCATTCCATGGGACAGTTCATCCAGGACGGAAGCCGTATCATGTTTGAGACGGTTCTCAATGTTGAGAAGTCCAGTGAAGAGATTATTATCAATGAAGAGCCGGTAGATCTGGACGGGCTGAATTATCTGGCAGGAAAGAATGTTGATTTTATCAACAAGAGTGCCATGAACGGAACAATTCTTGCACATACAGATGGAAATGTTCCGAACCTGATGGTGAAGATTCCGGAGCAGAATGAGTTCTGCCTTGGCGAGTTGTTCTATTTCTTTGAGTTTGCATGCGGTGTGAGCGGATATTTACTCGGCGTTAATCCGTTCAATCAGCCGGGTGTTGAGAGCTACAAGAAGAATATGTTCGCTCTGCTGGGCAAACCTGGATACGAGGATGAGAGAGAAAAACTGCTTGCAAGATTATAATTGCAGGTCGATCTCTGAAAAATATTTTCTTGTTACACAAATATAAATGGGGTATAATAATAAGCAGTCGAATAGGAGTCGGCTGCTTATTTGTGTGATAAGCCCGGCAAGCGGTGCGGCGTGTCAGTGACGAGCGTTTCATACCGATTGCGGCCGGCTGTGTAAAGGAGGAAATGATATGTTACGAATCGGAATGCTGACCAGCGGCGGAGACTGTCAGGCTTTGAACGCGGCAATGCGCGGCGTTGTAAAAGGAATCTGTTCCAAGAGGAACGATGTTGAAATCTATGGATTTAAGGATGGGTATAAGGGGCTGATCTACGCAGACTTTAACATGCTTACATCTAAGGATTTTTCAGGAATCCTGACCCGCGGCGGTACGATTCTTGGTACATCGAGACAGCCGTTCAAGCTGATGCGCGTGCCGGATAAGGACGGACTTGATAAGGTTGAGGCGATGAAACATACATATCACAAGCTGAATCTGAACTGTCTTGTGATACTGGGAGGAAATGGAACTCACAAAACGGCGAATCTTCTCAGAGAGGAAGGGCTGAATGTGATCACTCTTCCCAAGACGATTGACAATGATCTGTGGGGAACGGATATGACATTCGGATTTCAGAGTGCAGTTGATATCGCTACGGATACTATTGACAGGATCCATACGACGGCGACATCGCACAGCCGTGTCTTTATTATTGAGGTAATGGGACACAAAGTCGGTTATGTTACTCTTCACGCAGGTATTGCAGGCGGTGCGGATATCATTCTTCTTCCAGAGATCCCTTATGATATCAAGGCAATCAAGAAAGTGATAGAGGGACGTTCTAATGCCGGCAAACCGTTTACGATTCTTGCCGTAGCTGAAGGAGCCATTTCGAAAGAGGATGCGAAGCTGAAGAAGAAAGAATATAAGGAGAAGCTGGCAAAGAGAAAGTATCCTTCTATTGCATATGAGCTGGCAGAGCAGATCCAGAAGGAGACAGATAAGGAAGTCCGTATTACGGTTCCGGGACATACGCAGAGAGGAGGATCACCTTGCGCTTATGACCGTGTATTTGCATCAAGATGCGGAGCAAAGGCTGCTGAACTTATCCTGGAAGAAAAGTACGGATACATGGTTGCCATTAAGAATGGCGAGATGACAAAAGTTCCGCTTGGTGATGTGGCAGGCAAGCTCAAGACGGTAGATCCCAAGTGCAGCCTGATCAAAGAGGCGAGGATGCTGGGAATCAGCTTTGGAGACGAAGTTTAAGTAAAGCTGGAAAACAGGTATCATATCACAGAGCGGGATTGCAAATAAATGGCATCAGCTCAGGTGATAAATCAGGAAAACAGAGATTCCGGGCATCCGGCTGCGGGACAGGCTTCCGCGGCAGGATGCCCGCTTCCTCTTTATCAGATGTAAAAAAATGATTCAGACGAGGTGTATTTCATGTCATATACGGCACTTTACAGAAAGTTCCGCCCTACGGCGTTTGAGGACGTGAAGGGTCAGGATCATATCATAACTACATTACAGAACCAGATCCGGGCAAACCGTATCGGGCATGCATATCTGTTCTGCGGAACAAGAGGAACCGGGAAGACTACAGTAGCGAAAATATTTGCCAAGGCGGTGAACTGTGAACATCCGGTCAACGGCAGCCCTTGCGGCGAGTGCGCCATGTGCAGATCCATTGCTGCAGGGACGTCTATGAATGTGATCGAGATCGATGCGGCTTCCAACAATGGTGTGGACAATATCCGGGAGATCCGTGAGGAAGTGACCTACCGGCCCACAGAGGGAAAGTATAAAGTATACATTATTGACGAGGTGCATATGCTGTCCATAGGCGCATTCAATGCTCTTCTTAAGACGCTGGAGGAGCCGCCGGAATATGTGATCTTCATCCTGGCTACCACGGAAGTACACAAGATTCCTATTACAATTCTGTCCCGATGCCAGCACTATGATTTTAAGAGAATCAGTATTGAGACGATTACGGCCAGGATGCAGGAACTGATGGACACAGAGCATGTAGAGGTGGAGGACAAAGCGCTCCGTTATATTGCCAAGGCGGCGGACGGCTCTATGCGTGATGCACTTAGTCTGCTGGATCAGTGTATTGCATTTTATATGGGACAGAAGCTGACGTATGATAATGTGCTGGAAGTGCTGGGAGCGGTGGATACAGATGTATTCAGCCGTCTTCTCAGGAAGATCATTGACCGGGATGTGTCCGGTGTGCTGGATATCGTGGAGGACCTGGTCATGCAGGGAAGAGAACTGACCCAGCTGGCAGCTGATTTTACCTGGTATCTTAGAAACTTGCTTCTGGTAAAAACTTCTGATAATATAGAGGATGTTCTGGATGTATCCACGGAAAACATGATGCAGCTGAAAGAAGAAGCACAGATGATCGAGTACGATGTGCTGCTTCGTTATATTCGCATTTTTTCCGAACTTTCAGGACAGCTCCGGTATGCTACTCAGAAAAGAGTTATGCTGGAGGTGGCTCTGATCAAGATGTGTACGCCGGCTATGGAAAGTACGCAGGATTCTCTTCTGGATCGTATCCGCGCCGTTGAGGATAAGGTAGACAAGGGACTTGAAGCAATGGCGAACGCGCCGGGCAAGGTCGTGTATGTGAACGGGGACGGAAGTCATGATGGGACGGACGGAACCGGAGAAGGCCCGGGCGCAGGCAGGAGGCCGGAGCTTCCCAATGCCATACCGGAAGACGTACAGGAAGTGGTGAAGATCTTCCGGTCCATTGCAGATGAAGCGTCCGGTATGGTCCGCTCTTATCTCAAGAAGGCACGACTCAGCCTTGGCGGGGATAACAGGCTGATGATAGTCCTGCCTGACACGCTTGCGGCAAGCGTGGTCGGCAGAGAGGATCATGTGCAGGAGCTGGAGACTCTCATTGAGAACCGGATCGGAAAAAAGGTGGAAGTAGAAGTAAGACATGTTGAGGAAGGCAGACATTTCGAGGATACATTTGTGGATATAGAGCAGAAAATCAATATGGAGATAACAGTGGAGGATTAGATATGGCAAAAAGAGGAGGATTTCCTGGAGGCGGAATGCCAGGAAACATGGCGAACCTGATGAAACAGGCACAGCGCATGCAGCGCCAGATGGAAGAGCAGCAGAAAGAGCTGGAGACGAAAGAGTTTACAGCGTCAGCGGGCGGCGGAGCAGTTGAAGTAACTGTGTCCGGAAAGAGAGAAGTTATGAAGGTGAAGCTCTCGGAGGAAGTGGTAGATCCAGAAGATATCGAGATGCTGGAGGATCTGATCGTGGCGGCTACGAATGAGGCGCTGCGGAAGGTAGAAGAAGAAGCAGGGGCGGCGATGTCTAAATTTACAGGAGGACTCGGCGGCGGAATCCCGGGAATGTTCTGATTCGAGAATTTTACAGAGGTGTTAGTGTAGATGGAGTATTACAGTAACCAGATCAGCCGGTTGATCGACGAGTTTTCCCGGCTTCCGGGAATTGGAAACAAATCTGCTCAGCGGCTTGCTTTCCATGTGATCAATATGCCGATGGATCAGGTAGAGCAGCTGGCACAGACAATTGTGGATGCCAGGAAGAATGTGAGATACTGTAAGGTATGCTGCACATTGACGGACAGGGAAATCTGTCCTATCTGCAGTAATCCGGACCGTGACAAGAAGACGATCATGGTTGTTGAGACGCCCAGGGATCTGGCAGCGTATGAGAAGACGGGAAAATATAATGGCGTATATCATGTGCTGCACGGGGCAATTTCCCCTATGCTTGGAATCGGTCCGGGAGATATCCGGCTGAAGGAATTAATGGAGCGGCTTCAGGGAGATGTGGACGAGGTGATCATTGCCACGAATTCCAGCCTGGAGGGTGAGACGACAGCGATGTATATCAGTAAGCTGATCAAGCCTGCCGGGATTAAGGTCAGCCGGATCGCCAGCGGAGTTCCGGTGGGCGGAGATCTGGAATATATTGATGAGGTTACGCTTTTGCGTGCCCTGGAAGGCCGGACAGAACTGTAGGAGGGTGTCTGTGGAAAAAAAGAAAGTGACGTCATCCGATGTGGCACGCCGGGCAGGGGTGTCTCAGGCTACGGTTTCCATGGTATTGAATAAGAAATATAATGTATCATTTTCAAAAGAAGTGATAAAAAAAGTGGAGACAGCTGCCGAGGAGCTGGGATATGTACTGCCTAAGAGAAAGGCGAAGAAAGAGGAACGCAGGGAGAAGCTTCTTGTTGTATTTAGTCCGAACCTGACAAATCCGTACTATGTTATGCTGCTGCAGGGAATAGAGTCCAGAGCGGCGGAGCAGGAATTCGGAATATTTATCTGCAATACTCAGAGGGATCTGAACCTGGAGGAACGTTATCTGAAGATGATGCCTTCGCTGAAGCCGGAAGGGATTATTTACATGTGTAATCCCAGCCAGTGTTTCATGGAACGGGTGGAGAATCTGTCTAGAAAGATCCCGGTAGTAGTGATTAATAATCAGAATGAGAAGCTGAATGTGGATGCAGTGGAGCTGGATAATTCCAAGCTTGGCCGGCTTATGGCCCGGCATCTGCTTGAGCTGGGGCATCGGCATGTGGCTTATATCGCACCGCCGCTGACAGTACGCCAGAAGCAGAGATCAAAGAGAGTGGAAGGGTTTTTGAAGGAGTTTCAGAAAGCAGGGCTGGGAGACAATGTGGTGATCAAGGCGGCAGATGAACAGATCGACCGGGATGTTCCTGGAATTGATTCGGAGTATCGGATCGGGTATGATCTGACCAGGGAGCTGCTGAAAGAGCATGAGGATCTGACTGCCATTGTGGGCCTGAACGATATGATTGCTTTCGGTATCCTTGACGCTCTGCATGATGAAAAATATAAAGTGCCCGGTGATTTTTCTGTTATGGGGTGCGACAATACTTTGTTTGCAAAAGTGAAGAAGGTTTCTTTGACGACGATAGAGCATTTTGTGATTTATAAAGGGATGGACGCCTGTGATATCATTATTAAGAAAATTAAGTCCCGGATGAAGAGATACACGGAAATCGAGCCCGTCAGTATTTATCATGTTGAGTATGAACCTAAAGTGGTTGTCAGAGGAACGACATCGTATCCTCGTCCTGAAAAAAATAAAATTAGTAAAAAGTAGAAAAATATTAGTAATAAAATTTTGATCATTTTTATATATCAGACAAAATGTTCCTTTAATTTGAGCAGACCGTTTTAAAACGATGTATATTTATAATTATTAATATAAATAAAATCTGATTTATATGAAAGATTATAACAGAAAGTGTGTTATTAATAATTTTACGGCCTTGTTGACCCGCAGATTTTCAGCATATATAATGGGCTAAGGTACTGAGAGGCCATTTTCAAAGGAGGAACAGACAATGAGATTTTTTATCGACACAGCGAATGTTGATGAGATCAGAAAAGCAAATGATATGGGTGTGATCTGTGGTGTGACTACCAACCCGTCTCTGATCGCAAAGGAAGGAAGAGTTTTCGAAGAGGTAATTGCTGAAATCGCTTCCATCGTTGACGGTCCGATCAGCGGAGAGGTAAAGGCAACCACTACAGATGCGGAAGGCATGATCAGAGAAGGGGAAGAGATCGCGAAGATCCATCCGAATATGGTTGTTAAGATTCCTATGACTGTTGAAGGACTGAAAGCAGTGAAAGCGCTTACGTCCAAAGGCATCAAGACAAATGTAACGCTTATATTTACGGCAAACCAGGCGCTTCTTGCAGCACGCGCCGGCGCCACATATGTTTCCCCGTTTCTGGGAAGGCTGGATGACATTTCCGTAAGGGGTGTGGAACTGGTGGAAGAAATCTCAGAGATTTTCAAAATTGCCGGAATTGAGACACAGATTATTGCGGCTAGCGTGAGAAATCCGATGCACATTACTGACTGTGCTCTTGCGGGAGCGGATATTGCTACCGTTCCATACAAGGTGATTGAGCAGATGACTCATCATCCACTGACAGATGCGGGAATTGAAAAATTCAAAAAAGACTATATCGCTGTGTTTGGTGAATAGAGTAAAGGAGAATTTCATGAACAAATTAGAACTGATGAAAACTGCAAATGAAATCCGTAAGGGGATTATTACTGCAGTACACAGTGCAAAGGCCGGACATCCGGGCGGATCATTGTCTGCAGCAGAGATTTTTACGTATCTGTATTTTGTAGAGATGAATATTGATCCGAAGGATCCGAAAAAAGAGGGAAGAGACAGGTTTGTACTGTCGAAGGGGCATACGGCTCCGGGGTTATACGCAACACTGGCAGAGAAAGGATATTTCCCGAAGGAGGATCTGGTAACACTCAGACATACAGGATCCTATCTGCAGGGGCATCCGGATATGAAGGGAATCCCGGGAGTGGATATGTCTTCCGGATCCCTGGGCCAGGGAATTTCGGCCGCAGTGGGAATGGCTATTGCCGCAAAGCTCAAGAATGCAGATTACAGAGTGTATACACTTCTTGGGGATGGTGAGATTCAGGAAGGACAGGTGTGGGAGGCAGCTATGCTCGCGGCACACAGAAAGCTGGACAACCTTGTCGTAATAGTGGATAACAATAATCTTCAGATTGACGGTCCGATTGATGAGGTGAATTCACCTTATCCTATTGATAAGAAATTTGAAGCATTCAATTTCCATGTTATTAATATAGATGGAAATGATTTTGATCAGATTGAGGCTGCGTTTAACGAGGCGCGGAGTGTAAAAGGACAGCCTACAGCGATCATTGCAAAGACGCTGAAGGGCAAGGACGTTTCCTTTATGGAGAATTCAGTTGACTGGCATGGAAAGGCTCCGAATGATGAGCAGTTTGAAGTAGCTATGGAAGATCTTAAGAAAGTAGGTGAAGCATTATGTCAGAAGTAAAGAGAATCGCAACAAGAGAAAGTTATGGCAATGCATTAGCCGAACTTGGAAATGAGCATGAAGATATCGTGGTGCTGGACGCGGATCTTGCAGCTGCGACTAAGACTGGAATATTTAAAAAGGCTCATCCGGACCGTTTTATCGACTGCGGGATCGCGGAGGCAAACATGATGGGAGTTGCTGCAGGGCTTGCTGCTTCTGGTATGGTTCCTTTTGCAAGTTCATTTGCCATGTTTGCTGCAGGAAGGGCATTTGAGCAGGTGAGAAATTCCATCGGTTATCCGCATCTGAATGTTAAGATCGGAGCTACACATGCGGGAATCTCTGTAGGGGAAGACGGGGCGTCACACCAGTGCAATGAAGATATCGCACTGATGCGTGTGATTCCGGGAATGGTAGTGCTGAATCCCTCCGATGATATCGAGGCAAGAGCGGCAGTACGCGCGGCTTATGAACATGACGGGCCGGTTTATATGAGATTTGGACGTCTGGCTGTTCCGGTGATCAATGACAGACCGGACTATAAGTTTGAACTGGGTAAAGGTGTTGTCCTCAGAGAAGGAAAAGACCTGACGATCATTGCCACAGGGCTCCCGGTATGTAACTGCCTGGAAGCTGCTGAGAAGCTGGCTGAGGATGGAATCGATGCTAAAGTGATCAACATCCATACGATCAAACCTCTGGATGAGGACCTGATCGTGGAAGCTGCGAAAGAGACCGGAAAAGTCGTTACAGTTGAGGAACATTCCGTTATCGGAGGTCTTGGAAGCGCTGTATGCGATGTTCTGGCTGAGAAGGCTCCAACAAAAGTGATGAAGATCGGAATCAATGATGTGTTTGGAGAATCCGGACCGGCGCTGGAACTCCTTCATAAGTATGGCCTTGATACGGAAGGAATTTATAATAAGATTAAAACGTTTGTATAGAATAGAGAATATTCTGAAAATGAGGGAGAAAAAGCAAGAGATGCTTTTCTCTCTTTTTTTCTGTCCTCTTTTGTCGAACTCGTCTGACAATAACTGATAAAATCATTCAATTCCGTGTGCTATTCTCTTATGGACGCCGGGAAAACATAATTTTTGTCAGGAGGATGAGTATAAATGGAAAGACAGATACCAAAAAATGTTCGTCAGATTGGAAATGTGAGTGACAGTCCGAAAATCTATGTGGAGGACTATGTAGATACATTTTTGACACAGTTATGTGAGAAGTATGAAAAGTCAGGAAGTATTCCGATAGGAGCGTTTCTTGTAGGTGATATACAGGAAGGCGGAGAGGAAGATTATATTTACATATATGGCGCGATACAGATGCATGACCTGAAGATGTCTGGAAATGACTATATTATTGATGACAATACGTGGAAAGAGGCCTTTGAGGACTGCAAACAGTATTTTGAGGACGGAGAGATGCTGGGCTGGGCTGTGATCCAGTCAGGCGCGCCTCTAATGCCGGATTCTGAGACGGTAAAACTCCACAAGAAATCGTTCCCGAAGAAGAATACGGTGTTTGTGATGAAAGATCCTGTGGAAAAGGATGAAGTATATTTTGTTCATAAAATGAATGACCTGATGGAGATCGGCGGACATTACACGTATTATGAAAAGAATCCGTGTATGCAGAACTACATGATCTCCACGCGAAAAAAAAATGGGGTACACCCATCGGAGACTGTGGAAGACAGAGCTGCAAAGGACTTTCGTAATCTGGTTAGAGCAAGGGGGGAGCGCCAGAGACAGAAACGGGCAGGAAGTCTGATGTACGCGGTGAGTGCGTGTCTGGTGCTTATTGTGATTGTGATGGGAGTTTCCATGATAAACAGTTTCGAGAGAATGAATTCCGTACAGTCTACGCTGGAGACGCTGGCGGGCCGGACAGATAGTGTGGAGACGCAGGAGACAAGCGGTACGGTGACAGCGGTAACAGAGGAGGAAAAGGCTGGAGACGGTTCCGACGACAGTTCTGATCAGTCAGCCGGAGCAGAAAAGACGGATGGGGAAGCAGCCAGGAAATCGGAAGGTAATGATACAGATGTCTCTGATGGGAGCAATACAGGAGCGGAAACAGATAATAACAATGACGCAAATACTGTCGACCAGAAAACAACAGATGAGACAGCTGATATTGATAAGAATGATGATAAGGATGCTGATACAGGCACAGGATCCTCTTCTGAAAATGGAAATGATGGCATTTATGTTGTGGAAAAAGGAGACACCCTTGCAATTATCAGCAGAAAAATGTATGGTGACGTATCCCATGTGGATGCCATATGCAGAATGAATGGGATCAAAAACGGCAACCTGATTTACGAAGGACAAAAATTGCTATTACCGTAAAATCATGGTATACTGTGAACACTTGGCGAGGTACTATCGAGCCTAGTGAGAACGCATGCCTGATTTCTTGGCGAGGTATTTCACGAGCTTAGAAATCATGGTATACTGTGAACACTTGGAAATCACTGATTACAAAAGACGAATCGAAGGGGAGTATTATGGCTAAGAAAGATATACCTTATCTGAAGGTTGTGAAACCGCCGGATAATCCGAAAGAGGCAAGAAAAGAGGAAAAGAGGAGAAAAGGAAAGCTGCGAAGAGCGAAGTTCAGAAGAGCGCTTGTTCCCGTTATACTTGCAGCCCTGGCGGTATGCGGGACATGGCTTCTCCTGGACAACCAGACATATGGCCGGGCAAGGACAGCCAGTAGTTTTCAGCAGGACCTGTCAGATACGAACAGCTATGTACAGTTTGCCGACGGGATCGTTCGTTACAACAGAGATGGCGTGGTCTATCTGAATCGGCAGAATGAGGAACAGTGGATTCAGCCGACTCAGATTCAGAACCCGATCATTGTCACAAAGGAGCATGCTTTTGCAGTTGCAGATAATGGAGGAAACAGTATTTTTGTCTTTACAGAGGATGGACTTAAAGGCGAGATTGAGACAACGCTTCCTGTTGAAAGATTAGCTGTTTCTGATCAGGGAATTGTGACGGCAGTTCTGAGTAATGAGAGTTCTCCTCAGATTGTAACTTATGATGCGGCGGGAAATATTCTTGTGGAGCAGCAGGTTACAATGAGCAATACAGGATATCCTATCGGTCTGGAAATGTCAGATAACGGAAATGTACTGGCTGTCACTTATTTACATACAGAGGGAACAAATATAACATCCCGGGTCGCGTATTACAACTTCGGAGAGGCCGGGCAGGATCGCTCGGATCACCGGGTTACGGCAGATTCGTACAGTGATACGATAATGTCTGAGGTGTTTTTTATGGGAAGCGACCGTTCCGTTGTAGTAGGAGATGAATCCTTTGTTATATACAGGGGAGGTGATGTTCCGGAAAAGGAAAAAGAGGTTGTATTAAATCAGGAAATACGAAGTGTATTTCATTCTGACAAATATATTGGATTTATTTTGCTGAATCAAGAAAAATCCGGTTATGAACTGAGACTTTTCAACCGTTCGGGAGATCAGGTGATCAACCGGAAAATATCCGGCGAATATAGCAATGTAAAGATTGATGGAGATGAAATTCTTCTGTATGATGGCACTGTATGCTGTATTATGACGGCTACAGGAATTACAAAATACCAGGGAGATATCAATACAGATATCCTGGAAATGTTTCGGGCGCCGGGACTGAACAGATACTATGTGATGAGCGTTAATGAATTGTCAGTAATTTATTTAACGAAATAGGAGTAATTATGGATAATTGGCTTTTAATTGTTGTCGCAGTTATTTTTATTATATGTATTATAGCGGGATATGTAATGGGATTCCTGAAATTCGGGATTTCACTTCTGTCTACGGTGCTGACGCTTGTCATCGTAGCATTTCTGTCTCCATATGTGTCGGATGCCCTTGCGAAGTATACGCCTATTGACGACTATATTGAAGAAAGATGTGTGGAGCTGTTTATGCCGGAGTTATCTTCTGAAGATCTCAAACAGGCTGATCTGAGCGGAACTCCGTTTGCGGATCTGACACCGGAACAGATTGAGAATCTGTCAGATCTGAATCTGGATATGTATGGGATCACATTAGATG
Source organism: uncultured Mediterraneibacter sp. (assembly GCA_944381495.1). Classification (GTDB taxonomy): domain Bacteria; phylum Bacillota; class Clostridia; order Lachnospirales; family Lachnospiraceae; genus Mediterraneibacter. Next base: position 19,359 of record CALWLJ010000008.1, on the reverse strand, counting down.
ATGTTTTAAATGTGACTGGTGAGATTCCCAGAGATACCCAGATCAGTGAGATTGAGAATGCTCCAATTCCACAGTTTCTGAAGGACAGTCTGCTTGAGAATAATAATTCTACGATTTACGGTGAACTTGGAGTGGACAGTTTTCCAAAATATGTGGCTGCATTTATTTCCAGGATGGTGCTGAATCTGTTGTCGTTTCTTGTGACATTTTTACTGGCAATTATTATTGTGAAGGCATTGATGTTTGCAGTGAATATCATAGGGGAACTTCCGGTTCTTGGCCTGATCAACCATATCGGTGGTGCAGCGCTGGGGCTTGTGCTGGGACTTGTTATTGTTTGGGTCGCTTTTCTTGTGCTGTCGCTGCTGTATGCGACCAGTGTGGGTATGAGTATGTTTGAGATGATCGAGCAGAGTCCGATTCTTACATTCCTGTATGAAAACAATCCGATCATGAACAGGCTGATGGGATTCTGAGGTGTGTCTGATCCTGCAGGAGAAATCTTTCGAAGCCTATATGTTTAAAAAAATCTAAATAAATAAGAAAATTGTATTGACAGCTATCCCCCAAATGTGGTATCTTATAAAAGTTCAATGGAACAACTTTGGGGGATTAGCTCAGTTGGGAGAGCGCCTGCCTTGCAAGCAGGAGGTCACGAGTTCGACTCTCGTATTCTCCACTTGGCAGTGAAAACTGCTGAAAATTAAATAAAGTATTCCTCCTTAGCTCAGTCGGTAGAGCATTCGGCTGTTAACCGAAGTGTCGTTGGTTCAAGTCCAACAGGGGGAGCTTGGAAAACCCGTAAATTCAACGTTTACGGGTTTTATTTATTTCCGTGAGCAATGAGCAGGGCAGACATGCTGGCATGTCCATTTGGCCACTGTTGCTAGAGTGAAAGACCATTTTCCTGACAGGATATGATAAGTTTGAATATGCAAAAGCAGCTGTACAGATCCATGCGGAAGATTATCTTCTAAAACCGTTCCAGATTGATGAAGTGGAGGAAATTATCAGCAAGGTCACAGAGAAGATCCGAAAGGAGGGAGAAACGGAGTGTGCAGCGGTTTCTTGATTCCCCGGAAGTGGTACATGGATTTTTACTGGAAGACCTATATATTATACTGATTTCTTCTCAGATTCTGATCCGCCAGTTTATAACGAAGGTATTAAGCAGCACGGAAGAGGATATCAGAGGAATTTTCGTGGAAAAAACGGTTCTTGTGGTTGATAATATTGACGTTACCGAAAAACTGGAACAAAGAGATGACTTGTTACATCATAAAGAGGCGGAAAATTCCGTGTTTGAGAATTTTCCGCCTCTCTCTTTCATAAACTCAGGATATTCGGGAGTTACCCTTTGATTTCGGCTCCTACCATTTTCAGAAACTGTCCGTCTTCAACAGTACGGTAAACGTTGGTTTCGATATTTTCACTGGAAATTATAGAATCTACAGATCCGCTTGCATCCGAAGCAATTTCTACATATCCATAATCAAGATCGTTGTTATCTGTTACGGATATATTATACTCTCCAGCTGGGATATCCTTTCCTACAAGATATTTTCCTTCCGGATAGTATCCGTCTTCAGCCTCGTAGGCGGGAGCGTCGTCTACCGGAGTTGCTATCCCGTCAAACTGCAGGTACTGCCCGTCGGAAACAGTTATGTAAGTACGTTTCGAAAAAGTGTCATTGGTAAGTACGGAATCCAGCTCTCCTGAAGCGTCGCTGGATACTTCAACATAACCGGTATCTCCGGTTACCAGATATGTGCCGGAAGGCATATCGGTACCGATCTTGTACATGCCGGCAGCATACTGTCCAGTCTGGATCTCAATATTTTTTTTCGAATTGGAATCATCGCCCTTGTCAGTTTCCTGAGTATTATCTGCAGATGAAGCATCGCCGGATCCGCTGCAGGCAACAGTGGAGACGGCAAGCATTCCTGCCAGCATGATCACAAAAAGTTTCTTTTTCATAGTATTTATAATTCTCCTTCTTTCCGCATTTTTTGAGAGAAATATATATCGGTGCATGATTCTGATGTCCATCGGTGTTCCTCTCTTACGGCAGTTCCATTATATAAGGTACTGCCTTTAAAATCAATAAATTCACCGTATGAAAAAGAGAATCAGATCCGTTTACATTATTCCTCTTCTTTGCCGGCTTTCTTCATTACTACGATTCCCGCAACGATGGCTACTACGCATATTACAGCAAAGACAGTGCCCACTTTCATCAGGGTATTTCCCCTGCCGTTTCCTTCATGCATGATATTGTCGGCAGTCTGACGGAAGCTGTCTCCGATGAATTCAGCAATGCTTAAGTCAAGATCATTATAATTCGTCTCAAAATAGCTCCAGAAGATTGTTTCCGCTTCGTCGTCCATGACTGAATAAGCGGCGGAGCCGTAATAGATATAAAATGTTCCGTCCAGATCTTCCGAGTCATTCTCGCAGGCAAAGTAGGCAAGGATCATATGCCCGTTGTCTGAAAATGTGTCCTGATAGACCTGCGCCAGATAGTCTTCGGCAGCAGTCTCATTCCAGCTCCCGTTATTCCACATGGATGCGTCGTAGTCCAGCAGCATGACATAAGGCTGGATACCTGTCTGGGAATAGAAATACTTCAGTCCGTCTGTAAGATCTGTATCATGATCGATATATCCCAGTTCATCCAGATACCATTCTCCATATGTCTGCGTGCCGGTTATGGGCGTCCTCTCGGTCCTGGATACCGTTACTTCTGTGGTCTGCGAAGTACTCCATGAGGATCCCATATTGGGAAGGATCAGGCTGCTGAATGCGAAGAGAAGGAGAATGACTGCCACGATGATCATGGAACATCCGCATCCTCCGCCCCGTCTGCCGGGACCGCCCCAGCCGCCTCCGGGATAGATGGGGCCTCTCCTGCGGGGACCTCCGAACCATGGACCTCCGAAATGCGGTCCGCCAAAATGCGGCCCGCCGAATCCCGGACCTCCCGGACGCGGTCCGCCAAACCCGGGACCGCCTGGTCTGGGGCCACCGAATCCGGGACCTCCCGGTCCTCTGCCGCCTCCGCCGAATCCTCCTCCGGAGCGGCCCCCGAAGGATCTGCCTCCGGAATGTCCGCCTCCGCCGTGTGATGAACCTCCGCCTCTGCCCATAATGTATAACCCCTTTCTGTTGTTGGTGTGTGAGTAAAGGATCTCTGCCTCAGCCTCTGACGCCGGGACAAAGTATTTCCTCGGTTGATGGTCATATGTCTATTATTATATAGGAGAAGGAAGTTTTTCAACAACTTTTTTGCTTTTGGATTTACGTTCCATATTATTATTCATCCTGGCTGTTCAGCGGCAGCATTACCGTAGAGACAAAATAATTCCCATCCATACTCACATCATAGATTCCATTGCAGCTTGAAACGGCATTTTTGATGATCTGGATTCCCAGTCCGTGTGCCGAAGCATTCTTTTTAGTAGTGCGGAGTGAAGGATTTTTTTTCAGAATATTTTCGTTTACCTTATTGCTGATCCGGATCGACAGATAGTTCTGGACACATTTCACAGTAATCTGGATATGGGGATCCTGTACAGAGCGGCTTGCTTCAATGGCGTTGTCCAGCAGATTGAGAAGGATGGTGCACAGGGTGTCGTCACTGAGAGGGAGCTGTGACGGCACGAGAATCTCAGAGCAGGTGACTATATGATTTTTCTGTGCTTCCTGCAGTTTCCGGTTGATAAGGTAATCCATCAGGGTATTTCCTGTATGTATATTCTGTTCTGAAGAAAGCTGTGTTCCAAGCACATCGTTCAGATAGCTGTCCAGTTTATCGTACTTCTTTTCTTTTAGCAGGGTCTGTATATAGAAATATCGGTTTTTCAGTTCGTGCCGTTCCTTGCTCAGCCGGTCTTCCAGTTCAAGAGAAAAACGGTATCTGGAGAGCTGTGCCTGGGTTTGTGCCAGCGCGTCGTCCAGGCGGCGCTGTTCCTCGTAGGTGCGGATGACGGAGACAAACAGGTAATAAACGACAGGCAGGTTGGTCAGGATAATGGCGGCCAGGATGGCTGCGGAGTAAGCGCTCTGTTCCAGATGATTAACAAAAAGTATCAGATAGCAGAACAGAAAGCTCAACGGAAAATACAGTGCCAGCAGTACCTTTTTCGGAAGTGATGCAAGACTGATCCGGATCCTGGCGTTGCGGAACAGTATCCCCAGCAGAAACAGAAGGATATACTGAAGGAGTGTTGTGAGTATGTCAAGTGTCCGGTACAGATCAGAAGGCATATGGAATTCATTCATATACAGCGGCGAACAGACGATTTTATACATCAATATAAATGTAATAAAAAACAGGATATATGTTATCTTGGTCGCAAGTGAGCCCTGCAGACAGAAATGAGACCAGACCAGGGCTGTACCGATCATACACAGAAAATAATACCAGTAGGGATTAGTAGGAATGTCCCATACGGGCCCCGTGAGAAAAGGGCCAATTTTATAAAGGTAAAAGAAAAATACAAAGGTAAGAGTGCTTCCGGCAATATAGGCAATATAATGGATTCCGGCCTTTCTGCTGCCCAGAAGCATGTAAAGGGTAAATGCCAGAAAAGCGGATAAAATGATACCGTCAAGCTCGGCAACGCGAAAGATCGAATACAGCATATGTTCCTCCCTAAGTATTGTATAAAAGAAATTTTTTCTTGACCTCGTCTATTTTTCCACGGCTGATGGGAATCTCTTCTTTATTGGTCAGAACGAGATGATTTCTCCCGATATAAAATATATGGCGGCTGTTAACCAGATAACTCCGGTGAGTCTTGATAAAACGGTAGGGCGTCAGCAGTTCCTCCAGGAATGAGAACTGACACCGGATCACTGTTTTTCCCAAAGAAGTATTGATACAGCAGTCCTTTCTCTGGGCTTCTATGTAAAGGATCTGGCTGATGTCAAAGGAGTATACATCTCCTGTTGCAGGTTCGCTGATCCGGAGGATATTTCGACTGGATTCTCTCAGTTTTGCTTCAAGGGCGTCGATCAGTGAAGGAAGCATTTTGTGAAACTCATTTTTGCGGATAAAACGAAAAGGCTGTACTTCGAAAGTCTGGAATACCAGTTCTTCTTTATTGGAAATAAATACTACCAGACAGTTCGGAGAGATCGCCCGGATCTTCCTGCACACTTCGATCCCGTCGATCTCAGGCATCTCGATATCAAGAAAGATCATATCATAATGATGATGCTTTTCAAATTCTCTCAGGAAGCGGCCGCCGGACAGAAATCCGTCAAAAGAAACAGAGAGATTCTTCTTCTGAAATCCCTCCGACAGTGTATTGATAATATATTCCATGACGTCCTGTTCGTCTTCTACAACAGCAGCTTTATACATCTCGTATCCCCCTCTCCAGATTGATTATAGCATAAATCAAACCTGTCAGAAATGCATTTCGTACTCTGTGGATGCTGTTGGTACTTATTTCTTGCTCTTTCAAAAACAGGCGGTACAATAACCGTAAAATCAAAAAGGAGGAAAAAGAATATGAAAAAGAGCAGAGCAGCCACAGTCTGGACCATAGTCCTTGCAATCCTTCTGGTCCTGACAGTTGTGGTAAACATTGTTCTGACCGGACCACTTTATACGGTCATGAACATGTATTTCGGAAAAGGCGATGCGGTGATAGAAAACTCATCGGACGCAGAAAACATGGACACGGAATACTACAAATCAGAATATGGAAGCGAGGAGGAGCTTCTGACAGCCAGCCAGGAACTGGCTTCGGAGATCGAATCGGAAGGTATCGTGCTTCTGAAAAATGATGATCAGACACTTCCCCTTTCAGAGGATGAGAAGAATGTTTCTCTTTTCGGAAGGACCAGTGTAGACCCAATCTATACAGGGGCAGGAAGCGCTGCTACAGAGAGCTCTCCGGTAGATTACAAAACAGCGCTGGAGAATCATGACTTTACGGTAAACGGGACATTGTATGATTTCTATGCAAATCATCCCAAGTCAACAGAGAAGAAAACAGCTGTCCTGCATACCGGAAATATGGGAGACCAGCAGGTGGAGTACACCGGAAGAGGATTTGTCTCAGCCATGGGTGTTGCTACTTTTGTGGATGATATCATCGCGGAAGTACCGGTCAGCGACTATCCGGCGGATCTGGAGTCATCCTTTGCCGAGTATAACGGAGCTGCCATCGTATTTATCGGAAGAGTAGGCGGAGAAGGATGCGACCTACCGACGAATATGAGCGATCACGCAGAAAATGCCGAGGATCAGGCGAAGACTTATCTGGAGCTCAACAGCACAGAGATGGAGATGCTTTCCTATGTAAAGGAACAGAAAGACGCCGGTGTATTTGACAAGATCATCGTTGTGTGCAACACGGCAAATGCAATGGAGATGGGATTCCTTGAGGACGAGCAGTACGGCATCGACGCTGCTCTATGGGTAGGATGTATCGGCGACCAGGGCGCCAATGCTGTTGCTGAAGTGCTGGATGGAAAGGTTACGCCTTCCGGACATCTCCCGGATACTTATGTGTATGACCTGACAAAGGATCCGTCCTTCCAGAACTTTGAAGATCTCTATTATACAAATGTAGACGGAACCATCGGAGGATATGAATCCGGATGCTTCAACGAGTACGAGGAGGGAATCTATGTAGGATACCGTTATTATGAGACTGCCGCGGCTGAGGCAATGGCAGGAAACTATGACGGATTTAATTACGATGAGCAGGTTCTATATCCTTTCGGATACGGGTTGTCCTATGCGGATTTTGACATGCGGTTCGAAGGAACGCCTTCCTACAGCGACGGCGCGTTTACATTTGATGTAACTGTGACAAACACCAGCGATACATACCCAGGAAAACAGGTGGTTCAGATCTATGCTGAGACTCCGTATACGCCGGGAGGGATCGAGAAGGCCAAAGTTGTGCTTGCGGCTTTTGATAAAACCGATCTTCTTGAGCCGGGACAGTCACAGACACTTACATTGACAGTTCATGCAGAAGATCTGGCGTCTTATGATTATAAGGATAACGGCTGCTATGTACTGGAGCAGGGTACCTACGGATTCTATCTGAGCGAGAACGCTCACAGCTGGGCCGATATCGACACGGCTGATGAAGGAAGATATTTTTCCGAGGATCTGGATGAGGTGATCTTTAACGAGGATCATCCGAGAGAATCTGATCAGACGGCAGCAGTAAACCAGTTTGACGAAGTTTCCGCTGTATTTACAGATACTGCAGAAGAAGGAAGTCCGCTGAACATGTCAAGGGCAGACTTCGCGGGAACATTCCCGACTGCGCCTACAGAGGAAGAGCTTACAGCAGATGATGAGATCAAGACAGCACTTGAGACAAACTTTAATGAGGAGACGGATGCGATTCTTGGAAATACAGAAGGAAGCAAAGTCTATGCAGATGAAGCTCCTGTGACAGGGAAAGATTCCGGTATCAGTCTGATTGACCTGAGAGGACTTGACTATGACGATGAGACATGGAATCTGCTTCTGGATGAGCTGAACCTGGATGACGTTCAGAATATGCTGGCTAACGCCGGATATAACACAGCAGAGCTGACAGAGATCGGCAAGCCTGCAACACTGGATTATGACGGTCCTATGGGGTGGTCCACATGGGTTTCCGCAAACGGCGGCGATGCGGTATGTATCGGCTTCCCGGCAGAGGAAATACTTGCGGCAACATGGAATGAAGACCTTGCTCATGATATGGGCGTGATGGTAGGCGAGCAGGGCCTGAACAATGGATTCACAGGATGGTATGCGCCGGGAATGAACACCCACAGAAGCGCTTTCGGCGGAAGAAACTATGAATATTATTCCGAGGATGGATTCCTTTCCGGAAGAATAGCTGTAAACGAAGTTTCCGGAGCAATGGAAAAAGGCGTTTACTGCTATCTGAAACATTTTGCTCTGAATGACAAAGAAGACGGAAGAAACGGAATCGCTGTCTTTGCAAATGAGCAGGCAATCCGTGAGATCTACCTGAAGCCATTCGAGATGTGCGTAAAAGATGCTTCGGCAGAGATCTTCTACAATGACGAGAACGGAGAACTGGCATCCAAGGAGATCAACGCATGTACAGCAATCATGAGCTCCTACAACCGTATCGGAACAAAATGGGCAGGAGCAACTTATGGCCTTATGACCCAGATCCTGAGACATGAATGGGGATGCCAGGGAATGGTCATTTCCGACTACTTCGGCGGCAGCCCATATATGGATGCAGATGAAGGACTCCGTGCAGGAAATGATATGCTCCTGAACACATTTGCAGACGGAACACTTACGGACAAGACTTCAGCCACTTCACTGAACGCTGTGAGAAACGCGGCACACAACGTACTGTACACGGTTGTCAACAGCAATGCTATGCAGGGAATCGCATCAGGTGTGAAGATCACTTACGAGCTGGCGGGATGGCAGAAGGCTCTGATCGCAGGCGATGTGGTCATGGCAGTGATCATCATTGCGGGAGCAGTGCTGGTAGTGAAGAAGAGAAAGAAAGCATAAGGGTAAGAATTAAAAATATTTGTCTATAATAAAACCAGCTGTATCGGCTTTTCTATTGAAAAGTGGGGGTACGGCTGGTTTTTATTATAGGAATATGGATAAATCTTGCGTGGCCCCGATACCCGTAGTAAAATTGAGATAAAATGAAAAGACATCCGGGAGGGAGGCACTATATGAGTTGGACGCCGCTGCCGGTAGGCGTGGAGAATTTTAAGGAGATTATTGAAAAAGGTTATTACTATGTAGATAAAACATTGATGATCAGAGGAAGACCGCAGTTACCTTTTTTCAGAGACAAAGATCATGAGCGCGGGAGAACGGTATCTGAACGAGATGGGGCGATACCAGGTGATCTCAATATCATTAAAATCAATGAAACAGGGCAGTTTCGAAGATGCATTTCATTGTTTGAAAGAAGAAATTGCGAGAGAATATAAAAAGCATTCGGAAATCATAGAAAAGCTGAAAACCGAAGACGACAGGGAGAAGTTTGGATTGTTTATGAACCGGGCGGCGGACGACAGGGAATATCTTACGGCCCTGAGATTTTTATCAGAGTGCCTGTATTTCTGCTATGGAGTCGGAACAGTGATCCTCATCGATGAATATGATGTTCCTCTGGAAAACGCATATTTCAGAGGGTTTTATGAGAAAATGACGGATCTTGTCCGCTCTGTGTTTGAGTCTGCTCTCAAAACAAATGATACGCTGGAATTTGCAGTTGTGACAGGCTGCCTGAGGATTAGTAAGGAATCAATTTTCACGGGGTTAAACAACCTGAAAATAATATCTATAACGTCAGAATCTTATAATGAACATTTTGGATTTACCTGTCAGGAAGTGCGGGACATGTTGGAGTATTATGGGCTCCAGGATAATGCAGAAGAAGTCCGTAAATGGTATGATGGATACCTGTTTGGCAATACGGAAGTGTATAACCCGTGGAGTGTGATTAACTATGTTGACTCCTGTTATGAGAATAAAAATGCCATCTTTCGTCCCTACTGGTCCAATACAAGTTCAAACAGTATTGTGCGCATGCTTATAGAAAAAGCGGATATGTCGGTAAAGCAGGAAATTGAATCTCTGATCGAGGGAAAGACAATCACCAAACCGATCCATGAAGACATCACATATGATGAAATAGATTCTACTCAGGATAATCTCTGGAATTTTCTGTTTTTTACAGGATATCTGAAAAAGATCAGTGAATTTATGGATGGCGAGACATTGTATGTTGAGATGGCTATCCCTAATGCTGAAGTAAGGTACATCTACAAAAATACAGTGCTCCGCTGGTTTGAGGAAAAGACGGAGAAGAAAGAACTGACCCCGCTTTATCAAAGTATCCTGAATGGGGATCGGGAGAAGATAGCAGAGATACTATCTGAGAATCTGATGGAGACGATCAGTTTCTATGACTATCAGGAGAGCTATTATCATGGATTTATGGCGGGAATGCTGAAAAATATCGGAAACTATATCGTATTGTCTAATCGGGAATCAGGAAATGGCAGACCGGATATCCTTCTGAAATATCCAAGCGTCAGAGGCAAGGCAGTGATCATAGAGATCAAGGTGGCAAAGACATATCAGGAACTGGAACAGAAGTGTGATGAGGCCCTCAGGCAGATAGAAGACCGGAAATATGAGGAAGAACTGCGGAAGGAAGGATACAGTGATATCCTGAAGTATGGCGTGGCGTTTTACAGAAAAGAATGCATGGTGAAATAAGGAAAGTATAGTTACACAGGGGACTGATGTTCAGAAGATGAAGGACATCAGTCCCCTGTTTTATATATCCAGTACTTTCACGGGAAACGCCTGAGACTTGAGCATCCCGTAAAAATCCGCTATAATCTTATAGGTAAATTTTATATCAGACTGGAGATGCTTTATAACAGAGTACAGATCCAGATACAACCTATAACAGGGAGATTGATGAAAAATGAAGATAGTATTACAGAATCTTACGAAAAAGTTCCCGGCCCGGGGGCGGAAAAGCCAGGGGGAAGTGACCGCTGTGGATGATTTTACCTGTGAGATCCCGGACGGAGAACTGATGGGCCTGCTTGGTCCGTCCGGCTGCGGGAAGAGTACCACGTTGAATATGATCTGCGGGCTGGAGAAACCTACAGGAGGGAATATCTTCTTCGGAGAGGAGGATGTGACCGCACTTGCGCCGGAGCTGAGGGGCGTGGGCATGGTGTTTCAGAACTATGCACTGTACCCCCATCTGAGCGTTCGGGACAATATCCGTTTTCCACTGGAGAACCTGAAGGGAAAGAACAAGCTGTCCAAAGAAGAGATGGAGCGCAGGGTCATGGAGGCGGCCGGTCTGGTCCAGATCGAAGAATTGATGGATCGCAGGCCCAAGGAGCTGTCCGGCGGACAGCAGCAGCGCGTGGCCATTGCCCGTGCGCTGGTGAAGATGCCCCGTGTACTTCTTCTGGACGAGCCTCTTTCCAATCTGGATGCCAGGCTGAGGCTGCAGACAAGAGAGGAGATCCGCAGGATCCAGAAGAAGACAGGAATCACCACGGTATTTGTTACTCATGATCAGGATGAGGCCATGAGTATCTCAGACCGGATCGCGGTTATGAACCATGGAGTCCTGATGCAGCTGGGAAAACCCCAGGAAGTCTATGATAACCCGGCAAATCTGTTTGTGGCCAAGTTCCTTGGCACTCCGCCCATCAATGTGTTCGAAGGAACAGTGGAAAACGGTATGCTCTATATCGGGGATGACGCAGTGCTTCCGGCAGGCGGCGTTCCGGATCAGAAAGTGTGGACCGGGATCCGGCCGGAGGGATTCATCCTGAAGGAGGACGGCCCTTTTGCCTGTCAGCTGAACCGTGTGGAGGTTATGGGACGTGACGTCAGTATCGTGTCCACCCACAGCGCGTGTGCCGGACAGACAGTCCGCTCCATTATCAATGCGGAGAACCGTGTAGATACAGGATCCTCTGAAGTGCGATTTGCCCTGAAGCCGAACAAGGTCTTCCTGTTTCACAGAGATACAGAAGAGCGGATTTTATTTGACATCCGGTGATACAGAAAGGAGAGAGTGATCCATAATGAACAGCAACAACAAGAAAGCCTGGCTGTATCTTCTGCCTGCGCTTTTGTTCCTCATCGCTTTCCTGGTATATCCGCTGATCGATGTGTTTATCTATTCCATGGAGGAAGGATTTAACTTCGCTTCACAGACTTATTTCGGAGTGGGCGGGTACAACTTTTCCTATGTGCTTCATGACCCTTATTTCCTTCAGGCGGTGAGAAATACATTTATCCTTGTATTTATCACGGTGCCTGTGTCAACGGCGCTGGCCCTTCTGATTTCTCTGGGACTGAGTTCTATCAAGGCGCTGAGAGATCTGTATCAGACCATATATTTTCTGCCATATGTGACCAATACACTGGCGGTAGGTCTTGTATTTATGATCCTGTTCCAGAAAACGGAGTATACAGACGGTCTGGTAAACATGGTGATCAATCTGTTCGGCGGGAGTTCCGTGGATTTTATCGATGGACCCTACTGGGCGAAAATGTTTGTGCTCTGTTTCTATACCGTATGGGTGGTCATGCCATTTAAGATTCTGGTGCTTACCAGTGCTCTGGCGTCTGTAAATCAGGACTACTACAAGGCGGCCCGGGTGGACGGCACGCCGAAGCTGAGAGTATTTACAAAGATTACCCTGCCTATGATCTCGCCAATGATCTTCTATCTGGTGATCACCGGATTTATCGGAGCATTCAAGGCATACAGTGATGCAGTTGCCCTGTTTGGAACGGATCTGAACGCGGCGGGCATGAATACCATCGTGGGATATGTCTATGACATGCTGTACGGAGACAGCGGCGGATATCCTTCCTATGCATCTGCGGCGGCGATCATCCTGTTCGTCATCGTGCTTACGATCACCTGCATCAATCTTCTGGTGAGCAGGAAAAAGGTTCAGTATGAAAGGAGATGATCACAGATGGAACAGACGGATTTTGAAAAAGTACAGAAAAAATCAGACGCAAAAAACAAGATACAGAAAGCAGTTACCTATATTCTTCTGACCATATGGGCTCTGATCGTTCTCTTTCCTTTTTACTGGATGATCCTGACTTCGGTAAAGAGCTATGGCGCGTATAACGCGGAGCATACGCCGGCCTTCTTTACTCTGTCGCCTACGATCCAGAACTATGTGGACGCGTTTACTACGGTACCACTGGTAGGATATCTTTTAAATACCGTGATCTTCGCGGTGATAACTACAGCCATTATGGTAGTGGTCAGCACGCTGGCAGCCTACGCCTTTGCCAGACTGGATTTTCGGGGAAAGAATCTGGTGTTTACTTTGTTTCTGGCTCTGATGATGATCCCCAGCGAACTGGTTGTTATTACTAATTTTGTGACAATTACGAACCTGGATCTGAGAAATACCATGACAGGTCTGGTCCTGCCCTCGGTTACATCCGTATTTTATATCTATCTGCTGAAAGAGAATTTTGAGCAGGTGCCGGATGAGCTGTACCGGGCGGCCAAGGTGGACGGGACCTCCGATCTGAAATATCTGTGGAAGGTCATGATCCCGATCTGCAGGCCAACTATCGTGACGATTACGATCCTGAAGATCATTGAGTGCTGGAACTCCTATGTATGGCCTCGTCTGATCACAGACGATCAGGCATATTATCTGGTGTCAAACGGGATCCAGGAGATCCGTGAGAACGGTTTCGGCAGGGAAAATATCCCGGCTATGATGGCGGCGGTGGTAGTCATATCCGTGCCGCTGATCATCCTGTTCCTCATATTCCGGAACAAGATCATGGAAGGCGTGTCAAGAGGAGGTATGAAAGGATGAAAAGACCAGGAAAGATACTTGCCGCTCTGCTGGCGGCTTCCCTGTGTGCAGCCGGACTGTCCGGATGCCACGGCAGGCAGGAGGAAACGGCGGAGTTTGCCGTGCCGGATGAATTTGATACTTCTAGAAACTATGAGATCACATTCTGGGCCAAGAACGATACCAACAAGACGCAGACGGATATCTACCGGCAGGCCATCGCAGATTTCCAGGAGCTGTATCCCAATATTACGGTCGATCTGAGACTCTATACGGATTACGGGGATATTTACAATGACGTGATCACAAACATTGCCACAGATACCACTCCTAATGTCTGTATCACTTATCCGGACCATATCGCCACTTACCTGACCGGGGAAAATGTAGTTGTGCCGCTGGATGATCTGATGACGGATGAGACATACGGTCTGGGAGGCAGCAGGCTGCTCTTCCAGTCTCCGGAACAGTCGCAGATCGTTCCCCAGTTTCTGGATGAATGTATGATAGACGGTCATTATTATGCGCTTCCCTATATGCGTTCTACGGAGGCATGCTATATTAACAAGGATTATGTGGAAGCGCTCGGGTATACCGTGCCGGATGTACTGACCTGGGATTTTATCTGGGAAGTATCGGATGCGGCTGCGGCGAAAAACCCGGATGGGACCTTTGTCCTGAACGGGCAGGATGTAATGATCCCGTTTATTTACAAGTCCACAGACAATATGATGATACAGATGCTGAAGCAGCAGGGAGCAGGCTATTCTACAGATCATGGAGAGGTGGAGATCTTTAATGATGCCACGGAAGACATTCTTTATACTGTAGCGGAACATACCGATACAGGAGCGTTCTCGACATTCAAGATCTCCGGCTATCCGGCCAATTTCCTGAATGCAGGCCAGTGCGTATTCGCCATCGACTCTACAGCCGGGGCCACCTGGATGGGAAGCGATGCCCCTTTGGTGGATATCGCGGAGGAGGCTATCACCCAGTTTGACACAGAGGTAAGGATGATCCCTCAGTATGACCCGGAGAATCCGCAGATGATCTCTCAGGGACCTTCCGTATGTATCTTCAATAAGGATGATCCCCAGGAGGTGTTGGCATCCTGGCTGTTTACTCAGTATCTTCTGACAAATGATGTACAGATCGCCTACTCGGAAACCGAGGGGTACGTGCCGGTGACGACTGCAGCTCAGGAGTCTGCTGAGTATCAGGATTATCTCTCCCGTGCCGGGGAAGATAACAATCAGCACTATGATGTGAAGATCAAGGCGGCGGAGCTTTTGTTGGAGCATGAGGACGACACTTTTGTCACTCCGGTATTCAACGGCTCTACATCTCTGAGAGACGCTGCCGGGCAGATGATCGAGGAAGTGACCAAGTCTGTGCGGAGAAAAGAAACGGTGGATGATACTTATATCCAGAATCTGTACAGTGATGTGACGGCCCTTTACCATCTGAATGACTACAATACGCCATCGGGAGAAAAAGCAGATCTGGGGCCGCTTCCGGGAACAGCAGTTGCTCTTATTGCAGGGATCGCGGCGGTCTGGCTGCTGATCATCCTGTACCTGATCAGGGAGAAAATGAAAAAACAACGTAAAAAACAATGATTTCAGCGGAAGTCAGTACTCTGCTCCAACAGAGCGGGGTGTTGACTTCCCTGTTTTTTTGACTATAATAAAATTGTTGCAAAATTATTGTGCCGATGTCCGGTTTGGAGTACGGCAGCGTGATGACGGGTATGGAATCTATGCTGCAGCTCCGGATATTCTGCCACCGGTCATCCGGCACTGTGCAATCAGAAAAGGAGAAGTATATTATGAAGAAGAAAGTATTATCTATGTTACTGGCTCTTACTCTGGTATTCGCACTGGGCGGCTGCGCAGGCGGCGGAAACAGCAGTAACACTACCGGTGACAACGCAACAGCAGAAGACAACAAACAGGATACAGCAGGAGACACTTCAGATGACGCATCTGCAGACGTTATGAGCTACGATGAGTACATGGCGGCGGATGTTGATACAGAGGTTACAGTTGAGGCCTATGTACAGGCGACACAGTCCTGGTGGGAAGACAAGGCTACGATCTATGCACAGGATCATGACGGAGGATATTTCTTCTATGATACAGCATGTTCCGAAGAGGACTATGATAAACTGGTACCTGGAACAAAGATCCGTGTGACAGGATACAAGACAGAGTGGTCCGGCGAAGTGGAGATCCAGGAAGGTACATTTGAGTTCGTAAATGACGGGGATACTTATATCGCAGATCCGACGGACGTTACAGAGTATCTTGGAACAGATGAGATTGAGAACTATCAGAATCAGTTCGTATCCTTTAAGGGTATGAAAGTAGAAGCATCCAAGGATGCAGATGGAAACGATGCGGCGTTCTTATATAATTATGACGGTTCCGGTACAGACGGTGACGACCTTTATTTCAATGCTTCATATAATGGACAGACTTATACATTTACCATCGAGTCTTATCTGTGTGACAGCAGCACTGAGGTATATGCAGCAGTGAAGAACCTTCAGATTGGACAGACCATTGATATGGAAGGATTCCTTTACTGGTATGAGGGCGTGAACCCGCATATTACTTCTGTGACAGTTGTACAGTAAAAGAACAATTGCTAATATCATAAGTTTTACAGCATAAAAAAACTGCCGTTCCGGCACTCTGAAAAGAGGCGGTGCGGCAGTTTTCTGTTAAAGAGAGAACTTAGCTATAATTGACAATAGTGCCTTAAGATTATATGATGATTGAAAAGAACAGGGCAGATTTGTGCCTGCTTATCTGCAGAAAGTGCGGGTTCTGCCTGCAGATAATTTATCAGACAGGATATACAGACAGATGAAGAAAAAACGGTCAAAAGAAAAGAAAAACAAAACAGCGGAACGATGCCTGGCAGCTGCGGTGATCCTCTTGATCTTAAGCGGCGGGATGATGATTCTTTCGGCATGGAAACCGGCATTTGCGGAATGGTATGCAGAGACAGTCTATCCGGTACTTGTCTCATCTGTCGGAAGATGGATGGGCAGGTTCCCGTTTTCTGTATCGGAGATCTGCATTTATCTCATTATCTTTGGGCTGGGATTATCTATTATACTGGCATCAGTCAGGATCATCCGCAGAAAGGAAAAGGCGGGACATGTACTTTTCCGGTGGTTTTCCGGAGTGATGCTGACGGTTTCCATACTGGCTTTTCTGTACACCGCCGGATGCGGGATTAATTACAGGAGAGAATCCTTTTCCATGAAAGAGGGAATTATAACATGGCGGTATACATCTGAGGATCTGAAGCAGGTGTGCATATGGCTGACAGATGAGGTGAATGATCTGGCTTCTCTTGTGGACCGGGATCAGGATCAGATCCTCTCTCTGGAAAGCCCGGAACAGGATGGAGCCGTGGAAGCAATGGAAAGACTCAGTGAAGAATATCCGTCTCTGAAAGGGTATTATCCCAGACCGAAGCAGCTGATCCTGTCAGAGGTGCTCTCCTATCAGGGGCTGACCGGGATTTATCTGCCTTTTACGATAGAGGCAAATTATAACGGGGATATGACATCCTATAACAAGCCGTTCACAGCCTGTCATGAGCTGTCTCATCTAAGGGGATTCATGGAAGAGCGGGAAGCAAATTTTATCGCATTTCTCGCATGCATCGGATCAGATAGAATAGATTTTCAATACAGCGGATACCTGTCCGGCTGGGTGTACTGCATGAACGCTCTGTACCGTGCGGATTATGACAGCTGGGCGGAAGTGAGAGTGATGCTGGATCCGCTGGCGGAAGTTGATCTGGCAGCGAACAATGCTTTCTGGGACAGATATGAAGGTCCGATTGAGAGAGCGGCGGATCGTGTCAATGACACATATCTGAAGGCAAACGGTCAGGCGGACGGCGTACAGAGCTATGACCGGATGGTAGATTTGATCGTGGCTTATTATGGAAACAGGGGGAAATGATGATATGAGAAGAAATGAAAGCAGAAACAGAAAGAATGTGACCAGGCGTAAGGCGGTGATCATGCTGCTCCTGTCTTCTGCGGCAGTGCTGTTCCTGCCCGGATGCAGTCAGAAAGACAGTCCGAAAAGGCTGCTTGCGGATATGGCAAAGAGTCTTGAAAATGTAGAATCAGTCAGCAGCAGTATGAATGTGACGGCTGATATGGATGTGGGAACAGAGACAGTGGCTGTGGGTGTGAGCATGGATATGGAAAGCATGCTTGACCCTGAAATATCTCATGGAACAGGAAACATGAGTTTTGAAATGTATGGCATGAACTTTGATATGGATCTTGAGACATATTCTGTCAAAGAGGATGAGGAGTATGAAGTTTATACAAAGCTTAATGATGAATGGAGCAAAACATCTGCGGAGACAAATGAAGATGCGTTTAATCCTGAAATGTTCCGGGAACTGAGATCTCAGGCGAAAAGATTTGAACTGGCAAAAGATCCTGATGCTGTCAATGGGGAAGCTGTATATGAGATGGCCGGTGATATCAATGGAGATATTTTCCTGGGGGTGATGGAGCAGAGCGTCAGCAACGCCCTGGGGCAGCTGCCGGATATGGATGAGGATAAACTTTCCGAGACGAAAATTCCCTGCTCTTTCTATATTTATAAAGAGAGCATGCTCCCGGCAAAGATTTATGTTGATATGAAAGACGTAATGGCAGCATTGACTGCAGACAGTGAAGAGACAGTAAATATATCAGAGTGCAGTCTGGATATCACCTTTACAGATTATAATAGTATAGACGGAATCACAGTGCCGAAGGAAGCTCTGGAAGCAGAAAGCACGGATGTGGACAATAGCGTGTCATCGGAGGAAACAGAACCGGCAGAGCAGGGAGGAGTCCTGGGTACAGACTGGAAAAGTTATACGGTTCAGTTGAACGACACGGTCGTAACTCTGCCATGTACAATAGCTGATATCGAGGCGGCAGGCCTTACGCTGGACAGAGAGGAGACTCCGGAGGATATGACCGTAAACGCAGGCGAATATCTGACAGCGTATTTTTATGATGAGAGCGGATGTATGATCACAGCGGATATCATTAACAGCGGAACAGATACAAAGAAAGTGGGAGAATGTCTCATATCAGGAATCACAGTGGATACGTCCATGTTGACAGGCGGAACCCTGAACGTGACATTTCCCGGACAGATTCAGCTGGGAGACGGTCTTGATAAAGTGCTTAAGGCATATGGAGAGGCAGATGATATTTACGGAGGCGATGTAGAAGATCTGTACTTCTGGTATGCAGGAGAGGATCATCAGATTGAATGTGAGATGGATATTCAAGGGGAAACACAACAGGTGATCCGTATGAGAATGCTCAGATCCTGATAAAGTGAGCTGCAGCGAAAAAATAGAAGTGTTTTTGAAAAAATGCTTGCAATTATATATCACTTATGTTAATATATAACACGGTCACTGCAGAAGTGGTGGCCGCATTTTGTGGCCCCGTGGTCAAGCGGTTAAGACATCGCCCTTTCACGGCGGTAACACGGGTTCGATTCCCGTCGGGGTCATTGCACATAAGCAGCTAAAATACAGTTGCTAAGTGCTTATAGTAAGGCGCAGTAGCCAAGTGGTAAGGCGTGGGTCTGCAACACCCTGATTCACCGGTTCAAATCCGGTCTGCGCCTCTCAGGAAAATAGGAAATATTGTCCGTTTTTATGCAGGTATTCAAGTAGCAAGACTTGGGTCTGCAACATCGGGATGCAGTATTATGCATCTCGTAGAAAGCCCGAAAAATCAACGTTTTTCGGGTTATTTTTATTCCCGAAAGTTCGTAAAAAATAAGGTGGCAGTTTTTTTAACCGAAAAAACTCTTTTTTGTATTACCTTTTCCTTATCCCCATTCCAAATGAAAAAATTTTAAATTTAAGACCGCCAGAAACCGCATAAAATCGAATAAAATCGGTTCATAAGGTGGACGATAAGGTGGACGGATTTATGCG